>CADCCQ010000007.1 GCA_902799955.1 uncultured bacterium | reverse complement strand
CTCCATACTCCCGGTTGTCAAAGATCGACGCCCGCCCGGAGGGGCGAACGGATGCATAGTATATCAAATCCCGCGCCTTCGCGCAAGGGGGAAATTTAAGTTTTTTTCATCCGGGGTCAGTCAACCGACTTCCGGAGGCCGCAGACGCGGAGTTCGACGTGGTCTTCGCCGTATGTGGACACGAACGGGGCGAACATTATGTCGAACGGGGAATGCGCGGCGGCGCGCAGCTCCTCGACCTTGTTTCCGCGATGCCACCATATCGCATCGGGGCAGGACTTCGAGGACAGGCGGACGTGGCGTCCGTTCTCGCCAATCGGCCGAATGTCGGAGAACACAACACCTTTCACGGCGAAGACCGGCTCGGGATTTCCCTCGCCGAACGGCTCAAGGCGCGAAAGGGATTTCACAAGGTCCATCGTGATCTCCGATGGATCCACCCAGGTGTCGAATCGCAGCACGCCCTCCGAGCAGTCTGGATGCGTCTTCGCCTGCGCCGCGCACGCGCGCGCCAGAAGCTCGCGGAACAACTCGCCGCGCCCCTCTGCCACGGTGTAGCCGCCGGCGGCGGCGTGTCCGCCGAACGACGTGAGGGCATCCGAGGCGGCGGCAAGCGCGTCGCGTATGTTGTAGCCCTCCGGGGCGCGGGCGGAGCCGTGTCCGCAGACCGCGACGCACACCGGCACGGCGGCGCCCTCGGACCTGATCCGTTCAAGTATCCTGGCGGCGACGATGCCGGCGACGCCCTGGTGCCCTTCGTCCAGGTCGATGATCTGCACGGGCGCGCCCGGCACGAGCCTGGCGGACGCCTCCTCCGTCATCTTCAGCTCGACCGACCTGCGCTCGCCGTTGCGCATGTCCACCTGGACGGCCAGCTGCCTGGCCTGTTCGCGGTCTGTCGCCATGACGAGGCGCAGCGCCTCCATCGCGCTCGCCATGCGTCCGGCTGCGTTGAGCCTGGGGCCAAGGGCAAAGCCGAAGTCCCTGGCCTGTATGTTGTCGCTGGCGGTCTTAGAGGCCCTGTTCAGCAGCTCAGAAAGCCCGTATGGGGCGTATTTCGAGAAGAGCCGCAGCCCTTCAAAGACGAGGATGCGGTTCTGCCCCGTGAGCGGCATTATGTCAGTGACGGTGGCTAGGCCGGCGAGGACGACGAGCGGGCCGGCGACATTGGGGCCGTTGTAGAGGCCCATCGCCCTGGCCTGGGAGACGACGGCGTTTGCGAGCATGAACGCGACTCCGGCCCCGCAGAGATCGGAGAGCTCAGGCGGCGTGCCTTCAAGCTTGGGGTTCACGACCGTGCAGCGCGGGATCACCTCGCCCGGAAGGTGGTGGTCCGTCACGACCACGGAGATCCCCTTCCCCTCCAGCTCCGCCACAAGGTCGGCGGAGCCGATGCCGTTGTCCACCGTCACCACGAGCGACACGCCCGGATTCGCCGAGAGCATCCTGGCGACGGACGCCGCAGTCATGCCATAGCCTTCGCTGAGGCGGTCCGGGATGAACGCGGCGACGTCCGCTCCGAGTATGCAGAGCGACTTGAGGAGTATGGCGGTGGCGCATATTCCGTCGCAGTCGTAGTCGCCGAAAATCACGATCCTCCGGCGCTCGCGGACCGCCCGCAGGACAGTCCTCGCCGCGTCCTCGACGCCCGGCAGGCATTCCGGCGGGGCGAGGCCGCGCAGGGACGGCGAGAGGAAGTCGTCGACGGCCTCCGGCGTGACGCCGCGCGCGGCAAGGCACCTGGCCACTATGCGGCCGAAGCCGGCGCCCTCCAGTCGCGCGGCGACCTTCTCGTCAACGTGATTCTCGAGCCACACCGGCACTGGCTGTCAGACCTTGACTTCGTGGCACCAGCCGTGGGTGTCCGGCAGAACGCCGTACTGGATGCCCTGGACGGTGTCGTAGAGCTTCTGCAGATGCTCGCCGACGGCATCTGGCTCGGAAATGCGGATGACCTCCCCGCCGCGCGTGATCTCCCACACTGGCGTGACGACGACCGCCGTTCCGCACGCCGCGACCTCCGCGAACTCGCGGATCTCGGTGTACGGGACGGGGCGGCACTCGACCTTCCAGCCGAGGTCCGCCGCGACCTCTCGGAGCGACATGTTCGTCACGGAGGGCAGGACGGAGTGGCTGTCAGGCGTGACGTACGTGCCGTCCTTCTTGATGCCGAGGAAGTTCGACGTCGAGAACTCCTCGATGTAGGTGTGGGTCTTTGCGTCGAGGTACAGCTCGACGGGCCAGCCCTCGCGCTTCGCCTTCTCGTGCGCGAAGAGGGAGGCCGCATAGTTTCCGCCTACCTTTACGTCGCCCATGCCGTGGGGCGCGGCGCGGTCCCAGTCGTCGAGGATCACGGCGCGCACGGGCTTGAGCCCGCCCTTGTAGTAGGCGCCCACTGGCATCACCATGATCATGAAGGTGTACTCCTTCGCCGGGGCGACGCCGATCTGCGGGCCGGTGCCTATCAGAAGCGGGCGCAGGTAGAGCGAGCCGCCGGTCCCGTACGGCGGGACATACTCCTCGTTCGCCGCCACGATTTTCTCGCACGCCTCGAGGAACATCTCCTCGGGCACGGGCGGCATCACGCAGCGCACGGCCGTCTTGAACATCCGCTTCGCGTTCTCCTCCGGGCGGAAGATCGCCAGCCTGCCGCTCTTCTGCCGGAACGCCTTTATGCCTTCGAAGCACTCCTGCCCGTAGTGCAGGCAGCTGGCGCCGATGTGCATTGTTATGTAGGGCTCCTTGACGAACTCGGCCTCGCCCCACTTGCCGTCGCGCCACGTGTAGCGTATGTGGCAGTTCACGTCCGAGAAGCCGAACCCCAGCTTCTCCCAGTCTATGTCTGTTCTTGGCATTTTCATCTTCTCCTTTGAGATTGCTCCTTCAATATTGTCTGGAAGATCCTGTATAGCTCGTCGTCCCTGCGGCATTCCTCCTGTGCGCGTTCGGGCGCGAGGTTGAACGCCCTTATCAGGCATTCCTGGGCGCGCGGCATGTCCTTGCCGCGCCTGAACTGCCTGGCGAGCCGCAGCCAGAGAGTGACGTCCTGTTCGCCAGGCTCGAGCCCGGCCAGGTAGGCATAGGCGCGGTCCCTGGCCATCTTGGGGTTGACGCGAATCGCCTTGTCCAACGTGGCGTATGCCTCGCCGCGCTTGCCCAGGCGGTGCTGGACGACCACCAGTTCGGCGAGCATCTCCGCCGGAGGGCGCTTTGCCGCCCTGAACACGGCGAGGATCGCCCTCTCGGCGCTCGCATAGTCCTTTGCGCCGATGAACACCGCGACCGCGCCCTCCAGGCGCTTCAGGTCCGTGACGCCGGGCAGTAGCCGCGCCATGCGCCTTGCGGCCTCCGAGAGGTGGCCGAGGTTCGCGTAGCACTCGGCAAGCGTCCACTCCTCGTCGGTCGACAGCGGTCCGGAACGGCGCTTGCCCTCAAGCCTGTCGATGGTGCGGCGGGTGGTGACGTAGGAGCGGATCCTCGCGGTGCGCCCGCCGTTGGGGTCCAGGACGTCGGTATAGTCCATCAGCTCGGAGATGACGGACAGCCTGTCCAGCGGAATCAGCATCTCGCTGACGTACCTGAACGTCGCCTCGGGCGAGGGCGGGTAGATGACGTGCGCCTCGCGGAACGCCTGGGCTGCGTCGGCGCGGCGACCCTGGGAGCGGTACAGCCCGGCGATGGCGGCGCGGAGCTTGGAGAAGCTCTTCTGCGCGGCGAAGTCGCGCCGGAACATCGGGTCGTCCACGAGGCGGCGCGTGTACCAGTCCCAGAAGTCGCGGTCCTTTGCGGCGGTCTTCGGGTCGTAGGGCGTCCTGTCGGCGTTGAGCTTCATGATCAGGCCGTGCGGAGAGAGGTACGGGTACATCCAGGGGATCGCGTAGCTCTCCTCAACGTAGAAGGAGTGGCGCAGCCGGTCGTGGTCGTGCATCATCTTGGTTAGGATGCCGTTGATCTCCATGACGCCCAGCGCGCCCGTGACCTGCACCCTGCCGTTCTCGATCTTCAGGTCGCCGTTCGCGGGCCTCACGCCGCGCTTCACCTCGTCGACGTAGATGTTGAACGCCTCGCCGCTGTCCTCCTTCGACGGAATCCATATCTCGTCTCCGTAGAGGTCGCGCTGGACGGCCATGTAGGTCTCGTCCGCAAGGGCGTTCTGCGTGATGAGGTAGACGTCGGGGCGGAAGTTCGCGGAGTAGATCATGTAGGTCGGCACGAAGCGGCCCGGGTCGGTGCCGCCGAAGAAGATGGCGAACGGGTCCATCGGCGGCGGCCAGTCCGGGTCCGGCAGCGGCTCCTCGTCCGCCGTCAGCTGCTCGCGGATGGCCTTCGCCCCGTCGAGCTGGTACGCGCCGAACTGCCAGCCGAAGGTATGGTCGTTCTGCTCGGAGCTGCCGAGCTTGTGGACAAGCTCGGCGTCGTTGTAGTTCTGCCATATAGGCGCGACGGCGGCGGAGAGGATCATCACGGCGGCAAGACCGGCCGCAAGCCATGCGACGGCGCGGCGCGAAAGCCTGTTCCCGCCCGCGGCGAGGTTGCGCGCGACCACGCCGACGAGCACGAGGCCGTAGCCGATCCACAGGGCGATCATCGCATGCGACGATATGAACTTCACCTTCTGGATGAAGCCGTCCTGCAGGTCGCCCTTGACCTTCGCGAGGACGATGAGCGGCACGGACATCACGAAGAACGAGACGCCCGAGGCGATGAGCCACTGCTGCGTCACGCCCCTGGCGTGGAATGACGGCACGCAGGGCTTGTCGTGCAGGCTGCGCCGGAACCGGAGCAGCCCCCTGGCGCCCAGGACGAGAAGCGCGAACGCGCAAAGCACCAGAAGCGTCAGGACCAGCGGCAGCCAGGAGCCTGCCTTCCCGCCGTTGCGGACCCAGACGACATACGGACGCGCCGCAAACGAGACGCCGATCAACGCCAGCGCCGCGAAAGCTCCCAGCCGCCGGTAGTCCCGGCCGCGTATCGCGGTCTCGACGAACCGCCGCGTGGCGACGGTCGTCTTGACAAGGACCTGTCCCCACGCAATGGAAACAACGCCGACGAGCGACGCAAGCGCCATGAGCGCGAGCAGGATGCGGTCGATCACCTGCCATCCCTCCCCGTCGCCAACGCCGAAGCCCGCCATCAGGGCGCGCACAAGCAGAAGCGCCAGTATTCCGGACACCGCCCATAGCGCCGTAACGCGCACCTTGCGCGACTTCGCCTTGACCACGAACCCCCAGCACGCGAACGGCACCAGCGCGAAGAACGCCAGGAAATCGGAGAACTGCATCTTCACGTCGGCGAAGTAATGGCCCATCTGCTCCTTGATGAACTCCCAGAAAACCTTGAAGCTCGTGAACTCGGGAATCGTGATCGCCTCGTACTGCCCGCGCGTGATCGCGTGCTTGAAGCCATCCCACGTCCTCGGGTAGCCCCAGTTCATCGGGGGGTTCCTGATGTCGGAGACTATCGGCATGTAGGCGTAGAACGAGACGCCGAGCTGCGCGAAGAACGCCGCGCCCGCGACGGAACGACCGTGCGGCAGGACGATCCACGCCAGCGCCAGGACGACGAAGTTCCAGACGACGG
The DNA here is from genome assembly GCA_902799955.1 of uncultured bacterium. Taxonomy (GTDB): domain Bacteria; phylum Verrucomicrobiota; class Kiritimatiellia; order RFP12; family UBA1067; genus UBA1067. Next base: position 98,057 of record CADCCQ010000007.1, on the reverse strand, counting down.
GCCACCAGAACCACCAGCTCGTTGGGTGCACGAGACCGTTCATCGCCCCGCGCCGGAGGAGAAGGAACAGGACTATCTGGAAGCCTGCAACCGGGATCGAGTACGACAACCCGCGCTTCACGAACAGGGAAACCGCCAGAAGCGTCATCACCAGCATGGTGCAGATGAACTCCGACGAATCCCAGTCGTACTTCCACTTGCCCTGGTATCCGTAGGAACTGGGCTCGCCGACGAAGCCGTACACGATCGCGACCGCTATCAGCACGGAGACCGCCGCACCGACAAGAAACACGATCTCGAGAGTGCTGCCGTTCTCGTCGCCGTCCTCCTTCCACAGCGCGGCAAGGACCCCGCACACAACGCTCACCACCATGAACATCGCCACCCACACGTATATGCGCGGGTTCACAAGCGGCGCCGTGATGTCCGCCTCCGTCCCCTGGTTGGGAGACAGCGCGGGCCACGAGACCTCGCCGGCGAATATCCCGATGACGGCGAACGCCATGACCGCCAGAGCGACGCCGCCGCCAATCATGGCGGAGATCTTTGCGACGTCGCGACGCCCCCTGGCGCGGAGCACCGCCGCAACGATCATCCCCGCGACAAGCGCCACAAACGCGAACACAAGCGCGGCCGTCGACGGAGTCGACGCGCACGTCTTCAGCGCCATGTGCTTGTTGATGACGTCAGACGTCATGAACTCATTCGCGCGCTGGAGCTCGCCTATCTGCAGAACCTGGCACGTCAGCGCGACGGGGATCAGGTAGAGGAGGAAGTCCCGAAACATGGAGAAGTTCCTGAGGCATATTATGATGGCGATGGGGACGATCGCGAAGAGAAGCACCTGGTAGTTCGTGAGGCCAAGCCCGAAAACAAACGCGGTGAACCACAGAATCTTGTCCGACGGCCTCTTCATCCAGCGGTAGGAAAGGAGAAACACCCACATCAGGAAGAGCGCGTTGAGCGAGTATATCTCGACAATCGTGGACTGCGACCACTCGACAGGCGAGAAGGAGAACGCCAGGGCGCCGCCGACGCCGCCGCCGAACGAGAGCCAGTCCGCGCCCGCGTCGGACGCATCGTCCTTCACTATGAAGTCATGCGCGCTTCTGCAGATGAGCATAGCCGTGCAGCCCGCCGCGAACGCGCCGAACACGGCGCTGCAGCAGCTCACCGCCCAGGCCGGCGTAGGATGGCCCATGTAGGTGACGAACGAAAACACCTTGCAGAATATCCAGCTGCAAAGCGTCCAGAACGGATACCCAGGCGGATGCGGAACGCCAAGATGCGCCGCGGCAGTAGCCAGCTCGCCGGAGTCCTCGAGACCCACGGACGGACCGAGCGTATAGAAGTAGACGGCAAACGTCACGAACGTCGCCGTCCAGAACGCAGCCCAGTCGAATTTCGAGAAGAAGCTCTTTTTCATATTAGCATATTAGTATACAACAAACCACCCGAAATGGCAAGAGGCAAAAGAGCGGGGCGCCGAACGACATACAAAACTCAGCTTCTTCCTTCCTATCCCCTGGTTATACATCCTTTTGTTCACCATTGGCTCCATCCAGCCAGATGGATGCAAGCGTTCCGGCAATGAGCCAAGTAATCATGACGGGGGTTCCTCCATACGAAACCAGAGGCACACAGGTGTATAAGACGGGCGTGAGGCCTATGCATTCACATGTTCCCAATATTGCAGGAATGAAGATACCAAGCCCAGACACCCCAAGGAACACCTTCTTGCCTTGATCCGCAGTGCCAAGCCAAACCCTTGCAAGACACAATCCCAGGAATCCGAATGCCGCCCCGACAACAAGTAAAAACCACTTTCCAAACCTAAGCGCCGCAGATGCGGGCATTGCCGAAGTAAAGCGGCCAGGAAGTGGATTGTTCCGCAGATGATTCTCATTTCCGGAGAACCAGTGCGACTCGTGAAATGCCTCGGCAGTGGTCTTCTGCGCCCAGGCGCGAGCCAGGGAAGAGTCGTTCTCGGCCAGTTCCTTTGTCGGTGGATTGCCGCTGAACCATGCCGCGACACGCGACGCTCGATTGGCATTTGCCGCTATGCGTACCGCCAGCACAAGCGAAATCGAGACGCCGAGGATCATGAGCATCCGCACCGCTCGGAACCCGAACCTATGGGAAATCCAAGCAAGCATCATCGCCAAAGTGAACGGCAACATGCCAAGTACGTCGAGGCGTATTGGGCCAAGAGAGACAAGCCACCCGCTGCCGCCATGCGGCGAGAACTGCGAGGCCGCAAACATCGCGAACCACACCGCCACCATGACAGGAGCCCACCTCAACCACCGCGTCCATCCGGCCAGCAGCGGCATGCAGAACGCCACTATTCCTATGGCATTCCAACAGAGCTGCCGCTTGAACTGCCAGTGCTCGCCGAACATCCCCGGATGCCACTCTGGACAGCACCACAAGAACGCCAGTCCCATCACTGCCAGCAACCCAACTGGCAACGCAACCATAGCGATTCCCCTGGCGTTGCTCTTGGAGTCGCCATCGCATACGCGTATTTCCGCATTTACTACTTTGTCATTCATGTTTTGCCTTCTTTCTTTTTTGGATGTATGATGTATTAAAACTGTGGAAATGTTTTTTCAACATTGCCAACAGACACTGACGCTGGCGTAAGGCGGAACCTCTCGAACCTTTCGCGAAGGTCCTGCACCTTGCCCCCCATAGTCTCCGTGGTCGACTTTACCAATGACATGGCCTCGTCGAAGTCAGCCTTCTCAACTGCGATTTGCTCCCAATCCCCGTCGATCCTACGACGAGCCTCTATGCGGCGCTCGAACGCCATCTCGACGCCCGACTTCACCGCGCCCTCAATGTCCACCCCAGAGAAGCCGCGCCCATAAGCCGTGCCCGCAAGCTCTGCGATCTCGGGATCACAAAGTTTGCAGCCCCTACGCGCAAGTTGCACGCGAAAGATGCTCTCCGCCTCCAAAGCTGTCGGGAAATCGACAAAGAAGAGTTCGTCAAAGCGCCCTCTGCGCAAGAGCTCGGGTGGGAGCCCATGTATGTCGTTCGCCGTCGCCATAGTATAAACAGGCGAGGTGCGCTCGTTCATCCATGTGAGAAAACTGCCAAAGAGACGTGTCGCCACGCCGTTGTCGCAGTCCTTGCCGACGCCTGCAAAGGCTTTCTCTATTTCGTCTATCCACAAAATGCATGGCGCATGCGCCTCGGCGACCGCCAGTGCCTCCCGCAGATTACATTCGCTCTCGCCGTTGTAACGTCCCATAAGCCGCCCCATGTCAAGACGGAGCAACGGCAAGACGAACTTCTTTGCCGCAAACTTGACTGCAAGGCTTTTGCCACACCCTGGCATTCCCGCAATCAAGATACCTTTGTGTGCATCCACACCGAACTTCCTGGCTTCCGCCTGGTTCGCGAAGATTCTGGAGACGTGCTCAAGGTATCCGCGCAAGTTCTCCATCCCGCCCGCTTCACATGAGTCAGACGAGACATCGACCAACTCCAGCAGCCCGTTCCTGCGAAGTGCCGCCGCCTTCTCGGCAAGGATGTCACCCGCGTTCAGCCGTCCTGTCATCCCGAACACAACGCCGAGCAGACGCGGGACCGAGCACTTGGGAACCCCCTTGAGCGCGCGAACGATTTCCATACGTTGGGAATCGCCAAGCGGCAGGCAACCCTTCTCTCTGGTAAAGTCATCCAGCACGACGGCTATCTCATCCTCAGACGGGAGAGAGAGAGCCAATATGCACGACAGTTCGCGCAACTCCTGCGGAAGCGACACTATTCGGCCCGTCACGATCAATACGGTTTCACCGCCGTGCGCTCCGCCTGGTTTTAGCAGCATCTTGATCCAAGCAATGACCTCAGGCCTTAATAGGCCGTCGTTGACATCGGAAAGGACCACGATTCTGCGACCCGCATTCATGGTTGTCCGTTTCTCCTTCTGATACCGCAGATGTTCCACCAGTCTGGAAACGCAGTCCGGGATCACAATCCCGTTGTCCTCCGGGAAGTTGGCAGCGTAGCTCCAATAATCCACGCAAATGCCAAACATGCCGGCGACCTCGTCGATCGCCACCTCTGCGGCGATGTCGTCGCGCGTCTCGAGCCCGATGAGTCGGTAGCCCGCATTGATGCGAACCTTCAGTTCTTCAACTGTATTCATTTTTGTCTCCTTGTCTAGTTGTTCAGGTTAAAACCAGTTCAGCGGATTGAGTGCACGGGCGACCTTGCCCACCGTACGGCAGACAGATCGGGCGCATGCGCTCACGGCAGAGCAGACAACCTTGCAGACCTTCTTTGCGCCCGCATACAGCGCCTCTCCGACAACACTTCCCGCAATGCCCCCGGCAACTCCGCCAATAAAGCCTCCGACCGCCGCGCCAACTGGCCCGAGTGCCGCACCTACCGCCGCGCCCACGCCGACGCCTTTCGCAGCGCCGGCCAACGATCCGACCAGCGAGCAGTTGACACGTCCGGCAATGTCGAGAGCCTCCTTGCCAGAGACTTCTCCAGTGCCGAGCTTCGCTATGATCTTGATGTTCTCAACCGCCGCACAGGCGGCATTCGCAATCACGTTACCCTTGACTGATTTGACTGCCGAGCCCAAGAGTCCCTTTTTGGCGGCCACCACGAGTCCGCCGGAGACTGCCGCCATTCCTGCCGCTGCGGCGCCGCTCTTCGCCGCGCTTTCCGTAAACTCCTTCAGGTCTTCTGACAAAGGATTGTTGTTCTTCCCCGTCAAGCCATTCCAAATGCGGCGGCCGAGGATCCGCGCCCCTTGAAAGCCAACGGCGAACGCCCCCGCCACCATGGCCTTCTTGCCGACATGCCTGCAGATGGTCTTTGCGCTGGCGTCGTTCCAGTCGTACTCGCGAGGCTTCCCGGTCTTCTGCGTCTCATCCTTCATCTTTACCGCGTCTTCTTTGGAAAGGGGGGTTGATTTAACGCCTTCGGCCTCAATGTGGTCGGTTGCACCGGGAATCTCCTCGACCTGGTCTTCTGGCGCAAGCTTGCGCTGTCCGCGGTATCGGTTCCCAAACTGCTGCTCCGTCGCTTTTGCGTCGGCACCGTACTTCGACTGGTACCTTTTCAGTATCTTGCCGTCGGCATCCTTGATCATGAGATCAACGGAATTCTTGCCGTGCGAGGCCGGCATCTCCGCATGCAATGTCGACTCCTTCGTCGCGGCATCTATATTGAACGTCCCGGCGTGGTGAGCCTCGGCTATCCCACCTTCAAGCGTCGGCGCCCGGTTTACCTGCGAATAGTCCAACGTCCCGTCGGGGCGGTGCTTGAAGACCTGCTCGGCCATCAACTTGTTGGCCTCGCCGACAGCGTGATCGATCTCCGCAGCATATTTCGCGACAAGGACGGTTCCTTCCGCCTTGCATCCCATATTGATGGAGTCCTCGATGAAATCAGCGCGCGTGCCGCCCGCAGCGCTTGTCGCGGCAAGACGCCCGGATGCGGCATGAAATCCATCGACGCCAGCAACGACGTCCCTACTGCACTCGCGACGCTCCGCTTCGTCACGCCAGATCTCCGGGTAGTTGGCGAACTCGCCGTCCAGCCATTCCACGACTGGGATTTCCGCGGGCTTCGCCTTGTACGACTTCAGGAAGCTGGCGACGATGCCGACAGCCGTCATTTCTTCTTTCTTGCCCATTTCATCACTCCTCATTTTCGCCTTTGCGTGTATTCGCACGCGCGAGTATGGCAACGCTCTTGTCATCTCCGCCCCGCGGATCATTCATCCAGCGACTGCCCGTCAGGTAGTTCAACAGCGATGCACGGTCCAGCTCGCCCTTCGCACAATCGTCGATCATGTCCGACACGATTCTCGCCGGGCGGTTGCCGGACATGTCAAGCATCTTGATCTCCGGCCCGTCGCTCATGACCATAACGCCGGAAATGGCCGAAGACGGGAGAATGCGCGTCAGGAATGCGTCCTCTTCAACCGTGTCCTTGTCAAGGAACTTGGTCACGTTGGCGTAACGCCCCTTCTCAGGTTTGAAGACAAGTGCGCTGTCACCCCTGTGCAGACGTACGGCAATTGCGCCGTCTCCAACCTGAAGGAACGCCGTGTAGCGCCAGCCCACGACAGTGGCAGCCAAGGTGAAGTCATAGTCGCCCGGGCTGCCCGACCCCACACGAGCGGACTCATCCTTTGCCGCGACAATCGCGCGGCACATCCAGTTGGCCAGATACCTCCAGTAGTCCTTCGCACAGCCGAATGAGATTTCATTCGAATCAAGGCAGGACTCCAGCATCGGCTCAAGCGCGGCAAGCGCGATTCTGAATTCGCGCACGGCGGCCTCGGCGCCGACATGCGAGAAACGGGCCGATCCAGCGCCGTCGCAGACGACGGCGGCTGGACGCGGAGAGCAAACCACTCCACTGGCATCTTGAAGCGGCTGCTCCCGCCTCACATGCTCGGGGCCAATGACGCTCACCGCGAGGCTTTCCCATTCGGCAAAGCGGCTCATCTCGAACATCCCCTCTCATTGGGGTTCAGGAACCTCGCCCATCCGCCAATCCCGCGAAGGCGAACGTTGTCCTGGCTCGCCGTGCCGGCGACCGAGACGTCGTGCATGCTCGCGCTCAACCACTGGAAGAACGCGGAGAACCTCAAGTCCTTTAGGCGGATCACGCCCGGTTCCGAAGCTGACAGTTCCTCCAGAGTCTCTTCGCTGATGTCGTCGCCGACACCGACGCAGAGATAGGTCAGACCTCCGCGTTCGGCCTTCTCGCGGAAGCGTTTCGCCGGCTCCTTCCATCCCCTGTCGGGATACGGTCTGCCGTCGGTAAGGCAGATGCACCACGGCTTGAAGTGGGGGAGTCCGACCCTGGCATACTCCGCCTCGCGCTCGGCAAGAAGGCGTTCCGCCAACTCCAGCGCGGGGCCGGTCGCTGTCTGGCCGTCCGCCACGAACGGCTCGAGCCTGTCGGGATAATCGAAGGCGGACGCAAAGCCGTGGACGACTTGAGCTGTCGTGTTGAACGTCACAAGGGCGATGTCGGCGGACATGACCGCCGCGTCATCGTCACGCACTTCGGCGAAAAAACGGTTGACGCCGTTGTTGAGTTCCGCGATCGACTTGCCGCGCATGGAGTAACTGGTATCGAGCAGAACCACTACTGGGACGCGTGCTGCCGGGTTTGTCGCGTCAAGCGACGAGTTGTATGTTTTCATTGTTTTGTTCCTTTGTTGTTTTTTGCCTTATTAGTACTGCTTTCCACCGAACGGACGGTAGTTGCAGCCGAAATTTGAAGTGCGTTCGCCGTAGCCATACGGACGACGCGCTGGATGGCGCGTACCATACTGCGGGTACGGCATTTGCGGACGCGGTAGTTGCGGACGCGGCGTATATGGATAGCCGCGAGTGGGGAAAGCCATTGGAGGCGGCTGTATGTTGGCCTCTCTAGGCTTGGGCGCATTGGGAGCGAGATCGTTGCGTTCTGGCAACCTTCCACATTCGTAGGCGAACTTTCCAAGTTCACTGGCGAGCGTGGCGAGCGGCGTACGGAGACTGGGATTCGCATGTCCGTCGCGGAAAGTCGTGATGAACGCCACCTGTAGTCCGCTCGTGAGCCAACTCCAGAGCGCATACCACCGCGGATCCTGGCGGCAGCCGGCGCCTTTGCCGAGAGGGCATTTGCCCGCGATGATGTTCTCAGATGGAGTGCCAGTAGTGGTGCCGTCCTGGGCATCGACGAACGAATATGGATGCTGCCCGCTCATGACCAGCATGAACGACAACACCGCGGCAGAGAAGCACGTCTGCTCCAAGGTGCGGGGAGCGCGAATTGTCTTGGGATCGCACAACAGCTCCGGCGCCGCGCAATCAGGGAAGTACATTTCGCTCGTCATTGTCTTGCCGGACCGCGAGTAAATCATGTAGGAATCGCAGTCGAGGAATCGCACCTCGCCGCGCTCGTTGAGCATGAAGTTCTCCGGATTGAAGTCCGCCGGGCGCACGCCGACCGCCTCAAGGAAGTCCAGAGTCTCGACAAAGTTCTTTGCCGCTTGTGCGAGCTCCTTGCGTCCGATCGCCGGGAACGCGCGCTTCACGGACATCGAACCGCCAAAGACCGCCTTGAAAGGCAAGTAGTCCTTCGGAATCCTGCGCATCGCGTAGCCTATCGGAGAATGCTCCTTGTCATAGACCAAACCAAACGGCCACGCGAGGTTTGGATTTCTCGCGCACTCGGGCATCTCGAGCATCGTCTCGAGTGTGGAGAGAATGCGCTTGCGCTTGGCGGCGTCTGCGAGATCCTGCGGCTTGAGCAGCTTGGCGCAGAATTCTGGCGCCGTGGGGATCTCGTACACGCTGCCGCCCGCACCGGTGCGTCCAAGCTGCTGCGCAGCTCCAAGAACGAGCGGCTTGCGGTCGTCGTCGTAGACGGTAATCTGTGCCTCTGGCGCATTGCCGTTGGCGAGAGAATCAAACGTGAATTTAACCATGATTGTTTCCTTCTTTCTTTGATTGGTGTTATGGTAGAGACGCGCGTCCGCGCGCCTGCAAAAGATATTAGCGGATATAGGACCTAGGATCATTATTGACAGGGATGCGAATGTGTCCGTCGTCGCCAAGCAATATGTCGCCGTTTGCAGCGATCTGACCTGTGACGCGGCATTCGGGATGTTGAGTGAGCCAGCCAAAGCCCTGCGGATTCGACTCGACTTCCTTGCGGTAGAGGTCGTTGGAGACGACCAGCCCACCAGGTATCGACAAGGCGTCCTGAAGCACCCAAGGGTCGGCCTTGCGCCTAACACCGTTGGCGGTCACCCCGGCCGGCGACATCTTGAACAAACTGGGCTCACGCTGCAGAATCTGCTCCAGCACTTCCGCATGACACGGGTTGAACTGCCGTACCGCCCAGCGGAAGTTAGAGTCGAACCAGCAGACGAACTGCACCCCGTTGTCGCTGAACCAGCGGCAAAGCGCCAGCGTCTGCGCCAGACGCGGTTCGCCGCGACGCTGCCCCCACCCGGCGACGTTCGCGCCGTCGACCGAAGCGAAGTGTCCATGCAGCGGACATGCCGACTTAGTCATGGGACGGCGCACAGTCGGCACCGCAGGACGGTTGATGACGCCCCGGCACCCGAAGGCCTGCGAACGATGCGTTATCCCCATCGTCTGCGGCAGCCCAAGCCCCTTGCGGACAACCCGTACGGCCTGCAGCGTCGTTCCGAGGCTGACGGCGATCTGCTCGTCCGACTCGCCTCTCATCAACGCATAGCGGATTGCTTCTGTCCGCTGGCGAATATCACAATTCATCATTGTACCCCTTTCTTTTATGCCTTCCAATCACTTCCTGGAAGAGCCACCTGAACGGTCAATGCGTTGCCGACGAGACACAGGTTCGCGTTGACAATGTCAGCTGCCTTAGCCTGCAGCAACGTCTGAATCAGTGACGGCAGCATGTCGGCGACCATCCCGGCTGGTGCCGAGATCGTCACACGGGGAGCCAACTGTTCCTTGCGCCGAGCAAGGACATCCAAGAGCGCAATGCGCGCAACATCTTTTTTTCTCATTCCTACCTTCCTTTTTTCTCTTGTTTGTTTAGTTTACACCGCATAGCCCCAGTGACTATGCAGAAATTCAAGTTTGTTCCACCTCTTATAGGATGTGGCCCTCACTGCGCTTCCTCTGCCATCTTCATCTCCACGGTTACGCGGTTAATCGCCGCCAGCGCAGCCGCCAATGCCTTGACGATCTCGCTGTCAATCGGTGCATCGATGAGCCAACCGGTCAAATAGTGGCGATGCCTCACTTCCTGCCAGGCGACGCCTTCCTCGCGTGCCGCCCAGACGAAATCGCGAAAAGCATCGCTAATTGCCTCGACAGCGGCGTCCTCATAAGCGCGACCGCCGGGGTAGTTCGAGATGATCACATCAGTCCCGCTCGCACGATGGTGCAGCATGTACTCCACCACAAGCGTCCTGCGAGTGCCATCGGGCAGTGTCTTCCCGCAGAAGGAGTACTCCCAGTTCCACCCGCGCTTCAGCTTGCTGGCCGTACGCATCTTGTTCTTGTCGGTACCACATTTCACTTCGGCTGTGGACGCCGTTGTTTGTTTCATTTTCTAGTTCTCCTTGCCGATTGTATTTAACTCGCTATACGGAATTGCATCCTTTACAAAGCAAATGCCGTGCCAAAATCGCAAGAATCAAATAATTTCATGTTTTTGCGAATTATTCAATATTTCTCACCTCTTCAAAAATATAGCAAATCAAATCACATTATTAATTTTGATATAAAAATATCATTTACAATATCTGCCTCATGTGATATACTTTTAAAAATCAACAAAAGGAATATTATATGAAAACCAAGAACATAGCCATCGCGCTCTTTGACCCACAACTGGACCATCTCTCTATGAGCCCAACTAAAACTGAAATCGAGAAATGGCGTCCTGCAACAGCGTTTCTATCATTGCACGGCATTCCTCTAATAACACACTACATGCTGATTACGCCGACCATACACGAAAAAGTCGCCCTCCGCCTCAAGCCACTGATTGAGAACCACATCCATAATATAATTCACTCTCGTATCAAGGATGAAGACATTGCCAACTCTTTTGTATGTGAACTTGAAATCCAGATTGTCCCCATAGAATATACCGACATCTGGAATATCGATGCCTGCGTGAAGTGTCTCAACCCTGTTCTTAATGGCATTGTGGCGAACGAGCGAAGACAACCGATTACGACTACGATAAGTCTATTGGGAAGTACAACAGCGGCAAGAACCGCACTATATCTTGCGACCAAGCATCTTGAGCGCACGAATGAGAACATGCGATTTCGTTATGTCAAACGCATTGATCCACGGCAAGCAAAAACACCCGAAAACCTATGGTATGGTACAGACATATCTTTAACATCCAATGGCCTTCTACGCCAAGGGATTGGGACATCGCATCCAGAATATTCAACGGCACTTGATAAGTTAGAGCGCGTCATTCAAACCTTCCAGGATGCAAAGATCTTAATCACCGGGCCAACAGGAGCGGGGAAAAGCGAATTGGGGAGACTAATCATCTCCTATATGCAAGCCCTACACGGAGACATGAACAACATGAACTGCATTGTCCAGAACGTTGCCGCCATCGCTCCGAACCTAATTGAGACAGAACTCTTTGGCCATGAGAAAGGCGCTTTTACCGATGCCCACCAACAACACATAGGAATTTTTGAAAGAGCAAATAATGGCATCCTCTTCCTTGATGAGATAGGCGAACTGCCGCTGCATCTGCAAGTGAAACTACTTACCATACTTGATGGCAATCCTTTTACCCGTGTCGGAGGAACAGAACATATCACGACCCGCTTCCTTTTGCTTTGCGGGACAAACAAGGACCTGAGAAAAGAATGTGCGGCAGGAAGGTTCCGATTGGATCTGTTTGAACGCATTAACACTTGGCACGTAGACGTTCCCCCGCTCAAAGATCGACCTGACGACATCGAACGTGCGCTGCAACGCGAATTGGGCGAATGGGAAACGGCACACAAAAGCAAAGTGAATTTCGCCGATGGCGCAAGAGAAGTTTTCCTAGACAGAGCAAAACAATGTGTCTGGGACGGAAACTTCAGGGAGTTTCACGCCACCTTCCTTCACCTCGCCCTGTTCTCCGAGAAAGGAGGCATTACCGAACAAGCAATCGAAGAAGAGTTCAATCGTAGAACTTCTTATGAAATAGATGCGATGCCTCTTGCCGCCAAGTCACCACAAGACAATTCTGACACATCCGAATCGATTTATGACCTCGCGGAAATGGCGCGATTGGCCTGCGCGTTGGATGTCTGCCGCAAATGTAAAACGGCCAAAGAAGCTGGCGAAATTCTATTCGCTGCACGATCGGCAGCCGCACGACAAAAAGGGACGGGATTCAATGGTGCAACAAGTCTTCAACGCGTTTTCGCTACATTCGGACTCGAGGCGCACTTCAAGAATGGTATTTTCATGGTTTCACCATTGACTCAATGACTCAAGTCGGGGTGACGTGACAAGCGAAAACATGAAAGAAGCCTACAGGCAGCTCGACATCGGCCACCTCACATTCAATATCGGAGGATTAGACCAATGTGTTAATCTGCAACACGGCCTCGTACTACTGCACAGACCCCAGCAATCTCCTCGCCGTTGCAATCTGACCTTGCGCAAATTCCAGAAATGTTTTGTTGCCCAAATCGTTTACCGCATTAGCTCTGATGTGGCCCACACGACATCGCGTGTCGCTCTTGAAATCACCGACAATCCCATTTTCACCATCCCAGGAGAATTCTTTATTGTGATGATCAAAATTCACGTAACAATCTTTTCCCCATGAACCATCATTTTCGCAGGTGGGGTCGAACTCTATTCTAGGAATATTGTCTGTCCTACCAGAATATATCAGCCACGATTGCTTTGTATATTCATCTTTGTACCTGCAATCTCGATATTTGTCGCGCTTTTCTATATCGTAGTATTCGAGCCTTTTGCCAGATTTCGCATCCAAGACCAACCAAACAACCTTGCCTCCGCTTCTGAAAACAATGGCGAAGTCTGGTGTTTTAGGAGGACCTTGTGGAACTTCAAATTCGCTGTTGCCATGATATGCAAGAACATCATGAATCAATTCTACACTCATTTCTTCAGTATCCGCCCCTGCTGAAACGCCAGAAAAAGAAGCATGTATTGGGCTATTGTATTTACCATAGAAAGCGATGTCTCTTACCTTCTGCACGATCCCATTTCGGTATTCTCCAAGAAGTTCAGGGAAACCCAATTTGCAAAACGCATCCACCAAACGTTTGAACACCCAAACCTCATATATGGCCGAGTAATTCTTTTGCCATACGGAGGCATTGTCGTTCTCTCCCGGTTTGTACATCGGCACACGAAAACGACCCTCCAGCCCCAGCGAGAAAAAGCGCGTATTGCCATACCTAAGTATTTCATGGCACACCTTACGGTATGCTACTGAAGATGGAATCTCGCGCCCTGATAGCGCAGACGCTTTTAAGCGCTTACATTTAGACCATGGATACATATCGGAAAGGAATATTTTGCATTTCTTTGCTAGGTCGGACAGTTCCGCCGCGATTTTTTCCCTATACTCTACTTCATCGGCAAGTTTCCGCACACTATCCCCACATTTAGCATTGCCTGGCAACGAATTCTTCTTAGTTGTCTCCTCTTCATTCCTTTTCTGAATTTTACGCCGTACCTCTATAATGTCCCTAAGTAAGACACAAAAGAAGTCTTTTATCGCACAATGAATAGGAATTTCAAGGCTCTTGGCGAGAACGCGCTGCTTCTCGTTCTTCACTCTTATAAGCTTCCGCGTTATCTTCATGGCGGAGTCGCGACGGATCATTTCAAGATATGGAGCCAGTTTTTCCAAGAGCTTCTTCAGTTCACAAAACAACGTATCTATTTCAGCATAGTCATGTAAACCTTCCCCTGCCGTCCATTCTCTATTAATTAATCCATACGACAAACCCGACTGTTGAGACACCACATAAGGCGATGCGAAAGGCAAGAGTTCTTGCAGCATCTTACCCCACAGTTCATATTGCCATTGGGGAGACCGTATGTTGATTTTCCAATAAATGATGTCTTTCTTCGCTTTAATATCCCACAAAACCAAGAAGGATTTGCCGACTGCTCCACGCAATAGCTTAGCTGCATATTTATACTTCACGTCATTGTAATCTTCATCCCAGAATTCGCCTTCTTCATTACTCGTCATTGAGATATCTGAGGCCGGTGCATGTGAGGCAAACACATGAGAGTTAGATGCAATCCGTAAAAGATATTTTCGCTTTACATCAAGCCCACCATAATCCTTTAGTTGTGCACTGATCAGATCGCTAGGCCACAACACACCTTCTATCTCACCACCGTCCTTGCATATCTCGCCATCCAGCGGAATAGGCAGTGGAGGTGGGGCGGGAGGCAGCACCCTTCTCTCGTTATCCGAAGAAAACGTAATGATTAAGTTCATAATCCAGCGAATGTTGGGAAAGAAAAAACATCTTGGTTGTAAAGGACACTACGCCATCATAATATGATCGTAATCATCTTTCAATGACTTAACATATTCAGCGGACAGATCCATGTGATGATCGCGCAATGTTTTCTGGAGCTTTTCTTCGCCGTAGTATTCGATTGTAGCAGGGGTCGGCTGACAGCACGGCAAGATACGTTGCACTATCGCTTCGTCTAGCGCCATGTTGGACACCTTGTTGCTATCGCCAGGAGCATCAAATGCCGGCCTCAGCGCAACATAGCGCGCGATTTCGCCAATTACTCGCGGACTTGGATGCGCATCGATTTTCTCAAGTTCCGGCAACAGAGCATCGAATGCCTTTCTCACTTCATCAAGCCTGATCTTAGGATCAATCTGGCACCACGTCTTAAAATCGGAGTATGTGATACCGCCACCCTCCTCTGGCTTTAGCGGCAACACTCGCGCGTCTTTTAAGCCAAAAGCGTTTTCGATCTGGGCTTCGCGGTTGTACACAGACAACTCTATCTTATTGCAACGATCGTAAAATCTCCGGCTTATAGGCTGCACTGACGCATCTTCGTTACATGTGCCAACGAAGCGGATGTTTGGAGGCAATTTACACTTACCCCCCCTCATTTCCTCGCACATTTCTGACTCAAGAACATCAGGGCGCTTCCCTATCTCTTGAATAATGTCGGCCATGTAATGCTCTATACGTGCAAGGTTGACTTCTTCGAAACACGCGCAATAGAGCATATCCCTTTCGTTAATGGCCTTAGACAAAAAATCCTTGTACCGGACATTTGGGGCATTTTCGAGATCGTCCGCTTCCAGCCATGTTGACTGTACATTTATGCGAATGTTTCTGTCATGAGAATCTGCACCCGACCCAGTCAGCATCTGGAAGTAAAGCTTAGCCAAAGAAGACTTTCCGTTGCCTGGCGTACCACCAAGTAACGTGAACATACAGCATTTAACACTCGTATGGAAGCGTACCAAATCACGCGGTGAGTATATGAACCCACACCTCTCTACATATTTGGCGAAGCTCTGCAGGAATCTACATTCGTCGTACTTCGTATCACTCTGACCTCCACCGCCGTTTTTAGAACCTTTCGCGGAGTTCTCTTCTGAATTGCCATTAATCATAGGTCCTACCGACTCAAGAATGGTCTGCGTTCCAATATCGATGTTGTTCTTGGGTGCAATCAAGCGAAACAATCCCCGTTCTCCCCAGTCCAGAAGATAATACAAGCATTGTGCCTTATTTTTAGCAAAGAATTCATCCACGTCACCTTCACGCAATTCATTGCCTACAATAATCTCGCCTCTTTTATCTGAGTAACGCAATCCTGAATATATTCTGTCTTCGTCAACAATTAGCACATCCTCAAACAGACATTTACTAGAAACGCGAACACTCGCATTAGTCCCCTTGCTGAGCAAATCACGTATAGACCCTTCAATCTTCAATTCCCTCCAGTCAATTACCTCTATCGGCATTTTATTTCCGGAGAAGAAGAAAGGCCTATCTGGCAACATCGGATTTCGCCGGCCAAGTACCGAAGACCCACTCTGCACACCAACAACATCTTGTTCTTTGCATGCGAATCTGGGAACATTTACCTCACCATTCATATCGTGGCAATCTGTCAGATCAATCCAGACACTGCCAGGATTCTCTTCAGACGGTGTTATGTTAATGGTGCCTTTGAAACACAGTCCATCATTTCGCGCGAAATTCTGCTCCCACCTTTCCAATTTGTTTTCGTCAACAGATGGTTGCGTCACCATGCTCCCGTCATTCCGGGACTTTACGAGCGACATTTCTTCTCCCTTCTCCGTCAGCACATCGTTGTCATTATCAATTTTACTGGCAATTTTCGTATCAGCACTAGAAGGATCAACGACTGGTCCTATGTTCTCTTTATCATCAACGTTCACATGTTCCAGTTCAGACGGTTTTTCTTCGACATGCAAGGGCCCCTTAGATTCTTGCTTGCCATTATTCTCCTCCTTATTAGGCCCTTTGCCATCGTTGTCTTCGGGAGAGGAATCAACATCGGCAGGTATTTCACGGAAAACTTCTTCAAAAAACTGTTCCCAGTCGATATTAAAAGAATCCGGTATCGTATCAATTGAAGTGATGTTATTGCTATCCATTATCCTCTTGAGACTCGATCTCTCAAGGGCAATTTCCATTGCGATCTTTCTTTTATAAGCGCTGTCAACAGGACCATTCAATTTTTCCAGTTGTTCACGTAGATCAAGTTGCCTGTCTTTATTTTTTATCCAACGCATCCGCATCAAAGCATTCAAGTCTGGATTAGCAGAGTTCTTAATTACCCATTCGTAATATTTTAAGCAATCAACAAAATATTGCCTTTCTTCCAGCACCGCCCCCATGGCAACCGCCAAATATGAAATCCAAGGGTTGAGCAGTTCACTCGACACAACATCTTTTGCCACATCAAATGTTCCGGCTCTTGTCGTCTTTAATTTTTCCCAGAACTCATCGCCTGAAACCGACAATATTTTCTCAAGAACGCTAAAGAGTTGCCCTGCCTTTGGCGTGCCATTCTTTTTAATGTACCCAATTTTGTCAAAGTTAACATGAATATGCGTACGCAACATCGCATAAGCGCAAACGCGTGAAAATGGAACCATGCCTTCCTTGTTGAAAGCATTTCCAACCCATGTCTCTCCTCTATCTATTGTAGTAGCGGACGACAGCAGGCACGCTGCACTCTTGCGCACAAGCGAAACACTATCTGATTCCATCCCCGCCTCTGCCACTACGGAACGCGCCTCTTTCCCCGACGGAAAATGTTCTTCATTTTGCATGAACTCGCGTACCACTCTTTGCTTCCAGTCATCAAGCCCAGATAGTTTTAGGCACATGACCTTTTCTGAATAATCATCCGTAAGAGCAGCTTTCGCCAGCCAATAACTCTGAGCACCCACTCCTTCGCGCTTCAACCAATCATCAGTATATTTTCTTTCCCAGGCAGCAATTACCCAGGTATAGCACTTTGCGGCAATGGCAAGGCGAGAAACCTTATCTACAGGAACTTCTACCTCATAAGAAGAAAGTTTGTCGAACTGATTCAATATGACCTTGATATGCTGGGTGTCAATCGCGCGAAAAGGCGGCAATTTGTCCAGCAATCTACCCAAGACGAATTGCCAAGTCTCCTGCTGTTCATAAAAAGATGTGCCAATAACATCTTCACCGTTGGCGACATCATTATTTTCGTTCAATGAGCCAGCAACATGCTGATCGTTTTGCCGTATGGAAGATGTTATTTCTTCGAGATATTGTTTCAATGAGGCATAAGTGATGTCAGCATTCTTCAATTGAGTTGCGATTCGTACTTCTATGCGCGTACCACCTATTCCTGCCAGAGATGGGATTATTCGCTCCTCGCTCTCTTTATTCAAAGCGAGCCAATACGATTCAATCGCTTTGTTACGCCATCCTGCCGATGAAAAACATTTAGCGGCTTCTTCATATCTGCCTTCGTAACCAAAGGCAAAACCCTTGCAAATGGTCGCTTGCTTTTCATCTCCAATATCTGAATACTTTGAAGCAGCTTTCCGCATTGCACGCGCATCTGCGCGACTTTTCCCCAGATTATAGGCTCGTTGTGCTACTACATGAGCATCGGCCACTTCGCCACTTTCAAGAGTATCAACCCCACCAGCAATAATTAACCCGCGTATGTCTTTCGACGTGCAAGCGTCTCTATCCTTATTCTCTTCCTGCAACCTTTTCAACATTGCATCTTCGATTCGTCCAGAAACATTCTCGTCCACATTATTTGCAGATTGGTAGGCAAATGACCAGAATGTATGGGGATCACGGCAGTTTGAAAGTATAAACAACTGCGTTTCCGCACGAGTAACCGCTACATAAGCGTTACTGAGGAAATACTTCAAGGCAATCTCTTGGCTCCTGACACCATTCAAGTCTCTCTTCTCGCCAGTTAATTCGTCAAGAAGGGTTACACCAGAAAGCCGTTTGGATAAAATTTCCGGCAGATCAAACCCATAAACAGCGACACATGGAAACTCTTGTCCCTTCGCTTGCATGGGGTTGAAAATCGTCAATCCGATAGCATCTCCCTTGTTCTCGCCTGAATCGTAGAATTCTATCATCCTCTCCCGCCCTACAGGCGTACTACGGAAGAACTCCTCATCCGTCTGTCCATCGTTACTTGGAATTATAACAACTGTATTCAACTCTTGGAGTTTCGTCCAGACATCTGGATCATTGGGATTCAAACAGTAAACGGGCTTCCCTTCACTTCCTTCGTCATAAGACAATTGGCGTTCGAATTTCTCGTCTGATCCTAAACCCATTATATGACGAAGCAGTTGTATTCTATTGCCTAGCCTCACAATTGGTGGAAGTGACCTGTAATTCTGCTTCAATGTCCTCGTTGGAGGCGCAGACAAACTCGCCGCTCTATCTTTAAGATGAAGCATTGTATTCAGCCGGTCGGTAAAATACGAACGGAGCGAATCCCAACTAAATCCGGTGGGATTTAGCGTCTGCGCCTCGTCGCCCGCAAAGACAATAGGCAATCGAGAGACATCGTCGACATTCAATTTTCTCTGCGTAAAAATAGATAGCTTAAGAATCAATTCCGTTTCCACCCGTGTGAAATCCTGTGATTCATCGCAGAATATCGCGGAGTACGTCCCTTCGGAAATACACGACTCAGATCCGTCATCAGGCTGCAGGCAGTATCTGACAAGATCAAGATCGTCCCATCTTCTGTCATTCCCTATCTTTGAATACCAATCTTTCCAAACCTTGTTGTACACAAGTTTATACTCATCTTCACTTACATCTTGATAACTCTTGCCAATCGCATTAAAATCACTGGGTTGCAGTAATTTAGCGCAATCCCATCCCTTTATATAACTGCGAATTACATGCCAAGATAATTCCGGACCATATTTCGTGGCAGCTTCGTGATCTTGCCCAAATCGCTCATTCCACATTATTTTAAACAGAGGAAAAGAAACATACTTTCCTGCGGCAAAACGTTTACTCAATACGCCTGGCTTGCGTTGGCGGATACAATCCTTCACTAATTCCGCAAACGATTTGAAGAGGCTTGGCAGAATCGGCTTCACATCTTGCCCATAGACGATCCCATAATCATCAAGCACTTTCGTATATGCAGGATTCTTCTCTAGAAGCGTTGTTGCTACATCCCTAGCCTTCGCAACAAGAAATTCACTCCAAGACAAATACAAAGGCGGCGTTCCTATCTTGCTGGCAACATAACGAATAACGTATTCGGAGAACAAGTATTGCAGCATCGTCGATTTACCACTTCCAGCGCGTCCCGTAAGGAAGAGCGGATATGTCAAATGCGAAGAAAGCACATCAAGTTCTTCATCAGACAAGACAAGACTACTGTTCTTGTCTTCTTCCATCTTCTTCCAGACATCCTTGTTCTGTTCAAGAATCTTGTATGGATATCCACGTCGACAATGTCTGGCCAATCGTTTATAATCGCCTTTGTTGAAATAATTCCTGTACTTCTCTTCAACAGCCTCTATTTCAGCAAGCGTCCCTACTGATATGTTGAACCAGCGATCAATCTCATCTCCCCCTATCTTCTTTTCATCACCCCTCACACCCCAGCACAAAAAGTATTGGTCTTGTTGTTTATTTATATCGTTATAAAACGGTTCCTTGTAGACAATAAACTTTTCTTGACCTGGATCAGTTGCCCACTCCTCATACTTTCTCGAGATGCCATTGGCCAATTCAATAATGTGTTCATACCCAGATGTTCGCTCGTCTTTAGCTAAAATATCTACCCATTCTTTTGTCTCAAAAATAGGACTCTGAAAAAGATCTTCAACAATGTGAGTGTTATCATATAGAAAATTGTATTCCTTATCGGACAACGACCGTAAACCATCTTCCTTTCCTTCAGACAATCTTTTGGCTATTTCAGCCCACACCTCCTCTATACCGTTCCAAGCTCCGGTCTCACACCCAGTATTCCCTTCTATCCGGGTCACATGCAAATCTTTCCAGCCCACCACTTGTTCGCGCCTCTTATCGTCGGTGCGCGAGTCAACAAAATCCTTATAAGCTTCATCATGAGCCAAAACACACAGGGCGAAATAACAACATACATCAAGACCATTAATCGTTCGCTGCTCATATCTATATACAGATACTAAATGGCCTTTCCTGGCATGATAATATGGTTTTATCCTATACTTATCGTTATCTCGTCGATTAGGGACAGCCCTCTCAATAGCCTCAAAATCAGAAGCCGAGGACAATTTAACACCATTACGCGATTCTTCTTTGAACCGTTTAGTTTCTGCCACAAAATACTTCATATAGACCTCCTAACAAGCTTTTTCTGAACCTATGCGTTGAACAAAACTGAAAGTACTTAAAGTGGTGATTATGCCGGTGAGTTCGGCGATGTCCGCTACGGCAAAGCCCTTACCTTTCATCTTGCTTGCGGAGCCGAGCTTGTCTTGCCGCAACTTTTTAAGTTCCGCTTTCGCCGCCGCAGCCACCTCCGCTTCGCTGTATGCGGACTCCTCAACTATCTCCAGAATCTGCGAAACATCTGGATTGTCCAGAGGTTCCTGCGGTGCCACACGCGTCTTTTCGTCTATCTCGGTAAGGAACTTGAGCCACAATACCGCCATCTTCTTCTCGGCGAAGGACTCCGGCTTGAACTTCGGCAGCTCGATGAACCCGCTTCGCGGACGGCCTACGGCCGGGGGATGCCAACCACTTGGACGATAGCGGCAAGAAAGCACACGCACAAAGGCTGCGGATGCCGCCTTTGCGTCCTCGCAATTGATGCGATTCGCCATGCACTTCGTCGTCATTTTTCTCTCGCTTTCCGTTTCAACGAACAGTATAACAAAAATCGCACCAGAAGTCAATCGGGGAATGGGGAATGGGCGGGGAATGGGGAATGGGGAAGAGGATAAAAACAGAAGAGGCCGAGCGATGCCCGGCCTCCTCTAGTTGGTTTCCGAATCTTAGATTCAGACCTCAGAAATTACTGGCAATTCGTGAGGTTGTAGGGGATGACCCACTTCGGAACCTTGGCGGCGTAGTAGATGTTGTTCGCCTTGTCGTTCTGGAGCTTCTTGGCGGCCTTCTTGTTGAACTTCACGTTCCACTTGCCGAACGCCACGGAGTCAACCGGGTCATCCTCGCCGATCAGGGTGATCGTCGCGCAATCCCAGATGCCCGCATAGACGCACAGCGTCTTGGAAACATACCACGGATACTCGAGCGTGCCGGCGAAGTTGCCCGACGCGGAGGAAACGCGGCTGTTCTTGAGGTCGTACTTGCCGAGACCGGCGAACACGAGCTCGTACTTGAGCTGGTCAGCCATTCCAGGCTCATCAGCATAGCCGATGAACGTGGCGAGACCGGCGATCTCATACTGCTTGGCCTTCTTGCCGATGATGTTGGAGACCTCAGTGGTCACACCGCCGGAGAGGGAGACCTTGTGCGGCTTGGTCTGCCAGAAGACCTCCTGGCACTCAGCGAGAACCTCGAAGTCATCCGAACCGCAGGTCACGTCGCAGTAGGCCGTGTAGCCCTGGATCTTGAGGGAAGCAGGAGCGCGAACGGCACCACCAGCAGTTGCCGGGGTTCCCATATTGCAGTTGCCAGCCTTGCCCTTGGTGCCCTTGGTGAGGACGCCGTCGGTCGTCTTGCCCGTGAACTTCCAGGTGTAGGCCCAGGTCTTGGGCTGGGTCGGCGGGTCATTGTAGTTGCAAGCGGCGAACGCGCCGGCGGCAACAACAGCGGCAACTGCCGCAATCATGCACTTCTTCATCTTGTTTTCTCTTTTCCGGAGTCGGGCTTGTTGACCCTTCCCCTTATTCCTTTCGCTCTCTCAGCCACCCGGCCTCGATCACTACTCGGAGGTTGACTTTGTTGCTTCTTCCGTCCGGAATCTCTTCCCCTCATCCTGGCTTTACCCAGGTCCAGGTGAAGGGCATTTCAATCCCTTTCAGTTGAAGTTGCGCACATTGTACCACAAAGATGGCTTTGTTGTCAATGGGAAAATTAAATTTTTTTTAATTTTTTTTGTCATCGCCTGTCAGCGCCTGCATATATTCCCAGCGGTTGAACTTGTTGCTCAGGCCGAAGCGTAACCCCAGGACGCTTCGGTTTTGCGCTTTAAACCCTTTGTTTATCGGCATGAAACGCATATCGCACACAGACGTTCAGTCACTCCACAGCGCGGTATTTCTCAAGCGCGGCGCGGTAGGCGGGTGAGCCGAAGAATCCGCAGGGCTTGAACTCCGGGCAGAACCCGCGGTAGACGCATTCCGGAACGCAGCACGCGGCGACCTCCGGTTCCTTCTCCGCGATCGCGTCCACGACCGCCCTCCACGCGGCGCGTGTCTCGGCGCTGGCCTGTCCGCAGAGACGGCGGCGCGAGATGAACATGACGGCCTGCGCGTTGGCGAAGCATTCGTGCACAACCGGGGCGTCCTGCTGCTTCACGCTGCGGTCCTCGCCAGTGCGGTCGGTCCGCTGCGTGGACACGAAGTGCTCGATGCCGAACTTGTGGCGCACGAAGTGGACCGACACCCAGTACGGGAGATCCATCCACTTCCAGTTGAAGCACAGCTTGCGTATCGGGGAGTGCTCCGCGAGGAGTATGCGCTTCTTCCACTTCGAAGACGGCTCCTTGGTTCCCTCTTCGAGGCGTATGGTTGTGCGGGCGGCGTCGGCCACCTCGCGCCACGTCCCCTTGACCTTCAGGAATTTGAGCTTCATGGTTTTACACTTTACATTTTACACTTTACATTCACGCCGGCTTGTAGGAGTCCTTGAGCGAGACCGTGCGGTTGAAGACGGGCGCGCCGGGTTTCGAGTCGTATTCGTCGGCGACGAAGTAGCCGGTGCGCTCGAACTGGAACCTGTCAAGCGGCTTCGCGTCCGCGAGCGCCGGCTCGACGTACGCGGCCACGGTCTTGAGGGAGTCGGGGTTCATGTACTTAAGGAACTGGTCCGTGCCGTCCTTGAGCGGGTCCTTCTCCGTGAAGAGCCTGTCGTAGAGCCTGACCTCGGCCTTTACGCCGGTCGCGCAGTCGACCCAGTGGATGGTGCCCTTCACCTTGCGCCCGTCGGCGGCGTTGCCGCCCCACGACGCTTCGTCCCACGTCCCGTGGATCTCGACGACCCTGCCGGAGTCGTCCTTGACGCAGCCCGTGCACTTGAAGATGCACGCGCCGCGCAGGCGCACCTCCTGCCCGGGCGCCATGCGGAAGAACTTCTTCTCGGGGACCTCCATGAAGTCGGCACGGTCTATCCACACCTCGCCGCCGAACGGGATCGTCCTCGTCCCCACAGCCTCGTCAAGCGGATTGTTCGGAAGCTCCACGTCCCTCGCGCCGCCTTCCCAGTTGTCGATCACGACCTTCACCGGGTCCAGGACGGCCATGCGCCTCGTCGCTGTCTTGTTAAGCTCCTCTCGGACGCACCACTCGAGGAGCGCGGGGTCGCTTTCAGACTCCACCTTCGAGACGCCGACGCGCGCGCAGAACTCGCGGATCGCGCCGGGCGTGTAGCCGCGCCGGCGCATCCCGCACACCGTCGGCATGCGCGGGTCGTCCCACCCTGCGACGTGCCCTTCCGTCACCAGCTGCAGGAGAAGGCGCTTCGACATCACCGTGTACGTGATATTGAGGCGCGCGAACTCGCGCTGCTGCGTGCGGATCTTGACGCCGTTCCTGACGGGCAGGAGCCCCTGTTCGTCCATGCGGTCCACCACCCAGTCGTAGAGCGGACGGTGCACCTCGAACTCCAGCGTGCACATCGAATGCGTCACGCCCTCCAGCGCGTCCTCGATAGGATGCGCGAAGTCGTACATCGGATACACGCACCACTTGTCGCCGAGGTGGTAGTGCGAAACGTGGCGGATGCGGTATATGACAGGGTCGCGGAAGTGGATGTTCGGCGAGGCCATGTCGATCTTCGCCCTGAGGCACCACTCGCCGTCCGCGTACTTGCCGTCGCGCATCTCGTGGAAGATCCTGAGGTTGCGCTCGGGGTCAGTGTCGCGCGAGGGCGACGGACGCCCCGGCTTTTCGGGAACGCCGCGGTACTCCTTCCACTCGTCCTGAGTCAGGTTGCAGCAGTACGCCTGGCCGCGGCGGATCAACTCCTCTGCGATGGAGAACATCGTGTCGAACATGTTCGAGGCGTTGTAGAAGCCGGGTTCGCCCGAGTCGCCCTCGCCTGACCACTGGAAGCCAAGCCAGTTGATGTCCTTCTTTATGTTCTCGGCGTATTCGTCGGACTCCTTCGTCGGATTGGTGTCGTCCAGCCTGAGGTGGCATTCTCCGCCAAAGAGCTCGGCCATGCCGAAGTCCACGCACACGGCCTTCGCGTGGCCGATGTGTATGTAGCCGTTGGGCTCCGGCGGGAAGCGCGTGACGACCTTGCCGCCGGTCCTGCCGGCGGCGACGTCCGCCTCAATCCACTGGCGGAGGAAATGCCTTGATGTGTCTGTCTCGTTCATCTGCCCTCTTTCCTTTTTTTAAATATTATACCATTAAATCGCTGAATTGTGGTGGCTGCTCACAGCCGGGAGGCGAAGTCGTCGTAGCCGAAGGTGCGTATGGTCTCGACGGCGCCGCTCTCGCGGCGGACGGCGATGTCCGGCAGGCACACGCCGTTGAACGTGTTGTTCTTGACCATCGAGTATATGGCCATGTCCTCGAAGACGACTTCGTCGCCCTCAGCGAGCGGATGGTTGAATGCGTAGACACCGATCTCGTCGCCGGCGAGGCACGTGGGGCCTCCGAAGCGGTAGACGAAACGCCCGCCGCGGGCGTCGTCAGGGGCGGAGACCACCTTCGCGCCGGTCACTCTCGGAGTGTACGGCATCTCGAGGACGTCCGGCATGTGGCAGGCCGCGCTCACGTCGAGTATCGCATTGGCGACGCCGTCCGCGCCGGTTGGCTGGATCTCGAGGACGCGCGACTCAAGCGTCCCGGCGTTCAGGGCGATCGCCTCGCCCGGCTCCAGGTAGACCTCAAGGTGCGGATGCCGAGCCCTGAAGCCGTCTATGAGGGCGACAAGTCCGTCTACGTCGTATCCCTTCGCGGTGATGTGGTGCCCGCCACCGAAGTTCACCCACTTCATCTCGGGGAGGAATTCGCCGAACCTCCGCTCGAAGCCGTCCAGCACCATGCGAAGCGCGTCCACGCCCTGTTCGCAGAGGCAGTGGAAGTGGAGGCCTTCGATGTTGTGGGATTGTGGAATTGTGGAATCGGAGAGCAGGGAAAGCCTTGTGCCGAGGCGCGACGACGGGCGGCAGGGATCGTAGATCGGCGTGGCGGCGACGGAAACCTCCGGATTCACACGCAGCCCGGCCGACACGCCGGCCTCCCGCGCCATTCCGGCGTACAGCGCGACCTGGCGCGGCGAGTTGAACACGATGTGGTCGACGAGGCCAAGGAGCTCCGGCATCTCCCCGGGGATGTACGCAGGCGAGAAGACATGCGTCTCCCCTCCGAAGCGGTCGTGCCCGTGCCTGGCCTCGAAGAGAGAGCTGGCGGTAGTGCCCGCGAGGTACTCCGCGCACAGCGGATACACCGCCGCGCAGGAAAAAGCCTTCTGCGCGAGAAGGACCTTCGCCCCGGCGCGGTCCGAGACGCCCTTCAGCGTCTCGAGATTGCGCCGGAGCGCGGCTTCGTCTATCACATACCTTGGCAAGGCGCACCTGCTCCTGGACGGGGAGCGTCAGGCGAAAAGCCTGGCGAGCTTCTCCAGCTGGGCGACCTTTGCGCGGCCCTCGTCGAGCTTGCGCCGCACCTCTGCGACGACCGCTTCCGGGGCATGGGAGACGAAGTTCTCGTTTGCGAGCTTCGCCTCGTTCGCCTTTATGAACCCGGCGAGCTTCTCCAGCTCCCCGGCGATGCGCTTAGACTCGGCGGCCTTGTCCACAAGCCCCTCGAGCGAGAGGTAGACGGTGCCGAACGCCGTGATCTTCGAAGGCATGGCCAGGTCGCTTCCCGCGGGGACGAACTCGACCGATTCGGCCCGCATGGCCTTCTTGAGAGACTCGACCTCGGCCGCGGCCCTGGGATCGTCCGTCGCCACGGTCGCCTTCACCCACGTCGCCGGCGGGACCTTGTACTCCGCCCTAAGGGCGCGGACAGCGGTGATCGCCTCGCGCTTTGCGTTCACGAAGTCGTAGTTCTCCTCGGTGACGCCCCACGCCGCCTTCTCCTCGTCGGTGTAGCCCTCGGGGAACTTCTGCAGCATGATCGTCTCGTCGTCCTTGAGGAACCCGAGCTGGTGCGCGACCTCCTCGGT
The DNA here is from genome assembly GCA_902799955.1 of uncultured bacterium. Lineage (GTDB taxonomy): Bacteria > Verrucomicrobiota > Kiritimatiellia > RFP12 > UBA1067 > UBA1067. The sequence goes on along the minus strand of CADCCQ010000007.1, from coordinate 71,695 downwards.
CACGAACGGCATGTAGGGGTGGAGGAGGCGAAGCGCCATCCAGAACACGTCGCGGAGGATCGCAACGGACGTCGCCTTGTTCGGCGAGTCCTTCACGTACTCGACGTAGCCGTCGCAGATCTGCGTCCAGAAGAAGTCGTAGACCGCGAGCGCGCCGTCCTGGATGCGGTACTGCTCGAGTATCTCGCTCACCTTGCGGCATGCGAGGTCGGCGGCGTAGAGGATGTGGCGGTCGTCGGCGGAGAGGGATTGGCCGAACGCAGTTCGGCCATCAAATCTTTCTGTTCCCTGCTTCCCGAGCCCTGCATCCTCTTTCCTCTTTTCCAGTCCCGCCTCCTGCATTTCCAGGAACTTCGCGGCGTTCCATATCTTGGTCGTGAAGTTGCGGCCGATCTCGAACTTCTCCTTGCTCACCTTCGAGTCGCAGTCGAGCGAGGTGATGAGGGCGATGGAGAACCTTAGGGCGTCTGCAGAATAGGCGTCTATGAGCTCCAGCGGGTCAAGCGAGTTCCCCTTTGACTTCGACATCTTCGAGCCGTCCGCGGCACGGACGATGCCGTGGATGACGATGTTCCTGAACGGAGGCCTCCCCATGAAGTGGATGCCGGCCATCATCATTCGGGCAACCCAGAAGAAGATGATGTCCTGCGCCGTCACGAGGTCCGTGGTCGGATAGTAGTACTCGAGGTCCTTCGTCTTCTCCGGCCAGCCGAGCGTGGAGAACGGCCAGAGCCACGAGCTGAACCACGTGTCGAGGACGTCGGGGTCCTGGTCGAGGTCGGCGAGCGTCAGCGCGTCGTTGCCCGTCACCGCCTTCGCCTTCTCAAGCGCCGCCTCGGCGGTCTCGGCTACGAAAACGTCTTCCCCGTTCCCCGTTCCCCGTTCCCCGTTCCCCTTCAGATAGTACGCGGGAATGCGGTGGCCCCACCAAAGCTGGCGGGAGATGCACCAGTCCTGGATGTTCTCCATCCAGTTGAAGTATATCTTGCTCCAGCGGTCCGGGACGAACCTGACGGATCCGTTCTTCACGGCCTCGATCGCCGGCTCGGCGAGGGGCTTCATCTTCACGAACCACTGCTTGGAGAGGCGCGACTCGACGACCTCGTGGCAGCGGTAGCAGTGCCCGACCTGGTTGTCGTAGTCCTCTATGTGGTCGAGGAAGCCGCCCGCCTCGAGGTCCTCGACGAGCGCCTTGCGGCACTCGAAGCGGTCCATCCCGGCGTACTTCGCGCCGGCGAGTTCGTTCATGTGCGCGTCGTCCGTCATTATGTTGATCTCCTCGAGGCCGTGGCGCTTGCCCACGAGGAAGTCGTTTGGGTCGTGCGCGGGCGTGATCTTCACGATGCCCGTGCCGAACTCCTTTTCTACATAGACGTCGGATATGACGGGGATCTCGCGTCCGGTGAGCGGGAGGACCACCTTCTTGCCGACGAGGTGCGCATAGCGCTCGTCGGACGGGTTCACCGCGACGGCGGTGTCGCCCGGAAGCGTCTCAGGGCGGGTCGTCGCCACCATCACATAGTCCTTGTACGGATCGCCGCCGACGCCCTTCTCGCTGCCGACGACTGGATAGCGCACGTACCAGAGATGTCCGTGGTTCGCCTCGTGCTCGACTTCGTCGTTCGCGAGGGCCGTGCCGCAGCGCGGGCACCAGTTCACGATGTAGTTGCCCTTGTATATAAGGCCCTCGTTGTAGAGCTGGCAGAACACCTTCGAGACCGCCTTGGAGCAGCCCTCGTCGAACGTGAAGCGCTCGCGGCTCCAGTCGGTCGAGTTGCCCATCTTGCGCTGCTGGCGGACGATCGTGCCGCCGTACTGCCTCTTCCACTCCCACACGCGCTCGACGAACGCCTCGCGCCCGAGGTCCTGGCGGCGCTTGCCCTCCTTCTTGAGGGCCTTCTCGACGACGTTCTGCGTGGCGATGCCGGCGTGGTCGGTGCCGGGGAGCCAGAGCGTGTTGCGCCCCTGCATGCGGCGCCACCTGACGAGGATGTCCTGGATCGTCTGGTTGAGGGCATGCCCCATGTGGAGGATGCCCGTGACGTTAGGGGGCGGGATTACGACGGAATACGGTACGCGTCCGTCCGGCTCCTGGTGGAAATAGCCGTTCTTCTCCCAGATAGGATACCATTTGGCCTCTGCGGCCTTCGAGTCGTATTGCTTGTCCATCATGTCTCTTCTGTGTTTATCTCTGCAAGGGGCGTCCCGCGCTACTTCACCAGCACGGTGAGACGACGCGCCGTGAACTCCGCCGCGTTCCCCATGAACGTCCAGTCGGTGTGGTCGTTGCCCTTGTTGGGGCCGATTCCCACGTCCGCCGGGCCGTCGAAGCGGTTGTATGAGAATATCGTCGCGCCGGTCTTCGCGTTGTGCACCTGCATGCAGCCGTAGCCCTTCTCCGGGGCGGACGGCGTGTCGTTGCAGTCGTAGACCTTGTCGCTGCCGCCTGCATCAGCGAGCTTCTTCTGAGTCCTGTAGTTGGACGCGAAGAACTCGACGATGCCCTCGCCGACAGCGCCCTCCTCGACGTTCTTGCGGTTTGACCTGACGACGAGGTTGGAGACCTTCTGCTGGAATGTCGCGCCGCTCGCGCAGGGAACGCCGAGCTTCGCGGCGGAGCCGTCGAAGGCGTCCATCGCCGCCACCGCCCACTCGACAGCGCCATCCTTGCGCTCGAGCTCAAGCGCATACGCGACGCGTGAGAACGAACCGGCCTTCGCCGTCTCGTCGAAGGAGTAGCCCGCGAAACGGCCCGTCGGGATGTCGACGACGGCCACCTTGCGGAAGCCGGCGAGCTCCGGGATCTTCAACGCGTCGCCGAAGACGCACTTGACGTCGCGGAGGTCGTCCTCGGGGCGGCGCGCGTCGATCTCGAACGGGCCGAGCGGAAGGCCGGAGTCGAACGAGTAGAGCGAGCCGATCCACGGCTTGGAATAGAGGTAGCGGAGGCGGCGCGGCTCCTTGACTCCGGGCGCGGAGACGATGAGCTCCTTCCCCGAGAGCGTTGCGTTCGCGCCCTTGTTCAGGATTTTCGCGGGGACGTACTTGCCGTCCGCGCCGGCGATCTCGAAGCCCTTGGCCTCGGAGCGGTCGGCGTTGTAGGCATACCAGGAGTTCGCGTTCTCGAATGTCATCACGAACTTGTCGCCGTCGACCTTCCAGGACTGGAGCACAGGCGCGTCGGCGACGATGTTCGAAAAGCCGTAGTCGCGCTTCAGCGCGAGGAGGACGAGTCGCCTCGCGACGGACTCCTTGTCGTTCGGGTGGATGTCCCACGAGTTGCCGATGTCGCACGTCGTCACCATCGCGGCGTTCTTCTCCTCGGCCGCGAACTTCGCCTGGCCCATCTGCACGGCGAACCAGCTGCGGCTGAACGGCGCAAGCTCGACGAAGTAGAGCTTGAGGCCGGGGTTCTTGAACTCCTTCGCCCAGCCGTTGTAGAGGTCGTGCATCTTGTCGCAGTACCTCAGACCGTCGCCGGCGTTGCTGCAGCCCTGGTACCAGATGAAGCCCTTGATCGCGTACGGCGCGAACGCGGCGACCATTCCGTTCCAGAGGGCCGTCGGCGTGCCCGCGCCGACCTTGGCGGGGATGTTCGGCTTGCTCGCGAAGCCGGACGGCGGCGTCCACGGCTCGATGCGCGTCCCGCCCCAGCTGGAGTCGATGATGCCCACCGGCACGCAGAGCGCATCGTGCAGCTCGAGCGCGTAGTAGAACGCCATCGCGGAGAGGTTGTTGTTGAACGTCTCCTTGAAGGACGCAGGCGAGTAGTCGCGCCAGACGGCCTTCCAGCCGAGACGCGGCTCGCGGGACGTCGTCCGCGCGTTCTTCACGTAGCGGATCAACGGACGGCGCGCCATGGCGGTCATCACGGCGCCCTGTCCGTCGCGGTAGCGCGGGCCAGGGCCCCAGATCGGGCACTCGGTGTTGGACTGTCCGCTCGCGAACCACACTTCGCCGACGAGGACGTTCTTGATCTCCTCGGAGTTCGACGCGCCCGAAACCTTCATTACGCGATTCTCGCCGGAAGCCTGCATCGCGTCGAGCGTGACGCTCCACTTCCCGTCGGCGCCGGCCTTCGCGGTCTTGGTCTGCCCGGCGAACGTGACGGTCACATTCTCCCCTGGATCGGCCGTGCCCCACACCGGCACGCCCCTGCCGCGCTGCAGGACCATGTTGTCCGCAAACGGGGTCCCCGTAGTCACCTTCGCCTCCGCCGCGCCCATGCCAAGCGCCGCAACGGCAGCCGCAATCATGATTTTCTTCATTTCCTCGTCATTCCTTTCGCTGTCTTCTCTGTGTTGGTTGTGTTTTGTTCTTCTTGAATTAATGTAGATTCTACTTGGATCTAGTCGGAATGTCATCCACCAGGCGTTCGACCTCGCCCACGAGGGAGAACGCCGCGTTCTGGAGCACCGGCACCTTCGACTTCTTCATCCTCTCAAGATACGGCTTCGCGGCCTTCAGCTCGCCGACGATCTTCTTCGCCTCGGCGGCGTTCTTCGGCACGAACGCCGGATCGGCGTACTTGCGGACGGCTAGGTACAGCTTGCACATCTTGTCCGCCCCGGAGATCGACTTGATGCGCGCGACCGCCTTCTCGACGTCCTTCTTCGCGGCCGGCCAGCGCTGCGTCAGCTCGTGGATGTGGGCGTACGCGACGTGCGGGCTGCCGTACACGCACTTGTTTATGACGAATTCGAGATCGGAACGCCGCTGGTCGAACGCGTCGAGGAGCAGCTGCGCCTCCTTCGCCTGCTCGGCGTTGGACGACGTGACGCCCTTCTGTATCTGCCCCAGGACCTGTCCGAACGCGGGCTTGCCCGTCTCGAGGCTCTTGGCCAGCTGCGGGTAGAACTTAGGCTCCTCCACCTCCCCGAAATACGGCTTCCTGGGCTTGAGGAGCTTGCAGCCCTTGGCGACGGCGGCCTTGACGTTGGCGAGGGTCTTCTTCTTGTCGCACTTCTCGGCGAGGAGCGGCTCAGCCGCGCCGGGCGCGAGGACGTAGACGTACGGATAGCCGCCGGCGACGGCGGGCGCGCCGTGGAACGTCGCCCCGTCGTAGACGGAGATGTCGCGCCGCAGCCTCTCGAGGTCCTTGGGGTCCAGGTCCTTCGCCTTCAGGAACTCCGCGACTGCCTCGTCGCCGCCTCCCCCGGCGACGGAGAACATAACCACCACGTCGCCCTTGGGCCAGTAGGTGTCCCACGAGACGACCTTGAGCGTCGTGTCCGCGAGCGTCTGAAGCATCCCGTAGTCGAGAAGCGCCTTCTTGAGGTTCGCGGCGTCGGAGACGACGACGACCGCGACGCGACCGCGCATGTCGCCCGGATAGAGAGTCCTCCCCGAGAGGTGGTGCTTCGCGTCCAGGCACGTCCACTCCGCGAACCCCTTCGCCACCGGCACGGCGGCGAACGCGGACGCCGCCGCTACGGCGGCCGCGGCGGCGAACGCCGCCCTCTTCATTCCTGTCATTTCCCTGTCCTTCCTTATCGCTCGGCTACGCCGATTTTCCTCACTTCGCCGGCTCGCCCTTCACAAGCGGGCGGTCGAGCATCCTCTCGTAGAGGGAAATGTACTCCCTGGCGCACTCCTTGTGGCTGAAGCGACGCAGGGACTCCGCCATTATGCGGCGGATCTCGCGCTCGCGCAGCTCGCGCGGCTGCCTGTAGAACTCCATCGCCTGGTCCATCGCCCAGAAAAGGCCGTTCGAGTCGTACGTGTCGAAGACGAACCCGTTGCCGCGCGACGCACCCCAGTCGAGCGGGTCAACGGTGTCGTGGAGGCCGCCGGTGTTGTGCGCGACGGCGAGCGACCCGTAGATCGGCGCCTGCATCTGCGGAAGGCCGCACGGCTCGAAGAGCGACGGCATGAGCGTGAAGTCGCTCGCCGCGAAGCCGAGCTGCGAGAGGCGCCCGTCGAAGTTGTGGACCGCCAGGCGCTTCGAGATTCCGTGGAAGGTCTGTATGTCCCAGAACGGCTGCTGGTACGGGCCGTTCGCGATGATGGCGATCTGCGCGCCGTCGTCGGCGTACTTCTCGAGAAAGCGGTACGTTATGTCGGTGAGCAGCTGCGGCCCCTTCTGCGCCGGGTCGAGGCGGCTCGGCCAGAAGAACAGCGGCGCGTCGGCGTTCTCCTCCAGCCCGAGCGCGTGCTGGAGCGCGAGCTTGTTCTGGCGCTTCCCCTCCCAGTGGTCCTCCGGGGAGTACCTGAACGGGATCTTGTCGTCCGTGACCGGGTTGTCCGCCGGGTCTGGCGCGTTCAGGATGCCGCTCGCGCACCCCGCGTTGTACTTGTTGCGGATCTCGTTCCTGATCGAGTCCGGGATGAACGAGTGCCAGCCGTCGACGATCTCGCGCAGGAACGTCGGCGAGACGGTGTTTATGAAGTGCGAGGCGAAGCACCCCGACGCCTGCAGGTCCACCTGGTTGTTGCTTCGCGACTCCTCGTAGGAGTACGGCGGATAGCTGTAGTAGAGGCTGTTCCAGAACTCCGCCGCGTCGATCCCCATGTCCTCCACGCGGTCCAGGGTGATCTTCTGCGTGTGGATGTTGTGGACGGTGAAGAGGCACGGGATCCCCATTCGCCTGGCGGCGGCGGGGATGAGGCCCGTCATCCAGTCGTTGCAGTGGATGAGGTCGGGCTGCACGTGCGGTATGCAGTTGTTGATGACCTCGCGCTGGAACGCGAGCGCGAGCTTCACGTTCCCGTCGCCCCTGTCGTAGACCGTCTCGCGGTAGTAGAAGCACCTGTCCTCGGCGAGGTGGATGCGCTCGTCGGGGAGGTGGCTCTTGTACTTCCTCAGCTCGTCGGCGACAAGCCGGGCCGTCTCCTCGTGGAACATCCGCCTGTAGTGCGGCAGCGCGACATGCACGTCCGCGCCGAGTTCGTAGAGCGCGGACACCAGCGACGCCGAGACGTCCGCCATGCCGCCAGCCTTGGCGGACATCTTGCCCGCGAGGTTGCCCATGCCCTCCGGAAGATACGTAATCTCCGGCGTCACTATCAGGATTCTTGGATTCTTAGCCATCTACGTCACTCCATTTCCCCGGGCGCCCGGCCCGGCTCACTGAATCACAGCCACAACCTGCCCCTTCGTCACCTGGCGTCCGTGCTCCACGACAAACACAACCTTGCCGCCGGATGGCGCCTTTATCGGATTGAACAGCTTCATCGCCTCGACGACGCATATCGCGTCGCCCGCCTTCACCGTCGCGCCGTCCGCCGCCACCGGCGGCTTCCCGGGCGCGTCGCTGCGGTAGAACGTCCCGTTCAGCGGCGACGGCACCGGTGTGCCCTCGGGGATCGAAGGCGCAGAGGAAGATGAAGAAGGTGAAGGTGAAGAAGGTGAAGGTGAAGAGGAGGGTGAAGGTGAAGGCGAAACCTGGCTCTTCTCCTCCTCGTCCGCCGGGATCGGGCCGCCCTCCTTGCGCCACTTGAAGTAGCCGAGCGCGACCTCCGGGAACAGCGCGTAGGAGAGGATGTCCTCCTCGGCCTGTATCGTGTTTGGCGGCAGCGCGGCCGCCGCCGCCGCGAGGCCGGGCTTCAGGAGATCCGCCGGACGGCAGTCTATCGGCTTCATGCCGCCGCACAGCCTCTTCCTGAGCTTCGGGTCCATCGGCGCCGGCGTGCGCCCGTAGTAGCCCGCCGAGTACCTCTTCGTCTCCTCGGGAACGAGCGAGTACCTCTTCCCGGAGAGGACGTTCATCACCGCCTGCACGCCGACGATCTGCGACGTCGGCGTCACCAGCGGGGGATAGCCCATGTCGGCGCGCACCTTCGGAAGCTCCGCGAGGACCTCGTCCAGGCGGTCGAGCGCGTCCTGCTGCGCAAGCTGCGAGCGCAGGTTCGAGATCATGCCGCCGGGAATAGCGTGCACCAGCACCCCGGCGTCCACCGGCTCCACCCTGGCGGACGACGCCGGCTGGCGTTTCCGCTTGAGCTCCCTGAAATATGCGTTGATCTTCGCGAGACGTGCCTTGTCCAGGCCGGTGTCGAAGCCCTCCGACTCCAGGATCGACACGACGGACTCCGTCGGCGGCTGGCTGGAGAAGGAGCTCATCGTCGAGATCGCGCAGTCGAGGCAGCCCGCGCCGGCCTCCGCCGCTGCCATGTACATCGCCGCGGCCATGCCGCTCGTCATGTGCGAGTGCACCTGGATCGGCATCTTCGGAAGCGCCTTCCTGAGCGCCGCGACCAGCTCGCGCGCCGCGCCGGGCGTGAGGATCCCCGCCATGTCCTTGATGGCGAGCGAGTCGACGCCCATCGCCTCCTGCTCCTTGGCGAGCTTCACGTACGCCTCGACGGTGTGAACCGGCGACGTCGTGTAGCATATCGTCCCCTGCGCGTGTCCGCCGTACTTCTTGACGGACTTGATCGCCTGTTCGAGGTTGCGCGGGTCGTTCAGCGCGTCGAACACCCGGAAGATGTCCATCCCGTTCTCGCACGCGAGCGCGACGAACCTGTCCACCACGTCGTCGGGATAGTGCCTGTAGCCGAGGATGTTCTGCCCCCTGAGAAGCATCTGGAGCGGGGTCTTCGGACACGCCTTCTTTATCTGGCGAAGCCGCTCCCACGGATTCTCCCTGAGGAAGCGCATGCACACGTCGAACGTCGCGCCGCCCCAGCACTCGAGCGAATAGTACCCCGCCTCGTCTATCTCGGAGGCGATCTTCAGTATGTCGTCCGTGCGCATACGCGTGGCCCACAGCGACTGGTGCGCGTCGCGCAGGGTCGTGTCGGTTATGCGCATTCTCTTGTTTGCATTCTGTTTCATCATCGCATATTATATCACAACAAAACGGAAATTGAAAATGGGAAATTGAAAATGAAGGTTGAAAGGAAAATGTTTTTACTGTAGAATATTAACAGTCGGAGGAATCAACAACAGAAGGAAAGGAAGCAAAATGAAAAGCATTCTCGCCGCCGCAACGGTAGTTGCAACGACCGCATTCGCAGGGGGCCTGCCAGTCGGGGAGTTCGAGTCCCCGTCGAACGCAAACAGGCCGGAGACCTGGTTCCACTTCATAGGAGGCAACGTCGCGAAGCCAGGCATCACCGCCGACCTCGAGGCGATCAAGGGCGCCGGCATCAGCGGCATCCACCTCTTCCACGGACAGTTCGGCGGCAAATGGCCCGGCGTCGAGCCGCAGATCACGTGCCTCAGCGCGCCGTGGGACGGCCTCGTGGGCTTCGTCGCGGACGAGTGCAAACGTCTCGGCCTCACGTTCACGATGCAGAACTGCCCCGGCTGGGCGATGAGCGGCGGCCCGTGGATCAAGCCGGAGAACGCCATGCGCCACCTCATCTGGGGGCGCACCGACGTCGAGGGCGGGAAGCGCGTCGAGGTGAAGCTCCCGACGCTCGCGCCGTCCGCCCCCAACCCGAAGGACTACCACGACGTCGTCGTGCTCGCGTTCCCCGCCACGGCGGGCGAGTGGAACCGTGTGCTCAAGCCCGCTAAGGTCACGAGCAACGTCAAGGCGGACTGGGACGCCTGGCAGGAGAAGAAAACGACCGTCCTGATCGACGGCGGCGTGACGGCCACGATCACGTTCGACTTCGCGGAGCCGGTAACGATCCGCACGGTGGAACTGCCGTCGGTCAACAGCCTCGGACACGGCTTCTGCTACAACCCCCCGATACGACCGTCGTCTGCGAGGCGAACGGCAAGACGCTCTTCACGCGCGAGATTCCGCAGGCGAACTGGCAGGACGACAGGCCCGTCACCTACGCCTGCGACGAGACGACGACGAAGCAGGTGAAGCTCACGTTCAAGCCGCGTAGCCACTCGATCAAGCTCGGCAAAATCCACCTCTTCAGCTCCGCCCGCAACGACGACTGGGAGGCGCAGGCCGGGTGGACGCTCCGACGCCTGATGCGCAACCCGCCCGCGAAGCAGAGCGCGGCGGCGTGGGTGAAGTCCGCCGAAGTGCTCGACGTCTCGAAGTTCATGAAGCCGGACGGCACTTTCGCGTGGGACGCCCCCGCCGGCAAGTGGGCGGTCATCCGCGTGGGGCACGTCAACACGATGCGCCGGAACGGCCCCGCGCCAAAGGAGGGCACGGGATTCGAGTGCGACAAGCTCTCGACGAAGGGCGCGGACGTCCAGTTCGACAACTACATCGGCCGCCTCTCCGGCGAAGGCGGCCCCGTCAAGGGCAAGATGGCACGTATGCTCATGGACAGCTGGGAGTGCAGCCGCCAGACATGGACGCCCGGCCTCGACAAGGTGTTCCGCGAGCGCCTCGGTTACGACCTCCTCACGTGGATGCCCGCGATCTTCGGGTACGTCGTCGACAGCCCCGAGGCGTCCGCGCGCTTCCTCAACGACTGGCGCGGTTTCATCGGCGACCTCATTGCCGACAACTTCTACGCGCAGATGGCGAAGCGCTGCCACGACCGCGGCATGGACATCACCTTCGAGACGGCGTTCGGCGACGTCATCCCCGGCGACGTGATGCGGTTCTACAAGTACGCGGACATCCCGATGTGCGAGTTCTGGCAGCCGCGCCAGCACGGCTACGTGGGCGACCACAACTTCAAGCCCGTCTATCCATGCGTCTCCGCCGCTCACCTGTACGGCAAGAAGAGCGTGGCCGCCGAGGCGCTCACCTCGTTCCAGCTCACGTGGGACGAGAAGCTCCGCGACCTCAAGTACGTCGCGAACCTCCATATCGCGCGCGGCGTCTCGCACATGGTGTTCCACACCTACACGCACAACCCGCGCCGTTCCTGCGCGGACAGACGTGGTGGAAGTTCATGCCCGACTTCACGGCCTACCTCGCGCGCTGCCAGGCGATGCTCGAGGCCGGCAAGCCCGCGAATGACGTCCTCTGGTACCTCGGCGACGATTGGGACCACAAGCCGGACGAGAACGCCCCGTTCCCCGCAGGCTACAAGTTCGACTATTGCAACCCCGACGCGCTTTTGACGCGCATCTCCGTGAACGACAAGGGCGAATGGACGACGCCTGACGGCATCGCGTACCGCCTCCTCTGGGTCCCCGAGTCGAAGCGCATGATGCCCGAGACGATGGAGAAGATCCTCGAAGGCGTGCAGAAAGGCGCCAAGGCCGCGTTCGCGGCGCTACCCGAAGGCATCTCGACGATGCGCGGCGGCGCGGCGATGCAGGCGCGCTTCGACAAGGCGCTCGCGGCGATGAAGGCGTCCAGGAACATCTACGTCGGGCGTTCGCTTGAGTCCGTGCTCGCCGCCGAGAAGATCGCGAAGGATCTCGTCGCGGAGGGCGTCGTCTGGAACCACCGCCGCTCGGACGACGCGGACTGGTACTTCGTCTCGCCCGCAAGGCAGGGCGTGGGGGTCTCCGGCGCCGTCGGCTTCCGCTGCGACGGCGATGTCGAAATCTGGCACCCGGAGACCGGGCGCTCGGAGAAGGCGACGTATGCGTCCGTGAAGGACGGCCGCACGTGGGTCGTTCTTTCGCTTGACCCGCACCAGGGCTGCTTCGTCGTGTTCAAGCGCGGCGAGAAGCTCGACCCGCGCACCATCGCGCGCGTGGAGAAGGAAGGCAAGGTGATTCTCTCTGCAGGCCCGGACGGCATAGCGAAGCCCAAGGAGGTCTGCAAGGTCATCGAGGCGCGCTACGGAGACCTCGAGACGCCCGGCTGCTGGGCCGACGTTAGCAAAAACCTCCAGAAGGACCTCGACAGGCGCGTGGCGCGGATCACCGTGAACAACGCCTGGGCGGAATGCGACCCCGCCTACCAGACGCCGAAGGTGTTCTCCGCGAAGATACGCACGTTCGACGGCAAGGTGGTCTCACTCTCCGCGGGAGAGGGCGGGACCGTGACTCTGCCGCAAGTGGAGCCCCCTGCCCTGTCGTACGACGCCGGCGACGGACGCCTCGTCCCGTTCGAGGGCGGCGACTACAGAATCACCCGCGTCGACGGCGCGTCGGAGGACATCGCGATCTCCGCCGTCACGACGACGCTCGCCGGCCCCTGGCGCGTGGCGTTCCCCGAGGGCTGGGGCATGCCGCGCGAGATGAAGATCGACGCGCTGAAGCCATGGAGGGAACTCGGCGTGACCCCGGAGGCGAAGGCGTTCTCCGGCACGGCGGAATATACCATCGACTTCACGCTGGAGAACGTCGACGGCAACTCCTTCGTGATGCTCGACCTCGGCCGGGTCGAGTCGCTGGCGAAGGTTGAGGTAAACGGCAAGGACTTCGGCGACCTCTGGAGCAGACCATACCGCGTCAACGTCGCGGGCGTTGTGAAGCCCGGGAAGAACACGCTCAAGGTCACCGTCACCGACACGTGGTACAACCGCCTCGTCTTCGACGCCGGACAGCCCGAGGCGAAGCGCCGCACGTGGACGATCGCCGGGCCGAAGAAAGGCAGCGCCCTTCACGACTCGGGCCTGATCGGCCCGGTGAAGATCCTGGTCCTGGGCGCGAAATGAAGCGCCATGGCGGACGGTGACTATGAGCGGCGCGAGGGCCGGCTTGCCGAGATAAAGCGGCTTGAAAGGCTGATCAAGGTTTATGGGCATGGCCGGGAGGGCCATGCCCGGCAGGTTGACGCCCAGGGCAAAAAAGAGGGGAAAGGTAAATAAATGATTAACAACCCCCAGCCCGCCAAACGGCATGGCCGGGAGGGCCATGCCCGGCAGGTTGACGCCACGGGCAAAAAAGAGGGAAAGGTAAATAAATGATTAACAGCCCCCAGCCCGCCCATGGGCCAGGCAGCTCTCAACCTGACCGCTTGGCCAACAGCCCCCAGCCAACCCATCGGCCAGGCAACTCTCAACCTGACCGCTTGGCACTTCATGCCAAGCGGCCCAAAAGATTCCGCCGCTTCCACGGCTATGACTACAATCGCGGCGCGTCAATCTTCGTCACCTTCGCGGTAAAGGGCCGCCCGCGCGTATTCGGGCGGGTCGTCGGCGACCATGTCGAGCTTTCCGCCGCCGGCAAGATCGCCGTCGAGGTCATCCTGCGCGAAAACCGGCGGCCGGGCGCGAAGGCGGTCGCCGTCGCCTTCATAGTCATGCCAGACCATGTCCATCTGCGGCTCGTGCTCGCGCCATGCGACGACGCCGAGCCTCTGCGAAACGTCGGGCAGTTCGTCACCAACGTCAAGCGCTGGATAAGGGTCTGGGCGGTGGAGGCGGGCGTCGCCGTGGAATGGGAGCCAAACTACCACGACCACGTCTGCTGCTCGCGCTTCATCAACGAGAAGGTCGACGCATACATCGGCTACAATGCGCTGAAGTGGTCGCTCATGCACGGCGACCCGCCTCCGCTGAAGGTAGTCGAGCCCTTCATATCGCAGCGCATCCCCGACGAAGAGTGGTGGTCGGCCGTCGGCAACGTCGGCCTCCTCGCGCCCGAACGCAGAATCGCCGCCGTCAGCCTCTCGCGCTCGCTGCGCAGAGACGACGTCCAGGCTTCCGTCGCGAGGCTCGTCAAGGCCGCGCGTGAAGGCTGGGTAATCGCGAGCACGTTCGTCTCCCCCGGCGAAATCGCCGTTGAGCGCGCGCTCGAGGCAGAGGGCCTTCCGCGGATATCGGCCGCGCCCGACGAGCTTAAGATGGTCTACCGGCCGCGCGTCGAGGAGACCGCCGCCTTCGCCGCCGGACGCCTCGCCGTTGTCTCGCGCGACTGCGGCCCCGACGTCACGCGTTACGACGCCTGGCACGGCATGAACGCCGCGCTCGCGCAGATGGCCGGCGCCGCGGGCGGAGGGCTTGGCGTCTACGTCCACAGGAAAGGCGTTCCTGAAATGCGCTGGGAGAGAGTCTGCTAGCCTTCAAAGGCGACCAATCCAAACGAGAAACAAAAGGAAGCAAACACAATGAGCAACAAAAGAAAAAAGGAAAACGAGGCTTGCGTCAGCCGCGCGGCCTTCATACGCGGCGGAGTCGCGGCGCTTGCGGCGGCGGGCACCCCGCTGTGCGGGTTCCCGGCGATACTCAAGATGCGCAAGCCCAGTGAAATGCTGTCGCACGCCGCGATAGGCTGCGCCAACCAGGCGGGCTACGACCTCTCGCAGCTCGCGTCGCACCGCGACGTCAACATCACCGCGATATGCGACGTCGACTCGCGCTACCTGGAACAGGCGCACAGACGCTACCCGAATGCGCGCATCTACCGCGACGCCTTCGAGATGTTCGAGAAGGAGGGCGACAAAATAGACTCCGTGAACGTCTCGACGCCCGACCACACCCATGCGCAGTACATCATCGAGGCGCTGAAGCGCGGACTGAACGTCTATGCGCAGAAGCCGCTCTGCCATGACATCGGCGACTGCAGGAGCATAGCGAAGCTCACCGCCGAGAAGAAGGCCGTGACACAGCTCGGCACGCAGATCGCCGCATGGGAGTGCGACAGGCAGACCGCCGCCGCGCTCAGGTCGGGAACGATCGGCGAAGTGCGGCGCGTGTGGCTGTTCTCGACGCGGCGCGGGCAGCCGGCCCCATCCTACTACCTCTGGCCCAACCCAGAGCTGCCGGTGCCGAAGACGCTTGAATGGAAGCTTTGGCTCGGCCCCGCCAAATGGCGTCCCTACGGCGCGGGATACCATCCCGGGGCCTGGCGCAAATGGCGCGAGTTCGGGACGTCGTGGCTCGGCGACCTGGGGCTCCACCTTATGAGCCCCGTCTGGCTCGGGCTAAACCTCGGCGCGACGCGCCCCACGTCGGTCGTCGCGGAAATCTCCGCGGACGACTGGACGCCCGCGCAGCGCGAGCAGTTCTGGCCGTCGATGTCGCACGTCACATGGACTATGCCCGGCGTGAAGGCGAGCGGCGGCAAGCCGTTCACCGTCGAATGGTGCGACGGCTTCGGAAACGTCGAGTGGAAGCTTCCACCGAAGTTCTTCCCGCCGGCCTTCCTGCAGGACATCGCGGCGCTCACTCCGATGAAGCGCCTGCCGTCGCAGGGCCGCGTCGTCGAGGGCACGAGGGGATGGCTCCTTTCCACCCACTACGGCGTCCCGCCGTGCTACGTGATGAAGGACGGCTCAAACCCGCCCGATCTCCCGTACGTCGGCCCGGCCACTTCGCACTACCACGAGTACATCGACCGCTGCCTTGGCGGCGCGAAGACGAGGAGCGGGTTCGAAATGGCCGCGCCCCTCACCGAATGGGGATTCATGGGCAACCTCGCGCAGCTAAAGCCAGGGGAAAGGCTTGACTGCGCGAAGATGTGAACGAGAAGACGCAAGCCTCACACAAGGAGTTTGTAGAATGAAGAAGGAAATCATCTTGACAGCCGCGGCGTTCGTCTCTGTCGCCGCCGTGTCCGAACCCTCCGGGATGCGCCCCGACGCGAACCACGCATGGGCCGTCCACGACGTCAACCGCCCAGACCCCGTGAAGGTGGACGTGCGGCCCGGCAAGCCGCCGAGCGACGCCATCGTCCTCTTCGACGGCACGCCGGGAAGCGTGACGAACAACTGGAGCGCCGGCGGCGGGAAGCCCACGAAATGGACAGTCAAGGACGGCGAGTTCATCTGCACCCCGGGCTCCGGAAGCGTGCGCACGAAGGAGGAGTTCGGCGACTGCCAGCTCCACATCGAGTGGAAGACTCCCGTAGACGACCTCTACGGCTGGGGCAACTCGGGCGTGATCCTCATGGGCAAGTACGAGATACAGATCCTCGACTCGTCAGCCGTCAAGCCTTCGCGTTCGCCTTGGAAGCCCGCCAACTACGCCGACGGACAGGCCGGCGCCGTGTACGGGGAGAACCCGCCGCTCGTGCAGCCCTGCAGGAAGCCAGGGGAGTGGCAGTCCTACGACATCGTATTCCACCCGCCGATCTGGGACGGCAGGCGCCTCGTCGACCCCGGCTCCGTCACCGTCTTCTTCAACGGCGTCGTGGTGCAGGACGACTTCCCGCTCCAGGGCCACACCGGCTGGTGCAGGCGCTACCCGCACCCGAAGGAGTCAAAGGGCCCGCTCATTCTCCAGGACCACGGGCACCCCGTCCCCTTCCGCAACATCTGGATTCGCCGCATCCCGTCGCGGTATGCCGACACCGTGAACGGCGGGCTCGGCCTCAAGCGCGGCGACGTCGCCGCGCTCCGCCACAGGCTCGCCGGCGAATCGCTCGCCTTCGCGAACGAGGCCAAGGAGCCTGCCGAGCGGTTCATCCGCCTCTGGGAGTCGTACTGCTACGAGCCCGACGACAAGGTCATGGAGCGCATAGTGAAGTGCGAGGCCGAGTGCGTCGAGGCGCTGCGCGCCAACAAGGCAGACTTCGCCGTCCGCGAGAAGCTCAACGCGTTCAGGCGCTTCGTCAACATGCTCGTCACGGACGGCTGGATCGCAAAGGACGCCCCGATAAAGAAGGCCATAGACGGGCAGAAGGCGCCGCCGAAGCCAAAGGCCCCGAACCTGCGCGATCTGTAGCCGGCGAATCTTCCCCCTTCATTCTCTCGCCCGCTTGTGATATAATATTCAGTTATGAGCGAGAACGAAGGAGTTGGAATAGTAGAGCCCAAGATGATGGAGCTGAAGCTGCCGGAGGGCGGCTTCCGCCTTGAGACCGGTGGCGTCCTGAAGCGGATCGACGTGCGCTACGAAGAGTGCGGCGCGCCGATGCGCGAGGGCAATGTAATATTCGTATGCCACGCGCTGACGGGCGACGCGCACATCGCCGGCATAAGGCCGGGCGAGACAAAGCCAAGCGGATGGTGGGAGCTGATGATCGGCCCGGGGCGGGCGATTGACACGAACAAGTGGCACGTCGTCTGCGCAAACGTCCTCGGAGGCTGCAGCGGGACGACCGGCCCGATGTCCACGAACCCCGACACCGGCAGGCCGTACGGCTCGTCGTTCCCGCAGTATTCGTTCTCGGACGCCGTCGACGTCTACCGCATGTTCCTGAAGCAGCTAGGCGTCGGCAAGCTCGCCGCGCTGATCGGCGGCAGCTACGGCGGGCTGCAGGTGATGGACTGGATCACGCGCTGCCCGGACGAGATGGAGAAGGCTTGCCTCATCGCGACGTCCGCCTCGCTCAACACGCAGGCGCTTGCGTACGACGTAGTCGGGCGCGCGGCGATCACCGAGGACCCCGCCTGGCTCGGCGGCGACTACTACGAGGTCGGCGACGGCAAGGGCCCGACGGTCGGCCTGGCGTCCGCACGCCAGCTCGCGCACATAACGTACCTCTCGCGCGAGCTCCTCCAGGAGAAGTTCCACCGCGAGCTCCAGAAGAACTTCGTGGAGGCCCCGGCGGAGGAGCGCGCAAGGCGCGACCGCGAGTTCAAGACCTACTTCCAGATCGAGAGCTACCTCGACTACCAGGCCATGAAGTTCGTCCGCCGCTTCGACGCGAACAGCTACCTGCACATAACGAGGTCGATGGACCTCTTCGACGCCGGGGCGAGGTACGGCTCGCTCGACGCCGCGTGCGCCCGCGTGAAGGCGAAGTGCCTCGTCGCGTCGTACCAGAACGACATCCTCTTCACCGAGTGGCAGTCGAAGGACATAACCGAGGCGCTCCTCCGCAACGGCAAGAGCGTCACGTACTGCCACCTCGAGGCCGGCACGGGCCACGACTCGTTCCTGACCGACATCGACGACCTCGCAGGCCTTATCGGCGGCTTCCTCGGCAACAGGAAGCCCGAGGTGATGAACTGGCAGCGCCGCCTCTACAAGAGCGTCACCGACATGGTCCCGGAGAAGGCGCACGTCATCGACATCGGATGCGGCGACGGCACGATGCTCAATGTGCTCAGGGCGGACAAGGGAGTCGCCGGCGACGGCGTGGAGATCGACATCGACAAGTTCAAGGAGGCCGTCGCCGACGGCAACAACGCTCTCTGGGAGGACGCCGACGAGGGGCTCTCCACCGTCCCCGACGGACACTACGACGTCGCGATCTGCTCCGACACGCTCCAGGAGGTCAAGAACCCGCGCGGGCTCCTCCGCGAGGCGCTGAGGATCGCCGACGAGGCGATCGTCTCGTTCCCCAACTTCGCCGCGTACCGCATCCGCATGACGCTCGGCTTCACGGGGCGCCTCCCCGTCTCGAAGGCGCTCCCCTTCCAGTGGTACGACACGCCGAACATCCACCTCATCACCCTCAAGGACTTCAGGGCGCTCTGTAATGCCGAGGGCATCGAGATAATGGAGGTCAAGGCGGAGTCGCGCCATCCGCTGGGCAAGTTCCTGCTCGCGCTGGGGCTCAAGAACCTCGGCGCGTCGCGGATCATCGCCCGTATCAGGAGAAAGCGCAAATGACGCTGCCGCAGAGAGTCGCACACATCATCAGGCACGGGATGTCCGTCCTGCACCCATGCGTCTACGGGGAGCTGGGCTCCGGCCGCGCGGCGCAGGACCTGGCCGACGACCTCCGGCGCGAGATCGCCCTCCTCTGCCCGGGCCGCGACCCGGACGAGGTGGTCGGCGCTTTCGTCGCGCGCATCGACGCCGTGAGGCGCCTCGTGGAGACGGACATCGACGCGGCGTACGACGGCGACCCCGCCGCGACAAGCCGCATGGAGGTCGTGATGTCCTACCCCGGCGTCTACGCCGTGACGATCCACCGCCTGGCGCACGAACTCTACGCCCTGAACGTCCCCGTGATACCCAGGGTGATGTCAGAGCTGGCCCATTCCAAGACCGGGATAGACATCCACCCGGGCGCGACGATCGGCGAGAGGTTCTTCATCGACCACGGCACCGGCGTCGTCATCGGAGAGACGACCGTCATCGGCAGGAACGTCCGCCTCTACCAGGGCGTGACGCTCGGCGGGCTCTCCTTCGCCAAGGACTCCAGCGGCGCGCTCGTCAAGGGCCTGAAGCGCCATCCGAACATCGAGGACAACGTCGTCATCTACGCGAACGCGACGATCCTCGGCGGGGAGACGACAATCGGACACGACTCGGAGATCGGCGGCAACGTCTGGCTCAAGGACTCCGTGCCGCCCTTCTCCCGCGTCTACAACAAGCCACCGGACCCGATAATAAGGACGATACAGCCATGACCTCAGCAGCCGCGGCGCTTCTCGCCGCCATAACCGTCGGCACATGGAACGGGGAGTGGTTCCCCTCGGGGCGCGCTGAGCACCGCGCCGCGCCGGAGATCGAGGCCGCGACGGTGAAGGCCGCCGCGAGGATGATCCGCGAGGGCCTGGACGCGGCCGACCCCGCCGGCACAAACGACATCATCCTCTGCCTGAACGAAATGCGCGGGCCGAAGGTCGCCAGGGAGCTTTGCGCGGAGATCGGGCGCTCCAACCTCAACGTCGCCGTCATATCGGCCTACCGCCGCCGCGACCGCTTCGACATGCAGCAGGACGTCATCGCAACCACGCTCCCCGTCGCGGACGCCGGATGGAGCCGCTGGAAGAACGCGAAGGCCGACACCCCGCCGCGCGGCTACGTGACGGCGAAGATCGTGTTCTCGCCCACAGTCACGGCGACGGTGTACGCCGTCCACCTCAAGTCGAACTACGGACAGACCACCGACGAGCTCGTGCGGCGAAACCGCAGGAAGCGGTCGCTGGCCATAGACCAGCTCATGGAGCAGGAGAGGCGCCCGAAGCGAAAGAGGAAGGACTCGCCGCCAACGCCGGTCATCATCGCCGGGGACTTCAATGCGGACAAGTGGTCGCCGTCATTCTCCGAAGAGACGATATTCAAGAGCCTGGAGCAGGCCGGCTTCGTCAACACAACCGAGGCGCTGCCGCCCGACAAGCGCGCCACCCACCCCGGCCGCGGCAAGTGGCACAACAGCGCCCTGGACTACATAATGATCCGCGACGCCAAGATGAATGGCCTTCCCTGCACCGTCTCGGCAGAGGGGATCTCCGACCACAACCCCGTCTTCGTCAACATCGAAAACTGACCCCGCCCGGGGCCGGGGCGTCACCTCACCGCTGGGTTGAGATAGACTGGGAGAGGCTCGCTGACGAGCAGAGACGGATTTGCGATGGCCGCCCTGGCAAGCCCGCCCGCAGTGGGAGCGGCGCCGCCGTCGTATCGACCTGGGAACATCTCCGCGAGCGCCGCGCCGATGCGCCGCTCGTCAGTCGTGACGACGCGGACGCCGTCTGGGACGAACCGCGCAAGCTCCCCTGCCTCCGCCTGGCGAATGCCGCCGACAAGCGCCCTCCCTTCGAAAAGCGCAAACCAGAGCATTCCCCGCCTCGCGTCGCCGACGACCGCGAGCGGCCCCTCCTCCGGTGCAAGCGCGCACACGGACGGAAGCCCCTTCACCTCGCATCCCGCGCCGATGGCGTAGCCCTGCGCAAACGCGAGCGCGGCGCGGATTCCGGCGAACGACCCGGGGCCCGTGCCCACCACTATCTCCGAAATCTCCGCGCCGCCGATGAAGTCGCGGACCTCGACGACCCATTCCCCGCTGCGCGAGTCGAGCCCGGAAAGCGTCCGCTCCGCGGCTACCGCGCCGTCGCGCACAAGCGCCACGGACTGCATCTCAGTCGACCTGTCAACAAAAAGCGACGTCTTCATTTTCTCGTCCTGAGGTGGCGTTCGCATCCATACGGGAAGTCTCCCGGCACATAGCCGAGGACCCTGGGGCCGGACAGCGAGAACGACCTTGTTATGTGCGTGAAGATCCACGGGCAGTCCTCGCGCACTATCTCCTGGCAGCGGCGCCAGTGCGCCCGGCGCTCCTCAGGGTCGCCGGCCGCCATCGCCGCGTCGTACTCGGCGTCGAACTCGGCGTTCGAGTACTTGGAGTGGTTCGGGCCGGGGCTGCGGTTGGCGGAGTAGAACAGCTGCAGGAAGTTCTCCGCGTCCGGGTAGTCACCCACCCACGCCAGCATGAACATCTGGACCTCGCCCCTGCTCACCGCGCCGAGGAACGCCTCCCAGGTCAGGAAACGAAGCTCGAGCCTGACGCCGATCTTCTCGAAGAAGCTCGCTATGAGCTCGCCCGCCTCGCGGCTGTCCTGCGTCGGGCGTCCGATGGACAGCGAAAGCACGAGGCGGCGTCCGGTGGAGGCGTCGATGCCGCCGGGGTATCCGGCCTCCGCGAGCAGCCGCCTGGCCTTCTCCAGGTTGAAGACGTACGGCCCCTGCGTCGTGACGGCGCCGTCGACGCACGGCGGGACGGGGCCGTAGGCCGGAACTATGCTGTTGTTGTAGAAGGACTTCCACGTCTGGAAGTCGAACGCGCAGGAAAGCGCCTGGCGCAGCTTCTTGTTGCGGCCGAGCGTCTCCTCCTCCATGTTCATGGCGAGGTAGCGTATCTCCATCGCGGGGTCTCCTCCGCTCAGCGTCACGCCGGCCGCGGAGAGGCGCGGGTCGAGACGTCCATCCGCGTCCATCACCGCGCTCCAGTTGTCCCTGGCGATGGACGCCAGGAAGTCAAGCTGGCCGGAGAGGAACATGAGCCACTGCGTCGACGGGTCGTCCACGACGAGATAGCGCACCTCGTCGTAGGGGACAAGCCCCTCGGCCGCGTCCTTCGCGGCGACCTTGGCCCATCCGCGCCACCCTGGGTTCCTGGTGAACACCATCTCGTGGTTGCGCCACCACGACTTGAGGACGTATGGCCCGGTGCCCGAGCAGTCCTCGTTTCTGACGGCGCAGTAGCTCATCGCCATCATCCACGGGAAGACGTGCTGGCGGACGGACAGCTTGACGCGCAGCGCGCCCTCCGGCGTCACGTCCACCGACTCCACCCTCTTCATGGTCCATCCGCCTGGCGACGGGTTGTCCCTGTCCCTGAGCCTGTCGATGGAGCGCTTGACGTCCTCTGCCCTGAACGGCGAGTCGGGGACCATTCTGAAGACGTACTCCAGCCCGTTCGAGGAGACCTCTGGCAGTTCGCAGAGCCCCGGGACAAGCCTGTAGGGCCGCGCCACATAGTCGATCTCGAGCGGCGTCTCGTACACAAGCTGCACCGCCTTGGAGTCGTATACGGACTGCGCGCGCACGGGGTCCATCGAATCGACCCGCTCCATTGCGCAGGTGAAAGTCGTCGCCGCGAGGGCTGCCGCGATAATGCTCATTTGTGTATCTCCAGCGTTAGGTCAATCTTCTTCGGCGCGCCGGGGAGCGCCAGCAGCGTCCGCCTTATGGAGGCGAGCCGGGGGCGGATGGAGAAAAGCGCGGGGGCGCTCTTGACGTAGAGGATGATCCTGCCGTCCGCGCAGCGCCCCGGCCGCGCCGCCAGGGCGGGGAACAGCGTCTGCCAGCGGTCGGCGAGCGAGTCGAAGAAGTCGTTGCGCTCGCGGAGGATGTCCTCGACCGCGGCGGACACCGCCGACGAGAACGTCTTGTGCCGCCCGCGGCGCTCCGGCTCCGCCGGCTCCCAGTTCTCGCCGTTCTCCATCACCATTTCAGCGTCACCAGCCTTTCGCCTCCGCCGAACACCTCGCGGCCGACGTCGCGGTACGTGCCGTCGGGGAGCTTCACCTGCACCGTGGCGGACGTCCCCTTGGGGAGCGACACCTTGAAGTGGTCGTTCGCGTCGTGCGTCTCGTCGTACGTGACGCCACCCGCGAGCGTCCTGCCGGTCTCCGGGTCGACGAGGCGGAACGAAGTGGGGACGCGGCGGCCGGAGGCTGGGTCGCGGGCGACGAACGCGAGGCGCGAATCCGCCGCCGCGTCGAGGAACCTCCTGTAGCTCAGCGTCACGTCGTCCGCCGGCACCGGGTTCGGGTCGAACATCGGACGCCACGGAAGGCGGAACCACGCCGACCCCGGGCTCCAGCGCGCGGCGTATATCCTCGTGCGCGGTGACGAGGCGTCGGCCTTCGCCGCGTACGACGCGTACCACGCCCTGTCCGGCGGCGCGAGGCGCCCCTCCTCCGCGTCGTTGAAGAAGTGCCACTTCCCTTCGTCGTAGTACTCGACCCACGAGTGGTTGCCGCGGACGTGCGTCCAGTTGCACCCGACGAAGCGGGCGGGTATCCCGCAGGCGCGGTAGACGTCGATCTCGAGTATCGCGAGCCCGGTGCAGGACGCCATGTGGATGCGCATCGAATGGAACGGGGACTGGTCCGGCCTGTCACGTCGCGTGTCGTACTTCACGCCCAGGATGCCCCATATCCTGGAGTTGATGATCTGCACCGCCTCGCCGGTCGTCCGGCAGTCCTTCACCAGCGGCCAGAACTTCCGGCGGAACAGCGGCCGCCAGTCGTCCACGTCCTCGCCGACGGAGGAATACGGGAGCACGTACTCCCTGAATATCTCGTCCGTGATCGTGTCGCGCCACGGCGCGGTCCGCCGCGCCTCCTGCGCCAGCGCGACGTTCGCGCGCAGGTAGGCCTCGCCCACCCTGCCGCAGTCCTTCCTGGGCATGTGCCTGACGAGGAACTCGTAGTCGCCGTCGGCAGGCGCCGCCACCGACTCTCCAGGCGCCGCGGCGGCGAAGAGATTCATCGCCGACAGGCATACCGCAAGCGACGCGGCGATCCGCCGCGCGGAGCCGCCCATCCGGGTGCTGAATGTTGCTTTCATAGTCATGTTCCCTCCTTACTTCTCAACCTTCTCAACATCCTCGGGCGAGATGGCGACCTCGACGGACTGCCCGAGGATCTCCACGTTCAGGCACAGGCTCGCCCGGCCGCCGTCATACTTCACATAGCCCTCAGTGCCGCGCAGCGGGCCGGTCGTCACGCGCACGTAGTCCCCCGCCGCGAACACGCTGGACATCGTGCGAAGCTGCTCGGGAGTCCTCCTGCTGGCGTTCTTCACCTGGCGAAGCTGGTGTATCGCCTGGCGCGGATTGGGAATCTCGATCGTGCGCACGAGCAGGTTCGTCTGCAGCATCTTCAGCCGCTCCTCCGGAAGGAGGCGCGTGAACACGTACCCTGGGAAGACCGGCAGCTCGCGGCGGACTTTCCGCCGCTGCACCTTCGTGACCTTTACATACAGCGGGAGGTGGTAGAAGAAGCCGTACTTCGAGAGGTAGAGGGCAACCTTCTTTTCAGTGCGCGGCTTTACGTGCAGAACATACCACGTCCGTCTCATGTCGACGTCTCCCGGCCGGGCTCAGCAATCGCCGCGGCGCATCAGCGCGGTCGTCCACTCCCCGTAGGACTTGCGGGAGACCTCCGCGAAGCCCAGCGCCGCGAATGCGCCGCAGACCTCCGGCCACGTCTCGTTCAGCATCCCCGACAGAACCAGGTCGCGCCTTGCGTAAGAGGCTATCTCCTCCGCAAACGCCACGAGGAGAGGCCCGAGGATGTTGGCCACGACAAGTTCCGCCGGGTTGAAGATCCTCTCGCTTGGCTTCGCGCCGTTCTGGAGGGCGAGGTCGGGGTATATGCCCTTCGCCGCCTCGACCGAGGCGTCCAGCGTGACGGCGCCCCCGCCCAGCGCAAAGAGCCGGAAGTCAGCGACGACGCCGTTGGCGGCGGCGTTCTCCTGCGCGGAATGCACGGCGTCCTCGTCGATGTCGAACCCCGCGACAGGCGAATAGCCGAGCTTCGCGGCGGCTATCGACAGGATCCCCGACCCGCATCCCATGTCGAGGAAGGAGCAACCGCCCGCAGACTCCCCCTCGCCGTTGCGCAATTCGTCGATGTACTCCAGGCACGCCCTGGTGGTCTCGTGGCGACCCGTCCCGAAGGCAAGCCCGGGGTCGAGGACGACGGGGACGCGCCGACGCATGTCGGGGTCGTCCGAGCGCCTGAAGTCGTCAAGCTCCCAGGTGGGCACGGTGACGAGGCTGCGCCCGACCTTCTCCGTCTTGAAATGGCGGCGGTAGCTCAGGCGCCAGTCCTCGTCGGGAACCTGCGCGACCTCGACCGGCGCACTGCAGCCAATGACCTCCAGCGCGCCGGAAAGGCACGCCTTCGCCGCATCGACGTCGCCGCCCTCGGGCAGGAAGATGCGGACCTCCGTGCCGGACGCCTCAACGTCGTGATACGACGACAAAACAAAATCCCCTCCGTCGAATACCTCGAAGAGGGGATCGGCAAAACAGTCGTCTACCTGGCAGTAGACCTTGTTCACGCCTTCTTAGCCAGAATCTTCTTGACGACAGTGGGACGCTGCACAAGGACGCGAACTTCCTCGTCGCCCATGAGCTTGACGTCTTCTTCCTTCATGCCGAACTTCACGAGCCGCGCGCGCTGTGCCTTGGACCGACGGGCCTTGCCAGCCGGCGTCTTGCACGGACGGACGTGTGATTCTTTCCGCAATGTACGACCTGTACCCATTTTTACCTCGTTTCTTTCTTCTTTTGTGGAGAAATTTTGCCGTATATTATACCGAAACCCGTCAAAAAAGGCAACCGAAATTTTTATCAATTTTTTGGAGGTCACCTGACCGCCAGAATATACCCCTTGAGATACAGCCCGTCCGGGAAGGCCAGAGAGGCCGGATGGTCCTCCGCCTGGAACGTCCGCTCCACTATGGCGAAGTCGCGCCGGGCGTCCGCCGCGGCCTCTGCGAGAATCGTCTGGAACAGCTCCGGCGTCATCGCCCCGGAGCACGAGAACGTCGCCAGCACGCCGCCCTTCCTGAGCAGCTTCATCGCCAGCAGGTTTATGTCCTTGTACCCTCTCGCGGCCTTCATCACCTGCGCCTTCGACTCCGCGAACTTCGGGGGGTCGAGGACGATCATGTCGAACGAGCGCCCCATGTCGCGGCACTTGCGGAGGTACTTGAAGACGTCGCCTTCCTCGAACGACATCCCCTTCTCGCATTCGTTCAGCGCGGCGTTGCGGCTGGCGAGCGCGAGCGCGTCGGCTGATGCGTCGACGTTCACGACGGACGCCGCGCCACCGCGCATCGCGGCGATACCGAATCCTCCGGTGTACGAGAAGCAGTTCAGGACCTCGCGCCCCGCGGCGATCGCGCCGACCGCCGCGCGCGCCAGGCGCTGGTCGAGGTAGAAGCCGGTCTTGTGCCCGTGCCGAACGTCGACCAGATAGCGGCAGCCGCCTTCGGATATCTCCACCAGATCCGGCGGCTCCCCGCCGGAGAGGATGGAGAACCCCCCGACGGGCAGCCCCTCCCGCGCGCGCACTTCGACGTCCGAGCGCTCCGCCACGCCCTTCAGGCCGGGGAGCGCGGCGGCGAGCGCGTCCACGACCGTCCGCTTCCAGCGCTCCGCGCCGGCGGACGTGAACTGGCAGACGACCCAGCCGGCGTACCAGTCGGCGACCACGCCGGGGAGTCCGTCCCCCTCCGCGTGGACGAGCCGGCACGCAGCCGTCCCGCCCTCGGCGAGACGGCGCTCCCTGCGCTTGACGGCGTCTGCCACAAGCGAAGCGACGTACGCCTCGCCGGGCGCCGAAGCGGCGCCGAACGAGAGCATCCGCACGCGAATCTGAGAGTCGGGGGAAAAACTGCCGAAGCCAAGCGTCTCGCCGGTGGACGAAACGACCTCAACCGTCTCGCCGCGCCCGGCGTCGCCGGAAGCCACCGCGCCAGAGTATATCCAGGGATGCCGCCTCAGCAGCGAGCGCTCCCTACCTGGCTTCAGCACCACCCTTTTCATCTCAGGCGTTCGTTTCGGCGTCCTTGGCGGGCTCCTCCACGCTGGCCGCCGCCTCCTCGGGCTCGGCGTCTACGATGTCGGGGAGTCTCCTCGGCAACTTGCCGTGGTCCGCCAGCACTTCGTGAATGGAATCGCCCATGGATTCAAGGCACTGCGCCGCCAGGTTCGCCATCCAAAGCTTGAACGGCTCCACCTTGCGCGACGACATTGTCTGGATGAACCGAAAGAGGCCTTTCACATCGAAACAGTTGAGCGTCTGCGGGCCACCGGGCGTGCTGACCACGATCGGGGTGACGATCCGGTCCCACTTGCCTGAAAGCTGGTGGTCGCTACGACGAGTCCTCTTGATGTAGTCCTTGGGATCCGCCGTATGGGTAAGGATGTCCACGACATCCAATGCGACGAAATACCACTTCTTCCTCTTGGTGTCCCAGACCGAACGAATCGTGTAATCGCCAAACTTCTTTACGAACTCTTGCATTGCCATTGTTAATTCTCCTTTCTTCTCTCTGGCAAACGTTAATATTGTATCACATTTGAACGCATTTGTCACGCATGAATAATCAAATAATTGGTTTCAATTTTTCCACCTTTTCAATTTCGCGATTTCGTGGTATCATATCTGTGGTGCGTCCAATCCAGCAAACATCCTAACACTCAACCATGAAAAAGACATTAATCACAGTATGCATTGCGACCGCAGTCGCAAGAGTTTTCGCCGCCGGGGCGGCGGCGACAGCCTCCGAAAAAACGGCAACTCTCTCGAACGGACTCGCGGAAGTGTCGTTCGACGTCGAGAATGGCACGTTCACCATACGCGACGCGCAGGGCCGCGTGCGCCTCGCCGACGCCGGGGTGGGCGCGACGAGCGTCAAGCGTGGCGCGGCGTTCACGGCGACCGCCGCGGAGGTCAACGACGCCTTCGGACACGGCGCGCGCATCACCTTCACGGTGCGCGACGACACGGCCGGCGCGCGCTGGGGCTTCCACGCCGCCGGCTACCAGCACCCGCACAGCAAGGGCGCATGGGAGCCGATCTACACCTACACCCTCTACGACGACTCGCCCGCGCTCATCGCCTCGTTCGGCGTGAACACGCCCGTGTGGTACCGCCGCCGCCTGATGGGTGCAACGGTCGTGCGCGGCGGCAAGTGGCTCGGCGGGTCACGCGGGACGCGTGCCCCTACCGATTTCGTGACGATCAACAGCGCGGCGGGCGCGGAGCCCGCGCACCTCGTCCCCGGCCTCACGCGCAACAGCGCGAACGGCATCCTCGTGACGGGCCTCGTCGCAGGCCAGCGCCGCACGCTCGTCGCAGGCGGCCTCCAGTACGACGCCTTCGGCAAGATGGCCGAGCTGGACGAAGGCGCGCTCACGCTCTACGCCGCCGACGAGGTGGGCGTGCTCGTGGAGCCGGACGGAGAGATGATGTTCTCCCGCGATACGTTCTACATCGACGCCGTTACCGACGACCCCTTCGCCTCAGCCGAGGCGTACGGACGCGCCATGCGCAAGGCGAACGGCGCCAACCCGAACGTCTACGATTTCCCGCTCCTCTGCGGATGGGCCGTGGGCGCCCTCAGCAAGCTCGGCAACATCAACAACGCCCCCGCGCTCGTGAGGGAACTCGACATGGCGAACGAAAAGGGATTCACGAAATACTCCAAGGTTGGCGTACGCCTCGAACCGGACTACTACTGCTACCATGACCACGGCAACACCGAGCAGGGATGGTACGACGACGCGCACTGGGC
The DNA here is from genome assembly GCA_902799955.1 of uncultured bacterium. Lineage (GTDB taxonomy): Bacteria > Verrucomicrobiota > Kiritimatiellia > RFP12 > UBA1067 > UBA1067. The sequence continues at coordinate 43,540 of CADCCQ010000007.1, read as the reverse complement.
GAAGTACGGACACCTCCGCGCGCCCTACGAGACGTTCGCCAAGTGGTGCGCCGCGATCAAGGCGCGGAACGGCATCCCGTACACCTACATCCAGGTGGGAATGCCCAGCGACGACTTCGCGATCACGCACAGGGACTGGATGATCTTCAACTCCACGAACCGCATCGAGCGCAAGCACATGCACCACCGCCCCTACGTGACGTACGACCTGTCGGACAAGGGCATGGCCGACCACATGCTCGCCGTGTGGAAGCGCCTCCGCAAGGACGGCATGCAGGGCATCAAGTTCGACTATCCCGAGACGGGCTACAACCCGCAGGGCGGCTTCGACGATATCCATGCGAGCGCGACGCAGGTCTATCGCCGCTACTTCGCGCTCGCCCGCGAGGGACTCGGCAAGGAGGCGTATCTCGACGAACGCAACCTCGGCGAGTGCGGACGCCCCTGCCTCGACGCGACGGCCGGCATCGTCGATACGCAGCGCACGTGGAGCGACTCCAACAAGTTCGACCCGCGCATGATCACGACGGACGGCCTCCGCTGGTTCAAGATGCGCACGGTGTTCAACTACTACCCCGACTCCAAGGCCATCCACGGGCTTCTGGAGGGCGTCCGCCGTTCGATGCTCACGACGGTCTACCTCACGAGCGGACGCATCGAGCTCGCGACGAGCTTCCGTCTCTTCACGCCGGAGATGACGCACGACCTCTCGCGTCTCTACCCCGAATACCGCGAGCCGTTCGCGGCGCGTCCGATCGACGCCTTCAAGAAAGGCGTGGTGAACCCCACGGTCTACGACTTGGAGCTCGCGCCGACGTGGCACCAGGTGATGCTCTTCAATCCGGAAAAGAAGCGCGCCACGGTGAAAACCGCGCTCTGCGGCGACCGCGCGACGGACGGCGCGCTTGGGCTCGACCCGGCGGCGAAGTGGCGCGTCCATTCGTTCTGGGACGACGTCTATCTCGGCATCCTCGGCGCGGGCGACGCACTGGAGATCGAGATGAACGGTCTTGAATGCGAAATGTTCCGCGTCACGAAGGCCGAGGCGCATCCGCAGGTCGTCTCCACCACGCGCCACGTGCTGCAGGGGTGGATGGACATCGCGGACGAGAAGTGGGACGCGGCGGGGCGCATCCTCTCCGGCACGGCGAAGCACATCGTGAGCGGCACCACGGAGAGCGTGGTCATCGCGGCGGATACGGCGGACGGCAAGGTGTTTCCGCTCGCGCGGGCGGAGGTGTCGCCGGAGGACGCGGCGACCGGCGTGAAGGTGTGCGCGGTCGAGACGAACGGCACGGTGCGCGTTGCGCTCACGGTGCCGACGGCGCGCGCGGTGAAGTGGAGGGTTACGTTTGGGGAGCCGCGTGTTGGTGTGACAGCAAGCGCACAACAACAAGTCTTGTCGCGTCCCAAGCCAAAGGAATACCTGCCACAGGATCCCGGGCCGGTGCCGCCTGCGCCGCAGGTGCGCATCGAGACGCTGAAGCCCGTGAAACAGAAGACGGGCTGGGGCGGCGGCATCCGTCTCGGCAAGGGCTATGACGGGGCGATCCGCATCCAGAAAAACACCTACAAGGGAGGCATGGCAATCCACGGGCCGGGCTACGCCACATTCGCGCGCAAGCCGGAGTGGAAGCGCGTGGTGGCGGTCGTCGGCATCGACGAGAGCCAGCGCGTGCAGGACCAGTCGAGCGTCGTCTTCAAGATCGTGGGCGTGAGGAAGGACGGCAAGAAGGAGAAGGAGCTTGCCGCGTCGCCGTACATGATGTTCGGCGGAACGGAGCGCTGGCACTTCAACATGGCGCTGCCCGACGACGTTGCGTCCGTCAAGTTCGTCGTGACCGACGGCGGCGACGGCGACAAATCAGACCACGGCGACTGGGCCGAATGCGGATTCCTCCGCGACTGAAGCTACGCCATGCGCCGGAAAGCGGCCATGGAGAACACGACAGAGAGAAGCGCAAGCACCGAGCCGCACGCGAGCAGCGGCTCGAAGTACTCCTTCCAGCGGTTCCAGACATCGGCGTCAAGCGGCGTCGTCTCGAGCTTGTCGATGTCAGACAGCGCCTTCTCCAGCGCGTCGCGGTCGTTCACCGGGAAGTACATGCCCTTGGTCTTTTTGGCGATGGACCTCAGCTGGTCCTCGTTGAAGCCCGACGGATACATGCGCACGAACTCCCTTCCGTACCTGTCGCGGAGAAGCCGCGGAGTCATCCTTGCGCCAGTTCCCACGCCGATCGTGTAGACCTTCACGCCCATCTTCTCGGCCATGTCCGCCGCCTTGTCCGGATCAACGGCGCCGTTGTTGTTTTCGCCGTCGGAAAGCAGGACTACGATCTTCGACTTGGGCTTGGCGTCCTTTATCCTGAGGAGCGCGACGGACAGGCCGTCTCCGATCGCCGTCTCGGCCTCTCCGTCGCCGTCGGGGATCTCGACTGCCTTCAGCGCGTTCAGGAGCGACGTGTGGTCCGCAGTGAGCGGCACCCTTACGGACGCATAGCTGCCGAAGGCGACAAGCCCGATGAGGTCGTCCGGGCGCTTGTCGACGAAGTCCGCGAACATCTTTTTCACGACGTTTAGCCTGGTCCACTTGGAAACTTCGCTCGCCGGGCGAGTGAAGTCCGTCCCGCGCGGCGCGAGGTCCAGGGCCAGCATGGAGCCGGAGACGTCCACCGCCATTACGATCGCTATGGCGTCCACGCTCTTCTTCTGCCGCGCGAGCGGAGTGCGCGGGCGCGCGGCGGCGACTACGAGGACGGCGAGGGCCGCCAGCATCATCCATGGCGCGGCGGCGGCCAGGAGCCGTCGCCAGCCGGACTGCCGTACCGGGAGCCGCGCAACGGCGGAGAACTTCAGGTTGGCGCCGCTCGTGCGCCGCAGAAGCCTCCACGCGGCGAACGCGAGAGGCAGAAGCAAGAGAAGCGTGTATGGATGTGCTAGTGTCATCATATCCCCCATGCGAATGAAACAACGGCCACGAGCCCGTCGGCGACCGCGATCGCCACCAGGCTGCCGACAACGGCGGATGTCGTCGCGACCCCCACGCCGTCCGCGCCCGTCCGGGCGTTCATGCCGGCCCCGCATCCGACGAGGCCGACGAGAAGTCCGAACAGACACGACTTTGCAAGGCCGAGCGACAGAATCGACGCGCTGGTGACGCCTCTTACGTGCTCCCAGAACACGGGGGTCGGGACCCCCATCGCCTTCAGCACGGCTGCGCCGCCGAAGACGGCGGCCAGCTCCGCGAGAATCGTCAGGACAGGCATTGCCACCACAGCCGCGAGGACGCGCGCGGGAACCAGGAATCTCACAGGCGAGAGGCCCATTGTCGTCAGGGCGTCAAGCTCCTCGTCGACCTTCATCGTCCCGATCTCCGCCGCGAACGCGCTCCCCGAGCGCCCCGCGAGGACTATCGCGGTGACGAGAGGCCCCAGCTCGCGGAACACCCCGATTGCAAGAAGGTCGGAGACGTAGACCTCGGCGGCGAACATCCTCATTGCCGCGGCGGACTCGAAAGCCAATATCAGGCCAAGCAGGAGGCCTATGCCAGTCGCCACGGGGATGGCATTGAACGCGGCGCGCTGGAACGCGAGGGCGAAGTCGCCGAACCTCATCTTCCACGGGCAGAAGAGCACGACAAGGAGTGATACCACGGCCTCGCCCGTGAACTCGCACACGCGTCCGAAGGAGGCGGCCGCCCCTGCCACGCCGCGGCCAACGCTGGAGAACACGCCCATTTCAGCTAAAGCCGCTTCAATGCCTCCGCGAACGCCTTGCAGAACGCCGCCGAGAACGCGGCGGAGTAGTTGCCGTCGGGCGTCGCCGCGCCGCCCTCCGCCTCGGCGACCGACACCAGGCGACGGCCGTCGAGCAATGTAATCGAAAGCGCCACGGAAGCCTCGCGCACGCCGTCCTTCCTGCAGTCAAGGGCCAGCCGCGTGACAGTCACCTCGATCGAGGTCTGCACCGAGGCCATCGAATGCGGGCCGACGACGGACGCCGCGGCGCCGCTCGCGGAAAGCGCGTCGACTGCCGCCCCGCCGAGAATCGAGGACGGCGCGGAGGCGAACGCGTTGAAAGGATCGAACGCCAGCGAACCGTCGGGCCTCAGCACGGCAAGGGAACGTCCGTCATACGGCGAGCGCACCTCGACGCGCGAGATGCGCACGACATCCCACTTCCGATCCACCCTTGCGACGCTTTTCTCGCCAGCGACGGAAATAGTCCAGTTGACCGGCGCCTTCGGAGCCGGGCTGAGGCACCCGGCAAGCGCCGCCGCCGCCATTACCGCGATCATTCGACGAATCGTCACTTCTCAGTCTTTCCTTCCGTCTTGGGAACGGACGCCTTGCAGAACCCGACACGCCCGAAGTCGACGAGCATGTCGTACTTGAGCAGGGTGTCCGCGCCAATCCTGTTCATCGGGGTGCGCACGAGAAGCGGCGCAATCCTGACGCTCTCGCCGAGGGCGAGTTCGCCGGGCTCTCCCCTCTCCGCCGAAATGCCACCGCCGCCGTTGACGTCCAGCGTGCCGAAGGCCTCCTTCCTTCCGGTCGAAGGCCAGCCCAGCGCGGCGTCGAGAAACGTGAAAGACGAGGCGGAGTCCACGATCAGCGTGAACTTCTTCTCTCCGACCGCCGAGTCGATGGCCACGGAGAACGGGTCGTCCCGGCGGCGAACCGCCATCTTGCCGAAACGCCCGCGGACGTCATTGCCGGGGGAGAACACGACGCGCCGCGAACCAAGCGACACAACCGTCGCGACGCGGCCTATCACGTTCATCCCCAGGACGCCGTCGATCCGACCAGCCATTCCGGGGGCGAGATGGGAGAGGTCAAGCGCCATTGCGTCGAAGTTCCCGAACTCCGCCTCTCCGACCTTCAGCGAGGAGACGTGGAAGAGCGACGGCTCGCCCGCGACGTTCGTTACGCCTCCGAGAAGCACCTTCTCGAACTTCGCGTCGGGAAGCGTGCGCTTCACAAAGCCGACGTCGAACGTGGTATGCGTCGCGCCGGTATCGAAGAGGAGCACTGCGTCTCGCCCTTCGACTTTGCACTTCACGAGCGGCATAAGCCGCCCGGGAACCAGCTGTATCTCCGCCACGGCCGGTTTGTCCGGCGCGGTCTCGGGGAGAAACGGCAAACCCGCGCTCGCCGCCGCAGCGGCGGCGAACGCGGATGCCAGCGTCGTAACAATCCTGTGGATCGTCGTCACTCGAAAAGAGCGGGCACGACCGCCTCGAGGAGATCGTCCGTGTCAAGCTCCACGGTAAGAGTGGCGGTCGAACCGCTGCGGTCGGCCTCGACCCCGTCGCGGACCTCCTCGGCTACGGCCTTGACCATCTTGGCGAACGCATCCTTCGAGATGCTGTTGCAGCCAAACTTGCTCCTGAAGCCCTCGGGATTGCCGGCGACGAGGTCGACGCCGAGGCGGCTGGCGAAAGCGACAACGTTGAACGCGCTCTCGACGACCTTCGCGAGCTCCCTGGAGCCTGCGTCCACGGTGAGGACCGCGCCGACGATGTCGTCGCTGAAGTTGATGTCGAGCGTGAGGTTCTCGACGTCGAGCAGAAGGTCGGCCATGTCCTCGTCGCCTGCCTCCTTGCAGTAGTTCTCGATGAACTCCTTCACGCCGGCAAGCTTGGCGAACGTCTCGGCCTCCGCGGTCTGGATGCGGATGATCGTGTCGCTGCTGACGTCGGCGAGGTCGTCGAAGTCATCCGACGTCTCACCCTTGCCGTTGGCATAGAGGTCGACCATCTTCTTCATGACATCCTCGTCCACCGTCAGGATCACGTATTGATCCTTCGCGACGGTCACGAAGAGCGACTTGGGCAAGGGAATGGGCATGAACATCATGCCGCCACCGAGACTGACCTTGTACGTCTCGTATTTCTCGCCCGAGGAAATCGTCTTTCCGCCGCCCATGCCCTTGACCATCTCGCTCACGCTTGTGTCTGCGGTCGGGATCTTCTTCTTGCAGTCGCACTTGATGACAAGCGCGATCTCCTCCTTGTCCTTCTCGCCGATACCGAAGGTGAGAACCGCCCAGTCGAGGTCGATGGCCTTGAAGTCCGGCTTGTGCTCCTTGACGAACTTCTTGAATTCTTCGCGCATCTCCTTGCGCTTCTCCTTGTTGGGGATCTCGTCGATGGCGTCGTCGACGACGTCGAAGGCGTTGCCAACGAGGTTGTCCAGGTCGACGTATGCCGCCGCCACGGTGTTTGCGGGGATCTTCGGCTTGCCGCCGCATCCCGTGAATACCAGCGCGGACGCCACGATGGCCGCGACTGTCATTAGTTTCTTCATCTGTCTTCTCCTTTTTTTTGTTGTTTTTGTTGTTTCCCGTCTACGTCGCCCGATGTCTATCTGACAACGAAATTGACCATGCGCTTCGGCACTGCGACGACCTTTACGATCGTCTTGCCCTCAAGGAACTTCGCCACGTCCGCGTTCGCCTTCGCGGCGGCCTCCATCTCGGCCGCCGTCGCGGCGACCGGGACCCTCACGCGCCCGCGCAGCTTGCCCATCACCTGCACGGGTATCTCGATCTCGTCCTCGACAAGCGCGGCCGGGTCGTACTTCGGCCACGGTTCGTACGCAAGCGACTTGTCGTGCCCGAGGAACTGCCACAGCTCCTCGCCGAGGTGCGGAGCGAACGGCGAAAGGCAAAGGACGAAGGTTTCAAGATATTCCCTGGGCAGGGGTTTCTCATAGCCCTCCGCCTCGTTGACGAACACCATCATCGCGGAGATCGCGGTGTTGAAGTTCAGCGTCTCGAGGTCGTCGCCCACCTTCTTGACCATCGCGGCGAGGCTCTTCGCCTCGGCCTTCGTCATGGCGCGGTCCGCGACCGGCGTCTCGGTGACGAGGCGGTTGGCGCGCTTGAGGAAGCGGTAGACGCCCTCCACGCCCTTGGTGGACCATGGCTTCACCGCCTGCAGCGGGCCCATGAACATCTCGTAGAGGCGCAGGGAGTCCGCTCCGTAGTCGCGGATCACGTCGTCGGGGTTGACGACGTTCTTCAGCGACTTCGACATCTTCGCGGGGAACTCGGTGAGCTCCTCCTCCTCGCCGCCCTCCTCGGCGCCGTACGGCTTGCCGTCGCGCCACGTGATTTTGTCCATCGGGACCAGCACCCCGCGCTTCGTCTTGTAGGCGAGGCCGAGGATCATGCCCTGGTTGACGAGGCGCTGGAACGGCTCCGGCGTCGGGACGAACCCGAGGTCGAAGAGGACCTTGTGCCAGAAGCGCGCGTAGAGGAGATGGAGAACGGCGTGCTCCGCGCCGCCGACGTAGAGGTCGACGGGAAGCCACTTCTTCAGAAGCTCCGGGTCGGCAAAGCACTTGTCGTTCGTCGGGTCGATGTAGCGCAGGTAGTACCAGCAGCTGCCCGCCCACTGCGGCATGGTGTTGGTCTCGCGCACGCCCTTCCTGCCCGTCGCGGGGTCGACTACGTTCACCCAGTCCGCCGCCTTTGCGAGCGGCGGCTCGCCCGTGCCGGTCGGCTTGTAGTCGGCGAGCTCGGGGAGCGTGAGAGGAAGGTCTTCCTCCGGAACGAGCGACTGCGTGCCGTCCTCCCAGTGGATCACGGGGAACGGCTCGCCCCAGTAGCGCTGGCGGGAGAAGAGCCAGTCGCGGAGCTTGTACTGCGTCTTCGCCTTGCCGACGCCGCGCTCCTCAAGCCACTTGATCATCGCGGGGCGCGCCTCCTCGACGGAGAGACCGTTAAGGAAGCCGGAGTTGACCATCACGCCCGTCGCGATGTCGGTGAAGGCGGCATCGCCGGTATAGGGGACGCGGGATTGGTCGAACGCAGTTCGACCATCAATGCTATTGGCGGCGGCTGGCTCAACGGCGGCGGCCGCAGATTTGGCGGCGGCACCAGCGGCAACTTGCCCTGCCCCAGCAGCCGACTCGGCATTGGCGGCTTGCTCTGCCCCGGCAACAAACCCATATTTGGCGGCATTATCGGCGGCACCAGCGGCGGCTTGCTCTGCCCCCGCAGCCCCAGATTTGACGGTCGAACTGTGTTCGACCGATCCCGATCCCGATTCCGCCACTACCTGGTAAATGGGCAGCCCGAAAACCTTTGCGAAGTCGAAGTCGCGCTCGTCGTGCGCGGGAACCGCCATGATGGCGCCGGTTCCATAGCTCGCGAGCACATAGTCGGAAATGAAGATGGGAAGCGCCTCGTCGTTGACGGGGTTTACGCCCTCAACGCCGTCGAGCCTTACGCCGGTCTTCTCCTTGTTGAGCTCGGTGCGCTCGAGGTCGCTCTTCATGGCGGCCTTCTTCTGGTAGACAACGACTTCTTCGGCGTTCTTGACTACGCCCTCAGCAAGCCACTTTGCGACAAGCGGATGCTCCGGCGAAAGAACCATGTAGGTCGCGCCGAAGAGCGTATCGCAGCGGGTAGTATAAACAGTAATAACCTCCTTGGGCAGGGGTTCGGGGGCGCCAGAGCCCCCGTCGTTCGCTGGGGCGCAGCCCCCGTCGTTTGCTGGGGCGCCAGAGCCCCCGTCGTTCGCTGGGGCGCAGCCCCCGTCGCTCGCCTTCTTAACCCCGAAATCAACAAGCGCGCCTGTCGACTTGCCAATCCAGTTGCGCTGCATCTCCTTGATGCCCTCGGGCCAGTCGAGCGTGCCGAGGTCATTCAGCAGCCTCTCGGCGTATTCGGTGATCTTCAGCATCCACTGGCGCATCGGCCTGCGGATCACGGGGTGGTTGCCGCGCTCGCTCCTGCCGTCGATGACCTCCTCGTTCGCGAGCACCGTGCCCAGCGCGGGGCACCAGTTGACCGGCACCTCGGCGACGTAGGCAAGCCCCTTCTTGTAAAGCTGCTCGAATATCCACTGCGTCCACCTGTAGTACTTCGGGTCGGTGGTGTTGACCTCGCGGTCCCAGTCGTAGGAGAAGCCGAGCGAGCGAATCTGCTCGCGGAAGCGGTCGACGTTCTTCTTCGTGGTCACGGCGGGATGCGTGCCGGTCTCCACCGCGTACTGCTCCGCCGGGAGCCCGAAGGCGTCCCATCCCATCGGGTGCAGCACGTTGAAGCCCTTCATCCTCTTGTAGCGGCAGAGGATGTCGGTGGCCGTGTAGCCCTCGGGATGCCCGACGTGGAGCCCAGCCCCCGACGGGTACGGGAACATGTCCAGGCAGTAGAACTTCTCTCCCGGCGCGTTTGCGTCGGTCTTGAAGGTCTTGTTCTCGAGCCAGTGGCGCTGCCACTTCCTCTCGATTGCGGAAAAGTTGTATTCGCTCATCCCTGCTTCAGCTCTTCGGCGTGTTCGGCGATCTCCTTCGCTATAAGGCCCGAGACGTCGTTTGTCGCCGCCGCGACGCCCGCCTTCACGGCATAGAATATCGCCTTGTGGGTCGAGTTGCCGTGCGTTATTATCACTGCCCCCGGGACGCCAAGTAGCGGCGCCCCTCCGTAGACCTCCGGGTCCATCTGCTTCTTCAGAGAGTTGAACGCCGGCTTCAGCATAAGTGCGCAGATCTTGCGAAACAGGCTCTTCTTCAGCTCAGCCTTCAGCCAGCCGCCGATCGCGTGGGCGACGGACTCAACCGTCTTCAGCACCACGTTGCCGACGAAGCCGTCGGCCACAGCCACGTCAAGCGCGCCGCCGCAGATGTCGTGCCCCTCGATGTTGCCGACGAAGTTGAGGCCCGATATCTTCTGTATGAGCGGGTTAGTCTCGTGAATGAGCTCGTTGCCCTTGCAGTCCTCCGTGCCGATGGACAGCAGCCCGATGGAGGGCTTGTCGCGGCCGATGACCGTCTTCGAGTATACGTTGCCCATGATCGCGAACTGCGCCAGCCACTCCGGGTGGCAGTCCATGTTCGCGCCCGCGTCAAGCAGCAGGAGCGGACGGCTCGGCGAGTTCGTCGGCAGCACCATCGCGATCGCCGGGCGCTTTACACCCGGTATGCGCCCGAGGTTCAGGATCGCGCTCGTCGCCACCGCGCCGGAGTTGCCGGCCGAGACGAAAACGTCCGCACGCGCCTCCTTCACGAGACGCATCGCGACGTTGATCGAGCAGTCCTTCTTCTTGCGGACCGCCTCGACCGGCACGTCGTCCATCTCGACCTGGTCGGGCGCGTGGACGATCTCGAGCGAGCCCTTCTCCACGGCCCGCTGGAACATAGCCCTGCGGTCCTTCGAGAAACGGTCTATCTCCCTCTGTATGGCGGCCATCTGCCCCACGAGGAGTATCTTTACGTCCTCGAGGGTGCAGGCGGCCTCGATCGCGCCTACCACGATCTGCTTGGGGGCGAAGTCGCCCCCCATTGCATCAAGGGCTATCCGCGTCATGGAGACACCTAGACTGCCGTCCGACGGACAGCTCACTCGGCCGCAGCGGCGACCTTGCGACCTTTGTACGTGCCGCACTTGGGGCACGCACGGTGCGTGCGCTTTGCCGCTCCGCACGCAGGACATGTCGACACCGACGCGAGGATCGGCTTCTCAAGCGAGGCGACACGCTGGCGCTTGCGCATTTTCGAGACGCGGTTCTTAGGACTTGCCATTTTTCTCTTCTCCTTCGTTTCTCCAGGGCCTCCCGGCCCGTGGTCTTTTACTGTTTCACTCCACCTTCAGTCCGTCAAGCGCGGCCCATCTGTCGTCCGTCGGCCGTGCGGCCTCCTGGACAATCCCCGGACAGGACTCGTCGCAAACCGGATATGTCGGTAGGTTTAATATTATACACTCTCTTGCGTCATTGGTCAAATCCGCAAATTGCTCTTTTTCGGGGACCTCGACAGACATTGTGAAGTCGGGGACCTTCACGGTCGTGTCGAAATCGCGCCCGCAGCGCGAGCAGACGAGGTCGAAATCCTGCTCCAGAGAGCCGCGCACAAGCAGCTCAGAGCCATACATTCTGGCGAAAAGGCGGTATCTCACGCCTCCGAACGGCTTGACGAACTCCTCGTCGAGGTCGACGATGTCGACCTCACCTTCCAGCGTCTCGCCCTCCTCGGCGAGCCTGGCGACGTCCACAATCAGCTTTTTATCGAGTTCCATGCCTCTGCCTCCTGTCGAATGCCCGCGCCACCTCACGCGCCCGTCCGCGCCCTCGCGACAAGCTCCGCGAGCGCCGGGTCCTTCCGGGCGACTTCGGCGTCCGAGAGCCCGTCGATCTCGTGCGGGAACACTATCCACTCGTCTCCCGGGTCCCTCGCGAAGTAGTCAGGCTCGACCGCCGTGGCGTTTCTGCCGCGCTTCCAGTACACCGCCGCGAACCTCGCCTCGGCGCCCGCCGCGGCGAGCCGCCGCATGACGGCCTCCGCTGTGACGCCCGTCTCGAACACGTCGTCGACGACGAGGACGCGCTCGCCCGGCGCGAAGAGCGCGAACGTCTCGTCGCCGAGTGTGAACTTCACCTCTCCCGAGCTGGCGCCGATCCCCGTGTAGCTCGCGCACTTCAGCGGGACGTGGCGGACGTCCCAGCCCGTCGTCTTCAGGAACTCGTGCACCGCCGCGCCCGGCGCCGCGCCGCCGCGCCACAGCGCGACGAGCCAGTCGGGGCGCCAGCCGGACGCCCTCACCGCCGCCGCGAGGCGCCACGTGTCGCGGAGCATCCCGTCCGCAGTGATGTACACCTTGTCGACCATCGTCCTCCGCCAGGCCGCCGCCGTCACTTCCCGGGGTATCTCACCAGCGACGCGACCTCGTAGCCAGCGAGGTTCCCCGCGCGCGCAGCGAAGCCCTCCAGCTCGATCGGGAAGAGCATCTTCACGACCTTGCCGCCGAGGCGCTCAACGAGGCGCGCCGTCGCCAGCGCCGTCCCGCCAGTCGCGAGGAGGTCGTCGACGACGACGACCCTGTCGCCAGGGGAGACGGCGTCGCAGTGCATGTGCAGCGACGCGCTGCCGTACTCCAGCTCGTAGTCCTCGTGGATCGTCTCGCGCGGGAGCTTGCCCGGCTTGCGGACTGGCACGAACGCGCACCTCAGGCGGTCCGCCAGCGCCGCCCCGAAGATGAAGCCCCTCGACTCCGGCGCGGCGACCTTGTCGACGGCCACGCCGGAGAGCGCCCTCTCCATCTCGATCATCGCGAGGCGGAAGCCCTCGCCGGAGTCGAGTATCCCCGTGACGTCGCGGAAGAGGACCCCCTTCTTCGGGAAGTCCTGTATCGAACGCACGTATTTCTCAAGTGTGTTTTCCATGTCTGCCATCAGTCTACTCCATTGACGGGAAAAATTCAAGAGGGAAGTCTGCGCCGCGCCGCCGCGCCGGCGACGCCGAGCTCCGCGCGGTACTTCGCCACCGTGCGGCGCGCGACCGGGTAGCCCGCCGCCTTGAGCCGCGCGGAGAGCGCCTCGTCGCTAAGCGGGTTCGCGGGGTCCTCGGAGTCGATGATCCCCTTCAGCGCCTCGACCACGCCGTCGCGCGACACCGCCCCGCCATCTTCCGTGACGTAGCCAGTCACGAAGAACCGGCGAAGCTCCACCGTCCCGCGCGGGGTCGACGCGTACTTGTCGCGGACGGTGCGCGACACGGTCGTGTGGTGTACGCCCACCTTGTCCGCGACCTCCTGCATCGTCAGCGGCTTCAGCCCCCTGAGCCCCGCCTCGAAGAATCCGGGCTGCGCGTCGAATATCGCCTGGGCGATCGAGACGATCGTCTCCTGGCGGCGCTCCACCGCCTCGACGAAGAGCCGTGCGGACGCTATCTTGCCCTTGATGTACTCGCGGGTCTCCTCGTCCACGTCGGGGTTCGAAAGCATGTCTACATATCGCTTCGAGATGCGTATCTCCGGGAGGCTTCGCTCGTCCACGCGGGCGGTCCAGCGCCCGTCGACAAGCACCGCGTGCACCTCGGGGTTCACGTACGCGACGCCCTTGCCCGCCGTTCCGTACGCGCGCGCCGGGCGCGGGTCGAGCGTCCTCAGCGCGGCGAGGACGTCCTGGTAGCGGTCTTCGCTCATGCCGAGGTCGCGCTCCACCGCCTCGGCGCGGCCCTCCGCGATGTCGTCAAGGTGCCCGCGCTCGATGATCTCGCGGACCTCCTGGCTGTACGGGGTGCCCTCGAGCTTGTCGATCTGCGCGAGGAGGCACTCCCCGAGATTCGTCGCCCCGCAGCCCGGCGGGTCCAGCTCCATGATCCTGGCGAGCATGGCGCGGATCCTCTCCTCGCTCTCGCCCGTCACCATGACGACGTCCGGCATGGAGCCGGAGAAGTAGCCGTTGTCGTTCAGCTCGCCGACAAGCACCTCGGCGAGCGCGGCGTCCCGGCCCTCTATGCCGGCGGCGCTGAACTGCTTGATCAGATGCTCCTCCAGCGTCTCCTCGCTAGCGCGCGAGTCGAGGAAGCGCCGACGGCGCTCGATGGCGTCCGCGTCAGCCGTGTACGAGGACTCCGGGATGTCGTCGTCCTCGGTGTAGTCGCTCTCGAACGAGCGCTCCTCCGCCTCGGACTCGCGCTCCTGGTCGGACTCAGTCCTGCGCTCGAGCGTCTGCTCGATGTCGTCGATGACGGGGTTCCTGGCCATCTCGCGGTACAGCTCGGCGCGCAGCTCCGGCAGGTTCATGGCCAGCATCCCCAGGCTCTGCCGCATCTGCGGCGAGAGCGACTGCAGCTGCTTCTGCGCCTGCACGGCCGAAACGCGCACTCCCATTCCCATGACGATGGCCTCCCTGTTCTCGCAAAGCCCGCGGTCAGCGGCGGATCACGCGCTTCGCCTTGCCTTCCGTCCTGGGCAGCGACCCCACGGGGAACACGTCGCCCTTGGGGAGGAACCCCAGCCGCTCGCGGAGATGCTTGGCGACGGTGTGCCCGGTGACCCCGGGCTCCGCCTCGACGTTGACGGTGACCTCGGTCATGCCGTTGCGCTCCTCGAGGATGATCTGGAACTCGTCCTTGACGCCGGGGATCTCCATGAGGGCCTGCTCGACCTGGCGCGGGTAGAAGTTGACGCCCTTGACGATGAGCATGTCGTCGGTGCGGCCGGAGATGCGGTCGATCCTGAGGGACGTCCTGCCGCACTCGCACCTCTCGCGCGAGAGGATGCGGGTTATGTCGTGCGTCCGGTAGCGGACGATCGGCATGGCCTCGCGGGTGAGCGACGTGAACACGACCTCGCCGAACTCGCCGTCGGGGATGACCTCGCCGGTGTTGGGGTCGATGATCTCGGTTATGTACTGGTCCTCCCAGACGTGGATGCCGCAGTGGCAGCGGCAGTCCTGCCCGGTCGTGCCGATGCCGCCGGTCTCCGTCATGCCGTAGATGTCGAAGCACTCGATGTGGAGGCGCGACTCGATGCGGCGGCGCATTTCGTCGGAGAACGTCTCGGAGCCGAAGATGCCGACGCGCAGCGACGGTATGTCGTGGTCGCCCGTCGGGTCGGCGTCGAGCTTCTCCATGATGCGCGGCACGTAGCTCACGACAGAGCAGAAGCCCTTGACGCGGAAGTCGCGCATCAGCTTTATCTGGCGCTCGGTGTTGCCGCTGGAGGCCGGCACGCAGAAGAGGTGCGCCTTGCGGCAGCCGTGGTAGCAGCCGAACCCGCCGTTGAAGAGCCCGAAGGTCGGCATGATCTGGAAGGCGTCTCCCTTCTCGAGCCCGGCCATCGCGAAGCACCTCGCCATGCACTCCGCCCACTGGTTGAGGTCGTTCTTCGTGTACGCCATGACGACAGGCGTCCCGGTGGAGCCGGAGGACTGGTGGAACTCCATGAGCTCGCGCCTGTCGACGCAGCACATCTTCAGCGGGTACGCCTCGCGGAAGTCCTCCTTGGTGAAGAACGGCAGCTTCCGGAGGTCGTCCAGGCTCTTCACGTCGCCGGGGTCGGAAAGACCTCCCCTGGCGAGGCGCGTGCGGTAGAACTCGTTCTCCCACACGCGGCGGAGCGTCTTCTGGAGGCCCTTCAGCTGAAGCGCCTCAAGCTCGTCGCGAGACATCGTCTCGGCGGCCCTGTTCCACATTCCCATGTCCATTTGCCTCCTTTCCCTCGGGCGCGGAGCGCCCTCAGTATCCACAGTTCATGATCTCCTGCTCAAAGCCGAACGTCGAGGCTATGAGCGCGGCGCGGATCCACATGCCGTTTCGCATCTGGCGCCAGTACATCGCCCGCGGGTCGTGGTCGCAGCAGGTCGCGATCTCGTCGCGGCGCGGCAGAGGGTGCATGATTATGCCGTCTGGCCCGAGCAGCGCGAGCTCCTCCGCGCCGAACTTGAAGCGCGAGGTGTCGATCCTGGCCGACTCCCCCTTCGAGTTGTCCCACTCGTCCTGGATGCGCGTCATGTAGACGGCGTCCGAGACCTTCGTCGCGGCGCGGAGGTCGTCGGCGATCTCGTACCGGACGCCCTTCGCCTTCAGTATCTCGATCACGTCGCCCGGGACCTGCAGCTCCGCGGGCGCGACGAACACCTGCTTCACGTCGTTGAAGTCCGTCAGCAGGTAGCTCAGCGAACGCACCGTGCGCCCGCGCTTGAGGTCGCCGCAGAACGTGACCGTGCGCCCGTCGACGCCGCCCTTCGTCTCGAACGACCTCACGAGCGTGTAGATGTCGAGGAGCGCCTGCGTCGGGTGCTGGTCCTTGCCGGACCCGGCGTTGAGGATCGGCACCGGGCGCTCGCTGTTGGAGAGCTCCCAGGCCATCTTCTCGGCGAGGCCCTGCTCCGGCGAGCGCATTATGATCATGTCGAAGTACGACGAGAAGGTGCGGATGGAGTCCTCGTGGCTCTCGCCCTTGAACTCCGACGACGTCGCCGCGTCGCGGACGGAGCCGGTCGTTATGCCGAGCAGCTGGCAGGCGGCCAGGTGCGAGAGGAACGTGCGCGACGACGGCTGCGAGAAGTACAGCATCGCGCGCTTGTGCGCGAGGACCCCCTTCAGGTACAGCGCGCCCTCCTTCGACTTGTTTATGAAGCGTATCCTGTTCGCGAGCGCGCAGAGCCTCTCCAGTATCCGCCTGTCGAACTGCTGGGCGAAGAGCGTGTGGTACGGCATCCCCCCGCCGTCGTGCCTCTCGAGGTACGCCTTCTTCTCCTCGAGTGGAAGGGCCGAGTAGTCCTCCCAGCCTATGTCCGTCAGCCTGTGCATGGCGTCGCCTCCTTAGAAATACCCGCCCTTGTCGATGATCTCGCTGATCGTGTCGCCCTGGCGCACCCACGAGAAGATGTCGACCTCGTTGCGCTCTATGCCCTCGGCGCGAAGAAGGACGTCGTAGGCGATCTCGCGCGGGATGCAGATGACGCCGTCGATGTCGCCCATGATTATGTCGCCGGGACGCACCGTCACCTTGCCGATCCTGACGGGCACCTGGTAGTGCGTTATCATGCAGCGCCCGAGCGAGCCGTTAGAGACGCGGTACTTGTAGAACACCGGAAAGTTCTGCTCGAGGATCTGCTTCGTGTCGCGGATGCCGCCCGCGATGACCGCGCCGCGTATCCCCTTCGTGATCGCGGTCGCCGTCATCACGCCGCCCCAGAGGCTGGCCTCGACGTCCTCGGACGTGTCCCAGACGACGACGCCGTTCGGCTTGAAGTCGTCGAGCATCTGCGCGCGGAACGTCATCTCGCCCTCGATCATCACGTTGGGCGCGCTCTTCACCGTGAACGCCTCGCCGCACAGCACCATCTCGTCGCGAAGCGGCATGATGTCGTGCGGAAGGTTCTGGTCGAGGAGCGTGAACTCGCGCATGACGTCGTTGACGCACCCCGTGTACAGCTTCTCGAATCGCTCGCACAGCTCCTTCACGGGAACCGGGAACTCGTTGGTCGGTATGTGCTGGCGCCTGGCGATCAGCTTGTCGAGCTTCATCAGGCCGGCCTCCTTGGCCTTTGTGCGCATGTCCGCTAGTGATGGCATATTGCTCCTTTTTAGTTTAGGGTTTAGAGTTCTGAGTTTAGAGTTTAGAGTTTGTTGTTTTCAGGTCTTCTAGGTTTTCTGGCTATTCTAGCCCCGCTGGCCTTTCTAGGCTGCTACTGCCTTCCCACCATAGCTCCTCCATCTCGCGACGGTGATTATCGCCGCGCCCGCAAGGTAGAACGCCGCGAGCGAGGCCAGCCCCGACGACGACGAGAACCGGTCCTTCATGAGCCCCATGACGAACGGCGACGTGGAGCCGAAGACGAACGCGCCGGACAGCATGATCCCCGCGCCCGACGCATGGTAGCGCTGCGGGATTATGTCGAAGAGCGAGGCCATGAGGTTCGAGTCGTACACGCCGCGGAACACGCCGAAAAGCGCCATCGCCGCGCAGCACACGACGAGCGACGGCGTGTAGGCCATCCACGCGATGAACGGAACGGCGAGGGCGAGCCCGGCTATGTTGGTCTCCATCCTGACGGACGGGCGTGTCCCGACGAGCCTGTCGGAGATGCGCGCGCCGAGCGTCACGCCGACGAACGCCCCGATGTAGTGCCAGAGGACCGCATTGAGCGCGGCGGAGCCCTTCGCGAGCCCGAACGACTCTGCAAGGTGGCTCGGCATCCACGTCTTGAAGCCGACGTCAACGTATATCATCATCCCAAGGCCCAGCATCAGGAGTATCGCCGACGGATTCCCCAGGAACGCCGTCAACGCCTCGCGAAGCGACGCCTTTGGGACTTCGGACCTGGGGCGTTCGGCCTCCGGGCCCTCCGCCTTCGACTTCAGCATAAGCGCAAGCACGACGGCCCACGCGATGCCGATGCCGCCGAACACCCAGAACGGCAGACGCCAGCCGTTCGCGCCGCCCTGCGCAAGATACCCAGAGGCCGCGCTGCATCCGATGATCCCCGCATAGAGGCCCATCTGCAGAATCGACAGCGCAGTCGCCCGCGTCTCCTTGTGGAGCTCGCCGATTATCGAAGTCGCGGATGGATAGTAGAACGACTGTCCGAAGCCGTTGAGGACTCCGTACGTCACCAGCAGCATCCAGACGCACGACGCAAAGCCCGAGGCGAAGATGCCCAGGCAGAACACGAACACACCGGAGACGACCATCCACTTGCGGTTGAAGAGGTCGGCCGTCAGCCCGGCGAACGGAACGGAAAGGCCGTAGATGAAGGTGAAGACCGTCACGACTATGCCGATGCCCTTCGCGTCCACACCGAACGCCCCCTGGATCGAAGTCAGCGTCGCGCCGAATATCTGCCGCGTGCCCTGCTGGAGGAAGAACGCCACCCACAGCAGCGCCAGCGCCTTCCACTTATAGTCAATCCTCTTCATTCGTCCTCTCCGCGTTCGTCGTTCACCCCGGAAGGCACAGCCCGCCGTCGATCCTTATCGTCGCGCCGGTGATGTAGCGGCCAGCGTCGGACGCCAGCAGAAGCGCCGCGCCCGCGGCGTCCTCCGGCATCGCGTAGTCGTGCATCGGGATCGCCGCCGTCACCCTCGGGCCGTAGACCGGATCCGCGAGGCACTCCCTGTTCCGGTCGGTGTTGAACACCCCCGGGCTCAGGTTGTTGACGGTGATGCCCTCGGACGCTATCTGGCGGCCTATCCCGCGCACGAGGTTCTCCTGCGCGGACTTCGTCGCCGCGTAGACGCACATGTCGGGATGCGGCCTCAGCTCGTTCACCGAGCCGACAACTATCAGCCTACCCCACTTCTGCGCCTTCATCTTCGGATAGCACCGCTGGAACATCCGGAGCGTGGCGAAGAAGTTGACCTGCATCTCCTTCCTCGCCTCGTCCATCGGGAACTCCGTCCAGGGGACCTTCGCCTGGATCGACGCGTTCGCGACAAGTATGTCCGGCATTGATGACTCCGCCTCCAGCCTGTCGAAGAACGCGTCGATCGCCGCGGGGTCCGCGAGGTCGCACACCTTCGTGTTGTGGCGTATCACCTTCGCGCCGTACTCCTCGAACGCATCGCCAATCGCCTTGCCGATCCCGCGCGTGGAGCCGGTGACTAGGGCGGTCTTGCCCGTCAGGTCGAATTTCTCCTTCAGCATGCCCCGTCCCCCTTCGCTCAGCCGCGGCACTTGACGACCGTGGAGTCGTAGCCCGTCCAGACCTTGCCGCCGACCATCACCTGGCGCTTGTTCTCGTCGAACGTCGCCTTCATGCCAGTGCGGCACGCGGCGTTGGACATGATGAGCGCGATGGCGTGTCCGTATCCGGCGTCCACCGAGGCGTTCGGGTCCTTGCGGCCGCGCACGCACGTCATCCAGTTGTACATGTGCGCGGACGTCATCTTGTCACCGCCGGTGTTCGCCGCCGTCTCCGCCGCCTGGTAGTGGTCGGTGAGCTTCTCGTTGACCTTCTTCTTGGGATGCTCGATGCCCTCGCTCGTGAAGCGGCCACTGCAGAGGTCGATCGTGCCGTTCGGGCCGTGGTACTTCTCCACGTTGCCGCGCGCGCTGTTCGTCTGGCGCGACGAGAACACCGCCTGGAAGCCCCTGTCGTTCAGCTTGGAGGGGCCATACTCGAGGATCGTGGTGAACGTGTCGAAGCTCACGCGTCCGTCGTTCCAGGCGTAGGTGCCGCCGCTCGCCACGGCGCTAAGCGGGTGGAGGAGGCCAGTGTACCAGCCGACCGTGTCGATCTGGTGGCACATCCACTGTCCGGGGATGCCGCTCGAGAACGGCCAGAAAAGGCGGAACTCGAGGTACTTGCGGGGGTCGAACGGATACTTCGAGGGATCGCGGTCGAGGAGCCAGAGGTTCCAGTCGACGTCCTCCTTCTTGAGGGACTTGACGAGGTCCTCGGGTCTGCGCCAGCGGCGGTTCTGGTTCACGTTCCAGCAGAGGTCGACGTACGTGAGCTTGCCGAACCTGCCGCTCTCGAGGAACGCCTTGGCGGCGTGGTATGCGGGGCCGCTGCGGCGCTGGGAGCCGATCTGGAGGACCGCGCCCGGGGCGAATCCGGCCTTGCGCTTGGCGTTCACCGCGTCGAGCAGCATGTTCGCGGAGTACATGTCCTCGGCCATCGGCTTCTCGCAGTAGACGTCCTTGCCGGCGTTGACGGCGTGCGTCGCGTGCTGGGCGTGCTGGAAGTCGGCCGTCGAGATGATCACGGCGTCGACGTCCTTCGCCTTCTCGTAGAGCTCGACGTCGCTGCGGTAGGCGTCGACCTTGTGCCCGAGGGCCTTCTCGAGGCCGGGGACGGCATTCTCCTCAAGGCGCTTCTTCCAGAGGTCGGCGACGGCGACCATGTCGAAGTTGAGGCTCTTGTTGTGGTGGAGGAAGCACGGCAGCAGGGACTGGCGGAAGCGGTCGGAGTACCCGACGCACGCGACGCGCACCCTCTCGTTCGCGCCCGCGGCGTAGAGCGACGGCGCGTAGCCGGCCGCGATGATGCCGGCAAGCCCGGCAGACCCCTTGATGAAGTCACGACGGTTGATGTTTTCCATTACAGTAGTCCTTTCATTGTCTCTATTGCAGTCTTTGCGTTCTTTGCGAATTCGCCCTTGCCGCCCCAGCCGCACTCGCAGCTGACGCCTCCATCGTAGCCGATGGCCTTGAGCGCGTCGAAATACGGTTTTAGAATGTACGCCTTCTTCGGGTCGTGCCCCGGGAACTGGCGCGTGTCGAAGTCTGCGATGTGGCAGTGCTTCAGTATAGGCCCGGCCTTCACGATGCTGTCCGCCTTCTCGTCGCCCATCATCATGTGGTAGATGTCCGCCAGCAGCCTGAGGCGCGGCGAGTTCACCTCGTCAACGATCTTCTTGCCCTGCCATACGAAGTTGACGATGTTCGACTCCTTCGCGCGCAACGGCTCGATGACGACCTGGACGGTCTTGAGGTCGGCGACGCGCTTCGCGAGCGCCGCGCAGAAGTCGGCGTACTGTCTCGTCCCCTTCTCTATCGCCGCGGGGTCGGACTTCACGAAGTCCTTCGGCACGTTGCGCGCGCCGCCGGACCCGAACACGATCGTCTTCACGCCGATCTCGTCCGCACGGCGCAGGATCTTCTCCGCGTAGTCGAGCGCGGGGCCGTGGTCGGCCTTCGGCCCGGTGAGGCGGAACCTGCCGGGGAGGAAGCCGTTGCAGCTGCGCAGAGGGAGCGGACGCTTCGCAATCGCCTCCTTCTGCCGCTGCCACCACGCGTCGTCCTTCGACGGGTCGAACGCGGAGCCTGCGCCCCACTCCCAGAAATCGTACCCGAGATCGCGCATGATCTTGATGTCCTCGACGCTCGAGCGGCACGCGCCGAAGAGGATCTTCGACGCCTTCCCCTTGGCGGCGCAGCACTGCTCGGCGAACACATTCGCGCCGCCCGCGGCAACCGCCGCCGCCCCGATTATGAATTCACGTCTGTTCATGTCGTTTTCTCTTTTCTTCTTTTGTTCTTCGACTCTTCCCTGTCCCCTCTACATTTTACACTTTACATTTTACACTTTACACTTTACACTTTACATTTTACACTTTACATTTTACACTCGCTCTTCACTTCCCCAGCAGCTCGCCGATCTCGATGCCCATGCGGCCCGCCTCGTAGACCTTCCGCACGTCTTCGTGCGAAAGCGTGCGCGTCCAGAGCGCGAACTCGTCGACGTCGCCCTTGAACGGACAGGGGTACTTGCCGGTTCCGTCTTGTCCGATGAAGAACGGCTGCCCGGTCGCGACCTTCGCGCCGGCGACGTTCTCGGACATCATGTAGAGGAATCCGTCCGGCCCGCCCTGGTAGAAGCGCATCACGCCGTCGCTGTCGCACGTGGCGGCGTAGAACGTCCACTTGCCGTACTCGATGTCATACGGGCCCATGTCGTTGCGCCTGCCGTTGGGAAGGCCGGTGTTGATGCAGACGCCGGGGCCGTACTTCTTGCCGAGCGTCTTTGACGCGACGATCGCGACGCCGGGGTTGTTGCCGCGATTCCAGTCCTTGTTGGACGCCACGACGGGGTCGCCGGCCTGCTTGTCGGGCATGCGCACCCACATCGCGACGGCGAAGTCGGACCCGTTCTCGAACGCGAGCTTCTCCGAGCCTTTAAGGCACACGCCGCAGAGCTTGTTGGTGTCCGCCGCCACGCGAAGGCTGCCCTCGAGGAATCCGCCCCTCTTGAGCAGCTGGGTGGCCTTGCCGCGGATCTCCGGGACCGGGCCGCCGGCGACGGCGTTGGCCACCTTGCCGCTGAATGGAAGATAGACGGAAAGGCCGTCGCGGAGGGAGCGCGGCGCGTCATTGGCGACCTTCGGCTCGATTGCCGCGCCGTCGAGGCCCATCGCCGAAGTGTCGACGCCGAAGTGCCTGAGCGCGGTCGCGGCGGACTGGAAGTTGTGCGGCGTACCGACGAGGCGCCCCTGCGCGAAGCCGCGCCCGCAGACAAGCAGCGGGATCGACGTCGCCGGGCCGTTCATCAACCCGTGCCCGGTGTGGTAGCCGCCGTGGTCCGCCGTCACGATGATGAGCCAGTCCTCCTGCGCGAAGGTCGCACGCGAGGCAATGGCCTTGAGCGCCGCGCCGATGGCGCGGTCGGCGGAGTGGACGGTGTAGAGGTAGCCCGACGTGTAGGGGTAGTAGCCGAAGCCGTGTCCGCCGTGGTCTGGCTCGTCAATGTACCACTGCACGGCGTCGGGCGCGTCCGGCGCGGCGAGGATCTTCGGCATCGCGGCGTAGTTCGCCGCGTCGGAGCCATGGATGAACTTGACGCGCGGATCGGGCGAAATGCTCTCGTCCCACTTCCAAGAATACATGAAAAGCGCCTTCTTCTCGGGCCGCGCGCTCACGAGGCGCACGAGCCAGCTGGGCCACTTCTTGTGGTCGCAGACGTTCTTGCCGTTCCCGGGGACGTTGTGCTTCTTGAACGTGATGCCGCAGGCGATGGCTATGTGGTTCGGCCCGCTGATCGTGCCGGCGTCGAGGATCGTGTTGGCGTTGAGCGACCAGCTGCACTTGTAGCCAGGCTGCCACCTGCCGTCCCGGAGCATCTGGAGATTCGGCGCGACCGCGTTCTCAACGGCATCCGCCCTCATTCCGTCAAGCATGATAACAAGCGCCTTCGGCTTCAGAGCCTCGGCCGCATTGACGCCGGAAAACGCGGCCGCTATGGCCAATCCCACCACAACCGCATGTCTTGCTCGCTTCATTTCTTCCCTTTCTTGCTATTCGCTTTTACTGTTTTACAAAGCAAACCCAATCGCCACAAGCGCGATGCCGGCCGCGGACAACGCCGCGCCAAGCGCCGCGCTCGCCCAGCGCCTGGCGAGGACGGCGTCGAGGCCCTTCTCAAGCCGCCAGGGGTAGAACATCCCGTACATGCCGATTATCGCGCCGATGTACGCGACAATGACGAAAAGGTCGACCGCCGCGAAAAGCGTGCCCTGCGGGGGGCGGTAGGCGTGGGTCGTCCGGAACAGCGCGGCCGGGACGAGCATCATTATGCCGGTGAGCGCGCGCACTGGCAAATTCTTCGGCATCCAGTGGTAGGTCAGGAACGAAAGCACGACCGCGAGTATCCACAGCTCGCCGGGGAACGCCTTTGTCACGGCGTCGAAGGCGTCGATCCCGATAGTGTCGCATTCGTATGCCGTCCAGCACCAGGCGATGGTGGTGAGCACCGCGGCGACGACTTTGGAGGTCCTGTACCACATGGAGAAACGGCGCGCCGTTTCGGGGAAAAACACAAGCGCCCCGCCGAAGGCGAGGAGCGGTAGTCCGATTAGCAAACCCCAAACTGCGATCATAATCGTTGAAGAATTGGAGGTGGGAAGCGGAGTTGAACCGCTGTAGACGGATTTGCAGTCCGTAACCTAACCGCTCGGCCATCCCACCTTGTTGTTGTTTATGCGGGTATTATACCAAAATTCCCGCCAGACTTCAAGCGGGAATTTCACGGAAAGTTGTACTCTGTCTTAGCGTATCTTGACGCAGTATACAATACCCAACTGGGCAAATCGACGGTCGCGGCGTCAATTTGCCCAGTAGTCAAGGAGCCTACAGGGGTAGGCAGCCCATCGTTGAGGACGGTGTCAGCGGCGTTTCCGGCGGACGGTGCGGCGGACAACCTTTGGCCTGCCGCCGCCGAACGTCTGCACCCAACATCCCTTGTAGAAGCCTACGCCGAGATGGTTGTATTTGCGCGAAAGGATGTTGGCCCTGTGGCCCTTGGAATGCATCCAGCCCCTGACGACAGCGGCGGGCGAGCGGTAGCCCTTGGCGATGTTCTCGCCCATCCAGCCATATCCGCGCAGCCCGTTGAATGCACCCTTGTGGTTGAAACGGCCACGCTGGAAAATCTCCTTCGCGCGCTTGTCGGCCTGGGCCTGACAACGCTGCGAAAGCGCGAGGGGCCCAAGCCCCGCCTTCCTGCGCTCCGCGTTGACGAGGGCCAGCACCTGCTCGGCGCGTGACGCCGCCTGCGCCAGTACGGGCGCGAGCAACCCGACGAACAGCAACGCTGCCACAACGACCAGTCGCGCGGCAGACCAGACCTTGTTAATTTTTTTCATGGCACAAATTATATCAGATTCCTTTCGAGAAATCAAGACAGCACGACGAGGCGAGGGCCGCTCCGTGCTGTCCGCGCCCTTACCGGATAAAGAGCGTGAAGCCCTTCAGGAACTCGAGGATGACGTCGCCGTTCTCATCCTCGATGAACCTGCAGCGATTCGCCGAGACGGCGTCGGGGACAAACGTGGTATCCGCCGGACGCGCCCCGCCTTCGCGCGCTGTTGCTTTCCTGTCCTCCGTAGCCTCGAGTCCCCTGGCAACACAAACTACTGCCGCGAAGCAGCCAAGTATATACAGTAAAACATATACAAATCGGCCTTTGTATCTTGATGCAATTCGGGAAGTTGACTTCCCATATTGCATAAACGCACAAGATGTGCTATAATGTTGCACATGGAAATCAAAAGACTAATGGAAGATGCGGTAAGGGAATCCGCAAAGTTTTTTCCCGTGGTCACGGTTGTCGGCCCTCGGCAATCGGGGAAAACGACGCTTGTAAAGGCGCTTTTCCCGGAAAAGCCTTACAAAACGCTTGAGCATCCCCGTACCCGTGAATACGCAGAAGGAGACCCCTCTGCCTTTCTCGCGGAATTTCCGGACGGGGCCGTCCTCGACGAAGTGCAACGTGTTCCCGAGCTGCTTTCCTACATTCAAGGGATCGTTGATGACAAAAAGAAGAACGGACTTTTCGTCCTTACAGGTTCCAGCAACCTTCTCTTGATGAAGAGTGTCAGCCAGACGCTCGCCGGGAGGTGCGCCATCCATACGCTCCTTCCTTTTAGCCTGAAGGAAGTCTCGGCGGCGTATCCCGATCCCAATCCGATGTCTGCGATTCTCTACGGCGGGTATCCGCGTGTCCTTGCAGGTGGCGTAAAGCCCGATGCATTCTTCTCCGGCTACATCAGCACATACGTGGAACGTGACGTCCATCAGCTTCTGAACATCAAGAACGCGAGGATTTTCGAAACCTTCCTCCAGCTCATCGTGGGACGCATCGGATCCATTCTCGATGTCACGTCCATCTCGAACGACTGTGGCATCTCCACAAAGACGGTAACGGAATGGCTCTCCATCCTCAATACGTCGTACATCTGCTTTCTCCTTCCGCCGTGGTACGAGAATCGGGGGAAACGGCTCGTAAAATCACCCAAACTCTATTTCTACGACACTGGACTCGCCTGCGCCTTGGCGGGAATCAAAACCGTCGAGCAATTGATGCACGACCCTCTTCGCGGCGGACTTTTCGAGAACCTTGTCGTTCTCGAAAAGATGAAGCAGTCGTTCAACGCAGGCGAACGTCCCGACCTCTACTTTTACCGCGACTCCAATGGCGTTGAGGTGGACATGGTCGAACATTCCGGAAGGAAGCTCTTCCCGACGGAAATCAAGTCCTCCGCCACGTTCAACCCCGACTTCTGCAAGAGCCTCCACAAGTTCGCGGAACGCTATTCCGACATGTGCGAGCATCCTTCCGTTGTCTATTGCGGAAAGGAAGCCTTTACGTTCAAGGGTGTTGCGTTCAGGCCGTTTCTATCCCTTCCAGGCGAAATCCGCGAAGGATGTCCTCTGCGCTCACGACGACAGGCCTGAGCGAGAGCCGCCTGGAATGGGCATTCGCCTCTTCGCAGTCTTGACGTCAAGACGGAACTTGGTTGTCGTCAGAAGCCAAACATGGAAATGCCGTTGGGGTAGCAGGCAACCTCGAAACTCTGTCCGCTCTCTGCCAGCGAGTGCAGCGTGAAGTGGAGAAAATGTAGAGGGAATAGGGAACAGGGAACGTATCCCCCGAGCGAAGCGAGTCGCCGAAGGCGATGCCCTAGCAGGGGTGGGAATGGGGAATGGGGCAGTCGCGCGGGCCAGAAGGATGACAAGTCCGTTGGACGGCAACAGGTTTTCACACCTTCCCGACAGCGAATGCAGCGCACCCCTCACCCCGACGCCACTGACACTCTCCACGGCGGTTTCAAGCCATTCCGATGCCTCGCCGTCCATCCGGTACTGTACGCGGGTTCCCGACGCGCCGTACGCGAACTCGATCTCCACGTCCACCGGCACATCGACTTTCGCCCGCAAGCCGGGGATGCGCCGCCAGACGCCCGCGCCATCTCCCCCCTTCACGAGTCCCCAATAGTTCGTCGCGCCGCCCTCCCACACCGCCGTCACGGCCGCAAGCGCATCGGCGGGCGCAAGCGGCGGCTCGATAAGAGGCTGGAACTCCATTCTCGCCGAGATCACCACGTTCGTCTCCAAGACCTCCACCGTTCTCTCCGCCGTGAAATCCAGCGTCGCATTGTCATCGCGCCCGCGCACCGCACCCTGCGAAAACTCGCCGTCCTGCGGATTGCGCCAGTCGCCGCCGAACTTGGACGACGCATTCGGCCATCCCTCCGCCACGCCCCCGTCGAACCAGTCGCGCACCTTCCCGGTGCGGCGCGGCTTCCAGTCCGACGCCGGCTTCTTCGGCAGCCCCATCGCCGCAAGGATCGTGTCGCGGTAGATGCGCGCGGAGAAGTCGTTGCAGTGGTTGACGTTGTTGCCGGTCATGTCGCGGAAGCGCTTTTTCGCGAGGACGGCGGCGTGCATCGTGTTCACGTTCGCGCAGCCGATGCGCGAAAACCCGGCGGCGCGGAACTTCGCCACGAGCGCGACAAGCGCCTGCTCGTACTGCGGGAAGAGCGTGCCGCGCGAGACGAAGCTCGTCGCCTCCAGATTCGGCACCATCGGCGACACCAGCATCACGGCGGCATTCGGAAGCGCCGCGTGTATCGCGTTCACCATCGCCTCGTGCTTGGCGGAGTAGTCGGCGGCGGAAAGCGTGTCGTTCATGCCGAACGCGATCAGCACGAAGTCCGGCGCGTGGGCGATCACGCGTTCCTGCACGTTGTCAAGCCCCCATTGCGTGTTCTTGCCGCCCACCGCCGTGTTCACGTACGCGATGCCCGAGTTGCCCGTCGCCTCGACGATGCCGGCGTGCACCTGCTCCGGCCAGCTCGGGATGCGCGGCTCGAAGCCGATCGTGCCGGACGAGTTCCCGCCTGTCGTGATCGAGTCGCCGTAGAACAGAGCTTTTCCGCCGCCCGGGCGCGCCGTGAACGCCGCAAGCATCGGCGCAAACGCGGCGGAATCGTCACGCGGCGCGGGGCCTTCCCACGAATCGGAATGACGGTACGTCACGCACACCTGATGGAGCGAGATTACGCTGCCTTCGGAGAAGAACACATACGCCTTGCCGGACAGGTTGCACGCGAAACGCCCGCTTTCAGGATACCACTCCGCCTCCGTGTAGTACGGCATGCGGGTGTTAGATGTCGGGCGAATCGTGTGCGATTCGCGGTCGAACGTCCAGTCCTCGCCCTCCACGTAGTTCGTCTTGAGGTCGAAGCTCGTGACGGAAAGAATCTCGTCCGCCCGGTACATGAGCGGCGCCGCGTCGTCCGTGCCCATGAAGAGCACGGTCTCGTTCGTCATCACGCTTCCCGTGAAAAGCGGCGGCACGCGCGAATCCATGGCGATGGCGACGAACGCCGTCATCGCCATGACCGCCGCTATCAGGACTCTTTTCATTTTCGCTTCGCTCAGCGGATGATGATCATCATGCCGCCAACAGCGTAAAGTCCGTCGTCCTTCACCCGGAGCGCACGTCCCATGGCCTTGGAGGCGGCATCCAGCCTGAACGTCACGTCAGACGGGGTGTTGCCTGCACCCCAGTCGACGATCTTGCCCTTGAACGTCGGACGCGTGGAAACGTCCACGGTGATTGTCGCACCGGACGCGAACGAAACGGTGTTCGCCCCGCTGGTGAACGCGGACGTGGTTGCCCACGCGCCCGTGCGTCCGTTGAGGTCGATCGTCGCGCCGTCCTGGAGCGTGCAGCCGTAGAAGTAGTCCGTCGCCGGAGTGAAGCGTCCATAGACGTTCATCGCGGCGGTGCCGTTGTTGACGTTGTTCGTGCAGGCGGCGTAGTAGTCGTCCACGTCCAACTGCTTTTCAAGCCACAGTGCGCTTTCCGCGCGAAGGGTTGTGCCGCGCATCTTGACCGCATTGAATATGCGCCAGCAACCGTTCCCCTTCGTCCAGAACACGCCGTTGGTGATGTTGACCGAGTCGGCGAAGTAGAGCGTATTGCCCATGGTATCGACGGAGAGGGTGTGTGTGTCCAGATTCCACATGTCTGTCGTGGCATTGTACACGACAGTATTGAACGCCGTCTCAATGGTCGAATCTGCGGTGAGCGTCAAATGTCCGAGGCTTCCATCGCTTCTGGTCCCGTTCATCGATTGTCCGTAGCCGCCGTTGCGCAGCGTGCCGCCGTTCAGACGCATGTTGTAGATGCGGTAGTTGACGTTCCCCTTGAAGTCGAACACGGCCGCCGGCCCGCCGGCACCAGTCCCGACGACGATGTCGGAGCCGCTTGCTCCCAGAAAATGCTTTCCCGCGTCGTATGGAGCGTAGCCGCTGGCGTCGCGACTCATCGTATCCAGCACACCGGCCTCAATGCGCGTACCGCCAGAGTAAGTCTGCCCGGCGCGGTTCATCGTAAGCGTACCCGCACCTTCCTTGACGAGCGCAAGCGTGCCAGAAAGCGCAAGCGAATCGGCCACGACCGTGCGGCCTTCCGCTACGTCAACATGCAGACGTCCGACATCCGCATCATCCGCTGCCGGTCCAGCCACGAGGTCCACGGTCGTTGCGCTGACGAGGAAATCCCCTGTCACGCGGTCGTACAGCCCCGCCTTTTTGTTCTTGCGCATCGGCACGAGATTGCGCTTCAAATCCCCGCCCCTCGATATCTTGCACGAATGGACTCTGATTTTGCTCATTCGCTCCGCAACCTTGTCTCCCGAGCCGAAAAGGGCCAGCTTTTTGTCGGTGAGAGTGTTGTTGAACGTTCTTGTCTCGCTGCAAAGTTGCGCACCTGTCGCCTGGTCGAACAGTTTGACGGTACCGTTCGGCGACGTGCCTGGAGTCGTTGTCAATATGTAGCGGGTCCCTGCCGTTTCGTTTTTATATATTGCGGTGGAATTATTGCCGAAAAACATAAAATCTGGGCAATAGGCGAACATGTATGCAGTGCCACCCCACGCGCCGCTTCCCAGAATAATGCGCCCGTTGCTGTCGTTGCCCGACAGAAATGTGAAATCGAGTTCAACTGCGGTGTCGGTAGTGGCATCGATGCCGGTATCTACGACCTGCTGTGCGGTGGAGTCGACGTATTTCAGAGGGATATCCCCCAAGTCCGTGACGGTGCCCATACCGCACAGGTCGCACAGCCGGAGGTCGTGGCCAGCGAGATCCACCGTGCCGTCGATGCGGAGCGTGGGGAAACGCCGCCAGTCTGTATCCTCCGTGAGCGTGCAGTCGCCGTCAATCGCCATGCACACCGTATCCGCGACGGTTCCCGTGAAGTCGGCAAGCGCGGCTTCGCTCGCAGCCTCGATGCGAAGGTTTCCTACCGTCAACCCGGCGATGAAAGGAGTCGTCGACCCGCTCACATGGAAGGTGTCGTCGACCCGGTTGAACAGTCCTACTGCGCCAGTCGCGGCTTCGCGCGCCGGCACGAAGTCGAAGCGCATTACATTGGCATGCCATACTTTCATGGAATGAATCTTGAACCTGCCGGGTTGGTTGCCAATGCCGCAACAGCAAATACCCAGAGGCAGATTACCGCCGGACATATTCACGCCTGACTTGGAACTGACATTCTGGCCAGTTGCATCGTTCTGGAGAGTCGCGGTACCGGAATCCACGATGAAGCGGTAGCGCGTCCCCGCGCTGAACGTCCCGTTTTTTGTGTTGAACAGACCGTACCACGTACCGCCCGAGCCAAACGCGAGAAAGCCAGAATTACCCCATTGTGTACCGAAGAGCGTACCCGTATTCGTATCCATCGGCGTGAACACGACATCGACCTTCGTGTCGGCACCCGGCTTGAGATCCGTCACGATGCCCTGTTGACCGTTCGCTTCTATGTATTCGAGAAATTCGTACTGCTGCAAATCAACGACGCCTCCCGTTCCGGCGAGCGCTGCGACGCGCAGAGTATAGCCGTTGAGGTTGAGCGTCACGCCTTCCGCGATCGTCACAACTCCTTGGTCGCGCCAGTCGGTGTCTTCCGTCAGCGTGGTGTTTTCGGATATGGTTTTATCCGCCCACGACGGCATTGCCGCCGCTACGCAGATTGCCGCGACTGTCATCAGTTTTTTCATGCTCATTGCCTTTCTTTCCGTTGCGATTTGCCGTTCAAATCGTTGGTCTCCCCTAGGAAGATTAATTGTATTATAGCACGCATTCCCGCGATTTGTCAATCCCCGGCGACATTTTTGTTTGGTGTTTCTGGGGGGATAATAGTTTCTTACGCCACAGTTTTCAAGACTGCATTAACCCGCATCGGTCATCTGAGCGCCTTTCGCTCGGCGGGGGTGATCACGCCCTCTTTGACCTGCTTGTCGAGGTAACTCTTGAGCGCGGCCTCGGACTTCGCGCAGAAGGCCTCGCTCTCCTCCTTCGTGCAAAGCCCCTTCTCCGCCCGCTTGCGCGAACGCGCCATCGCCTTCTCCGCCCCGGCGATCGCCCGCTTCACGGCCACCGGTACACGCGGCTGGCCGAAGTCCGCCGCGATCCGCCGCTGCTCGGATGCCGGGAAGATGGAGAGAGGGTAGGTGTTTGTGGTTGAAAAGTTGAAAGGTTGAAAAGTTGAAAAGTTATTGTCGCTAGTCGTTAGTCGACAGTCGTTAGTCGTTAGTTGGCAACCGTTCGTGGCAACGCCCTCGACCAGGGTGACCTCCTTCTGGGTGAGCTTGACGGGCCAGCCCGCCACGACGTTCCCCGCGTGGTTCGTGTAGCCGGGCTGGGCACCGGCGATGGCGGAAAGCATAAGGAACGGAAACGACAGAATGGATTCAACTTTCAATTTTCAACCTTTCAACTTTTCAACCTTTCAACTTTTCAACCTTTCAACTTTTAAACCGACCTCAGTTCCCCTGCCGCGAGTAGGCGCGGATGCCGATCTTGATGTCGCCGACGCCGTTGATGAAGGTTTCAAGGGCGCGGGTACGGTCGGCGTTGAGGGAGGAGGCGGGGATGACGATAAGCCACTTGTCGTTCCACACCGAACGGCCGACGAGGCGGGTGGACGTGAAGTCGTTCCCGGCACGCAGGGTCGAATGGCGGCGAATGGTCGCTGCGGAGTCGCTGGTGCCGTCGAGGCCGCTCATCGTCGAGATCCACGCTTCGTCGTCGAGCTGCGCCGAGCCGACGGTGTACGGAAGCGGCATCACCTGGTCCACGACGTTCCATCCGAGCACCTTCCGCGTCGTGCCCGCCGGCGCGCGCATGTAGTCGGTGCCGACTGGGACGAAGTAGATGTTCGGCTCAGTCGCAAGGCCGGTCGTCGTCTGGGTCGTCAGCCTGTCGTAGCCGGCGAAATCGACGCCGACGGCGGCGATCTTGGTGGCGTAGTCGGCGCTCGAGAACTGCGATTCGCCGCCCTGCAGGGTCTTGCCGAAGAAGTTCTCCGCGTTGTTGATCGAGGTCGAGAACGGGATGACGAGGCCCGGCTCCTTCATCGCGGTCGGGTTCTCGCTCTGCTGCGGTTGGCAGTGACGCGTGAAGTCGGGATTCGCGAAGATGTCGTCCACCCAGTACTTGCGCAGTTCGCGCCTCCACGCCTCGTCGCCGGAGGCGTCCGGCTTGATGCGGAAGAGCTCGTATCGGAGCGAGAACCACTTCTCCGGCTTGTCCGGGTTGTTGACGCCAAGGCGACCCTTGAGGACGTCCCAATTGGCCTTCATGCGCGTGACGACGTCCCAGAGGCCGCCGTCGGTGGTGCCGGACGAAGTGACGAGCCCGGCGCTTCCAAGCGAGCGCGTGGCGACGATGTCCGCGAGGAACTGCTTGCCGCTCTGCGGGTCGCCCGAGAGAAGACCCGTCTCGTAGTCGTATACCTTCGCGAGCTCGAAGACGTAGCGCTGGGCGGTGTCGAACGCCGTCGAATATTTCACGAGCGCGTTGTTGCGCTGGACGCGGTTGAACATGTCGAGGTAGCGTTGCTGCGTGGCCTGGTTGGAGACCTGCTTGCGCCACAGCTCGCGCTCCTCCAGGAGCATCTGGCCCTTGTAGATTTCGGCGCGGTAGGCCGCCTCGGCGGTGGTAAGCTCGGCGAGCGTCTGCTGGATGGCCGTCGCCGCGTCGTTGACCTCGGAGGCGGCCGTCTGCATTTGCGTTTCCAGCTCGCGGAACGTGTCGGCGAGCGTCCACGCCGTGTCCGCAATCGTGAAGATGCCTTCCATGATCTGCTTTTTGATGCTTTTCGCGTAGGCGAACTCCTTCGCCCCAATCAGCGTCATGTATGCCTTCGCCATGGCGGTCATGTCCTTGGGCGCTTTGGCCGCGTTGGCGATCGCCTGCGGGGAGGTGACGACAGTCATGCCCGCGCCGGCGACCGGCGCCACCAGTTGCTTCGCCATGTTGTCGGACATGTACGCGAAATCCATTTCCGTCTCCAGCATGTCAACCCAGTGGTCGGCGTCCGCGTGATACACAACATCAAATGTGATGATAGGCGCCAGCGTGCTTGCCACCTTGAAGGTGGCCTTGCCATACGCCTCCTTGACGGTATCCCACGCAATGCCCAACATGGCAAGCTTCAACTGGTAGGTGGCCATGTCGGTCTGGAGCTTCTGGTAGGCGGCGATGTAGTCGCGGTACGCCGTCTGGATCGTCCCTTCCGTGGCGCGGACGCCCGTCACGGTGGCGGGCTTCATGCGGATGCCGCCATCGCTGACGATGTAGTTGAGCGTGACGGCCACGTTCGTCTCCTGTTCGTAGCCCGTCTGCATCTTCAGGTTCCAGTAGCCGGAAAGCCCGCCCTCGTAGAGGTCGAAGGAATTGGTGAAGACGGTCGTGAGGCCGGCCTCGAGGCCGAACACGGAAAGGTCCATGTAGTTGTAGTTGTAGAGGTCCGGGCCCTCGTAGCCCTGCGGGTAGGTGCCGCCGGGGCCGATGTCGCCGGCGAACGGCGTGCCGTAGATGGCGATGAGCTGGTTCTGGTAGGCGAGCTCCTGCGAGGCGACGTCGTCGGTCGCCGCGCTCTCGTTCGCCTGGATCTGCGCGAGGCGGCTGCCATAGACATTCGCCCAGTCGAGGACGGTCTTGCAGTTGGCGAGCGCCTTTTCGGTGCGCTCGAGGATCTGCTCGAAGTGCGAGTTCTTCTCGGCGAGCGCGTCGGGGTCGATGTCGAACGGAATCGCATCCTCGGAAAGGCCGAGCGGGTTCAGTCCGCCCTCGAAGCCGCCGAGCGTCTGCTGTAAGTTCGCGACCGTGCGGCAGAGCATCTTCATCTGGGCGCCGTTCTGTTCGCGGTCGATGCGCTTGAGGCCGAGGTCTGCGAACGCCTGCGCGGCCTCGTTCGTCGTCGGCGTGATGGCGTTGGCGACCATCCAGTTGTAGGCCGCGCCCATGCCGGTGCGCGTCGCCCACTCGCCGTAGCCGAACGCCTGGGTCTCGTCGTCGTCGAAGTAGCCGCTCCGGAGGTCGCCGCCGTTCTCCTTGTACGCCTTGCGCGCGGTGAGCGACATCGCGTCAAGCCCGACCTGCGCGAGCTTCACGGCGGCGTCGGCGAACTTCGCCTCGTCCTGGTAATCGACGTTGATCGCGGTCTGGTCCATGAGCATCTCGGTCATGGAAGAGGTCCAGTCGACGTAGGGGTTGCGGAGAAGCCTGTAGTAGCCGGTGAGCGCGGAGAGGTAGTGACCCCAGGCGTCGCCGTGGCCCTGCGGATACTGCGCGGCGGCGCAGTTGACGTCCATCACGCCGTCCCGCGCGCGGATGCCGTAGTTGTTGACGTAGGCGACCTCGCCCTCGGTGATGCCCTTGGTGAAGTTCCACAGGAGGCGGTTGAAGTAGGGGGCGGCGGTGAGCTTCGGGAACTGCGTCGCGGACGTGCGGCCCCGGAGGAGCGCCAGCTCCTCGTCAAGGAGCGTCGGCACCTGGTTCGCGAAGCAGAAGACGCCGGCTGCCGTCGGTTCGTCGGTCGCCGACCCGATCAGCGGGTTCTTCGCGTCCGAATACGCCTCCGCGCCGAGGAGCGAGTAGAACTCGCCCATGCGCGTCGTGGCGAGGATGAGCTGTTTCGAAAGATCGATGTTCTGGCCGCCCGCCGCTATGAGAAGGGACTCCGCCTTGTTGAAGATCGTCTGGTAGAGCTCGAGGAGGCCGACCTCCTTCAAGTTGTCGTTGTTGAGCGCGACGTCCCCTTGGTAGGGTCCGCCGATCTGCTCGAGCATCGTGAAGGCGATGTCGCTCGGATTGTCGTAGAAGTCCTCCACGCGCTGCGCGAACGGCGTCACGGAATTGAGGACGCGCTGCACCCAGCCTTCGGCAAGCTGCTCGTCCGTCCAGCCGGACCAGCCGGTGCCGACCGTCGCGGCGGCGAGCGTCCCCGGTTTCGCTCGGTAGCGCATCGCGTAATAGGTGTTCACGAAGTCCTGCACGGACGAGTTCTCGCCGAGCTGCAGCGAGGTGAGGCCCGTCTGCACGGCGGGGGCATTCTTGTCCGTCCATGCGGCGGATTCCTTGTCGGTCGAGAGCGTTCCGTCCGCATTGGGCGTCGCGTATTTCCATTCGAACTCGTAGTCGTTCGCGGCGTTGCCGAAAGGCGTCCGGTAGAGAAGCGTCAGGCGTTCGGAAAGCTTGTTCAGCGGATCCGTCAAAACGGCGATACCGTCGAGGTAGAGCTCGGGCGCAACGCGGATGACGTGCATCGAGACGGGGAGGCCGGGGTTCACGACCGAGGCGTCCGGGTTGTCGTTCTCGATCAGCGTGACCCAGCCGGCGCCGGAGCCGTTGGCGACGAGCGCATAGCGGTCTTGCGCCTTGTATTCGATCGCCGGCAGGACATCCTTCGCGTCCCACTCGAAGTATCCATTCACGTAGTAGGCTTCAACCCATGAGATCTTGGCGCCGGTGATGTGGTCGTATTTGCTCAGTTCATCCCAGTCGCCGAGAATCGCGGCGAGGCCGGACAGATCGTAGTAGCGCTTGGCCGCCCTTTGCTTGCTGGGCTGGAACAGGCGCTTCCACTCGTTGGTGAGGGGGACTCTATTGGCGACAGGCGTCAGGTTGCCGTTCACATAGGCCGGTCCGTTCGTGCTCGTGACGGCACAGTGCATGCCGTCCGCCGTCATCACCGGCACGGCGTTCGTCTTGATGTATTCGAGCCACATGTCGCGCGCCTTCTTCGAGGGGAAGATGTAGTTGTAGTAGCTTTTGCACTTGACGGTAAACGAATCCGTCGAATGGCGCACGGAGGCGTCGACGGCCGATGTCGCCAACGCATCGACGGCGGCGTCCCACTGCGCCTTCTTCGAGGCCGTCGCGGGGCAGATCGCCTTCAGCGCCTTGCGTTCCGCGTCGGTGAGGACGTTGAGCTCGAGGTACGAGCCGCCGGACTCCTTTTCGACGAGCTGCCCGATCAGGTTCATCCGTTTCGAAACGTCCGCGTTCGTGTCGATGTAGAAGCGGTCGGAGATCGACGGCGGCAGGCGCGTGAAGTAGTATTTGCCCTTGCGGAGGAAGCACGTGCCGGAGGAGCCGAGCGTGAAGCCGTACTCCCCGGTGAAGTCGCCGTCGATCGCGAGCGGCGCCGTCTGCGCCACGGTCGGATCGATGAGATCGGCCACGGTCGCGGCGTTCGTGTCGGACGACGCGGAGGGATTCGGATACGCGATCGCCATCGACGCGGCGTTCCACACTTCGGGCAGACCCTGCGTCGCCTTGGTGAGCACCTGCGCGACCTTCATCGTCGGCACGCCGTTCGTCGCCGGCCAGACGGAAACCCAGTTCCACGGCGTCGCCGTCGTCACTTCCTTGAGGTTCTCCTTCGAGGGGTTCGGAATGTTGACGCAGTTCATCCAGCCGACGCGCGTGTCGGCGGAAAGCTGGTTGTCGCCGAGCGACGGGCAGTAGAAGCCCTCCTGCATCGGATAGGAGTAGAACGCCGTCGCCGCGCCGTCGCGCCGCGCCCAGGCCGCGCCCTTGCGATCCAGATAGACGACGTTCGAGTCGTCGAACTTGACGAGCGACGAATAGGCGTTGTATCTGGACTCCGCCCCGTCGAGCTTGCCGACGGGGCCGGGAATGATCATGCGGTTTCCGGCGACGACGGTGTTGGTGAAGGACGGATAGGCGGGCGACATCGTGACGACGCGATACGCCTGCATCGCGCCCTTGCCGTTCTTCGCGTACTGCGCAAGGACGACAGGCTTGGAGGTGTCGTCTGTGTTGAGGTCGTTGCGCATCGCCCAGACGACGTAGTCGCCGTCGAGCTTCAGGAAGGCGTGCTCCTCGTTCGGATTCCAGCCGACCGCCTCCCGGTCGTTCTGGTAGTAGATCGCCGGCTCCACGCCCGACTCGGCGCGAAGTCTGCCGTCGAACGCACGCGGGCTGCCGCGTCCGGCGACGTTGAAGCCGTTCGCCACGAGTTGGTAGCCGTGGCCGGAGCTGTCCGCCGCCACACGCTCGGAGGCTCCGCCTCCAGTTGAAAGGTTGAAAGGTTGAGAGGTTGAAAGGTTTCCGTCGCTTTTCAACTTTTCAACATTCGACTTTTCAACTGGACTGAGGTCGGTGTCGGCGAAGAGGAAGCGGACGGCGTCCGCCGCGTTCGTCCCGGTCGAGTCAACACACCAGACCGCGAAGTCGTCGAGCGCGAAGCCGCTCGCGGCCCGATGGCCGCCGGACGCGCCGAGATAGAGCTTCACACGCTTGCCGGTCCATTCGTCCGGCAGCGCGAAGCCGACGTCGGACCAGCCTTCTTCGCGCATGACCTCGAAGGTGTCCAGCTCCACGCCGTCGAGCGAGCTCGAAAAGACGAAGTTCGTTTCGGAAACTTCCGAGAGCGAGACGGCGAAGGTGGAGCCTTCCAGGGTCGCGGTCGCGACGCGGCCGGTCGCCACGTCAAGCGCGAAATCGGAGGAATAGACCTGGAATGAAAGAACATTCGTAATGCCGGCGAGCGGTGCCGTGCCGCTCACGCTGGCGTAGGCGTCCTTGCCGAAGAACATGAGCGAGCGTCCGCCGAAGGCCGTCATCTCGGGGTCGGCCGAGCCTAGCTTCGACGAAAGGACGATGTCGGGGAGAAGCCCCTGACGGAGCGTCTCCGCCCACGTGAAGCGGTAGCGCTCGACAAGACCGGGATAGGTGATCGGCGCGGGCATGCCGGGGAGCCGGATGTTCCCGCGCCACCACACTTCGACGGGGTTCGCGCTTTCGTTGACGCCGTAGATCGCCGATTCGAGGTTCTCGTAGGGATCGCTCTCGGAAGATGAGCCGTCAAAGTTCTCGAGGGCGGCGGCCGCCTCGCCGTTCATGTTGGCATAGCCATCGGCGCCCGGTTCATGGTAGAGGCGCGGGTTCCAGTTGCGCCCCTGGGAGGCGGCCTGGTAGATGTAGCCGGGCAGAGAGCCGTCCATGCGCCTGGCCGTCTCTTCAGCCTTGCCAGCCGCGGCGTCCGTGAACATTGTCACCTCGAAGCCGATAGGCCAGTCCGCGACAATCGCGCCGTTGTCGGTCGAGGCGAGCACCTTGGTGTTCGTGCGGTAGCACGACTGCATCGGCAGATACCACGGAATGTCCTGCGCATCCGTAAAGAATTTGATCAAAAAGTTGCCTTCGCCGTTCACGGTCACCTCGCCAGTCGTGGAGTCCTTCGCCACAGTCAGCGAATTCGGCGACTTGTAGCCGAGCACCTGCGCGGTGTAGTTGGTCGGGATCGCCCACTTGAGGCCGGGCTTGGCAGGATCGTCCGCAATGACGAGCCTGTAGGTGTCTTCCGGCCAGGTGATGAGATACCAGTCGTTCTCGAACGTCCACATCACGCCCATCGGGTCGGCCGTCTTCCAGTAGATGTCGGCCTTCCACGGCATCGCCATGTTCAGCGTGCCGCTCGTCGATTTGTCGGTCGGCGCGATTGCATAGACCTTGCCGTGGTATTCGTTCGAGAGTTCCTGTCCGCTCGGCGCCGAGAACTTCTCGATGTAAGGCGAGTAGGCGTCGTCGCTGTCGATTTCGGCACCCTTGTTGACGGCGGCCTGGAGGCCGTCGATCTCCCAGCCGCCCCCGACGGGGCGCAGCTCCGAGCCGACCTTCGCCTGGAGCGTGTTCACGGCAGGCGGCGTAATCTCGACGACGATGGAGGCAACGAGGTGATCCTTCGTCTCCGTGTCGTAGTAGGCGAGGACGAACTGGCCCTTGGGGCAGTCGATATTGCCGGTCGCCTCATCGACGATGTAGCGCGCCGTGAGCATGTGCGACGTGGCGGGGTCGTAGTCGATGCCCCACACGACGTTCGAGGTGCCGGCGCTCGTCATCGCGTAGCGCGGCGCGATGATCGCCGGGTCGCCGAAAAAGCGGACGAAGCGTCCCGTGAGGTCGATGAACGCGGCGCTGTTGCCCTCGTCGCGGCGCGTCGCGAAGAGACGGTAGGGGCGCGCGGCCGTCGCGGCCGAGAAGGTATAGACGCTTTCAACCCGCGATCCGTCCTTGAGCACGAACGGAACGGCCATCGCGCCAGAGCGCGTGATGAGAAGCA
The DNA here is from genome assembly GCA_902799955.1 of uncultured bacterium. Classification (GTDB taxonomy): domain Bacteria; phylum Verrucomicrobiota; class Kiritimatiellia; order RFP12; family UBA1067; genus UBA1067. The sequence continues at coordinate 4,632 of CADCCQ010000007.1, read as the reverse complement.
TCTCGTTCAGGTTCGTCGTGCCGCCGACGATCTGGATGTAGCCCTGCGAGGCCGCCTCGGAAGCGCGGATCGCCGCAAACGTGCCATCCCAGTCGATGTCGTCCGGCTCGCACGGGAAGCGCTTGAGGAACTCGCCCACCTTCGCGTCCGGCGGCTGCTCGGAGATCATGCGCCCGACCGACCACGCCGAGAGCGACCAGGCTGTCGTCGCGGAGGTCGCGCTCGCGGACGCGTTCGCCGCATCCGCGCTCGTGCCGGACGCCGCCGTCGGGTACGCCGCCGTGGGCGCCTTGTACTGCTCGTGGCCGAAGACGGCGACGCCAACCTCCGTCATGCGGATCGCGCTGTCCGTCGCGCTGTCCGCCATCGCTGCTGCGGCGGTAAGCGCCGCAGCAGCGATGGCGGCAGCGCGGGGTGAAAGGTTGAAAAGTTGAAAAGTTGAAAAGTTCCTTTTCAGCTTTTCAAAAAGTATTCTTGCGAAGCGCATTGATTTGCCCTCCTTGTAGAATTTAATATGATTCTTAAAATTCATGATCGTCCAACCTTTCAACCCTTCAACCTTTCAACCTCTCAACTTTTCAACCTTTCAACCCTTCAACGCTTGTACCCCCAGAACGTGACTCTCACTTTGCAGTTCTCATAAGTCGGGGCGCGGACTTCGTCGCCGGGGCGGACAAACTGGATCGTCGCCGGAATGCGCAGAGTCGAACGATTCGGGTCATACGAGTGGATCATCACCACGCCGTCGCTGTCGGCCGTCCAAAGGCGCTGACCGGCGACGACATTGTCAAAATCATCGATGTGCCTCGAGTCGCCCCATGCAGACACTCCCGCGCCGCGCCAGACCGTCGTCTCCTGCCCAGTCTTGATGTCGAACGGTTTCACCTCGACGGAGACGCTGCCTTCCACGCGCACCGTCTCGGACGCCTCGAGCGACGCCGCTGTGATCTTCTCCGCCACGATGGCGTTCGCGCCAAGCGTCCCCACCTTGATGTCGCTCGCCGCACCTTCCGCCACGAGCGCGCGGTTCACGCTCGCGACGGACGCGAACGCGCGGCGCGGCGCCAGCGGCGAGAGCGAGTCTCCCACCGTCAGCTCCACGTGCGTGACGTCGTTGGACGCGAAGGCAAGCGCGAGTTCGTCGTTCCCGAACACCGCCTCGAAAGAGCCGTCGGGATTGATCGGCACGTCCGCGACGTCGCCCGACCAGAGCGGCTCCGCCGCCGACGCGGAATCATAGACCTTCACGTGCATCGTCTTCTTGAGCCCGCTCGTCCACGTGCCGAAGTGCGTCAGCACGCCGCGATAGACGAGCCGCGTGATGCCGCCCTCCGGCGCGCTCACCACCGGCGCCCACTGTGCGTAGAGCGTTGTGTCGGACGTCAGACTCGGAGCAGAAGCCTGCACGAAATCGTAGTTTTCGTCGAAGACTTTCACCCCGTCCGTTGGCGCCGTGAAGTAGCCGAGGAAACGGTAGTCCCCGTTGCGGGGCGCAATCGGCGGCTGCTCCCATGAACCTTGGAGCGTCGTACCCGCAGAATAAAAGGTTACATTAATGTTCCGCGTAAGCTTTAGGCTGCAATTGCGGAACCGCGGACCGTTCGCGGTCGCTCCGTTAATTGCAGTCTGTCCGCTGAACTGATATTGCAGTTTGCGCGTCTCTGGTTTGATTGTGAAACTGGCAGTGACGTTGGTCTCGGAGAATGTTTGTTTGGCCATTTCGACGAACGTATCGGTTTCGACATTGACCCCGTCCGCATCGAGCTGTAAAACTCTGACGTTGCAGATTTCGTTGCCGTAATCGGACGAGACGGTGACGGACACGTTAAAACTCAGGTTATTCTGGAGTTCGTCGGCAGTAATCCCCAAATCGGACAGCACAAAAGTCTGAGACTGTACGCAATACTTATTCACCATACTTGGCACAAACCAGGAATTGTCCGCACTGTCTGTGTAGATTGCGAATCCAAAAGTGGTTTCTTGCGTCCATCCGTCCAGCGTCGTGCCTTCGCCGTTCGTCAGAAGTTCAATCTCCACCGCCGAGGCGGAGAGCGCGGCGACCATCGCCATCATTGCAAAAAATGTTTTCTTCATAGGTCTTTTCCTTTCAACCTTTCAACCTTCAACCTTTCAACAGTCTATTCCTTCACTCCGAAGTAGACGAACTGCGTCTTGTAGCCGACGGCGGCTCCGTTCGCGTGGAGCGTGACGGTCTCGTCCTGGCGCACCGGGACCGTCCAGATGGCAGTCCGCGAGCCGCCGCTGCCCATCGCGCCCATGGGCGTCACGGTGAGATTGCCGACAGTGAGACCGACTTGGCTGGACGAGGAATTGGCCGTTTCGGCGCGGATCTGGACGAAGCCGTCGTATTTGGCGGTCCATGACTTCGTGCTTCCCGAGAGCGAACCGGACTCCTCCCCTTCCCCGCCGCCGATCGTCTTGTTGTCGAGGTTCGCCATCTGCGCCCCGCCGTCCTTCGAGATGGAGCCGAGAAGGCGCAGGCTGCCGCCGCGCACGTTCACGTCGTCGAGCGTAATGTCCTTGAAGCCCGCGAGCGAGCCGGCGGAGAACGACTCTCCGCCGACGTTCAGCCCGGACGTGACGAGGCTGTCCGCAAGCGCCGTCGTGACGCGAATCTCGTCGCCGGGCAGCCAGACCTCGCTCTCCTCCGTCGCGAGAACCGACGCGCTCGACGCGACGAGCGCGTAGGGCGAAGTCGCCACGGTCATCGACGGATTCCCGGGCACCCCCGTGAGGCGCACTTCCTGGGCGTTGTGCGTGTAGAGGTCGCTGCCGTCCACCTCGACCGCAGCGCCGAAGACGGCATCGCCGTTCGTCTTCACGGTCACGGTCTTTTCGGTGGATGTCTCGTCATCGTAAACCACCGTCGCGGTCGCAGACACCGTCGCGTTGGTGAGACCCCACGCGACGCCCTCGATGTTCACGACCGGCGGCTGGACGCCCGTCGCGATGCGGATCGAACCGCGGACGGGCGCCATGCGGGCCGCGTGGAGCTGGTCGATGCCGAGCGGCATAGTCGCCAGCCCTGCGTTGTCACCGCAGAGGAGCGTCGTCACGCCGTTCGTGACGATGGCGATGTTGGCGAGCCTGTTGTCGTAGAGGACGAGCGCCGCGTCGCGGTTGCCGCTCGCCGAGGACTGCACCGGCTCGTACCAGATCTGGCGCACGCCCAGAAGGTCGTCGGCCTGCGGAGGGTTGAGGATGGCGCTCTGGCTCTCAGTCCCGAGCGACGAGCAGATGGAGGTCGTCGTTCCGGCCGTCACGGCCGTGCCGCCAGACGGCTTCGCGATCAGCGTATTGAGGAAGTAGGTGTCGATGCCCGCCGCGCTCACCAGCGCGTTCGCGCCGCCGGGCACGAGCGTGCAGTGGATGAAGACGAGCGGGGCCTTGAGCGAGGCCACCGCGCTGCCGGTCCCCGCCTTGTTGCGGGCGAACGTGCAGTTGACGAACGCGGCTTCGGCCGAGGTGTTGGACAGCGATACGGCGCCGCCGCCCCCCGCCTCGTTGTCCGCGAACGTGCAGTTCAACGCCATGAGCTTTGCGTCGCGGCCGCTCCCGATCGCGCCCCTGTTGCCGATGAAGGAGCAATCCGCGACCGTCAGCCCCCCGCTGTGCGCAACCGCCTGGGCGGAGCAATTCCTGAAGTTGAGGCATCGAAGGCTGATATCGGAGCCGGTGAGCTGCAGGGCGCTGAAAGCGCCGCCCGCCGTGATCGTCACGCCCTTCCCGCCGTTGAATCCGTTGATCTCGATCGGCGACGTCCCGGCATCCACCGCGATGACGCGCGCGAGCGTGATGACGTTCTTGCCGTCATCCGCGGGGAGGTCGAAATCGATGCGGCGGACGCCGCTCGTTCCCGCGAGCGTGGCGTCGGCGGAGATTTCGCGCAGCGCGTCGCGCAGCGTGATCTTGCCCTGTCCCAGATTTTCACCGTCCTCGTTCGTGTTGACGACGAACATCGTGGGCGCTACTTCCCAGTGCGCGTAGAGGTTCATCGAATCCGCGACGCTTTCCCAGACGGGCGAGTACGGCGCGCCGTCGGGCCCGTAGATGCAGACTCCGCCCGTTTTCTCCGTGAAGTAGCCGAGGAAGCGGTAGCCGTTGCGCGCCACGTCGGGAGCGCCGGGCATCGGGTACATCAGCGAAGCCGTGGCCGTGCCGACCTCCGCGCCTTCGGAGATGAAGTGGAAGATGGTCGTATAGAGCGCCTCTGTCGCCGGCACGAGCGGCGTGTTGCTTGCACGGCGAGGAAACGACGCGAACTTGACGGAGGAAGCGATTATGAGCGTGCCATCGCCGCCGCGGCCGCCCGCGTCGCCGCCCACACCGCCGCCGCCGCCCCATCGCGACGAGCTGTAACTGCGCGATTCGGTCGCGCCGGCGGTATTGGACGTTCCTCCGGCGCCTCCGGTGACGCCGCCCGCGCCGCCCGCGCCGCCGCCGCCGTTTGGCTTTTTGTCTGACCAGGCGGTTGTCGTGTTCTGGTAGCCGCCCGTGCCGCCCGTGCCGCCGGAGCCGCCGCCGCCACCGCCCGCGCCGATGCCGTAGAGCGCCGCGCCGCCGCCGCCGCCACCGCCGCCGCCGCCGCCGCCGCCGCCGCCGCCGATGCCC
>CADCCQ010000006.1 GCA_902799955.1 uncultured bacterium | reverse complement strand
CGCCGACGCAAAGCCGGCGGTCGGCGTAACGGCATCGCTCAAGGACGGCTCTTCTGTCAGGGGCGACTTCCTCTCGGAAGGCATAGCGGGCGCGACGCTTTTCGCAAAGAACCTTGTGCTTACCCCTTCCATCGTGAAAACCGTCAACTTCACATCCACCAACGGCGAAGCTAAGGTGGAACTTTCTAACGGCGACCGATTCGCGATGACCGTCTCGAACGACGCGTTTGCGGTGCGTTCGATCCTGGGCGACCTCAAGATTCCGCGCGCGAGCTTACGCGCAATGTCGCTTTCCGCACACGCGGCGGCCAAGGGCGGAGCGACGGGAGGTCTGATATTCCACTGCACGTTCGACGACGAGGCGTCCATCACCTCGCCCGCCGTCGGCCCGGCTGGAACCTTCCTGACAGGCACGTTCGAGGAGGGCAAGATTGACAAAGCGCTACTGACAAGACCATATACCAACCATGCTGCATTTGAGTTTCCGCAAGGATTCCTTAAAGATTCTGGTTGTATTGAGTTCTGGGCGAAGATACTCAAACATTCATCGACCGTGGGAACGGGTGGCGATCCCAGACTCCTTGTCATAACACGAAAAGATGTACGTGACTTTGTTTTCAATGTCGACATAGTGTCGAATGACGGAGGCGGGAATTCCGGTTTTGCGTTGCGCACATGGTACGGTGGCAAGGCCAGCATAAGTGGCATGAGGCCTCTTCGTTACGAGGATCTATTCCCGGCAGGCGATTGGCGAGATTGGCATCATTATGCGATACTGTGGGATATAAATGGGATTTCTGGCTTGCCTGGTTCGCCCAAGACGGCTTTGCTTGTCGACGGCAAGCTGACCATAGGCACGGAATATGACACCATTCTCATTACGCCGTCAACAAAGGCGCATGTCCTTGGAATTACGTGCGATCCGGCGCTTTCCCCTGAGAACAACACGAAATCCCCGTTCCTCATCGACGAATTTAAAATCTGGGACTACGCAAAAACTGACATGTTGAAATAAAATCTTTTCGAGAGAAGTCACTATGTCCAAACCAACATTGACAATAGGCATCCCAACTAGAAATCGTAACGATCTAATAACAGACTTGCTCGATGACGTGTTTTCGCAACTGACAGATAAAACACGAGCACGTGTGCGAATTCTAATTACGGACAACGCCTCTGATGTTCCATACGACGCAGTAATAGAAAGATACTCAAAATCTCACCCTGAGTCGATTTCATACATTAGGAACAAAGTAAATATCGGATTCTCTGCCAACGTCAACAAGGCTGTTCAATCCGCTGAGAGCGACTTCGTTCTGATAATGAGCGATGACGATGGACTCATGCCTGGAACTATTGACGCTGTCTTGTCTATGATAGACGCCCATCCTGATGTAGGGATCGGCATGTTAGGGCATGCCACGTATGACAAGATGATGACAAAAGAAACCCGACCATTTATGTCGTCAGTATATGGTTATTTCAGCAACGGTAAAGACTATCTTGACAGGATTCCATCGTTTCCCGATGCCCTTATTTCAGGATATGTCGTGAACCGTCTATATTGGATCGAAAACTTTTCTCATGACTTTACAGAAATCAATTCTATACACTTCATAATGGCCCCACTTCTAATAGCCAAGTACCCATGTTTTGCACTGGGAGACAAAGGCTACGTCAAGTATAGATCTGATATGGGGCATTGGTCTATCGCCACCGATCCGTTATATCCATTCCCAATGTTTGCAAGTTACCTCAAGAGCTGTAAAATAAACAAGAAATTATTATGTACTCGTATTCATGAGAAAATGTACTGTACTACAATGCGTACGGTAATGGGTTTTATTATAAGGAATAAGGTTCTGGGGTACAACTTCCCTCGCAAAGAGATCTTCGGCGTCCTCTCACCATATCTTGATAACAGCACATTTCGTATACGGCTTTTCAATTTGATGATGCAGCTACTCATGTACACACCTATGTGGATGTTATACGTGCCTTTTCGCTGGCTAGTTCCAGAGAAATTGTAATAGCGGTGCAAGTCCATACTGTGAAACATACATCATATTCCCCTCTTCCCTTTTGAAATTGCAAAGCATTTCATTTAGCCTTTAGTTACCGAACTGTGCACTAAGTTCGTCCAGCGGATGAAAAATACTAAGAATGGGCATCATCTACATACTCATTTTCGCCTCTTAAACCAATTCCATACCCTTGCCGCATACTCAATCGGCAGATTACAGGCGTTCCATATTGCACGGCGGCGGAAGCGCGATAAGCCAAATCTCTTCGCGAGAAAAAACATGTAAATTGCCTGTTTGACGCAAAGGCACGACGGATACTTCGCGAACTCCGCGCGTACTGGTCGCGTCTCGACGAATCTCGACATGACACCGACTTCGCGTCCCGCCATATTCGCCATAATCCCGAACATGTGCGCATACTGCACCCATAGTTTTTTCACGGCAAGTTCCATGTCGAACAATTCCCGCTTGAATATGTTGGCGCTGATCAGCGTATGTGCCAGTGCAAGTTCATCTCCCATGTCCTTGAGCATTACACTGTAGCTATCATACAGACGCGCATCGACACTGCGGTCAACCGAGATAAGAAGCGCAGGATTGTGCTGCCGCAGGAAATCGAGAATCCTGACAAACGCCCCAGCTGGCATGATGTCGTCATCGCCAAAGAGCCACACGTACTCCCCTCTCGCCTCCGCGACGCATTTCAGGAAATTCCTGTCGCCCCCGATGTTCGTCTCGTTCGTCCACCACCTCAAATGCGGATTCGATAACGATCGCAGATAGTCCGCCGTGTCGTCAGTGGAAGCATTGTCGCTCACCGTTACCTCCACTTCGGCGCGACCGACGTCAACTTGCCCGAGAATCGCCGGCAGCAATTCCTTCAGATACCGAACACGGTTGTACGTCGGTATGCAGATTGAAAGTCTGGTTTGGTTCATGTTTCGGAGGCCCTGCGGAGGTGGTCGGTCACATGGTTTTCGACAAGCATGAATAAGAACCGCTCATCACTCATATCTGTATTCTCCAGTTGCGGCCCTTGTAGATGAATCGGCGGAGTTCCATGACATTGCCGATGACGCAGTAGAACACAATGTAGCTTCCAACGTATATGCGGTAGTACGGATGTTCACGGTCAATGCGGGATGCCACCGGTTCAAAAGACGCAGGCGCGGCAAGTCTGTCGCATACAGCAGACTCCACATCCGCCTGGAGTTTGTCGGCGGCTACAGGATTGGCAAGTTGCGTTTCGATGTAGTTGATGGCCTGTTCAAGCTCCATGCCAAAGAGCGGCGTGGCCTCAAGCCGAAACTTTCCGGAGTGCATGGCGCCTGTCCTTTATCCTCTTGAACATGGCTTCGCCATCCTCGCGTTCCGGATGGCTGCGGCAATACTCGTCCGTCTCGTCAAGCAGACGCTCCAGCGGATCGGAAAGACGTTCGTATTCCTCGATCGTCATCGTGACGAGCGTTCCGTACCCGTTCTTCGTGAGAAAAACCGGTCCGTTCTTGACATCAGCCTCTACGCTTGCGTAGTCGTTACGCAAATCGGATATTGGCCTAATCTTTATTGCTGCCATTCTTTTACCTCCTTGCGGTTGAATTATATCAAAATTCGCCCGCGCTTGTCAATAGGCCAATTTGTCAAATTTCGTCAGGACGCGCACCTACGGGTATTATTCCACAAACTCATTCAAGTCTGAATGATTCAATTTTGAATAGGATCGGCAATCTATGCATTTGGACCCGCAGCTATCAATTCCGTTTTTCACGAACATTTATTCCGTTTTTCAGCAATGTGAATTCCGTTTTTCACGCGCCTTGGCGTCCCTCGTCGGCGTATGGCGTGAAAAGCCCCTGGAAGAACCAGAATGTCTCGTAGTAGATCATAAACCACGTCGCAGGCAACACCAGCAGAATACGCCAGTCGAGCAATGTCTCGCGGTAACGGTACATCTTGCGGCTGACTAGAATCGAGAACAGCAGCTGCAAACCTATCGCGGAGCCTACTGCGGCAAGGCCCCAACAGCAGAGACCAAAAGCAAACGGAATACACGCCACGAACGGAAGAAACGCAAGGGCCGGGCGCACGAAAAAGTATAGATTAGAAAACTCCACAATCCCGCGTTGCCACCGCAGCTGCTTACCGTATGTCCGCGCGAGCATGGCGCGCGTACCAAGATAGGAGCGGAAACCGAAGCCCAGCGAGAACGAATGGAGATGGACAACGTTCGCCTCCGTGAAAAGCTGCTTCCCGTACTTCGAGAAACGCACCTGCGCGTCGTTGTCCTCCCCGCCGTAGCCGCAAGTGGAGGTGAAACGCTTCTCGTTGAACCCGCCTGCCTTCAGGTAGAGATCGCGCCACACGGCGTCGAACATCGCACACCGCATGTGCCCCACCCGTTCCACCGCACTCGCGAACAAAAACTTCTGCCAGAACGGGAACTTGCGCCAAACCTCCCGCGGCATAAGCTGAATCGGATAGGCCGCCGACGCCGACGGGTCGGCGACAAGCGGCGTTATCAACTTACGCAACTCTCCCGATGAAGGTATCATGCAGTCGGAATGGCACAGAACGATAATGTCGCTCTTCGCCATCTGTGCACCCTTGTTGTACGCACTCGAAAGCGTACCTCCATCCCCGCCGTCGATTATGCGGATTGACACTTTTGACACCGCCGCCACCTCGTTTGCGATTTCGCGTGAGTCGTCGGTGGAGCGGTTGTCAAAACAAAGTATCTCGTCGATCGGGTAGTCCTGTCCCGAGAGGCTCTCTAGGCAGCTGCACAGCGTCGAGGAGGAATTCCGTCCGCTGACGATTATCGTAACTGGCGTCTCTTTTATCTCGGCCATAGCTCCTCCACGGGCTTGAATGCCTCGGCATAGAGACGTGTGTACTCGAAATGCTCGTTGAACCGGCGAACGCCTTCACCGTAGGTGGGATAGTCATTCGTAATTGTCCGCACGGCATCACCCACGTCATCCATGCCTTCCACCACCACGCCAGCGCGGAACTTTTCAATGAACGGCACGACTTCGGATATGCGCGTCATCACGACTGGAAGATTCATTTCGATGTATGCCTTCACCTTGCCGGGGTCCGCGTAGTGCGTGAAGTTTTCCTCTCCAAGCGAATAAAGCGCCAGCCCAGCGAGCGACTTGCCTGCGATTTCAAGCAGTTCCTCCTGCGAATGGAAGCGGTTCGGGAAGTAGACCCTGTCGGAAAGTTTTCTTTCGGCGATCATCTTCTCGACCGTCTTTTCATACCCGTTCGCGGCGACGCCGACGAGGGCAAGGGAGTAATCGTGGTTATCTGCGAGAAAGTCAAGCACATTCTCGATTCCCTGTCCGTCCCTCACAAGTCCCACGAACAGAAGTTGCTTTGAAGTCGCCATTACCGTCTCACAGCCCAGCATCATGAACCGGCGCATCCCCCACATCAACGTCTTGTGCCCAGGCGCGTCACGTACCTTCCCGCGGTTCATCTTGCGATTGATGGCGTCCGAGAGGTAGTAGGTGAACGGAATGCGATTGTGGTAGAACCTCTTCAGCCACTCGAACGCCCTTATCACAAGGCCCTTGTTCGGGAAGTAGTCGCCAATCCAGTAGAGATAAGACACCCGCCGAAGCATCTTCATTAGCGCCATTCCGAAGAAGCAGACGGGATGCCCGCCAACGACAAGGGTCTTTCCATCATAGCCCTTGGCGAACCTGAGTATCTCGGTGGTGTTGTGCCAGAACCACAGCCAGTAGTAGAGGAAGATGTTCTGCGACGAACGCAGGACGCGCTCTTCAACCAGCTTGCCTTCATCATACCGCCTGATGATCTGCTTTTGCTCCCCGAATCGCGGCAGAACATACATGAGGCACAACCGCCGCGTGTTCGCAATGAGATATTCGTCGACGTGTCCGCAGAACTGGAGCGACGCCAGCGCGAACACGGATTCATATCTGAATGTCGGGATGTCTCTTTCCACTGGAGCCCTCACAGGCGCACGCTGCCGTCGGCCACGGCCTCGCGGTACTCGGCAATGGTGCGCTGAAGTCCGTCCTCAAGGTCGATCGCAGGTGCCCAGCCAAGCGACCGGATGAGCGAGGTGTCGCACAGCTTGCGCGGCGTGCCGTCCGGCTTGGACGAATCCCACGTTATCGCGGCTTCGCAACCAGAGGTACGCTTCACAAGCTCAGCAAGCTCCTTTATGGAGATTTCGCGGCCGGAACCTACGTTCACGAGATCCGGGGGATTCTCCATGTTCAGCACGAAAAGACACGCCGCCGCCAGGTCGTCGACATGCAGGAACTCGCGAAGAGGCGCGCCCGTCCCCCACAGCACGACTTCCCTGTCGTTGTTCACACGGGCGATCTCGAATTTCCGGATCATCGTCGGCAGAACGTGTCCGCCAACGACGTCGTAGTTGTCACCCGTGCCATACAGGTTCGTCGGCATGAGAGAATGATACGTGACGCCGCAGTCGCGCCGCAGGAATTCGCAGAGCTTGAGCCCGGAGATCTTAGCAAGCGCATACCCTTCGTTTGTCTTCTCAAGCGCGCCTGTGAGAAGCGCGTCCTCCGGGATCGGCTGCGGGGCCATGCGCGGGTAGATGCAGGTGGAGCCGAGGAACAGCAGGCGCTTCACGCCGGCCTTGTACGCCTCCCACACGGTGTTGAGCGCGATCATCTCGTTCTCGTAGAGGAAGAGCGCGTTCGCGGCGGAGTTCGCGCCTATGCCGCCAACGCGCGCCGCGGCAATCACGGCGACGTCGGGCTTCTCCGACTCGTAGAACGAGCGGACGGCTGCGGTGTCGAGGAGATCAAGTTCGGAGTGCGCGCGAACAACGACATTCCCGAAACCAGCCTTGGATAGGGCCCGGCACACGGCCCCGCCCACCATGCCACGGTGTCCCGCGACAAAGATCTTCGCTTCCCTGTTCATCACGCATCCCTGATCTTGAGTTCTTTTTCGGCGAGCTTGAGATCTGCATCGACCATCATCTTCACAAGCTCGTCGAACTTGACCTTCGGCTCCCATCCGAGAACCGTGCGGGCCTTGGTGGCGTCGCCAAGCAGCTGGTCGACTTCGGTGGGGCGGAGATACCGCTTGTCGCATTCGACGTACTTCTCCCAGTCAAGTCCGACACGCGAGAACGCGGCTTCGAGGAACTCCTTTACGGAGTGCATCTCCCCTGTCGCGAGGACGAACTCGTCCGGCCTCTCGTGCTGGAGTATCCTCCACATCCCCTCGACATAGTCGCCCGCGAAGCCCCAGTCGCGCAGCGAGTTGATGTTGCCCATGTAGAGCTTGTCCTGCAGCCCCATTTTTATGCGCCCCACCGCCCGCGTGATCTTGCGCGTCACGAACGTCTCGCCCCTACGCGGGGATTCGTGGTTGAAGAGGATCCCGTTGGATGCGAAGATCCCGTACGCCTCACGGTAGTTCCTCACCGCCCAGTACGCGTAGAGCTTCGCGACGGCATACGGACTGCGCGGATAGAAAGGCGTCGTCTCCTTCTGCGGAACCTCCTGGACGAGTCCGAAGAGCTCCGAGGTGGAGGCCTGGTAGAACTTCGTGAGCCTGTCGCGCCCGGTTAGGTGAATCGCCTCGAGGAGGCGCATCGTGCCGAGCGCGTCAACGTCCCCGGTGAACTCCGGTGAGTCGAAGGAGACGCGCACGTGGCTCTGCGCGGCGAGGTTGTATATCTCGTCGGGCTGAATCTCGTAGACAAGCTTGATGAGGTTCGAGCTGTCCGCAAGATCGCCGTAGTGAAGGAAAAGCCTCACGCCGTTGATGTGCGGATCCTGGTAGAGGTGGTCTATGCGCTCCGTGTTGAAGGTCGATGCGCGGCGGATGAGTCCATGGACTTCGTATCCCTTGGAAAGCAGAAGTTCCGCGAGATATGAGCCGTCCTGGCCCGTGATGCCTGTTATCAGTGCTTTTTTCATTGTCTTTGTCCTCTATGTCCGTTGCCTCTACAGCCGCTTCACGCGGCCGAAGTAGCGCTCCTCCAGGGCGACGTTCCTCGCTGTTCCGCCCTCGACGTTGCCGCTGACGTAGACCGGCGGCGTGACGCCGCGGGCTAGGGCCTTCCTGGCGCCCTCTATGAGAATGGTGTTCACGATGAACAGCGAGGCGTATGTCGAAAGCCCGCCCATCTTCGCGTCGCCGACCTCGACGACGGCGTCGCCATGCGGCACCTTGCAGTCGATTGGGATGTCCGCCTCGTCGAGCAGCACCCCGCCGTGCGCCCTGTAGGCGGACGACGCGACGGCGACGGTGCGCACGCCCGCCGCCTTCGCCGAGCGCAGCATCTCGACGGGCGCGGCGTTCTTGCCGCTCGCGGACACCACGACGAAGAGGTCGCCGGGCTTCGCTCCGTGGCGGCGGAACACCTCCGGCGCGATTCCCGGCGTCTTCTCCATGCGGCTCGACTTCGCCGCGCCGTCGTGGAGCATGAGGTCCTCGTCGAGAACCGGCGAGACGCACGCCAGCCCGCCGGCGCGGTAGAACGTGTCGAGCGCGGCGAGATGGGAGTGTCCGCAGCCGAAGATGTGGACGAGCCCGTCGCGGCAGATGACGTCCGCGACGGCATCCGACGCGGCGGCGAGCGCGGCGGACTCCTCGCGCTCGATGCGCGCCAGGAGGCCGGTGATCCGCTCGAGGTATTCGCTCACTTGTTGATCACTCGCCTGTAGCTCTCGCCGATGGTGTCCCAGAGCTTGAGCGCGTCGGGCGCGCCGACGACGGTGCCGTAGCCGCCGCGGTACGTCCAGGCGGCGATGCGGTCCACGCCCTCCGCCGCGGCGAGGTCGACCCACTTCGCCACCTGCGCCCAGTCCTTGGGCTGCTTGTAGTAGCCCATGAACCAGCGCTCGGACAGCTTGCCGTACTTCTTCGCGATGGCGACGGTGCGGCGCGTGATGTCGAGGAAGAAGTCCTCGGGGAGCGCCCAGTTGATGATCGTCGTCGAGAACACGTCGAAGTACGGGCACGCGCCAACCATGTCCCAGTTGTCGTAGCCGCGGTACTCGGAGACGTAGTAGCCGTTCTGCGTGGCGTGGACGCAGCACGTGATCTCGAGCTTCGGGTCGATCTCCTTGAGCGCCTTCGAGGTGTCGGAAAGCACTACGAGCGCCTCGCGCCAGCGGAACTGCTTGACGTCGTTCGTCATGTACTTTGGCATCGGGTAGCCGTAGTAGTCCTCGAAGCGCTTGCGGCAGACGGGGCAGTAGCACGTCCAGTCGTCGGCGACGCCGCCGGTGATGGAGGCGATGCCCTTCGGGAACGCGTAGTGCGGCTCGTCCCAGAAGAAGCCGTCAGGCTTCGCCTCGCGGGCGAGCGTGACGCAGAAGTTCTTGAAGTAGTCGCGGTAGCTGTTCGTGTTGAAGCAGGCGTAGGGAAGCCGCTCGCCCGTCAACGCGGAGACCTGGCGGTTCTCGACGTTGTCCTGGAGGAACTTCGAGACCTGCTCGCCGCCGAAGTACTTGCCGTTGCCCCACGGGTCGATGAGGACGCGGAGGCCGAGCTCGTGCGCCTTGTCGACGATCTTGGGGATGTTCGGCCTCCAGAAGTCGAAGTCGAACTCCGTGACGGCGAGGATCACCTGGGTGACTCCGTGCGCCTTCATTTCCTTGAAGTCGGCCTCCGCGTGCTCGACGTAGTTGAGGCCGTAGTAGCTTATGGATGTTTGTGTTATCATAGTTAGGGTTAGCTTAGAGCATAGAGCTTTTAGCTGTTAGTTGTTGGGGTTGGGGTTGCTGTTAGTTGTTAGTGGGTTGTGGTTAGTGGTTAGTCATCAGTCGTTAGTTGTTAGCGGAAGCCGTGTCGCGTGTCGCGTGTCCCTTGTCGAAAAGGTGCTCCAGCTCATCCAGCGACTTGCCTTTCGTCTCGGGGATGAAGAGGGCCGTGATGAAATACAAAACGCCGTTCACGGCGAAGAAGAAGAACATCGAGCTCCAGCCCCAGGCCTCCTGCCACGGATGGAGCGTAGAGGCAAGCCCGCAGGCGACGAGCTGGTTCATGAACAGCGCGATGGCCATGCCGTTCGCGCGAATGCGCTTCGGCATCAGCTCGGAGAGGACGAGCCACACACAGAGCCCCGGCCCCAGCGCGTAGAAGACCTGCATGAAGAAGAACGCGAAAAGCGTGAGGAGTCCGGTGAAGTTGTTGGCATGAACGCCGAAGCGCTCTATCGCGAGGAACACCGAGCCTATCGCCGCGAGGCCGATCGTCATGCCGCCCGTGCCAACCTTGAGGAGCCACGTCCTGCCCTTGCGGTCAACGAGCGCGGCGGCGGCGATGGTGACGAGCATGTTCGTGAGCTTCACCGCGAGCTGCCCCCAGTTGGCGAATATCCCCTCGAACCCGGCGCTGTGCAGAATCGTCACGAGATAGCTCGTGAAAGAGCTCATGCCCGTCGTCTTGTTGAAGGTGAGTACGAGGCACGCGAGCAGAAACGGAATAACGTAACGCCGCGAAAGCAAAGAGTCGAGAGTGGAGGAGTTGGGAGTGGAGGAGTCATCCTTCTCCAACTTTACACTTTCAACTTTACGCTTTGCACTCTTCTCCAGCCACACCGGGCTTTCCGGCAGCCTGAGACTTCCGAAGAACAGCACCGCGACAGGCAGCATGGTCCACCAGAAGTTCGCGCCCCACGCGGCGACGCGGCCCGCCGCGTCGGCAGTGTCGGACGCTCCATACCGCGTTGCGACGAGGCACCCCGCCCCTGCGGCGACGACAAGCCCGAGCCCCAGGCAGAACTGGAACACGCCAGTGCCGCGTCCGCGGATGTCGGCGGGCAGCGTCTCCGCAAGGTACATTGGCATCACAACGGCCATGTACCCGGCGCTCATTCCCTGGAGGATGCGTCCCGCCATGAGGACGGGGAACGAAGTGAGCGACAGGCACACCACCGGTATCGCGGCAAGGAACATCGCCGCGGAGGCGACGATCATCCTCTTGCGCCCGAACAGCTCGCAGAGGAAGCCCGCGGTGATTGACGATATGAGCCCGCCCAGCATCACCGCGCCGACGACGAGGCTCACGTATGCGCCCTTGTCCTTGTAGATGTCCATCGCCTTCATGTACGGCTCGGCCGCGGCGATCACGCCGAAGTCCACGCCATACAGGAACCCTCCCAGCCCTGCGAGGGCGAGGAGATAGCGTATGCTTTTTTGAGTTTCAATCTTCACAGTGAATATTCTACCAAAAAAGGCGAAAACATAAAACACAAATTTTGGTATAATGTACAGTACAAGACCACAACACGATCCATGAATCGACACCTCAGACAATGAACAGTTCCGCCATCCCGCAACCTCATGACTCCGCGATTCCGCAATCGCCCTCGTACGATCTCGTCGAGGTGTTCGAGTCGCTTCAGGGCGAAGGACGCAACACCGGCCGCCCCTGCGTGTTCGTGCGCTTCGCCGGATGCAACCTCAGCTGCCCATGGTGCGACACCGACGTGAAGCGGCGCTTCTCGGCGTCGCTCGACGACCTCGTCGCCGAGATCGGGCAGTACAGGCCGAAGAGCGTCGTCCTCACCGGCGGCGAGCCGACGCTTGTGGACGCCATGCCGGAGCTGGTCGCCGCGCTGAAGCGGCGCGGATACTGGATCGCCGTCGAGACGAACGGGACGCGCGACGCGGAGTGGCTCCAGTTCACGGACTACGTTGCGTGTTCCCCGAAGGCCGAGTTCCCGGAGTCGCTCGCGCTGGCGCGCGCCGACGAGGTGCGCGTCGTCGCGTCGTCCGAGCACGTCGCGCAGTTCTGCCGCTGGGTGAGAGGCCGCATCGCCGCGACGGACTACTACGTGTCGCCATGCGAGCGCGACGGGGAAATGGACTTCGCGACCGCGAAGGCAGTGATGTCCGAGCTTGACGGCTGGTCGCTCTCGGTGCAGCTGCACAAGCTCCTCGGCTTCCGGTAGCGCTGTCAGCAAACAGAAAGGGAATATATGAAACCCGCCGCCCGCGCTGTACGCGGGAATGTAAATGAGGATAAGTTTCGATGAAGAGGAAACAACTATGACAACTGATACAACAACTCTTGCCATCCGGGCGCAATCGCGCCCACTTTCAAGAGCGCCTCGTGGTTACGCGGCGCGAGAAAAAAGTTGTTCCGGTTGTTTCTAGAAGAACTTATAGGCAAGACAGAAAGCAAAAAGGAGCAACAGCAATGAAGATGAAGATGAAAAGAAGGGAATTCCTCAAGGCCGCAGGAGGCGCGGCCTCGTTCATGATCCTCCCGCGCCGCCTCGTCGCGGGCAGCGGCGCGACGCCCCCGAGCGAGACGGTGAACGTGGCGGCCATCGGCGCGGGCGGACGCGCATCCGCCGACATCGACGGGCTCGAACACGCCGGCGCGAGAATCGTCGCGCTCTGCGACGTTGACACGCGCCGCTGCCAGCACCAGCGCAAGAGGCATCCAAAAGCCCCCTTCTACACGTTCTACAGGGAAATGCTCGACAGGCACGACAAGGACATCGACGCCGTGATGATCGGCGTCCCCGACCACTGGCACGCGACAATGGCGATCGAGTGCCTGAAGCGCGGCAAGCACATTCAGTGCGAGAAGCCCCTCGCCCAGAGCTTCCACGAGATGGACGCCATGCTCGCCGAGGCGAACAGGCATCCTAACCTCGTCACGCAGGCCATGAACCAGGGCCACGCCTACGACACGATCCGCGACTTCCGCGAATGGGTCGAGGCGGGGCTGATCGGAGAGGTGACCGAGGCGCACGTCTGGTGCCCGGCGAAGTACTCGTTCATGAATGAGCTGGACAACATGAAGAAAAAGTGGGAAGTCCCCAAGGAGCTCAATTGGGAGCAGTGGCAGGGACCCGTCCCGCACCGCCCGTACTTCCCGAAGTTCCTGCCGGGCGCATGGCGCTTCTGGACGATGTACGGCACGAACACGCTCGGCGACTGGAGCTGCCATTTGATGGATCCGCTCTTCTGGACGTTCGGCCTCGGGCTTCCGAAGACCGTCAAGGCGGAGGTAGTCGGCCCGTGGACGCCGGAGCGACACGGCCTCACGTTCCCCGACGGCGTCAAGACGACGTTCGAATACGTCAAGCGCGACGGGAAGCCGTTCAAGCTCGTGTGGTTCGACGGCGACGCCTGCAAGGACGTACCGATGCCAACGCAGTGGAAGGGCGAGCGCGACATGTTCCCCCCGTTCAACTCCGCAAAGGCGCGCAAGACCCGCGACAACATGACGAACGGCGCATTCGTCTACGGCACGCGCGGCGTGATCGAGTACGGGCACCACGGCGCGAACTACCTGCGGATGCTGCCCGACACGACCCTCGCGAAGCTCCGCGTCGAGGGCGGATGCCCAAAGCAGAAGTATCCGCGCGTGCCGGGGAAGAGCCCGGACACCAAGCCGTACAACGAATTCATCGCGGCGGTCAAGGGCGGCCCGAAAGTGGGAAGCGACTTTGCCTACGCGGGCTCGATGACGCAGTGCTCGCTCACGGGCGTCGCCGCGCTGTTCGACCCCGGCAGGCTGCTCACGTGGGACGCCAAGGCGCGGCGCTTCGCCGACAGCGATGCGGCCAACGCCCGCCTGCACCTCCCGCGCCTCGCGGGGTGGTGACCCGCCGCAGGCCTCCGCGCCGTGCAATTCTGCGCCATATACTCTACACTATACGCGCGTTTTGTGATATAATATGCCGTGATGGACAACGAAGCAAATCAGATTCTGGACCTCGGATCGATAGACTTCACGCCCGCATGGGCGAAGAAGGACGCCGGGGTGGTAGTCGGCAAGACAACACCTGTACGCGAGTCCGGCGAACGCAAGCCGTTCGCCGACCGGCGCGGAGGCGGCGGCGGACGCGCACCCGACGACCGTCGGCCGCAGGCGCCGCGCGACGGCAGGCCGCCCAGGCAAGGCGCGAACGGACAGAAACCCGGCGGCGGCGGACGCCCGTTCGACCGCGACAGGCCGCGCCCGTTTGACAGGTCGCAGCGTTCGTTCGACAGGCCGCGTCCGCTTGACGCCGACGTGAAGATACTCCCAGAGACGAAGGCCCTCGGGACGATCATGCGCAAGCTGCAGCAGGACTACCACGCCTACAAGCTCAAGGACCTCGCGTACTTCCTGCTCGACAACCCGTCGTCCGTCCTCCTGAAGATCACTCCCAGGAATCCGCAGCAGCCCGACGGCCGCGCCGAGCCGCGCCGGTTCCACCAGTGCAAGGCGTGCGGCTTCGCGTCCGCGGACGAGGCCGAGGTCGCGGCACACACCGTGACGGCGCACCTCTCCGACTACTTCGACGCGAAGGAGATCGAGTGCGAGCCGCCGAAGGGCAACTTCAACTGCGTCGCGAAGTGCGGACTCTCCGGCGTGCTGCTCGGGCCGCCCAACATCCACGAGTTCAACGCGACCGTGCGCGAGATGATCCGCACCAGGTATCCGTCGATGTCGGAGTCGGAGTACCGCTCGCACATCGAGATGGTGCGCGACGCCGAGGCCATCGAGGAATGGCGCAAGGGCGCGACGAAGAAGACGGTGTTCACCGCGAAGGGCGCGGGCGAAGGCGCCCCGACGCTTACGCGCGAGCAGGCAGAGGCCGAGTTCCGGCGCACCTTCATGCCGTCGATGCTCGACACCCCCAAGAGCCTGTCGCTGACGGCCGACGTCGCAATGAAGTGCCCACCCGCGATAAAGATGGTCGCGGGCGACGCGCTCGAAGCCGAGCGGCGCTCGCCGTACGCGATGTGCTTCGCGCTGCGCGGCGCGTTCCACCATCGCAAGATCCACTTCTTCAGGGTGAACGACGCGCACGGACAGGAGTTCGTCACCGGCGTAGAGCTGAAGGAGTTCGACGCCGCGCACGCGATCCCCGAGCTCGCCGCGGTCGCCGCGAAGGTCGCCGCAAACCCCTGCTCGACGAAGGCCGAGCTCGCCGCCGACAGCGACGCCGAGAAGCAGCTCGCATGGCTCGCCTCTACGGGGCATGTAGTTGCATTCACCAACGGCGTGTACTCGGCAGTGGAGAAGTTTCCGAAGTACGGTCCGCAGTGGCGCAAGAACCGCAAGCCAGAGGCGAAGCCCGCCGAGGAAGCGAAGGCCGCCGCAGAGCCGCCGCCGGTCGAGGCGCAGCCACCAGCCGAAGCGCAGGCTCCAGCCGAACCGACCGCTGAAGCGCCAGCCCCAGCTGAGCCCGAAAAACCGGAAAGCCCGGTAGCCCCGGAAAAACCGGATATTCCGGACAATCCGGAAATTCCGGATGCTGCGGGCGCCGAGCAACCAGCCGAAGCACAGGCCCCGGCCGAGCAACCAGCTACTGAGCCCGCCGCCGAGCCGCCTCCTGCCGCTGAGCCCGCGCCGGAGAATCCAGCCCCGCAGGAACCACCTACAGAAGAACCGAAAGAAGAAGAGAAGAAAGATGAAGCTGCCCCTCAGTTGGCTTAACGAATACGTAAAGATCGACGACATAGACCCGAAGGAGCTCGCCGAGAAGCTCACCCGCGCGGGCCTGCAGGTCGAGGCGATCGAGACCGTCGGCGAACAGCCGCTCGACGACCACTTCGTCGTCGCGGAAATCGTCGAATGCGAGCCGCATCCCGACTCGGACCACCTCCACATCTGCAAGGTGAACGACGGCACGGAGACTCTGCAGGTAGTCTGCGGCGCGCCCAACGCGCGCGCCGGCATGAAGACCGCGTTCTCCAAGATCGGCGCGGTCATCCCCAACGGCGGGTTCAAGATCAAGAAAGGCCGCATGAGGGGCGTCGACTCCTTCGGCATGTGCTGTTCGTCCGCCGAGCTGAACCTGCCCGGCGGCAACCACGACGGAATCATGGAGTTCCCGGCGGAGACGCCCACGGGCGCGTTCCTCCGCGACGTCCTGCCCGGCGAGAAGCCGGAGACCGTCTTCGAGGTCGAGGTCACCTGGAACCGCCCGGACGCCCTTTCCGTCATCGGCCTCGCGCGCGAGTTCGGCGCGATTCTCCATCGCGAGGTGAAGAAGCCCGACGTCAGCTTCGTGGAGTGCGACGTCGACGTCGCGAGCGAAGTCTCCGTCTCCGTCGAGGACACCGAGAAGTGCCCGAGGTACACCGCCCGCGTCGTGACGTCCGTCGAGGACGGTCCGTCGCCCGACTGGATGGCGAAGAGGCTCGAGCTCTGCGGCATGAGGTCGCTGGGGCTCGTCGTCGACGTCACGAACTACGTGATGCTCGAGCTCGGGCAGCCCATGCACGCGTTCGACCACACGAAGCTGAAGGACCGCCGCATAGTCGTCAGATGCGCCCGCGAGGGCGAGACGATGAAGACGCTCGACGGCGTCGACAGGAAGCTCGACCCGACGATGCTCATGATCTGCGACTCGGAGCGGCCCAACGCCGTGGCCGGCATCATGGGCGGCGAGGAGAGCGAGATCGCCGAGGGCACGAAGACCGTGCTGCTGGAGTCCGCGCTCTTCGAGCCCACATCCACGAAGGCGACCGCGACGAAGCTCGGCCTCGCCTCGGAGTCGAGCTACCGCTACATACGCGGCGTCGACAAGGACCTCGCCGACTTCGCGAGCCGCCGTGCCGCGCATCTCCTGCAGCGTCTCGGCAACGCAAAGGTCGCAAGGGGCGTCGTCGACGTCGACAGCAGGCCGACGCCGCTCAACGCCGACGTCACGCTGAACTTCGAGCGCGCCAGGCGCCTCATCGGCATCCCCGTCGGCAACGACGCGATGGTGTTCATCCTGAAGGCGCTCGGCCTAGAACCGCGCACGCCGGCGGGGACGACTCTCTTCGCGGGCGTGGAGTCCATCGCGTTCGGAATCCCCTCCTGGAGATACGACCTCACGCTGGAGGCCGACCTCGTCGAGGAGGTCGCGAGGATCTACGGGCTCGACAACATCCCGGACTCCATGCCGTCCGCGCCGTCCGTCTCGTCTCTCTCCGAGGCCCCCTTCAAGGCCAAGGCGAAGATCCGCGAGACGTGCCTCGCGCTCGGCTTCACCGAGGCGATGCACTACTCGTTCCTCTCGCAGAGGGAGCTTGACGACTTCGACAAGCGCAACGCCGCGTCGCGGCTCGTGATCCCCGACCCCGTATCCGTCGAATACGGCGTGATGCGCGATTCGCTTCTGCCGCAGATGCTGGGTTCGCTCGGACGCAACGCCTCGCGGCAGGCCGAGAGCGCCCTTCTCTTCGAGATGGGCAAGGTGTTCTCGAACGGGGAGAAGGGACCGGCGGAGGCGGAACGCCTTTCGCTCGGCTTCTTCGGACCGGTCGGACGCGAGTCCCTGCGCCGCCGCCAGGCGGTGACCGAGGAGGACGCCGTGCTGTGGATGAAGGGCGTCGTCGAGGAGCTTGTGCGCCGCCTGCACGTCGGGCGCGTCGAGTTCACGCCGGCGGAGCACCCCGCGTTCACGCCAGGCGCCGCCCTGACGGTGAAGGTCAACGGACGCGACGTCGGCATCCTCGGCGCGGTCTCAGCGAAGCTCCGCCACCCATACCGCCTCTCGACGCAGATGGCGCTGTGCGAAGTCGAGCTCAAGCCCTTCCTGAAGAACGTCGGCGCGACGGGCCGCGTGTCGCCCGTTCCGCAGTTCCCGCTGGTGCGCCGCGACGTCGCGATCGTAGCCTCGCAGGGCGTCAAGAACGCGGACATCGAGAACGTCATAAGGAAGAACGGCGGTAAGATCCTGACGAAGGTGTCGCTATTCGACATATTCAAGCCAAAGGGGGCCGCGGAGGCCGCGAGGTCGCTTGCGTACTCGCTCGAGTTCCGCTCCCCGGAGAAGACGCTGACCGACGAGGAGGTCGGGCAGGCGTTCCGCAGAGTCGTCGACGCCCTCAAGGCGACCGGCGGAATCGAAGTGAGGGAGAGCTGACCTTTCAACGGCATGGGTCCTGTGTTGCACGCGGATTGAGCAGATATTTCTTCGACCGACATTTTGATATGGGGCCGCAAGGTCCCGATTTGGAACGACGGGTTCTGGAGGTTCTGTGCTACGGCAATGCGGGATCTTTCTCTGAAGGACGGAGTCTTGAAGGCACAAGGAGGTTTGAAGATGAACAGATTTCATGGAGCGTTGGCGGCGGCGCTGTGCGCGACGTCGGTTCTCATGGCCGACCCCGTGGCGGCGACGGCCGGGGAGTTCCCCAGGCCGCCGGCAGCGGCGCTGAAGGAGCTCAAGGCGACGGTTGGGCGCCCGTTCAGCGCCGGATACGTGTTCGTCAACGGCAGGTACATCCCGCCGCCGTACAAGGTGGAGCGCCAGGGCACCGTGATCAGAATCAACGGTATCCAGGTGACGCGCGAGCTGATCCCCTGGAACGAGTTCATCAAGACCCAGGCGGGAGTGAAGGCTGAGAAGACTGTGATCCCCGGCGACCCAACGCCCGCGCCAGCCGCCGCGCCCGAGCCGCCGCCGGAGGAGCCCGCGGAGGAGGAGACGGAAGAGGCAACCGGAGACATCGCCTCCAACCTCGACGACCTCTTCAACGACAACCCGACGCCCAAGAAGAAGACAACGACAAAGAAACGCGTCGTCCGCCGCCCGGTCGCCCCCAGGCCAAAACAGCCGACGGTCATCACGACGTATTCGTTCGACGGAGAGTTCGTGCACAACGAGAAGACGCGTCTGTACCTCGAAAAGATAAACAACGCCCGCACCCGCATCGACAAGACGCTGCGCATGGGCGGATACTTCTGCTTCGGGTCGGGGTACTCCACGATCTCCGGCAACGCCTCCGTCGCGCAGTCGTTCATCGACCGGATCCCCCCGCTAATGCAGCGCTACAACTCGTACGATGCATTCGCGTCGGCCGTCGCGTCGTCGGGCTTCGGATTCCTTCCGGCGCAGCTCGTCCAGGACCTGTTCCGCAACAGAATCGGGTACAGGATGATCGAGGAGCGCAAGAAGGCCGAAAAAGAAAAGCGCCAATGGTCGAGCCTGCTGGGGAAGTAGGGGAATGGGGAACGGGGAATGGGGAACGGGCGTGAGATGAAACGACTCCAATATGCAATGGTCGGCGGCGCTGCCGGATCTTTCATCGGGCCCATCCACCGCATGGCGGTGCGCATGGACGACCTGGCGGACCTCGTTGCCGGATGCTTCTCCCGAGACCCTTCAGCCAATGCCGCGACAGGCGCGAAGTGCGCCGTCGCGCCGGAGCGCGTCTACCCAGACTGGAGGTCCCTCATCGAGGCCGAGCGCGGCAAGATAGACTTCCTTTCCGTCGTCACGCCCAACGACTCGCACTACGAAATCGCCAAAGCCGCGCTTGAGTCCGGAATGGATGTCGTCTGCGAAAAGCCACTTTCGCTTTCACTGGACGAGGCCGAGGAACTTTCCCGAATCTCCGCCGAGAACGGACGCTTCCTCGCCATCCCGTTCACCTACTCCGGGTTCCCGATGGTGAAGCTCGCCCGCGACCTGGCCGCAAAGGGAGAGCTCGGCACGATATGCAAGGTCGTCCTCGAATACCAGCAGGGCAGCTTCAGGAAGATCGACTTCACCAAGCCGCTAGACAAGCGCAACGCCTGGAAGATGAATCCGGCGAGGTCCGGGAGAAGCTGCGTCGTGGCGGACATCGGGGTTCACGCATTCCATCTCGTCGAGTACGTGACGGGGCTGGAGACGGACATGATCCTCGCAGACCTTTCATCCTACGCGCCAGGCAACGCCCTTGACGACGACGCCTCGGTGCTGATGCGCCTCAAGCCCGCCAATTCCGCGGGGACAGTCCCCGCAGTTGTCCCAAAGGCGTCAATCGTCATATCGAAGATCGCGACGGGCGAGGAGAACGGCGTGCGCCTGCGGGTCTATGGAGACAAGGCGTCGCTCTTCTGGAACCAGGAGGCGCCGAACTACCTCTCAGTGAAATATCCCTTCGGTCCGGAGAAGACGTACAAGCGCAAGGCGCCATACATCGCCGAGGAGTCGGAGGCGTGCAACAGGGCGTCGAGGATCCCGGCCGGACACCACGAGGGCTTCATCGAGGCGTTCGCCAACATCTACGACGAGTTCTGCGCGTCGGTGCAGGATCGCCAGCCCCACGACTTCCCCGGCCCCCGCGAAGGCGTAAGGACAATGCGGTTCGTCGAGGCCGCCCTGAAGTCCAATGCGGCAGGGAACGTGTGGGAACGAGTGTAAAGTGTAAAGTGTAAAATGTAAAGTGTAAAATGTAAAATGGAAGGTATAAATGTAAAATCCCGCTATTCCACAATTACACAATTACATAATTACACAATTACATTTTCTACATCCGCCCCGACAGGGCGTCGATGAGGTCGCAGAGGCGCTTGTAGGCGATGGCAAGGTCGTCGTTGACCACCTTGTACATATACTCCCCGGCGCGGGCAATCTCCCCCTCGGCGTTCGCAAGGCGGCGCTCGATGGACTCCCTGGAGTCGGTGCCGCGCCCCTCAAGGCGAGCGCGTAGCTCGTCCATCGACGGCGGCATGACGAAGATGTCGACATAGCCAATCTTCAGCGGGTCGGTGTTCGGCAGGGCCCTGACGCGCTCCCTGACCTTCGCCGCGCCCTGCACGTCGATGTCGAGGATCATCGAGCTGCCCTCGGAGAGAACCTCCTCGATCGGGGCGCGGAGAGTGCCGTAGTAGTTGTCGTGTACGTTGGCGTACTCAAGGAAGGCGTCCTCGCCGATCAGCTCCTCGAACCGCTCCTTGGAGAGGAAGTGGTAGTCCAGTCCGTCCTCCTCGTCGCCGCGCGGCGCGCGCGTCGTGCAGCTGATGGAGTAGACGATGTCGTGGTACTCCTGGAGGAGCATGTCTATCAGTGTGGACTTGCCGCAGCCGCTTGGCGCGGACATCACTATGAAAAGAGGCTTTGTCTTCATGCGCGGAGGATCCCCAGCTCGTACGCCCTGCCGACGGCGGACGTCGCGTTGGGGCAGGCGAGCTTGTTCATGATTCCCTTCAGGTGGGTTTTTACGGACTCCGCGCCGATGCCGAGCGCGGCGGCGATCTGGTCGCGCTGCTTGCCCTGCGCCAGCAGGCGCAGGACGTCCATCTCCCGGACTGTGAGAAGCGACGGAGTGGACTGGAACTGCTCGCGGACGAACGCCCCGCCGGCGGCGGCGATCTTTATCGCCTCGGAAAGGCGGTCCTGGTCGACGTCCTTCGGGAGGTAGCCCGCCGCGCCTTCGGCCTCGGCGCGCGCCTCCTCCTCGCGGAGCGGCATCCCGGCAAGGAGGATGACGCGAGCGGACGGGGCGACCTTCAGCATGTGCGACAGCATCGTGAAGCCGTCCATCTTCGGCATCCTCACGTCGCTCAGCACGACGTCGGGGCTTGTCTTCCCGGCCAGCGCGATGGCCTCCTCCCCGTTTGCGGCGAGCCCCACTACGTCGAACCCGCCCTCGCTAGCGAACATCGCCTCAAGGCCCTCGCGGACCATGGGATGGTCGTCGACGACAAGGACCTTGATCACTACTTCGCCTCCGAGTAGCTTGAGCCGTTGTACGTGTAGTCCTTGCCCTCGCAGAGGTACTCGGTGAGCTTCTTCAGGGCGTCGACCCTCAGGCCGTTCTTCGGGGCGCGAATCTTGTCCGTGTGGCCGTCCGCGAACACGACGTGGGCGTAGATGTTGTTGCCCTGCTTGTGGTTGAAGCCGATGTACTCCCCTTCCGTGTACTGGAGGGTACAGTCGTTCTTGATCCCAGAAGCGCTGGAGTAGTCGGGCTGCACCCCGTCGAAGAAGTCCTCCCAGGGGAGCTCCGCGAAGAGGAGCATCTTGTCGATCCTGGCGAGGGTTCCGAACTCGCGTTCGCCACAGTAGAACTCTGAGAAATAGTCGCTGCCGATAGAGGTATCCCAGCCGAACACACTGTTCATCACGTAGCTCCAGTTGGGCTGCTCGCTCGACTTCATCTTCTTCAGGTGGTTGGGGCACGTGTAGCATTTGCGGGTCTTGTTCACATGGCCCCACAACACGCCGTTGGTGATGCAGTATTCGCGAGTCGTCTCGTCCTGGTTGTAGGCGGAGATGAACCATCCGGCGTTCGCGACGTGGGATCGCGGCGCGGACTTGTATGTGCCGTGCGAGTTCCAGCTGATCCATCCCTTCAGCTCGTTGTACCGCCCCTTGACGCCCTTGCCGATGCCGCTCGTCTCGTCAATGGCCATGCGTTCGAGCGACCCTGCCATCGGATACCAGTGCGTGTCCCTGCCGTACGACTGCACGCCCTGGGCAAGCTGCTTCATGTTCGCCATGCACTGCGCGTTCCGGGCAGACTCCGTGCCGCCCATGAAATTCACGACAAGTGCCCCCATGAGGGCGATGATGATGGCAATTACGACAATCAACTCGACTAGCGTAAAACCCCTTTTCATTTTCATGTATATCTTACCTTTCTTTTGTACGACTTCGTTATTATGTCATTGTTGAAATATACATCTCCAATGGTTAATGGCAAATTGCATAATTCCACAATTACATAATTCCACAATTATTCAAACTGCCTATAGAACAACACCCTCATCTGATGGGGCACGTACTTGCCTCCGATGTCCGGAGTGGCCGTAGGATCGCGCCATACGAGGGCCACGGCCCTTGCGCCGAGCTGCGGCGGTATCTGCCCCGCCGCGCCGCCGCCCATCATCATCGGCTCCGCCCTGGCGAAGATCAGGAAGAGCTGCTGCTTGGCGGCGAAGCACTCGCGCCAGTACCCGTAGAGGAACTTGCGGTCGGCGGCGAAGAGGTTGTCTGTGTCTGCGTCGAGGTCGATGCCGAGGAACCTGTCCTTATGGTAACTCCAGTCCAGCTGCTGCCACGCCTCCACCCAGTCCTTGTTCTCGCCGGCGCGGTCGCGGACGCTGTTGTAGAACCTGGATGCGGCGGTCTCAAGGAACTCCCAGGAGATCTTGGTGTCCTTCGAATACTGGTTGAAGGCGTAGTCCCTGTTGAAGTTGGCGGCCTTCATCTCGGCGTACTTCACGGTGCCGAACGTGTGGTTCGTCGAAGACCGCTTCCAGTCTATCGGCGTGTTGGCGAACGCCGCCATCATGATGTTCATGGAGTCGGTGTACGGGTTCACCTTGAAGCCGGTGTCCTCGCTCGTCCAGGGCAGCTTCTCGAATGCCTGCTCGTCGATGTCCGTCGGGTCGTAGGTACGCCACATGAACTCTTGGTTTGCGGTCGCGCCGAAGCTGTCGGGAAGCGACTTTCCGCCGTATGCGACGGAGGGGCACTTCAGGTTGCCTGTCATGTCGTTGTCCCTGTTGCCGTCGCCGGAGTCCAAAAGTCCGGTGAGGCGGGGAATGTGGGCGAACTCGTATTTGCTCTGCAGATATCCAGCGTCGCTTGTCGCCATCGAGATGTCGCCGTCGCGGTCGCCGTCGCCGACCTTGTTGTTGGTGAGCCAGGTGTTCTTGTCGATGCCTGCCGCGACCTGGAACCAGTGTTCCGGGGCGTAGTTGTACCTCGGGTCGGCGACCATGGCGGCAGCAGGGCTTATCGTGACGGGCTGCGGCTTGTCGGCGATCGAGTCGAGCGCGTTGATAGACAGCGTGAACGAGATGCCGGTGTCGAAGCGCATGAGCGGATACGCCGCGCCCAGCCTCTCGAGCAGCACAGCGCCCGTGGCGTCGTCCATCCCGAATCCATTCTGGTTCTTGTCGTCGAGGATGCAGGCGGGCACCATGTCCACGACCTTGCCGTTCGCGGAGGAGTCCTTTATGCGAAGCCACGCGCCTGCGTTCATCGTTATCTCCTTGCCGCCGCCGGTTATTACGCCCTTGAGGTTGTTGAAGTTGGCAAGATCCTGGTCTAGCTTGCCGCCCGCGTCTACGATCGGGAAGCACTTCGCCTCGACGATATAGTCTGCCTTGTTCTTGTCCAGGTCCTTCCACTCCGGCGCCCATCCCTGGTTTGCGATCATTCCGCCGGCGTTTCCGCCGGACTTCGTCTGCTCCCACTCGTATGTGACCTCGAGGAGCGCGTTGCCGCCCATAGCCAGGGCCTGACCTGCGGCGCTTCCCCTCTGCAACCTCATCTTGTGGAGCTGGAGCGCGTCCTCCTGCCTCTTGTTGTCGACGAACGTTGTCTTTATGTTCGAGATGTTCAGGTTGTCGAGCTTCGCGTTGATGAGGCCGTTGTCCATGAGCGGCTTCTCCTCGATGTCCCCTTCCTCGAGGTGCAGGATATCGCTCGGGCTGGTCCTAAGGGACATCTTGTCGCTTGAGAAGAATAGGGCGAAGCGGCCGTCCAGGGCAAACTGCCCGTCGTCCTCGTCCTTGTGGCTGAACGGGAACACGACTAGCGTGTTGAGCGTGCCGCCCATGAAGCCCTCGACGATCCTGGGGTCGAGGGTGTAGCGCACGGTCTTGCGCACGATGCGGGAGGTTTCGTTCTCAGATTTTGTATCGACGTCGTTTTCGCCAGCGGGGATCATCGTCTTCTGGATCCTGAACTGAGAATTCTCGAACTTCGGCTCTATGCCGCAGATCATGGGCGTCCGCTCGAAGGTGGGCACGGCGAGCGAGACGGGGATATGATCCTCGTCGAGGTAGTCGTAGAGGATGGTGCAGCCTAGTGTGGAGAGGCTGAGAACTCCCCTCTTGAGCTTGTCGTCGAGGTGTCCAAAGGCGGAGTTGGCGCCCCTGATCAGCGTTGCGAGATCCATCGACCGTCCGCCCTTGTTCTTAAGGTCGGACATCTTGAACGGCTGGTTCTTGGGGTCTGAAAGCGGGAAACGGTTCTGCACCCGTGCCTGCTGCTGGTTGCGGCCGCCGCCCGACGACTCCTCGGCCTCGGTGAGGTCGACCGGCAGAAGGCTGTCCGTGACGAACGTCATGCGGCGGAACCTCTCGAGATACGCGTCAAGCGTGCCGCCCTGGAGCGACTTGTAGTTTCCGGCGATGGACTTGTTGCCGGGGTAGAGACTTTCCGTCCTGCCGCTGATGTAGTCGCAGAACGGGCTGGAGAAGTTGCCCTTCCACACGCCACCGTGATTCCCGAGCGCGAGGTTGAAGTCGGCGACGGATATGAGCGGGTACTTGCCGTTGAACTCCAGTGCCCCCGTCTTCTCGTCGTACTTGCGGAACTTGTCCATGAAGCTATCCCACTCGGAGACGGAGGACGGCGGGGTCTTGTGTCCGTTCTCCTCGAAAAGGTACGACAGCGTGACACGCCGAGTGGCGGAGGACGCACGCGGGGCGTCCGCCAGAATCCGGTTCAGGTCGAAGTAGTCGGAGACGTCGACGGCCACGAACGAATAGCGGCCGACGTCGAACCCGAACGGCTGCCACTTGGCGGTGGGGGTGATGCGGGAGTAGAAGCGCACATCGTTGATGAGCGGCGGCGGGATGTAGGCGAGGGCCTCAAGGCAGAGGGGCGTGACCGTGGATGAGTCCGTCGTCGTCCTGTTCAGTACGTCAGGCTTCGCGGACTTCATGAAGACGCGGTGCCGCCAGACGTTGTGAAGGTTTGGATAGCTGGAGCTCCCGTTCCAGAGCACGTTGTTCATGTCGCCGCCGGAGTACGAGCCGGGCTGGCGGCCGTCGTCGACGTACTTGAAGCCGATGTTCGGGTGGTAGTTGTTACAGACGGCCTTGTCGATCTGCTCCATCGCCTCCGCCACGGCGGCCTTCACGATAAGGCGCGACGAGTTTGACCGGCGGAGGAAGCTGGACGGCATGCGCGAATAGCGCATGTACGTGGCGAAGCCGACCGCCGAGACGATCATGAACGACAACATGCCGAGGACTATGAGAAGCGCGCTGCCGCGCCTGGAAGAGGGATTTCTCATTTGCGCTCCTCCTCTGAAAGGCGGTAGAAGTTCGGCAGGAAGTAACCAGTCTTGACGTTCGACATCGTCTTCGTGAGCTTCAGCGTCTCGCCTGCCTTGATCGAGATCTTGTACGGGGTGTTCCACGGGTCGAGCATCTTGCCGCCGCTCCTGAGCGACGCCATGAGAAGCGGGGGTATCTTGCCGCCGGAGTCGGCGGACCCGCCTTCGCCGATCAGGAATCCGAGGGAGTTCTCGTCCGCGTCGGCGTCCTTGCAAGAAGGCATGTCCTTCCCGAACTGCTCATACGCGAGGATTGCCTGCGAGACGACCTTCACCTCGCTTGTCGCCTTGGAGATGTTGGCGCGCTTGCGCGCGCCGGCGACGGACGAGGTGAACGCCGCCATGAGCACTGATATTATCACCAGCACCACCATTATCTCAACGAGCGTAAAGCCTTTTCTAGTTGATTTCATCGGGATAGCTCCAAATGTCGTCGAACGTGTTGAACTCCCTGTCGGGCCCTGCGCTCTTCACGTTCACGGTGTACGTCTTGACGCCGCCCGTCCCCCGGCCACCGCCGACCGACTGCTGCTTCAGGTCCTTGAGCTTCAGGGTGTCGCTGCCTATCTCGCCGTTCAGCATGGATCCCGACGAGAACACGCCCGACTCGCCGTCGACGTTCCAGGCGCGCTCACGGAGGTCTCCGCTGGCGTCCCAGAGGCCGATGATCCTGCGCTCCTGGTTGTTCCAGACGTATGCATTGTCCGCCTCGTCACGCAGGTTGGCGATGTTGATGCGGACTTCGTCGAGGTCCTCCACGGCGGCGACGCCGGTGCGCCAGGCGATCGACGACTGGTTGAACATCATGGTCAGGATGGAGACGAGCATCCCCAGCAGGAGGCTCGCGACCAGCACCTCGATTATGGTAAAGCCCCTTTTCATCATTCGGGCACCCCCTGGAACATTACCTCGGTGTAGAACAGCGGCATTGAAAGCAGCTCGGAGACGTTCCTCGTCGCCCGGAAGGCTATCCTCACGACCGGGGAGTTCTGGTCGTGGAGTATGACGAGGCCGGCCTTGAGGTCCCTGTCCGGGGATGTCGGCCACGACGAGCTCACCTCCGAGCCCACCTTGTCGATGACGGACTTGAACGCCTTCTTGGCCTCCGAGTCGGGGTTCTTCTCGACCTGCCCGGTGCGCGCGTTCAGGAAATACCCCCAGCCGCTGCTGTTCGGGTAGTCGGGGAGGTCCTTGAATTTCGACCACTTCACCTTCGGGTCGGAAAGCGCCATCACCAGCGGGCTTATGACGGAGTCCGCGTACGCGGCCGCCGCGACGTCCTCGCGGCTCTGGCGGTTCTCGCGGTAGCCAAGCGAGTAGAGACCGAGGACGGAAAGGATACCGCCCGCCATGATCATTATGGCGAGGTTGACCTCCATCAGTGTAAAAGCCTTTCTCATAGTCAGCTGCCCTGCCTTTCCTTGGGGCTCGTGGAAGTGCCCACCTGCTTCGTCGTGATTCCCCCTCCGGAGCCCGCCGCGAAGCTGTAGATGGTTATGCGGTCGCCGCCGGCGCCGCTGCTGCCTCCCTCGCCGGCCGGGTTGAACCGGATCATCGTCTCGCCGTCTATCGGCTTCGAGAGGCTCCTCGAATACTTCTGCCCAAAGAGGTAGCCGTGAGGCAGCGTGATGTCGGCGAACTCAAACCCGTAAGCGTCGCCGGCGCTCCACTTACCCTGGCTCCCGTCGAGGACCTCGTATGCGAACGCCTCTATCTCGACGGACTTCAGCGCCGCGTTCTCCTGGGTTCCGTTCCCTGACCACGCGAGCAGAGGTTCGCCGGTGAACGGCTTCGCAGTGGTAGTCTCGGATATGCGGGAGCGGGATTCCCGTACATTGCCCTCGTCGCCGTTCAGCCGGTAGAGGTACATGCCGCCGCCGGACTTGGACGCCTCGTTCACGTCCTCCTCGTCGTCCTCGCTTATCAGGCGGCTGAACCTGAGATCGCCGAACTCGTCTATGAGATACACGCCCTGCACGCCCGAGATCCTGCCCGAGCGCCTGACGGCCACGGCCTTGCCGACGACGACGTCCACGTTGCCCGCGTCGTCGGACGAGACGCGGAGCGTCTCGTTCCAGAAGTAGACCGCGACCGGCTGCCTGTCGATCTGCGCGCGCTGGTACGCCGCGCGGATGAACTGGTTGACGTTTGTCATCACGGCCTTCTCCTGCATTCCGCGCCTCATGGCGCGGTAGCCGCCGACGGACATCACCGCCATCATGCCCATGATGCCCATGACGACGAGGAGCTCCAGCAGTGTAAACGCTTTTCTTTTCACCTCGTCCTCACCTCCACCGAATCGGTCGGCACCGAATAGTACAGACGGAAACTCCTGAAATACCCATGGCTGGACTCCGGGTAGCCGTAGTACATCTCCGCGACGGTCATCTTCTTCTGGGTGCGCTCGCTGCCCCTGACGGCCTCCCAGAAGTCATACCCCCTTCCATGCCCGTTCTTCTCGCCGCGGTCACGCGAGACGAAGAGCCCCGAGATGTCCATCATCGGGTTGTTTTGCGAGACGCATTCCCTCACGACCTCCCTTATCGTGCCCTTTACCTCTTCCGGGGAGTCCATTATGTAGATGTCGTGGTTCCAGGAGCCGTCAAACCCCTCGGTGTTGGTCTTGCTCACCGGGCCGTCCCCGTTGCCGACAACGTCCCCGAGCGTGCCCGGCCACTTGTCCTTCTGGGAATGGTATGTCTCCATGCCCTGCTGGACGACCGCGCGTATCGCGTTCGTCTTGTGGGTACGCGTGAGCCTGATGGAGTTGGCGGCAGCCGCCACGACAATGCCGAGGAGGATGCCCATTATGGCCACTACGGCCATCAGCTCCAGTATGGTGAACGCCTTTCTCATCGGGTCACTACTTTCCTGTTCTCACCTTGCCGTGGTCCCAGCTGTAGACGTCGTCGCCCCTGCGACCCTGCGAATACGGCTCGATCTTGCCGTCCGCGCCGCCGCACCACACCGCCGCCTTGACGTTGATGTTGATCGACTCGCCGCCGACGTTGGCGCCCTCGACGTAGCCGTCGTCGCTGCAGAGCGCATACCTGAGGCGGTGGCTCTCGACCGTCCCGCCGCTCGGCACCGGGGTGCTCCGGCTGGCCCTGTTGTTCTTCACCTTCTTTATGGCGTCGATCGCCCAGGGGGTGACGATGCCGAACCGGTCGTTGCCGGAGAGCTTCTTCGAGTTGCCGTCGTACGAAAGGCTCATGCCCCTCGTCGCGAGGAAGTACCCGGCGTTCTCGTCGAGCCCCTGCTCCGTGTTGCTGTTCCTGAGCAGCCCCGGGGGCCAGATGCCCTCCCTGTCGCCGGACATCGTGTCGTACATCGCGGTGAGCATCGTCGCCACCTCGCTCACCAGCTCGCTGCACTTCTGCTTCTGGGCCTTCTTCGTGGCCCCGCCGAACGACGACACGAGGACCGCCATCAGGACGCCCAGGATGGCAATCACAACAAGAATCTCGGCCAGCGTGAATCCCCTTCTCGCATTCTTCATGTCAGATCCTGCCTTTCTTTGAATATGGTTTCATCACCCGCAAATGACCATTGTCATTAGGGAGGCGAAGACAATCCCGCATTGGCTGTTGAGAAATTGCACAATTACATAATTCCATAATATTCCAGCCTCCTCCCTAGTTGCTCATGTGAACTATGTCGTCGTGCGTCCACGAGCCGACCGTCGACTTCGCCTTCGACCCGAGGCTGTCGCGAGACACCCACGGCGGGAACGTCTTCCCGTTCGGGCCTCCGCTCCAGAGTATGTAGCGCTGGTACGGGGCTGGCGAATAGTAGTAGAACGGGTTGAGCCACCCGTCGACCATGGTGACCTCGTCGAGGACGTACTGCTGCGAGTTGCCGCCCGTCGCGGAGAACACCTCGATCCACGGGTTCTCCACGCTCAGGTTTCCGCCCTGGGTGTCGTCCCTCAGGCTGACACCGAAGAGCTTGTAGTTGTGGTTCGCCCTGCAGGCGCCGGCGAGGTTCGGCATCCAACGCGCGCAGACGGACTGCGACGGGATGTTCGCGACCTTGGCGAGGTCGGACATGTTGTCCGACACGACTAGGTTGCGCAGCTGCGCCCACTCGCCGATGGGCCTGCCAGTGTAGGGGTCGCTCGGCATCTCGTTGTTGACGGTCCACTGCCTGAAGTTGCCGTAGAACTGGGAGTTGCCGTTCATCATCACGAGGTAGCGCGGCAGGATGTAGCTCATCACGCCGAACTGGAAGAGCTGGAGGTTGCCCCAGTCGACGGCGTCGTGGTCGAGGCCGCCGGCGTTCATGTTCACGCTCTCGAAGCCAGCCTCCAGCTTCTTTTTTATCCTCTCGTTGCCCCAGTACTTCCTGTAGTGCTCGTTGCCCGACTGTCCGGCGCGGCGCTTCATCTCCGTGGAGATCCCCCTTATGAGCTCGTTGTACGGGCCGTCCGGGAACGGGAAGCGGCAGGCGACGGGCTGCGCGAGGCACGCGGCCTGCACCTGGTCCCACGCAAGGCCCTCGTCGTTCCAGTTCGGCTCGCCGCTCTCCCCCGTCTGCATTCCGTGCCCGTAGTTGTCGATCCTGGAGTTGATGTTCCTGGACGCGTGCAGCTTCACGGGGGGGTAGCTTCCGAACGCGGCGTTGTAGCCGGAGAGGCAGTTCTCGAGCTTCTGCATGCGCGTGATGGTCCGCGTGCGCCGGTAGGAGTCGCCCCCCACGGCGCCGAGCTTGAACATGAGGCCCATCAGGGTCACCAGCACGGCAACCACGATCAGCAGCTCGATCAGTGTGAACGCCTTCTTCATCTTGGTCTTGCCTCCCGTTCCCAGGGTCACATCCCCCCGCCCGTGCCTCCGGACACGGAGGAGATGATCCTGATCATCGGCAGGAACATCGCGACGACGATCGTTCCGACGATGCCGGCCAGGAATATGATGAGCGCCGGCTCGATCGCCGCCGTCATGCCGGCGACGGCGTTGTCAACCTCGTCGTCGTACGTGTCCGCGACGCGCGTGAGCATCTCAGCGAGCGCACCCGTCTCCTCGCCGACCTCGACCATCGAGACGACCATCGGCGGGAACACCCAGCACTGCGACAGAGGCTGCGTCATGCCCTCGCCTTCCTTCACGGCGTCGTGGACGTCCTGGATGGCCTTGGAGACGACGCGGTTGCCCGTCGTGTCGCGCACGATCACGAGCGACTGCAGGATCGGGACGCCCGAGGAGAGCAGCGTGCCCAGCGTGCGCGTCAGGCGCGAGATCGCCGTCCTCTGCACAAGCGTGCCGGTCACGGGCATCCGCAGCGACAGCACGTCGAAGAAGTACGCGCCCTTCGACGTCTTGCCTACGATCTTCTTCAGCGCGACGAACGCGACGACCACCGCGAAGATCGTCAGGCCGTTGTGCTGGACGTACTGGGACATGTCGATGACGAACTGCGTCACGGCGGGCAGCTCCGCGCCGCCCATCATGTCCTGGAACACCTGCTGGAACTTCGGGATCACCGTTATGAGCAGGAACGCCGTGATGCCGACGGCCGCGACGAGGACGACGATCGGGTAGATCATCGCACCCTTCACCTTGTTCTTGATCTTCTCGGACTTCTCCGCGAACTCGGCAAGGCGCGAGAGCACGACTTCGAGCACGCCGCCCGCCTCGCCGGCCTTCACCATGTTGACGTAGAGGTTGTCGAATATCTTCGGGAACGCCGTCAGCGCCTCGGAGAACGTGCCGCCGGACGCGATCTGCTCGGAGATGCCGTCGAGCGCCTCCTGCATCTGCGGGTCCTTCATCTGGCGCTTGAGGACGTCGATGCCGCGCATCAGCGGAAGGCCGGCGTTGACCAGGGTCGCGAGCTGGCGCGTGAACTGCGTGAGGACCTTCGTCTTCACCTTGCCGCGAAGGAACTTGGGCAGCCGTATCTCGGCGTGAAGGCCCTTGCCCTTCTTCTTGGGCGCGGCGGGCGCCGGACCCTTGGCGGGCTTCTTCGCCCCGCCGCGCTTCGCCGCGCCGCCCGAGGACGCCGAGGCGGACTTCACCTCGCCGACCGCGGTCGGGAAGAAGCCCTGCGCCCTGATGGCGGCGATGGCCTCGTTGCGGTCCCCCGCCTCTATCTGTCCGAGCGTCTCCGCGCCCGATGCGTCTTTTGCCTTGAACTGAAATATCGCCATTTTTCTATGCGTCTTGCGTCCGCGCCCCTGCGCGGCACACCAACGCCCCTCTGTTGTTTGACTAGATTATAGCACAAACGAGGGCGAAATGTAAATGAAAATTTCATCCTTGAAAATCTTGGCGGGATGTGAGAAAATAGGCGGGATGAGATTTCCAGCAGAGGAGAAGATCGACGACATACGCCGCTCGCTCGCCCGCAACCGCACGGTCGTGCTGACCGCGCCGCCGGGAAGCGGCAAGACGACGTGCATACCGCCCGCCCTGCTCGACGAGCCCTGGCTCGCGGGCAGGAAGATCGTCATGCTCGAGCCCCGCCGCCTCGCGGCGAGGAGCTGCGCCGCATACATCGCAGGGCGCCTCGGCACGGAGCTCGGCGGGCTCGTCGGCTACCAGGTCCGCCTCGAGCGGAAGACTGGCCCCGCCACGCGGCTGGAGATCGTCACCGAGGGGCTGCTCGCGGAGCGGATCCTCTCCGACCCCGAGCTCTCCGGCACGGGCCTCGTCGTGTTCGACGAGTTCCACGAGCGCTCCCTCGCGTGCGACCTCGCCTTCGCGCTTGCGCTCGAGACGCGCCGCGCCTTCCGCGAGGACCTGAGGATCCTCGTCATGTCCGCCACCCTCGACGCGGGCGAGACGGCCGCGCGCCTCGGCGACGCGGACGTCATCGAGGCTCAGGGCCGGATGTTCCCCGTCGAGACGAAGTACCTCGGCGGCATGGCGATGCCCGCCGCCGTCGCGCGCGCGCTGAAGGAGACGAAAGGCGACGTGCTCTGCTTCCTCCCTGGCGAGGGCGAGATACGCCGCGCGCAGGAGGCGCTCGCGGACGGCGCTCTGCGCGGCGTCGCGTCGGCGGTGGACGTCCTCCCGCTCTACGGAAGCCTTCCGAAGGAGGAGCAGGACAAGATTTTCGCGCCGTCGCCAAGGCGCAAGGTGATCCTCTCCACATCCATCGCGGAGACGTCGGTGACGATCCCCGGGATCACGTGCG
Organism: uncultured bacterium; assembly: GCA_902799955.1. Lineage (GTDB taxonomy): Bacteria > Verrucomicrobiota > Kiritimatiellia > RFP12 > UBA1067 > UBA1067. The sequence goes on along the minus strand of CADCCQ010000006.1, from coordinate 37,337 downwards.
TGGTGGACTCGGGGCTCATGCGCGTGCCGCGCTTCTCCCCGGGGACGGGCATGAGCGCCCTCGTGACGCTGCCGCTTTCTCTGGACCGCGCCGAACAGCGCCGCGGGCGCGCAGGGCGCGTCGCGCCCGGCGTCTGCTACAGGCTCTGGGACGAAGGCGGCAACGCGGCGCGTCCGCGCAAGGCGACGCCGGAGATCCTCGACGCGGACCTGGCGTCCGTCGTCCTCGCCTGCGCGTCGTGGGGCGCGCTGCGGCGCGACGACCTGCCGTGGATGACGCCGCCCCCAGCGAGCGCGTGGGACCAGGCGTCGGGACTCCTGAAGGAGATCGGCGCGATCGGCGCCGACGGCAGGATCACGCCTAAGGGCGAGGCGATGGCACGCCTCGCCATGCACCCCCGCCTCGCGAACATGGCGCTCGGCGCGGTCGCGCACGGCGCACGCGCCGTGGAGACTGCCGCGCTCCTCGCGGCCGTCGCGGAGGAGCGCGGCAAGTCGCGCGAGACCGACATCAGGAAGATCTGCGACGAGGTGCAGGAGACGCCGAATAGACCATACTCCAAACGCGTCCTGCAGCTCGCAAGACGCTTCGCCTCGTCCATCTCACGGCTCCCCTCCCCCAACTCAACCACCCAAACACCCAAAAACTCAAACCCTTCCGAAGGATCCCTCCTAGCCCTCGCCTACCCGGACCGCGTCGCAAAGAACCGCGGCAACGGCACGTTCAGGATGACCTCGGGGCGAGGCGCCTCGCTCGACCAGACGGACGCCCTCGCAAAGTCCCCGTTCATCGTATGCTGCGAACTCGACGACCGCCCCGGCGACGCGAAGGTGTTCCTCGCGTGTCCGATCGAGCGCGAGGAAATCGAGGAGCTCTTCGCCGACAGGATCGTCGAGGAGCCGCTGTGCGAATGGGACCGGCGTGAAGAGCGCGTCAAGTGCGCGACGCGGCGGCGGATAGGGCAGATGACGCTTGACGAGAAGGCGTCGGGCGCGGCGACGCAGGGACGCGAAGACGAGGTTGCGAAATGTCTCGTCGAGGGCGTGCGGCAGAAAGGCGTGGACAACCTCCCGTGCTGGACGAAGGAGACGCTCCAGCTCCGCGCCAGGGTCAACTTCCTGCACAGGACCCTCGATGGCGGCGAAGGCCAGGCGTGGCCGGCAATCGACGACGCGGCGATCCTCGCCGCGCTCCCCGGCTTCGTCGGCGGCATGTCGAAGTGGCGCGACCTGGAGAGGGTCGACCTCTCGCAGGTGATGGCGTTCATCCTCGCCGAGGCCGGGCACGACAGGCGCGAGCTCGACCGCCTCGCGCCGGTGCGCATGGAGGTGCCGAGCGGCAGCCATCTCCTCATCCACTACGAGGGCGACGAGCCGACCTGCGAGGCGCGGCTGCAGGAGTGCTTCGGCATGATGGAGACGCCGAAGGTCGCCGGCGGGCGCGTCAGCGTGGTGATGACGCTCCTCTCGCCCGCGCACAGGCCGATACAGATCACGAAGGACCTCGCGGGCTTCTGGAGGGAAGGCTACCAGATCGTCCGCAAGGACATGCGGGGGAGATACCCGAAGCACTACTGGCCAGAGGACCCGTTCACCGCGACGGCGACGAGGCGCACGAGGCCGGCGAACGGCTGACGAAAGGAGAGACGGAAATGACGCTGGAACTGGAATCGCTTGCTGTCGACTGCATAATCGGCGACCTCCCCGAGGAGCGCACGAAGGCGCAGAGGCTGATTGTCGACATCAGGCTGGAGATAGACGACGCGGCGGCGCACAGCGACTCGCTCGCGGACACCGTCGACTACGCGGCGCTTGCGGCGAAGGTGCGCAAGACGCTCGAGGACGCGAGGTGCAGGATGCTCGAGAGGGCGGCGTTCCTCGTCGCCACGACGTGCGTCGCGGAGCCGCACGTCGTCGAGGCGGCCGCGAAGGTGTCGAAGCGCGGCGCCGTCCCGTTCCTTGACGCCGCGTCGGCGACGTTCTCCGCAAAAAGATAGCGACGGCAGGCGCCGCGGCCTCCCCTACAGGGAGGCGCGGTCGCAGAGGGCCGAGACGAAGAGCGCCTTGATGGTGTGCATCCGGTTCTCGGACTCGTCGAACACCTTGGAGTACTTCGACTCGAACACCTCGTCCGTCACCTCAAGCGCGCCGGACTCCTTCGTGACCTCGGTGTTGAAGTCGTGGAAGGCGGGCAGGCAGTGGAGGAACATGAGGCGCCCATCCATGTTGCCCGTCGCGCGCATGAGGTCCATGTTGATCTGGTATGGGCGGAGCATCGCGATGCGCTCGGCGGTCTTAGCCTCCTCGCCCATCGAGACCCAGACGTCGGTGTAGAGGACGTTCGCGCCCCTGACGCCCTTGACCGGGTCGTCGAAGACGCGTATGTCCACGCCGTTCCTCGCGGCGACCGCCTCGGCCTCCGCCAGGACGGCCTCGTCGGGCCACAGCGCCTTCGGAGTGCAGCAGACGTACCTGACGCCGGCCTTGGCGCACCCCATCATCAGGGAGTTGGCGACGTTGTTCCTGCCGTCGCCGACGTAGGCGACGGTGCAGTCGTCGAGCGAGCCGAAGGTCTCCTTGACCGTCAGCAGGTCGGCGAGGATCTGCGTCGGGTGGTAGTCGTCGGTGAGCCCGTTCCAGACGGGGACGCCGGACCACTTCGCGAGCTCCTCGCAGGTCTGCTGCGAGAAGCCCCTGAAGAGGATGCCGTCGTAGATGCGCCCCAGGACGCGCGCGGTGTCCTTGACACTCTCCTTCTTCCCGAAGTGGATGTCCGGGCGCGTGAGGTACTCCGCGCCGCCGCCCTCGTCGCGGGCGGCGATGATGGACGAGTTGCGCGTCCTGGTGGAGCTCTTCTCGAATATGAGCGCTATGTTGCGGCGGCGCAGCAGGTCGCCTCTGACGCCGGCGCGTCGCCGCGCCTTCAGCTGCGCGGCGAGGTCCACGAGGCTCATCATCTCCTCGTCCGTGAAAGATGCAAGGCGCATCAGAGAGCGCCCCCTGAGGCTGTCCATCCAGGTCAACATCGCGATTCTTCCTTCCTTGCCGGCGGGCCGGCTGCTACTTCACGCGGCCCGTGTACGCGTCGACGCCGGCGCTGTCGATCTTCGTCTTGAAGAACGTGTTGGCGGCGTTGTCCTTGGCCCTGTCCCAGGGGCGCGGATTGCCGTTGAGCTGCACCGCCCAGAGCTTGAGCTGCCTCTTGTGCCAGTTGACCATGCAGTTTGTGCCCCACGCGCCGCCGTGGCCGAACCACTGTTCGTCGCCGTCCGTCTCGGGCGCGGAGAGGCCGAGCGAATATCCGCCAAGGCCCTTCGGGCGGGTAGAGACCGCGAGGATCGACTTCACCGTCTCCTCCTTGAGGATGCGAACGCCGTTCTCGCCGACGCCGAGGTTCATGAGCATCTTGTAGAACTTGAGCTGGTCGCGCGCCGTGGTCCAGAGCCCCGCGCCGGCGGACGCAAAGACGTGGGAGTCGTTGTATGGGCGCTGCTGCATCGGGTTCTGCAGCACATACTTCGCCGGCCTGCCCTTCTGGCAGGCGTACATCTCGACCTGCCTCTTAAGCTGCTCGTCGGTCGGCCAGAACGTGGAGTCCTTCATGCCGAGCGGGTCGAGGACGGTCTTCTTGAGGTAGTCCTCCCACTTCATGCCGGTGACGGCCTGGACTACCGCCGCGCCGATGTCGATGCCGGTGTTGGAGTACTTTGTCTGCGTACCGGGCTCAAAGAGGATCGGTTGCGCGGCGGCTGTTGCCGCGACCGCCCTCAGGGGCATTCCGCCGGACCATCCGCCGCCGGGGATGTTGCCCTGCTTCGCGGGGATCTCGAACGGGAAGCCGCCGGTGTGGTTGAGGCACATGCGGACCGTGAGGACGTTCTTGGCCCTGACGAGCGTCCTGGTGCCGTCCTTGTTGTCCTTGGCGATCCAGAGCGTCTTGAACTCGGGGAGGTACTTGGAGACGGGGTCGTCCAGGTTGAGCCTGCCCTCCTCGACGAGCTTGGCGACTGTCACGCCGCAGAAGCCCTTCGTCTGCGAACACTGCATGTACACGTCGTCGAGCGTGATCGGGCGCTTGGCCGCGACGTCGGCGTAGCCGAGGCACGCGACCTCCTGCACCCCGTTGTTGTAGAACACCGAGACGCATCCCGGCAGCTCGCCACTCTCGATCCACGGCTTCAGCGCGTCGCGCGCGAATGTCGTGCCCGCGTTCCTTGCCTCGGCGCCGTATGCGACGGACGCCCCCAACACCGCGACCGCGACGGCCGCGAGAATTCCTCTGTATTTCATGTTTCCTCCATGTTCAATTTTGCGATCGCCGCGATTGTCGCGGTGTCCGTCCGCAGTATGCGCCTACCCAGCGAATACCGCCGAAATCCCCTCTCCTCCATCAGGGCCAGCTCGTCGTCGGTCCAGCCGCCTTCCGGCCCGATGGCCAGCAGGAGCCGCCGCCCGTCGCGGCCGCCGTACGCGGCGCGCCCGTCCGTATGCGGATGCGCCACCGCCCTGTCGGTGTCCGGAAACATCCCGTCCAGCTCCTCCGCGAGGAACCGGCGGAAGTTCCGCCTTGTCTCAAGCCCCGGCATCGCCGTCGCGCCGCATTGCATCAGCCCTTCGACGAACAGGGGCCTCCAGTTCTCCTCCCTGAGGAGCGTCGCCCCCCAGAAGTCCTTCTCCACCTTCTTCGCCCCGACGAGGACGATCCGCCCGACGCCCATGGCGGCGAGCTGCGGCAGGAGCCGCTTCATCACCCTCGGCCTCGGAGGCGCGAGGACGAGGTCGAACCACGGCTTCGGCGGCTCCTCGTCGTGGCGGACCCTGACGGAGACGCGGTATTCGCCGCCGTCCGGGTCCTGGCGCACCTCGAGGATCTCGCCCGTGCCGACGAGTCCGTCGACCTCGCCCGTCTTCAGCGGCATCCCCCTCTCGCCGCCCAGCACGTTCGCCACGTGCCAGGCCCGGACGCCGCCGAACTCGGCCACGCCGTCGGCGGCGATCTCGTCGTGCTCGAGGAGGATGCGGTTCACGGGCCGGTCCGCCTCACTCCGGCTGGAACTGGTCCTTGCCCACTCCGCAGACCGGGCACGTCCAGTCGTCCGGGAGGTCGGCGAACTCCACGCCGCCGTTGTCGGCCGGGTCGTAGACGTGTCCGCAGACAGTGCATACGTATCTCATGTCGTCTCTCCTTTCAGAAAAGCTCCCTGGCTCAGGCGCCGAGGATCGTCTCGCTGCGCCAGGCGTAGTACTTCTTCAGCTTCAGCTTGGAGGCGGCCTCCTCGTCGCAGAACACCCACGCGTCCTTGTGGAGCTGGAGGGCGGACGCCGTGCAGAACTGCGACACGCCGCCTTCGACCATGCCCTTCACCGCGTCGGCCTTGCCCTTGCCGAAAGCGAGCAGGATGATCTTCTTCGCCTCGCAGATCGTGCCGACGCCCATCGACAGGGCGCGGGTCGGGACCTCCGCCTCCTTGCCCTTGAAGAAGAGCCTGGCGTTGTCCTTGATCGTCGAGGGCGTGAGGTAGACGACGCTCGTGCGGCTCGAGAGCGAGGTGCCCGGCTCGTTGAACGCGATGTGCCCGTCGGAGCCGATGCCGAGGACCTGGATGTCGATTCCGCCCGCCTTCTTGATCGCCGCCTCGTACGACGCGCACTCCTTCGCGAAGTCCTTCGCGAGGCCGTTCAGAACGTGCGTGTTCGAGATCTTGATGTCGATCTTCTCGAACAGGTTCTTGTTCATGAAGTAGCGGTAGCTCTGGTCGTGCGTCCCCGCGAGGCCGACGTACTCGTCGAGGTTCCAGCTCTTCACCTGCTTGTACGAGACCTTCTTGGCCTTGACGGCCTTCGCCATCTCGGTGTACATCAACACCGGCGTGGAGCCCGTCGCGAGCCCGAGAACCGTCCTGGGGTTCTTCTGCACCGCCGCCGTGATCATCGCCGCCGCCTTGCGGCTGGCCTCCTCCTTCGTCTTGCACACTACGATTTCCATCTCTTTGTTCCTGCCTTTCCTTGTTCTATTTTTGTTTTTGTTGCCTGTCTTGTTCCGAAGATTCCCAAAGGGCCTCACATCCCCTTCGCGGCCTCGCGCACGATGCGCTCGTACTCCGCGCTCTGCGCCTCCATGGACTCGACCATCTTGAACTGCGTGTGGCAGCGCACGAGGTTGTGGTCCGGGTAGGCGGTGTGGAAGTACGTGTCGCCGGCGAGGTAGTCGGTGAGGAAGCGTATGCCGATCGTGAACGTGATGAGCCGACCGGAGAACGCGAGGTTCTCGAGCTCCGCCTCGTTGAGGAACTTCGCCCCCGCGAGGTAGCCGCGCACAAGAGCCTCGAAGTACTCCTTCTTCGAGTAGACCTTCGAGAGGTCCTTCTCGTCCTCTGCCGCCGCCGCGGTCGAGGTGCGCACCATGTCGCCGAAGTCGTAGAGCGCCGAGCCGGGCATGGTCGTGTCGAGGTCGATCACGACGTTCGAGCCGTCGGACGCCATCATCACGTTGTTGATCTTCGTGTCGTTGTGCGTGATGCGCTCGGGGATGTCGCCGGACGCCATGAGCGCGAGCACCTTCCCGGCCTCGGCGCGGTGCGCGTCGACGAACGCGAGCTCCTTCGCGACGGACGCCCTGCGCCCCTTGACGTCGGCCGCCGCGGCCTCGTCGAGGAGGCGCAGGCGGTCGACCGTGTCGTGGAAGCGCGGGATCACCGCCCTCAGCGGCGGCGGCGGCATGTCCGCCAGCGCGTTCTGGAACGCCGCGAACGCGCCCGCCGCGAGCTCGGCCTGCGACGGCTCGGATATGACGTCCACCGACTCGTACCCCTCGAGGAACTTGTAGATGCGCCAGGGGTTCTCGTAGGCGACGACCTCGAGCGTCTTCACGCCCTTGTTCTTGAGGTGGTCCGTGACGCGGATTATGTTCTCCTTCAGGACGTCCTTGTCGAACGCGTCGGTCACGCGCTGGAGGATGAAGCGCGGGCCCGCGGCCGTCTCCACCTTGAACGTGTCGTTGATGTGCCCGGAGCCGTAGCGCTCGACGGACGTCGCGTCCGCCACGCCCATCGCGGCGAGCGTGGAGCGGAGCTCCTCCTGTGTGTATGTGCGGTTGGACATTTCTGCGTTCCCTCCTGTTCTAGAAAAGCTTCGACGGGTACTCGCCCGCGTCGACGAGCGACTGGATCGCGGAGACGACGAGCGGCTTGTCCTCGCGGTACGTGACGCCGAACCACGACGACTCGGTGGGGAGGACCTTCGCGTCCGCGACGCCCTCCTTGATCATCTCGTCCACGACGAACGGGATGTACCACTCGCTCTTCTCCTTGGCGCCGTTCTCGGCGAGCCACCTCGGGAAGCGCGCCTCGAGCTCGGCGAAGAGCGCGGGCGTGAAGCCCCAGAGGTTCATGGAGACGCGCGCGTCGAGGGGGACCTTCACGGGGTTCGCCTCGTCCTCGCGGTTCTCGGCGACGTCGCCGGCGCGCACGAGCTTCGTCATCTCCTTGACGTCGGTGAGGTAGCCGCTGCCGTCGATCGTGCAGACGCCGCGCGCGACGGAGCCGTGCTCGGAGAGCGTGAGCGCGAGGTTGTAGCCGACCATCGCGAAGTGGCGGCGGCCGTCGGCGGGCGCGGGCGCCGCGAGGAACTCGCCGAGCCTCGCGAACGCGTCGCGGCCGTAGAAGTCGTCGGCGTTGATCGCGGCGAACGGCGCGTCGACGACGTCGCGCGCGGAGCGGATCGCGTGCGCGGTGCCCCACGGCTTCGTGCGCCCGGCCGGGACGGTGTACGGCGCGGGGAGGTCGTTCAGGTCCTGGAACGCGTACGCGACCTCCATGACGTTCTCGTACTTCGCGCCGACCTTCTCGCGGAACACGTCCTCGAAGTCCTTGCGGATGATGAACACGACCTTGCCGAACCCGGCGCGCTTCGCGTCGAACACGGAATAGTCGAGTATGGCCTCGCCGGACGGGCCCACAGGGTCCACCTGCTTCAGCCCGCCGTACCTGGATCCCATTCCCGCGGCCAGCACGACCAACGTAGGCTTCACTTCGCTCACTTGTCCCTCCTTCTTTCCTTCTTGGTGTTGTTGTTGACTTGTGCCAAATGAATGTAGACTGTTATTATACACCATTGCGCACAGCACCGTCAAGTGCGGCGCGCGCGGCGCGTCACACGAGGCCGCGCTTCACGAGGTGCTCGGCGATCTCCACGGCGTTCAGCGCCGCGCCCCTCAGCAGCTGGTCGCCCGAGACGAACATCTCCAGACCCTTCCCGTCGTCGCGGGAGATGTCGCTGCGGATGCGACCGGCCAGCACGTCGTACTTGCCGGTGGCGTCCAGCGGCATCGGGTAGACGTTGTTGAGCGGGTCGTCCACGACCCTCACGCCCTCGGCCTTGGAGAGGATCTCGCGCGCCTCGTCCGGGGTTATCGGGTTCTCGAACTCGAGGTTCAGCGACTCGGAGTGCGCCCTCGCGATCGGCACCCTCACGCACGTGCAGCTGAGGCGCAGGTCGGGGAGGTGGAGCATCTTCCGCGCCTCGTTGCGCATCTTGAGCTCCTCGAGCGTGTACCAGTTCGTCTGGTCGAACTTGTCGATGTGCGGTATGAGGTTGTAGGTGAGCTGGTGCTGGAACGCGCTGACGGTGAGCGGGCGGCCCTCGGCGTACTCGCGGATCTGCGCCTCGAGCTCGGCGAGGCCGGGCGCGCCCGCGCCGGACGCCGCCTGGTACGTCGACGCGATGAGCCTCTTCAGCCCCTTCGCCTTGTGGAGCGGGGCGACCGCCTCGAGCATGATCGCCGTCGTGCAGTTGGGGTTCGCGATGACGCCTTTGTTCCAGTCGAGGTCCTCGGCGTTCACCTGCGGCACGACGAGCGGCACGTCGGGGTCCTGGCGGAACGCGCGGGAGTTGTCGATCATCTTCGCGCCGGCCTTCACCACGGCGTCCTTCAGCTGCAGCGCCACGTCCGTCTTGCCGGCGAAAAGGACGATGTCGAAGCCGGCGAACGACCCCTCGTCCGCCTTCAGGACGTGGTACGTCTCGCCGTCAATCACCTCGTCGCGTTCGCGCGACGCGAACACCTGCACCTTCCCGCACGGGAACTGGCGCTCCCTGAGGACCTTTATCATCTCCGCGCCCACGGCGCCCACGCCGACCAGGCCGACATTGTATTTCTTCATTTATCGCTCCTTGGGGGGACTTCCCCCGTGAAATTGGTAGTATATCACAAAACGCGCGAAGAGTGAAGCGGCGAATGACGGGTCACGCCATCCTGGACATCAGCTCGCGGATGCGGCGGGAGGTGCGCACGGCGCAGAACTCCTTGCCGCACATCGAGCAGTGGTCGTCGGAATGCGCCTCGTCGGCGTTCGCGCGCGTCCTGAGCCAGCGCTCGCGCGCATGGGCGGGGTCGAGCGCAAGCGAGAACTGCCTGTCCCAGTCGAACGCCGTGCGGGCGTCGGACATCGCGTCGTCGCGGTCGCGCGCGCCGGGGAGACCGCGCGCCACGTCGCCGGCGTGCGCCGCGATGCGGTACGCGATAACGCCCTCGTGGACCTCCTTCGCGTCGGGGAGCCCGAGGTGCTCCGCGGGCGTGACGTAGCAGAGCAGCGACGCGCCGTAGGTCGCGGCGGCCGTCGCGCCGATGGAGCTGACGATGTGGTCGTAGCCCGGCGCAATGTCCGTGACGACCGGCCCCAGCACATAGAACGGTGCGCCTGCGCACACCTTCTGCTCGCGCTCCATGTTCATCTGGATCTGGCTGAACGGGACGTGCCCCGGCCCCTCCACCATAACCTGGACGCCGCGCCTGCGGCAGCGCTCGACAAGCTCGCCGAGGACGTCCAGCTCCGAGAACTGCGCGGCGTCGGAGGCGTCGGCGAGGCAGCCCGGCCGCATCCCGTCGCCAAGCGACACGGTTACGTCGTGCTTCGCGAGGATCTCCATCACCTCGTCCCAGCGCTCGTAGAGCGGGTTCTCCGCGCGGTTCTCCATCATCCACTCCGCCATGATCGAACCGCCGCGGCTGACGATCCCCATCTTCCGGCCCATCGCCCTCGGGATGTCCCGCAGGAGAAGCCCCGCGTGGAGCGTCATGAAGTCGACGCCCTGCTCCGCCTGCTCGCGGATGACGTCGAGGAGAAGCGAGGGATCCATGTGCGGGACGTCGCCCTTCAGCCGGGAAATCGTCTCGTAGACCGGCACGGTGCCGAGGGGCTTCGCAGAGGCGTCGAGCATTCCCTGGCGGATGGACTTCACGTCCTCGCCGACGGAAAGGTCCATCACGAAGTCGGCGCCCGCCTTCACTGCGACGTCGAGCTTCTCAAGTTCGTCGCCCTTCCCGGAATGCGTCACGCTGCGTCCGAGGTTGGCGTTGACCTTGGTGGTCATCATGCGTCCGACGCCGACGGGGGAGCAGCTGCGGTGCGAAGGGTTGAAGGGAATCACGGCGGTGCCGTCCGCGATGGCAGATACGAGCGAGTCGAGCGCGATGCCCTCCGCAGATGCGACGGCCTTCATCTCCGGCGTTGCGATGCCGTTCTTTGCTGATTCTAGTTGAGTCATGTTTTTGTTGGTTATGGGTTGGAGATAGTATTTTACCACATCGCAGCCGAAAAATGAAGCACCTTGCGGGGAGTGTCCCCACAAGGGTTTCATTATGGCGGAATCACCTCATGTGCGCCTGCGGAGGGAGACGAGGGTCTCGAAGCGGGCCGTCCTGGGGAACATGTTGAACCACTCGACCGACTCGACGTCGTAGGCGCCGGTGATGACCCTAAGGTCCCTCGTCATCGTCGCCGGGTCGCAGCTCACGTAGAGGATCCGGCGAGCGCCGCACCCGGCGAGCCACTGGGCGACGCCCTTCTCCATCCCCCCTCGCGGCGGATCAACTATGATCGTCGTCTCGGGTCCGACCTTCAGCCGACGAAAGCATCCCCCGACGCGGTTCGCGGTGAAGTTCGCCGCGACGCCGTTCGTTGCCGCGTTCCGCTGCGCGAAGTCCACGGCCTCGCGTCCGCTCTCGACGCCGGCGAGCCGCACAGTGCCGTGCCCGCGCGCGGCAACCGCGCACGAAATCCCGAGCACACCAACGCCGCAGTAGAGGTCTAGGATGTCGGCCGCCGCGCCGGCGTCCGCCGTGCAGCGGGCGACGACGGACTTCACCAGCGCCTCGCCGACGGCGTGGTTGATCTGCCAGAACCCCCCTGCGGGGACCTCGAACGGACGCCCCATGGCGCTTTCGCGCAGGACGACGTCCGCCGGCGCGTCGCCAAGCCACCACCTCACGCCAGACCGGGCCGTCCAGCGGACAGTCACCGTCTCCTTGCGCTCGACGGACCTGCGCACCTCCGGGGAGCCCTGCGAGAGAAGCGCGAATGTGCTGCGCCGCACCTCGCCCATCGCCGCGTTTATCTCCGGCCTCGCGAGGACGTCCTCGGCGAGGTCCACGACCTCGTGCGCCGGCTCGGCGAGGTAGCCAAGCGCCCATCCATCCCCGCGCTTCGCGAAGTGGTAGGTGACCTTGTTACGGTAGTGGAGCATGTCCTCCTCGCCGCCGCCTGCGACCGGCTTCGCCGAGACGCCGCCGCCGGGCAGGGCGATCCTCGCCCGCTCGAAGAACTCCGCGAGCTGCGACGACTTCGCGTCGCATTCGCCCTTGGCCGACAATGCGTGGTAGACCATGCCCGGCTGGGGCGGCGGCTCCAGCGAGCGCCGTTCGGGCGACGGGTCCTCGACCGTCACGAGCCGCGCCCTTGCGAAGTGGCGCTTCTCCTCGAATATCTCCGCCTTGACGTGCTCGCCGGCAAACGCCCCCGGCACGAACACGACCCGCCCATCGCCGAGCCGGCCTATCCCGTCGCCGCCATATACGGTCTTCGCTATGTATATCGATGAAGTCATGAATTCCCTCCTATACCTGCAACTATTATAGCAGAAACGCTTTCAGACTGCAAAATGCAAATCCATGTATTCCGTGTTCGCCGCGCCGGTGTCGGAGTTCTCGGCGACAAGGACACGCGAACCGGGACTGACAAACACGTGGTGCCATTCGCCGGCTTTCACGTTGTAGAACTTGAGCGGCTCGAGCGGCACGCGCTCGGCGGCCTCGCCCACCACGAGCGTCGCGTCGCCCGACAGCAGCACAAACGTCTCGTCGGTGAGGAGATGGCGTTCCAGCCTGGTGAAGTTCGCCGGGTCGAAGCGCGGCGCGTAGTTGATGACGGCGAGCGTCCACTTCGGGCCGTCCACCAGCCGGCGATACCCTTCGCCGTCATAGTCGAGAATCTCAAGTTCCATTTAGCATCCTCCTTGGTTTTTTGGCAGCCGAACGGCGCGCGCGAACCCGCACTCATGCCGTTTTCCGCCATTAGCCTTTCGTCAGCAATGATTATAACAGAAAAAGGCGATAAACGGAAGAGGCTCGTTGCGCAACAGAACAATTGACAACGGCGGCGCATGATGGTAAAATCATAGTCAAGTTGGACAACGCAACAGAAAGGATCGCAAGGATGAACAGAAGGGAATTTCTAGTGGCAGGCGCGGGAATGATGCTGGCGGCGGGGCTTGGCGCCGCGCCAAAGTCGCAGGCTGGCGCGGCGGGCGCCGCGGCGCCGGCAAGGAAGCTGCGCGGCTTCAGGCCGCTTGAACTGCGGCGGCTGAAGATCGCGGCAGGCGCGGAGCGCCCCTTCAAGGCAGTGCATCTCTCGGACACCCACATCATCCGCGCCGACGCCACCGAAAAGGACGAGCGCAAGCTGGAGCTTGCCTCCAGGCGCTACCCGCACTTGGCGTACGGCGAGCACTACCTCGCGGAGGGGATCGCGGCGGCGCGCGCCGACAACGCGCTCCTCCTCCACACCGGCGACATGATCGACTTCGTCTCCAACGCGAACCTCAACCTCGTCGAGCGCTACTTCGGCTCCGCCGACTGGTTCGTGTCGTCCGGCAACCACGAGTTCTCCAAGTACGTCGGCGAGGCGAAGGAGGACCCCGCGTACAAGGCGGACAGCTTCGCCCGGGTCTCGGCGCACTTCCCCAACGACCTCAAGTTCGCCTCCCGCGTCGTGAACGGCGTGAACTTCGTCGCCGCCGACGACGTGTACTACAACTTCACCGAGGAGCAGCTCGCGCTCATGGAGAAGGAGGTCGCCAAGGGCCTGCCCATCGTGTTCATGTGCCACGTGCCCCTTTACACGCCGAAGCACTACGCGTCGGAGCTGAAGAAGACGGGCGGCGTCTGCTCGTACGAGACGGGCGTACCCGACGAGCTGATCAAGACCTGGCGCGGGCGGAAGCTCCCGGCCGACCAGGAATGGCGCGACAGGCGCGTCCAGCAGCGCGCCGACGCCCCGACGATGGAGTTCATAAAGTACCTGAAGGCGCAGCCCCTGCTGAAGGCGATACTCTGCGGGCACTGCCACGCGTTCTGGGAGGAGCGCTTCTCGCCGACCGCCATCCAGTACGTATGCTCCGCCACCTATCTCGGGCAGGGCTACGCGATAGACTTCACATGACCTTGCCCGGCCGCGCAGACAGGGCGGGTCAGAGCGCGCTGCCGGGGAAATAGGTCCCGACGGCGCGGCCTGCGGCGAGCTGCGGAAGCACGGCGCGGCGTCCGTTGGCGATGAAAGTGTCTATTCCGGCGGCGACGGCGGCCTTCACCGCCTTGAGCTTGGAGTCCATGCCGCCCTTGGAGAGCCGCCCTTTCTCCCCGGCGCGGACGAGGCGCGCCACGCCGCGGAGGTCGACGACCTCCGGGATGCGCCGCCCATTCGAGTCGAGGAGCCCGTCGACGGTGGTGAGCAGGACGAGCGCATCGGCCTTTATCAGTTTCGCGATGAGGAAGCTGAGCCAGTCGTTGTCGCCGAAGGCGTTCCCCCTGATCTCGTCGTCGGATACGACGTCGTTCTCGTTGACTACCGGCACGATGCCGGCCTTGACGAGGTGGTCGAGGGAGTTCCTGACGTTGCCACTGCTGCGGCGCCCCTCGAAGTCGGCGTGGGTCAGGAGGACCTGTCCGATCTTCACGCCGCGCTCGGCGAAGAGCCTCTCGTATTCGCAGATGAACCTGGCCTGCCCGACGGCGGCGCACATCTGGACGTCGCTGATCGCCGTGGGGCGCGCCGGGAGGCCCAGCGCCTCGACGCCGGCGGCGACCGCGCCGGACGAGACGAACACCACCTCGCACCCGGCGTCGCGCAGGCTGCACAGCCCCTCGACGATCCGCCTGAGCGCGGCGCGGTCAGGCCGCCCGGACCTGTTCGCGATCGCGTGCGTGCCGACTTTCACCACCACCCGCCTGAAGTTGTCTCTCATGCGCTTCTGCCTCCGTATCGCGGCGCCCCCCGCCACTATGCAGACGCGGCGGACAACGGCCTCGCCGGCCATTGCCCGCCATCGTCCATCCACCGCGGGAAGAGATCCCGCAGGGGCCTATTATTTCTTGACCAGCTTGCGAACGGCCTTGTGCGAGCAGAACGTGCGCTCGGTGTAGAGCTTCGCGCGCACTCCCCTGCCCTTCGGCTTGTCGCCCTTGCGGACGTTCCCCTTCTTGACGACCTTGATCGCCTGGATCCAGGGGCTGTGGAACGGGAAGAGCTTCTCGACGCGGACGCCATAGCGGTCGCTCGACACCGTGAAGTTCCCGGAAACGTTCCCGCGGCCGTTGTCGACAGCGAGGACCTTGCCCTCGAAGTCCTGGATGCGGAACTTGTCGCCTTCCTTGATCTTGATGGAGACGCGGACTATGTCGCCTGCGCGAAACTCGGGGAATTTCTTCTCCGCGAACTTCGCCGTCTGCTCGGCGTTGATCTTGTCCAGAATCTTGATGCCCATTGTCTACCTCCTTAGGCCTTCTTTTCCTCGGCCTTCTTCGCCTTGCGGGCGTGGTGGGGCTTGAGGGCGGGGTTCTTGGCGCGACGGATGAGCGAGGCGACGGTCGTGGAGGGCTTGGCGCCCTTCGACAGCCAGTAGTCTACGCGCTCGACGTCGAGCTTGAAGTTGTCGTCCTTGAGCTGGGTGTCGTACCAGCCGAGGATCTCCAGGAACTTGCCGTCGCGCGGGCTACGCTCGTCTGCCGCGACGATGCGGTAGGCGGCGTGGTTCTTGCACCCCGTGCGGCGCATTCTTATCTTTACCATGTTGTCTTTATCTCCCTTGCGGTGAACATTTTGGCGGGTAGTATATCAAAAACCGCCGACGAAAGCAAGCAGAAAATAGATAAACGAAAACGGGAGGGGGGCTAAAGACAGATCAGAACCACCCCGGCCAGGATGGCGGCGAGGGCTATTCCTTTGCGGCGGAGGTTGCGCTCGTGGAAGAAAATCGCCCCCATTACGAATGTCAGGACGACCGAGAACCGGCGCAGGAGAGACACCGCCGCGACGGAGACCCCCGGCAGGGCGAGCCCGTGGAAGTAGAGCCAGTCCGACGCGAGGAGCAGCGTCCCCGTCAGCGGGATCGTCCACCGCCACTCGAATCGCGCCCCACCGTGCCGCGCCGCCCGCCCGGCGAGGAGGAAGAGCGCGTACAGCACGACAATTCCCGCCTGGAACCAGAGCTGCACGGTCTCCACCGGGATTGCGCACCTCTGCAGGACGAACTTGTCCCAGATGCCGGAGGCCGCGCTCATCGCCATGCCGCCGATCGCCAGCCAGACTGCGCGGCACCGGAAGAAGTCTATCCCCTCCCCGCGCCCCGCCCAAGCGAACGCCCAGTACCCCGCGAAGACAAGCGCCATGCCGAGCCCCTGCACGACGCCAGGCCGTTCGCCGTAGAGGAAGAACGCCGCGATGAACACGAGCGCCGGGGCGGACGCCCTTATCGGCGTCGCGATGGTGACGGGGAGCGTCCTCAATGCGCAGAACGTGAATAGCCAGGATGTCCCGACTATGACGCTTTTTATCGCGACAACGGCGGCCTGCGGGGGCGTTAGGCGCACGGCGGAGGCGAGCCCACCGGCCGCCGCAAGCACCGCCGCGTAGACAAACGTCCCGGTGATCGACGAGATCAGCAGGACAGGCAGCACGGCGTTGTCGCGGACGCTCGCCTTCTTCGCGACGTCGTAGAGCGCGAGGAACACCGCGCTCACGAGAATCCACGTCGTCCAGGTCATGCGGGGCTTCCCCCTGTCACGTACACGGCCGACATTGGATCACGGCATGGCGACGTTGCCGAAATGGTTTCCGACTTCAAGTCCGCCAGTTCACTCCATCGCCAGGGTCTCCGCCGCGTGGCGGAGGCGGGCGAGCGTCGTGTCGCGTCCGAGGAGCTGGAGCATCTCGAAGAGCCCTATCCCCTCGCCGCGGCCGGAGACCGCGACGCGGATCGGATGCACCCACGGACCCATGCCGTTGCCCTGCGAAAGCTCCTTCACGACCGCCTCGAGCGCAGGGGCGGACCAGTCGCCCACCTTCGAGAAGCGCTCGACCAGATCGAGGAGCAACGCCTTCACGCCGGGCTTTTTCAGCCGCTTCTCGACGGCCTTCTCGTCGAACGGGAAGTCGTCGGAGACAAAGCAGCGCACCATCGCGGGGATGTCGTTCAGGAACTTCGTGCGCGGCTGGAGCTGCGAGGCGAGATACTGCCACCAGGCATCGTCGTGCGAGCTTTCTAGCTTATCTAGAGTCTCTAGAGCTTCTAACCCAGCCACTCGCGTTTTAACCTCTTTGACAAAGTCTTCGCTAGGTATCCTCTTGATGTACTCCCCGTTCATCCACGCGAGCTTCTTCGGGTCGAACATCGCCGCCGTCACGTGAACCTTCTCGAGCTCGAAGAGCTGCACCATCTCCTCGCGAGTGAGCACCTCGCGGTCGTCGCCGGGGTTCCACCCGAGGAGCAGAAGGTAGTTGAAGAGCGCCTCGGGCAGGTACCCCTGCTCGCGGTACTCGCCGACGAACGCCGCGCCGTCGCGCTTGGAGTAGGGCTTGCCCTGCTGGTTGACGATCATCGAGAGGTGCCCGTACTTCGGCACCGGCGCGCCGAGGGCGCGGAAGATGCAGATGTGCTTGAACGTGTTCTCCACGTGGTCGTCGCCGCGGATGATGTGCGTGACGCGCTGGTCGATGTCGTCGACTACGTTCGCGATGTGGAAGATCGGCGAGCCGTCGGAGCGGACGATCGCAAAGTCCTGGATGTCCTCGGCCTTCTTCGCCATGTGGCCCTTCACGATGTCGTCGAACTCTATGACGCCCTCCTTGGGCATCCTGAACATCGTGACGACGCCGGTCTTGCCGTCGCGCGAGGTCTTCTCGACCTTGTAGGCGTGTCCGCTCGCAAGCAGCTGGTCGACGACCTCGAGGTGGCGCTTCACGTTCTTCGTCTGGTAGAAGACCTCCTCGTCCCAGTCGAGGCCGAGCCACTTCATGCAGTCGAAGAGGACGGCTATGGCCTCTGGCGTGGAGCGCTCGAGGTCGGTGTCCTCGACGCGCAGCAGGAACTTTCCGCCCGTGTGGCGGGCGAAGAGCCAGTTGTAGATGGCGGCACGGATGTTGCCGATGTGCACCTTCCCCGTCGGCGACGGGGCGAATCGAACTCTTATCTCTGACATAGTGGCAATATTATATCACTTCCTCGCCTCGCAGTCATTCCCGAAATTAAAAAAATGGCTGCTCACAACATGTCGGCGAATATGATTGCAAAACCACTTTCCGTGTATTCTGTGTATTCCGTGGTCTAAAAAGATATGTGCCGGAGGTTTTGCAGCATGCATATCAGCCGCCACATAGCAGGGCGAGGATTGCGAGGAGGATTCCGCAGAGGCCCTCGCCGGCGATAAGACCGGCGGAGAAGAGCGTGCCAGAGTCCTCGGACGCGGAGACCGCCGCGCCGCGGCGGCGTTCGACGAGCCACCTTATCGCGCCGCCGGCGAAGATCGAGACGTTCAGCCCTATCGGGAGGTATATGCCGATGGCCACCGGCATCACAGGCACGCGCAGCAGCGTCAGCGCCACCGCAAGCCCCGCCCCGGAGGCGAGGAGGTCCCACGGCAGGCCGTCCCCCATCATGCCCTCCACGATGACCTTCATCAACGTTGCCTGCGGCGCGGAGATCGACTTGCTGCCGAAACCCCACGCCTTGTGCAGGAGGACGAGGACGCCGCCGATCGCGAGAGCGGACGCTACGACGCCGATGAACTCGCCAACCTGCTGCTTCCAGGGTGTCGCGCCCAGTATGCGCCCCGTCTTGAGGTCCTGCGCGGTGTCCCCCGCTATCGCCGCGACGATGCACACTACGCTGCCTATCGCTATCGCCGCCGTCATCCCGGCAGCGCCCGCGGCGCCCGACGCCTTGATGGCGAGCGACGCCACGACGAGCGTCGCTATCGTCATGCCCGAGATCGGGTTGTTCGAGCTGCCCACCAGCCCGACCATCCTGGCCGACACCGCCGCGAAGAAGAACCCGAAAAGCGCGATCAGCACCGCGCCGAGGAACCCCGCCGGCACCGCGGGCACGGCCCAGATGAACACAACCACGAAGAGGATGCCGCCCAGCACGAGGCGCATCGGCAGGTCTCGCCCGCCTTCGTCCACTTCGCCCGCTCGCGCCTTCCGTCCCGCCGACGCCTTGAAAGTGCGGACGAAGAGCGGCATCGACCGCAGAAGCGAGAACAGCCCGCCAGTCGCGATCGCCCCCGCGCCGACGTAGCGAACGTAGGACCTCCAGACGCCGTCCGCGTTACCGGCGTCCCACATCGCCCGCGCCTCCGGCACATGCGAGGCGATCACCGGCAGAAGCACCATCCAGCCGAGGAGCGCGCCCCCCAGGAGGAGCGACGCGACCTTCGGCCCGACGATGTACCCGACGCCGAGAAGCGCCGGCGAGACGTCCAGTCCAAGCGCGCCGCGCACGCTCCTGATCGGCCAGAGGAACCCCTCGGGGATCCACTTGAGCCACCCTGTGACGAACTTCACCAGCGCCCCGGCGCCGAGCCCGAAGAACACCGTCTTCGCGTGCTTCGCCCCGGCCTCGCCGGCCTTCAGCACGTCGGCGCACGCGCGCCCCTCGGGATAGAGAAGCGTCTTCTCCTCCTCGACTATCAGCGGACGCCTGAGCGGCACCATCAGAAGAACGCCCATCAGGCCGCCCGCGAGCGCAATCACCGTAATCGACACGAGGGACGGCGCGGAGAACTCCGCCGGACGCTCCTGCGCCCACAGGAAGAGCGCCGGCATGGTGAAGATCGCGCCTGCGGCAAGCGACTCGCCCGCGCTGCCGATCGTCTGCACCATGTTGTTCTCGAGAATCGAGTCTCGCCGCAGCATGAAGCGCATCACGCCCATCGATATCACGGCGGCCGGGACGCTCGCCGACACCGTGAGCCCCACGCGGAGCCCGAGGTAGGCGTTCGCCGCGCCGAACACGACGGCCAGCAGCACGCCGAGGACCACCGACGTGACCGTTATCTCCCTTTTCTTTCCATCCATGACTGTATCCATCTCTCCTCCTTGTGTCTATGCCTACATCTCCTTGACTGTGAAGTGCGCCTCGGCTGTTACGCCCTCCGCTGTGCAGCACACGACAGTGTGCTCGCCGAGGGCCATGTCGACGGCGAGATGCGAAAGGCCGACAGTCTCGCCGACGAGACGCCCGTCGACAAACCACCACAGCCTGCCCTCCGCCGGATTGCCCGACGGCACCAGCACGATCTTCTGCGCGGGCATCCCGGCGACCATCAGGAACTCCGAGCCGTCCTCCGGCTTCGAGATGGCGAGCGACTTCGCGGCGGAGACGCGACCCATGAACGCGGCGAGCGCGGGATCGAGCCGCTCGACGGGCTTCCCGTCGAAGTCCCTGACGTGGACGTGGCAGAGGGCGCGCGGGCTGCGCCCGGCGATGGCGGGCGTCTCCTCCGTCGCGGGGCAGTCCGGCCCGGCGTTCCTGCCCGACACAACGCAGGTCTTGCGCATGACGAGGCCCGGCGGCTCGACGAACCACGGCCCCTCTCCGCCAGGGTATATCGACCGCGCGATCTTCCATGCCTGCGGCGCGGCGGCCTTCGCGCCGACGACGGACTTGTCGCCGAACTTTCCGGAGAGGTGTCCGCACCACACGCCGATGACGTACTCGGGGTTCCAGGCGACGGTCCAGGCGTCGCGGTACGCGGAGCTTGTGCCGGTCTTCCACGCAAACCGCGGCACCTTCACGTCCGCCACGTGCCCCAGCGCCGCGGACCCCCGCTCGGTGCCGGAGAGCATATCCGAGACGAGCCACGCCGACTCGCGGGAGAGGACGTCGCCCCTGCCTGTCGCGGCGGAAAGCGCCAGGCGGCGGTAGGCGTCGACCAGCTCGACGAGCGTCACCTCAACGTTGCCTATCGCCATGCCCAGGCCGTATTCGCCGTCGGGCGCCTTCATGTGTGCGAAGCCGAGGGAGCGGAGCGTGGAGCCGAAGCTCTCCACGCCGACGCGCTCCGCGAGCTGTACGAACGGGATGTTGAGCGAGAGGACGAGCGCCTCGCGCAGGGGGACTAGCCCGCGCCACTTGGAGTCGAAGTTCGCAGGCCTGTACCCCTTGCGGACCATCGGGACGTCGACGAGGCGCTCCGCGGGGGAGATGATGCCGAGGTCCATGGCCTTCGCGGCGAGGAACGGCTTCAGGGTGGAGCCGGCGGGGCGAGGGGCGAGGGCGGTGTTGACCTGTCCGCCGTCGCTGCTGAAGTAGTCGCCGCTGACGGCCAGCGCGACGACCTCGCCCGTGTCGACCCTCTCGACCACGGCGGCGACGGAGTACCCGCCCGCCTTCGCGGCGGCGGCGACGACGCTCTCGCACGTGGCCTGCACGTTCGGGTCGAGGGGCGTCTTCACGTCGCCCTTCGAGACGCGGTCGGCAGGCGACACCCCCAGCACGCTCCGCATGTAGTAGTCGCAGTAGAACGGGGCGCGGAACGGACGCGGCGCGCGGCACACAACCGGCACTACGCTCCTCGCGCCCTCCAGCTGGTCGGCGGTTATCGCGCCCGTCTTGAACATCCTCTCGAGCACGTAGTCCCTGCGCCTCATGGCGCGGTCGTACCAGCGGTCCGGTCTCAGGCGCGACGGGGCCTGGACCATCCCGGCCAGCATGGCGGCCTCTCCGATGCCGAGGTCCTTCGCGCCCTTCCCGAACCATCCGTTCGCGGCGGCCTCGATGCCGATGAAGTTCGAGCCGAACGGTGCGCGGTTCAGGTACTGCGAGAGGATCCAGAGCTTGTCCTTCGAGCGCTCCATCTTCATCGCGCGGAAAGCCTCCACCCACTTCCCGACGTACGACTTCTCGTGCGGCTCGATGAGGCGCACCGCCTGCATGGTGATTGTGGAGGCGCCAGATACGCGGCGGCCGCTGAACACATTCTGCGCGAACGCGCGGAGCATGCTCAGCGGCCTTACGCCGCGGTGCGAGAAGAACTCGCCGTCCTCGGACGCGACGAGCGCCTTGACGATCCAGTCGTCGCGGCTGGCGCGGTAGTACGGGCGGCAGTCGACGTCGCCCTCGCCCAGCGAGACGCGGAGCACCTCGCCGGACGAGTCACGCAGGACGGTCCCGCCGGGGTAGCGGTCGGCCCCGGCGTCAGTCCAGTCAATCGCCCACCACGACGCGACCAGCGCCGGAACGAGCGCGCAGACCAGGATTGTACATGGCCTCGACAGCCACCTGAGGAAGCGCAAACGACCCGGCGGAGACCACACGCAGCGGATAGTGGAAGTAAACTTCACGGCCTTTCCTCGCATGGAACTTCTTCGAGAACACCAGCATCCTGTCGTCCCTGGCGTCATAGCGCATGACCCAGTCGGGCATGTCCTTCTCGGCCTTCTGGACCCACGGATACCCGAAGGCGTCCTGCACGGAGCCGACGGGCTCCATCGCGCCGGAGAACAGGTCCTCCACCACGAGGTCCGCGATGTCGCGGTCGTCCGCGGAGGCGATGGCTATCCGGACGATCACCAAATCGCCGCGGCGGGCCTTGGAGACGTCGTACTTCGCGCCGTCGGCGGTGAAGAACTCGCGCCTCACGGAGAGGCCCTTCGCCTCGTCCTTGCAGTCGGCGAGTGGCGGCAGGTCGAGGCGCTTCCACGTGACGAACGCGTCGCCCTCCCCGACGTTGACCAGGTTGCCGTCGACCTCCTTCACGTCGCACTTGCCGGGCTTGATCGGGTGGTGGCGCCAGTACTCGCCGAGGGCCAGCAGGGCGTGGGCGTTGTCGGACGTCGTGCCCCATGAGTAGAGCGCGTTGTCGCGGTTGGAGAGCAGGTACTTCACGAGAACCGGGACGGTCGGCTCGTCGGGGTCGAGCGCGAGCAGCGCGAGGAGCGCGAACGACGCCTCCTTGACGGACGCCGGGGAGTCCGCGCCGGCGAGAAGCGCGTCGGCGCGCTCCCTGTCGCCGATGAGCGCGAAGGCGCGGGCGAGCCGGGCGCGGGAGAGGAGGTTCAGCGACGCCCTGTCGTCGTAGAGGCGGAACATCCTGTCCCTGGGCGGCTTCCCGGCGAGCGCGAGAGTGTGGCAGGCGTACGCCGAGACGGATTTGTCCGGGGACATCGCCCAGCGCGAGAGGAGCCTGCGCGTCGTGTTCACGCCGTCGCCGTTGAGGGAGACGCCGGCCCTGCCGGCCTCCGTCAGGAAGTGCGCCGCGTAAAGCGACACCTCAATGTCCCACGGCGCGTAGGTGCAGTCAGGCCACATCACGAAGCCGGACTGGCGGATCATCGACTCGACGCGGCGCACGCCGGCCGCGACGTACTCCGCGCGGTTCTGCGCGGCGACGGAGCCCAGCGTGTTGAGGATGCCGCCCGCGGTGATCAGCGGGAAGATGCGCGAGGACGTCTGCTCAAGGCACCCGTACGGGTAGTCTGCCAGCCATTCAAGCGCGCTCTTCAGCTCCGCGAGCGGGGTGTTGGTGACGGAGTGGCGGCTCTTCGACAGCGCGCCCTGCGGGCCGGCCGGGATCGTGAACGACTTGCCGGGCTTGAGGATGTGGACGCCGGACGTCTCGCGCCACGCGGTCGCGGGGCGGATCGGCACGGCGATCTCGAACTTGTGCTCCTCGCCGAAGCCGGTCGCCTTGTAGAGGATCGTCATCTCGCCCGGCGCGACGGGCACCTTGGCCGTGAAGCGTAGCACCGTGGAGTCATCCTTCGCGAGCCTCACCTTGCCGCTGCCGATCGGCTTCGCGGCACCGGCAATGGAGACCGAGTACTCGACCTCCCCGTCGGCGCCCGCGCGGTTGGTGAGGGGCAGCGTCACCTCCATTTCGTCGCCGGGGGCGGCGAAGCGCGGCGCGTCGGGCTGCGCGACGAGCCTGGGGGTCGCCTTGCACTGCACCGCAGCCGCGCCCGTCGCCTTCGCGGAGTACGCGACGGCCGTCACCCTCACCTCGCCGGAGAACTCGGGCAGCGTGAAGGAAACCCTCGCCTTGCCGTCGCGGACGGCGACCTCCCTCTGCCACATGGCGAGCGGCTTGAAGCGCCGCGACGGCACGGGGCTGATCCTGTCCAGCAGCTCCGCGTCCATGCCGCCGCCGGTCTTCACGCCGGACGCCTTGAGCATCACGTCGGCATAGACCGGGAGAAGCCTCTCGTATAGGTCGTAGACCGCCGTCCACTGCCAGCGCGAGCGGAAGAAGTGCCCAACGGGGTCGGGGACCGGCTCCGACGTCAGGATGTTGATGCCCTCGTCGACGACCGTCACCAGCGCGCGATCGGCGCCGGGCGCGGTGAGCGACACCGTCACTTCGCGGTTCGTGCAGGCCGCCGCGACGGAGACGTCGATCTCGTTCTCGGGCCTCCTCACGCAGACGACGGCCTCGCCGTGCGCCCTGGCGGCCAGGCCGCGGGAGCCGGCCTCGACGCCCTGGATGGCGATGATGGAGACGATGACGTCAGGCGCCCATCCGGGCTCGGCAGGCCTGAGGCGTATCTCCGACGCGCCGGCGGCGACGTCGCGCAGCTCGGCGTACACCACGTCGTCGCGCATCACCGTCAGGAGCGCCTTGCCCGCAAACGGGGAGCGTATCCTCAGGACGGGCGTCTCGCCGGGGCGGTAGCGCGGCTTGTCGGGCGTGATGCTGATGGAGGTCGGCCTCGACAGGCCGCGGTCCTCGGAGTCAGCGAGGTTGCTGTTGTTCGTGACGTGGAATTCCCTGCCGAAGGTCGTGTCGCTGTCGGCGTCCGTCATCGAGAGGAAGTACTCGCCGCAGTCTACGACGGGCAGCTCGAGCACGGCGTCCGCGCCGGGCGCGACCTCGACGGCGATCTTGTCGGCGACGACGGTCTGGACGATGTCCACGTCCCACGACGCGTAGCTGCGCCCGGGGACCTTGCGGTAGACGTTCACGCGGTCCTTGCGGATGAGCTTCGCCGTGAACGTCCGCTTCTCGGCGTGCCTGGCGCCGGAGGGGTCGACGCACGCGACGGGGACCTTCAGGCGTCCGTCGGCGGGAAGGCGCGTCCACGACCCGAGCTTCGCGCCGATGTAGTATGGATAGCGGTGGAGGATTACGCTGTCGCGCGCCGCCGCCGGCCGGCCGCCGTCCTCGAACACCGTGCCCTGCACCGTGGCGCGCAGTGCCATCGCCGGAAGGCCCGTCTCGTCGAGGAACGGCGCCTGAAACACGTGGGCGCCCTTGTCGTCAAGGACCGCCCGGTCGAGCGAAGTGAAGTTGGGGTGCACGTAACGCGTCTCGTCGCCGAAGCTCCAGCCCTTCCACGCCTCCGGGCAGAAGGGAGCGTCCTCGAACACGACCGCGCCTTCGCACATCAGCGCCTTCGCCGGGCCGCCGAATAGATGCTCCGCGGAGACGCGGAACGTGAACGCGCTGGGCTTCACGCCCTTCTCCGCCGCAACCTTGACGCGTATCTGCGGCGGGACGAACTCCTCTATCTTCACGCCGCGGCGGCCTATCACGTCGCCGTCGGGGATCCTGACGCGCAGCGTCCATTCGCCACTGGGCTGGTCCACCGGGACTGCCAGGTCCTCCGTGCAGAGCGCGCCGAACTCGTCGGTCACGAGCGTCAGCTTCCTGTACACGTTGCCCCAGGGCTTCACCAGCTCCACCTGGAGCGGCATCTTCGCAGGCGCGGCGAAGTCGCCGTTGCGGACGAGCACGTGGCACAGTATCTTCTCGTCGTGGCGGTAGATGCCGCGCTCGGTCGTGATGAACGCCTCGACTTCGCCCTTGTCGAGATAGCCCATTGCGTCGACGCGGTAGCCCTCGCTCATCTGCATGGAGTCCCTGAGGGCCATGAAAGAGCTGTCGGAGCCGTCGGGGGTCGTAGCCACGACGGCAAACGCGTTCTGCGAGTTCTCGGGGATGGTGCACCTGCACAGGCCGTTCGTGTCCGTCACGCCCTCCGCGACAAGGATGTTCGCGGTGGAGTACATCTCGATCTTCGCGCCTGCGACGGGCGTCCCCTTCGTGAGGGACGTCACCCAGACGAGGCGGGTCTTCTCGACGCTGCGGACGCTCAGACCGAGGTCCGTCATGCACACGACGCGGCGGACGGGCTTTGCGTCCTTGCCCTCGAGCTTGACGAGGTAGATGCCGTTTGTCGCCCCGCTGACGGCGGACGGCAGCGCGAACTTAACCTCTTCGCATTCGTTGAGGTGGTTTTTCATCTTGAGGGTCTTGAAGACCATCGACTCCGCGAGCTCCGAGGCGAACGCCGGGCCGTCCCCGTCGCTGTAGTAGCTGCTGCCGGAGATCCGCTGGTAGGCGTCCTCCTCGAGCGCCAGACCGTAGACGACGTTCTTCGACGGAATCTTCGCGACGCCGACCTTGATCTCGTCCACGTTGATGCTCGCCAGCGACAGCCTTCCGCCGCCGATCAGCGGGAGATAGCGCCCGTCGTCGTCGAACGTCACGAGCGGATGAATGTTCTCGCGCTCGAAGACATGCACGTATTCCTCGGCAAGGGGCTCCGCGACAAGGTTCCCGGAGCTGCGGAGGTTCGCGATCGGGAATCCCTTCCTGATGCGGAGGGTGACGTTGGTGCGATAGGCGAATTCGCCGGAGATCTGCAGAACCGGCATCGTCTTGCGGAGATTCTCGTCCCATCCGGTCGAGGCCGAGAAGGTCAGCGACCCTTCCTGCAGGGGCTCGACCGTGACATACTGGCGGACGACGTTCATGTCGGGCGCCTCGGTGAGCCGCAGTGCAATGTGCCTGGAGCCGTCATACGCGAAGTTGAGTACCTTCATCTCGTGGTAGTCGGTCTTCGGGACGGACGGCTTCTTCGCCTCCGGCTTCGGCTTCAGCACGGCGACCTCTTCGGTCTCGCCGTCCTTGGGCAGCAGCAAGACATCGCCGGCTCTCGGCTGGTAGTCCTCCGTAAGGCCGTTGAGCATGCGGATTTGCCTCGGCGACACGTTAAACTCTATTGCAATGCCGCAGATGTCATCGCCGTCCTTGACGACATACCTGACGTGCTTGCCGTCGTCCGCGGCCTGGCTCGCCGCCGGTTTCGCCGCCGCCGCGGCCGGCTTCGCCGCCTCCTGCGCAGGCTTGGCCTCCTGCGCCTTGCCTTCGCCTTCGGCGGGCTTTGCGGCCTGGGGCGCATCCGAGATGGCGGACGCCGCCGTCTCCCTGGCGCTTTCAAGCTCGGCTATCCTGCCGTTCAGGTTTTTAACCACTACAAGGGAGGCGAAAAGCCCCGCCGCGAGAAGCGCAATCACTGCGCCGACTACCGTTTTTTTCATGTTCGTGTTGTTCCTTTCAAAAACTACTCTCCGCCAGGACGGATTTCTGACAAGAAATTTTCATTTTTTCTTCAGTCCGCCCGGCGCGGCACGTCGTCGACGATCTGACATGCCTCCTTGAGGCGCATCGCGAGCGAGTAGGCGAACTTGCGTATCTCCCAGATGTCCGCCTTCGGGTCCTTCCTGAACGCGGCGATCCTCGTCGTCGGCAGGTCGCACATCGGAACAAGCTCGCACGCCTCGAGGAGGTTCGCCGCCACCTCGCACGCGTCCAGGAGGGGCTTTTTGTCCATCTTTCGGTCTGCGAACGTAGATGCCTTGGCGCTGTCGTTTAGTGCGGCTCGGATGAGCTTTAGCGCGCTGTCCGCCTTGCCTTCGCGGTTGGGGTTTGGCGGGACTACCGCGCACTTTTCGCCGCGGTTCCTGTAGCACCCGAACATCGCGGCGATCGTCCCGGCGTCGCGGATCGTGCCGTCGGGATAGAAGATGCCGTGCTCGTCGAAGCACCTGCCGTCGATGATGAGGTTGAATAGTATCCAGCCCATCTTGTGTTCGTCGCAGAGCTGCAGCGCCATCTCGTAGGAGTTCGCGCGCGCGAGGCAGCCCGTCTCGGTCTGGAGCACCTGCTTGCCGAGCCTGCGCCCCCACTCCGCCGCCGTGGAGTAGTTGTGGCGGCCGGCAGCACGCGAGCCGCTGTAGTCGTGGAAGGAGATGACGTCCAGCCTCTCCGCCGTCGTCTGCTCGATCTCGTACGCCGTCGTGTAGCCAACGGTGAACAGGCAGTCCGGCGCGAACTTCCGCGCAACGTCGATCTCGCGGCGGAGGAACGCCCAGGTCGCCTCCGCGCGCACCTTCCGCACGGCTCCCGTCGCGCTGGATATCCACGGGTTGCAGAGCGGCTCGTTCATCATGTCGAACATGAGAAGCCCCGGCTCGTCCTTGAGCGCCTTCACGATTGCCTCGGTGAAGCGGTCGGCGGCGGCGTACGCCTCGGGCTGGATGCTCTTGGGGTTGAGCCCGTTGCCGTTGAAGAGGATCGGCATCGACTTGTAGCCGCACGAATGGCACGTGCGCACAAAATCGACGATCTGCTTGATGTACTTGTCGCCGTGCTTGTCGTACGCGCCCCTGCCAAGCCAGAACCGAACCGTGTTCAACCCGACCCTCGTGCCGTACGCAAGCTCCCTGCGCACGGTCTCCTCCGGACGGATGCCGTAGCATACGCCGCGTATCTTCGAGCAGTCGACCACCGGCTTGCGCCCCGCATTCGCGGCGCCTGACGCCGCCGAGGCCGGCGTCGCCGCGCACGCGATTGACGCGAGGCCGACTGCCACCGCGAGGATCAATGGAGTTCTCGTATGTGTTTTCATTTTGTCTTCCCTGTATTGCCGGACAATGTGCCTTAACCATATTATAGCAGAAAGCCAGTGAATGCGCGAATGGAAAATAAGAATTCCGCAAAGTTCCACTCGCCGTGGCTCATAATTCCCCTCGGCATAGGCACCGATTACACTCGCTATAGTCACCGATTCCACTCGCTATGGCTCAAAATTCCCCCTAGTGCGGCTCAAAAATCCCCTTCGTGTGGCTCAAAATTCCCCCTCTGGTCACGCGCTGCCGCACACCCATCACCTTTTTCAGCCTATAATTCCCCTATCGCCCACATCCGCCAATAGGCATTACCAAATTTGTGGACTTTTCATTACCAAGTTTGTAAACATCTCATTATCAATTTTATATGGTCTTTTGGGGTCTGTCCCCGCAAGTTCCACTCTGGGACAACGCGCTGCCAGCGCGTTGCTGACGCTGTCTTTGTTTTAGATTCCGCTTTTGTTTTTAGCCGTGCAGAACGCGTAGATCATGCTGCCGCATTGTGAACGGTTTGCGGCAATAAACATCCCTTTTGCCAAAATTGGCGGCGGTACTAACTGGGTCTTGGCGGCGGAAAGGTGGGGCGAGCCGCCCAGACCTGTAGTGCTAGTTGCAAAACCACGTACACGGAACACACGGAATAATAAGTCCCTCTTTTTCTGTGTATTCAGTGTATTCCGTGGTTGAAAAGATATGTGACGGAGGTTTTGCAACAACTTCTGTATTTAGGAGAAGAGTGCGGCCACTTCCAGCCCGCGATCCTTCACGTTCTTCACGAACAGCCGCGCAAACGCATCGGCGCCGGCGGGGATTGGATGGGTGTAGTCGCCGCTCTTGCCCGCCGAGGCCGCGAAGAGCTTGGCGGACTCCTCCTTGCCCAGCTCCACGAGCAGGTCGTGCGTGAGCGCGTTCATGTCCACGAAGTCCGTACCCAACTCCACGCTGAGCTCGCGCATCGCCGTGGCGTATTGAGAAAGGCGAGTGCCGTTGTCGAGCTGCGCTTCGTACAGATTGCCGTCGTCGTCGAACGTGCCGCGCACGATGGGCGAAAGCAGGATCGGCTTGCCGCCCAAGGCGCGGACCTCCGACACGAACTGCCTCACGTTGTCGCGGAACAAGCCGTCTGGCGCGGCAAAGTTCGATCCCGCCTTCTGGTCGTTGTGACCGAACTGGATGCCGACAAAATCCCCCGGTCTGATGGCCGCCAAAAGCGAACTCCAGTATCCGTTCGCCCGGAAGCTCTTGGTCGATGCGCCGCTCTTGGCATAGTTGTCCACGCTGCAGCCGGAGCGCATGAAATCCTCAAGCGTCGTACCCCAGCTTGCAAACGGATTCACGACGCGGCCGTAGTCGTCAAGCGTGGAATCGCCCGCGAATAGGATCTTCGCCGTGACGGGTGCAGGCGAAGCCGATTTCCCGCCAGCGATAATGATCACTAGCCCCTTTGCCCTGTCAACCATCAACTTGTTGTTGCACACAACGAGCGTCGCATTGTCGTATGGCTTTCCCACAAACTCAAACTGACTTGCCTTCGTCCCGGCTGGAAGATTGTCGATGAGCACCACGCTGGCACCTCTGCCCACTCCCGACGCCTTCACCCGCACCTTGCCCGACGCGGGCATCGTGAGGCTCGCGACCTTCAACGCAGACGTGGCGGAATTCTCCGCAAGGTCGAACTCCAGCGTCGAATTCGCCGCAAGCGTGAGTGCGCCTCCCAGCTCCACGATTCCGTTCGCGCTCGTCTGCTCCACCTTGAACGTCGTACCGGCGTTGAACGTCATGGGGCCGATGCCAGTCGTCGCCGTGTCGCGCAGAAGCAGTGTGGCGGTATCCCGCACAGAGAGTTTTCCTGGGTAGCGGTATGTGCCCGTCGCCGAGTTGAAAACTAAAGTTCCATTCCCGTCAACATACATATTGGCGTTGGCATCGGACGATTCCCCGCCAATGCCTCCCTCGCACGTAACGGTACGCGGCGTCTCGTGGTCGTTGGCGTCCGTCGTGCCAAAATAAACGGTGGACGAGAGGTTCCTGAATGAATAATTGTTGGCGTTCAACGGGTTGACGCCGATCGAATAGTCTGCTGAGGGATCGATGCGCGCTGAGTTTGTCGCATATCTCACGGCGTAGTAGTCAGAGGCTTTACATCCATCTGCAAAAGTGAAACCGCCAGATCCCACGACATACTTCACGCCGTATCCGTTGTTGTTACCGGCGGTCGTCAGATACAAGGTACTTCCTGAAATCGTGAACTTCCGAACCGTGACGCCGAGCGGTGAGGCAAAAGAGGAGGAGGCGCAAATGAACGCTGGTAGTCCTGCTTGCTCAAACTCGTCTGCCTTGACGACTACCGCGCCACATCCGCCAAAGCATTTCTCCTGACCGGTGAACTTCAGCTTCCCCGCGACATCAAGCCCGGCGGCTCCGCCGAGGCCGAAGGTGGTGCCGGCGGAATAGGTGAGGTACGCGAGTCGCAGCATGTTCGTCGCGGGACCGTCGGCCGAGCGCAGCATGACGTTGCCGTTGTGCAGAAGCGTCTCGAACCTGCGCTCGTCGCCGAAGTCGGGTATATAGACGTTCTTCTGGCTCGACGCAATCACCCGGAGGTCCGGCGTGTCGCCGTCCTGCGGCACGTAATCATCGACCCACTTTGTGGAATCGCTCATGTCGCCCGCGACATTGCTCTTCCAGATTGCCTTCTTGGATACTACGGCTATGAGCCTGTCGTCCTCAACGTAAAGGGACACAATAGATGCACCATTGCTGTCGTAAACTGCGGTGAACTTGTCTGCCGTGGTGCCGCTTGGCAGATTCTCCACAAGTGAATACCTGCCCGAGGCAGTCTCCGAAAGCTTCACCTTGACCGTCCCCGACGCAGGCAGCGCGAGTGTTGCGACCCTCAACGCCGACGTCGTGGCATTCGCCGCGAGGACGAACTCCAGCGTCGAATTCGCCGCGAGCGTGAGCGAGCCCTTAAGCGTCACGATTCCCGTCGGGCTCGTCTGCTCCACCTTGAACGTCGTGCCGCCTTCGAAAGTCTTCGTCCCCTTGCCGGGTGCGGCGGTGTCGAGCAGAAGAAGCGTCGCCGTGTCCTTCACCGTCAAGGCGCCGTTGAACTCGTGGCTGCCGCTCTTGCAGGCGTTGAACACGAGCGTTCCGATTCCATCCACAATCACGTTGCGTCCCGAGGTACTATCCGCGCCGATGCCGCCGGCGAACGTCACGGTACGGGGCTGCGTGTTGTCGTAGTAGTCGGTCGTGCCGAAGTACGTCGTCGATTCGTGGCACATGAACGCGAGGTTGTCCCCCATCGCACTTTCACGCGCGGGATTGACCGCGAGCGTATAGTCTGCGGACGGATCTATGCGCACCTTGTTTTTATTGGAATTCTGGTAAAAGGCACTGCTCGTCGCGCCGTCGCCGAACGACAGCCCGCCAGCCCCGACAACATAATTCACACCATAGCTTGAATTATTGCCTGCCGACGAAAGCGACAGATATCCTGAATTGGAAATCGTGAACTTGCCCGTCTTGACGAAAAGCCCGCCGCTGGACGACGACGAATTACAAAAAGCGGCGTTCGCACTACCAGCATGCTCGATCTCGCCGGCAATGACGGTCCCATCGCCGCATCCGGCGAAGAAACGCGATCCCGTTGACGTAATCTTGCCCGAAACGTCCAGAACGACGGCACTACTCAACCCGAAAACCGAGCCGGAGGAATATGTGAGGTATTGAAGACGCAGCGTACCATCCCGCAGCACCAGCTGGCCGGATGTCCGCCACAATGTCATCGTCTCGAACCTGCGCTCGTCCCCGAAGTCGCCCACGTACATGTTGGATGGGGTCGTCAGGATGCTCATGTCCAGCGTGTCGCCGTCCTGCGGCAAGGCGTCGCCCGTCCAGTTTGACGCCACGTTCATGTAGCCCTGGGCATTGCTCTTCCATGCCACGGTCGCCGCCCACGACGGCAACGCCGCCGCTGCGCAGATCGCCGCCGCCGAGACTGCGGCTTTCCATGTTTGTTTTCTCATATTGTTGTTTTCCTTTCTGTTGTTGTTAGTTTAAGGTGTGACAAAAGACATCGGACTTCTGACAACGGACGATTTGCGAAGTCCGATGTCAGAAGTCCGAAGTCCTTCCGCGAAATGTCGTGCAACGGGCGATGCACCCGCTGCCCCAGCGCCGTCAGGCCATGAGTGGGGGGGGGGCATGCGCGGACGCGCCACGGGGCGTCTGTGTGCGGCTACGCGCGGCGTCGTTTCCGATGTCGCTTCGCGCCTCATCAATGGCGTCATTCGCGATTTACCTTTCAATGTCATTGGTCCCCTGATGGAAACTGACGGCATTATAACACACTCCCGCATGATTTGTCAACCTCCCCAGCGGCGTTTGTGGTGTGTGCTACGGGTTTACTTCCGTAAATCTCCGGTGGAAGTTAAAATGCAATGAAGGCAAGACAACAACGCCTAGTTGTGATATAATAGTAGAGAATAGATATGAAAGACACGAGACCCAATTCAGACGGTGCCTCGCAGAACACCGGCCTTGGCGCATACATGTCGCCCGTGGCCATGGTTGCGCTTGCCTTCGGCTATGCCGTGGGCTGGGGCGCGTTCGTCCTGCCGGGGACGCAGTTCCTCCCCGACGCCGGGCCGCTGGGGACGCTGATCGGCATCATGGTCGGCACGGCCGCGATGTCCGTCTTCGCCCTGAACTACTACAGGCTCGTCATCCGCAGGCCAGGCCCCGGCGGCGCGTACGGTTTCGTCACAAAGGCGTTCGGCGCGGACCACGGCTTCCTCGTCGGCTGGTTCCTGTTCATAACGTACATCGCGATCATGTGGGCGAACTCCACCGCGCTCGTCATCATGACGCGCTGCGTCCTGGGCGACGTGCTGCAGTTCGGCTTCCACTACACGATGGTGGGATTCGACGTGTACTTCGGGGAGGCGATCTTCTGCTCGGCCGTCATCGTGCTGTGCGGCGTGCTGTGCCTCATCGGCAAGCGCCTCGCCATCGGCATCCACACCGCGCTCGCCGCCGTCATGGTGCTGGGCGTGGCGACGTGCTTCGTCGCCGCGCTCTTCAGGCACCAAGGCGGGCTCGCCTCGATGGCGCCCGCGTTCTCGTCCGACGGGCCCCCGGCGGTCCAGATCCTGCGCATCCTCGCGATGATCCCGTGGGCGTTCGTCGGCTTCGAGGCCGTGGTCCACTCGTCGGGGGAGTTCAAGTTCCCGGTAAAGCGCACGCTGCCGCTGATGATCGCGGCGATCGTCCTGTCCGCGCTGGTGTACATTCTCCTGACGATGGTCCCCGTGCTCGCCCTGCCGGAGCGGTTCTCCACGTGGCAGGAGTACATCAAGGCGCTCCCCGAGCTCGTCGGCGCCGACGCCGTGCCCGTGTTCGCGACGGTGCGCCGGACGCTCGGCGTGACCGGGACGGCGCTCCTCGGCGGGACGATGCTCGCCGCGCAGCTTACGGGCATCTTCGCGACGTATGTCGCGACAAGCCGCCTCCTGTGCGCGATGTCGCGCGGCAAGATGGTCCCTCGCTGGTTCGGCGCGATCAACCGCGACGGCACTCCCGCCAACGCCATAGTGTTCGTGATGCTCGCCTCGCTCGCGATACCGTTCTTCGGGCGCACCGTCACCGGGTGGCCGGTGGACGTCTCGAACCTCGGCGCCGCCATCGCCTACGGCTACGTCTCGGCCGCCGCGTACGAAATCAGCCGGCGCGAGGGCGAGACGGGCGTGCTCGCCAAGGCCTCCGGCGTCTGCGGCGTCGTCATGGCCGTGGTGTTCTGCCTGCTGATGCTCGTGCCCAACTACCTCTCCGGCAACACCCTCTCGGCGGAGTCGTACTTCCTCCTCGCCATCTGGTGCATCCTCGGCATCCTCCTCTACAGGCGCGTCTTCCGGCTTGACAGGCACAGATGGTTCGGGCGCTCCATCGTCGTGTGGGTCGGCGTCATCGTCGTGATCTTCTTCTCCTCGATCATGTGGTTCCGCCTCACGCTCTGCGACTCGACCGAGGCAGCCCTCGGCGGATACGTAGGCAAGATGTTCGACAGGGAGACGTACGCATTGCTGGCGAGGCACATCGAGCGCGACATGTTGCTGAAGTCCGTCATCGAGCTGTGCCTGCTCGTCGCGTCCCTCGCGATAATGCTCAACCTCTTCTCGATTCTGCGCAGGCGCGAGAAGCGCCTGATCGACGAAAAGCTCAAGGCCGAGGAGAGCGCCAGCAGGTCGAAGAGCTACTTCTTCTCCACCGTGAGCCACGACATACGAACGCCCCTCAACGCGATCATCGGCTTCTCTGAAATGCTCAAGATGGGGATCCAGGAGAAGACCGACCGCGAACAGGCAGTTGACTCGATCCTCGTAAGCAGCAAGACCCTGCTGAACCTCGTCAACGACGTGCTGGACTTCTCCAAGCTCGAGGACGGACGCATGGAGATCGTCCCGGAGCCCACGGACTTCGTGAAGCTCCTCGCGAGCATGGAGGATGCGTTCCGAATCGCGAACAAGAACCCGGCGCTGGAGTTCCGCCGGCGCACCGACGAGATGCCAGTCCTCATGATCGACCCGCAGCGCATCCGGCAGATACTGTTCAACCTCGTGGGCAACGCCGCGAAGTTCACGCAATCCGGATTCGTCGAGGTGCGCGGGTCGTTCACAAGGGCAGGCGCCGACGCGAAGACCGGCACGCTGCGCATCGAGGTCGAGGACACCGGATGCGGGATCAGCAAGGGCGACATGAAGCGGATAGCCTCGCCGTACGTGCAGGTCCGATCGAAGCTGGCTCGCCACGGCGGCACCGGCCTCGGCCTCGCCATCTGCACACAGCTCGCCTCCGCCATGGGCGGAGAGCTGACCATCGCCTCGACGCTCGGCAAGGGCTCGACGTTCACCGTGACGATCCCCGGCGTGAAGACAAGCGACGAAAAGCCAGTCGACGAGCCGCATGGCATCACACTGGCCCCGGAAGACTTTGAAATGACGGAGACCCCGGAAGCCACGGAAGGCCCGGCACTTCCGGGGAAGCCGGAAGCTCCGACGACTGCAGGAAGACCGGCGGCGCCGACTGCCTCCAAAGGACATCGCGCAAGACGCATTCTCATCGTCGACGACCAGAAGATGAACCTGATGGTGCTCAAGGCCATGCTCAAGAAGCTCGGCGACTTCGACATCGTGATGGCCGCCAACGGCGCGGAGGCGATGAAGGCGCTCGAAGACCCGCGGGGAGAGCCCTTCGACCTCGTGCTGACCGACATGTGGATGCCGAAGCTCGACGGCGAGGGCCTCGTGAAGGCCATCCGCGGCGACGAGAGGCTCGCCGGGCTGTCTGTCCACATCGTCACCGCCGACGTCGAGATGCTGAAGAAATCGGAGTCCCCCGGCTACTCGGGAATCCTCCTGAAGCCAATCACGGTAGACAAGCTGAAGACAATTCTGAATCCCTAGTAGAAAAACAACAAAGTGGAGGTGCAAGATGGAGCTGTCCGTCCTCGTAAACAAGTTCAACATCAAGGGAAGGCTCGTGTCGCTGCAGCCGTTCGGCAACGGCAACATCAACGACACGTTCCTCGCGATATACCGCAACACCTTCACGGAGACGCAGGTCATCCTCCAGAAGGTGAACCGCAAGGTGTTCCCGTGCCCCGAAATGATCATGGAGAACATGCACAACGTCACCAAGCACTGCCACGAGAAGCTCGAGGCCGACGCGCTCGCGGGGCGCGACGACCGCGTGTGGCAGATGCCGAGGATCATCAAGGCGAAGGACTCGCAGGACTACGTGGTCGACGAATCCGGCGAGGTCTGGCGCGTCATAACGAGGATAATGTCCGCCCACGCCTTCGACGTTGCGCAGGGCCCGGAGCACGCGATGGAGTGCGGCGCCGCGCTGGGCCACTTCCACTACCTGATCAGCGACATGGACCCGGCGACGATAAAGGACCCCCTTCCCGGCTTCCACATCACCAGCGGCTACCTCGCCGCCTACGACGCGACGCTCGCGACGGCGGGCGCGAAGGAGCTGCTCGGCGCTTCCATGGAGGCGAAGCGCCTGGCGAAGTTCGTCGAGGAGCGCCGCGACTTCGCCCTTTGCCTGGAGAAGGCGGAGAAGGCCGGGGAGCTAGTCAAGAGGATGTTCCACGGCGACCCGAAGGTCAACAACATAATGATCGACGACGTGACCGGCAAGGGCACGGCGGTCATCGACCTCGACACCGTCTCGCCCGGCCTCATCCACATCGACTTCGGCGACGCGCTGCGCTCCATCTGCAACCCGGCGGGCGAGGAGGAGACGAACCTCTCGAAGGTCGTCTTCGACGAGGACCTGGCAACGGCCTTCTGCAAGGGGTACATGCGCGAGGCCGGCGCGTTCATGACGGATGCCGACAGGGAGCACCTCTTCGACGCGATCCGCCTGCTGCCGTTCGAGCTAGGCCTGCGGTTCTTCCAGGACTACCTCGCGGGCAACGTCTACTTCAAGACGACGCAGCCGGAGCAGAACCTCAACCGCGCCCGCGTGCAGTTCCGCCTGTGCGAGTCCGTCGAGGCGCGCGAGCGCTCGATAAGGGGCGTGCTGAAGAAGCTGTAGCCACTTGCCCATAAGTTCTTTTGGAAACAACCTAAACAACATGTAGAACAACTATTTCTCTCGCCGCGCACGGGGCCTTGCGGCACCACTCTAGCGCTTGCGACCTTGCTTCGCAAGGCTCCTCGCTTGGCTCGTCGGGGAACCTGACGGCTTCGCCGTAGGTGCATCTTGCGCTCACCCAACCTGATCGCTTCGTGACAGGTGTATTCCCACGCGGCGCTTTTGAGACGGCGGGCGCGTATCCACCCCTTGCGGGGATTCGCGCCCCATGGGAAGATGCACCTGCGCCACACCTACCCTAAACCCTCGTTGAAACAACCACCCATCCAATTAAACCATAGAAATAAGAGTCAAAGAAGAAGATTTTCTTCCTTAAGATTTTTCCGCATACAATTCTCATTTTATGGTATAATATATCTGTCATGGCAAAAAAGACCTATACCCATTCGGCCTACTGGTACGCCTACCACTGCGGTTGGACATACAGCGAGGCAAGGACATACGCCGGGAAGTACCTCGACATGCACACATACCGTCCGCGGATTCGCGAACGGACAGGCGGCATATTGAATCGCGAACGGACGGGCGGCATGTGGAATCGTGAACGGCCGGACGGCCGGTGGGACGGGAAGGACTGGTTCAAGTGGCGCAATGCCGAGAAGCGCTTCGACTCCACCTTCAACCCGCTGCTTCTATGTGCATGCGCAA
>CADCCQ010000005.1 GCA_902799955.1 uncultured bacterium | reverse complement strand
GCGCAGGCGTTGCCTGTTCCTCTCTCGAGCGTCGACTGACGCAACAAGGCGCAGCCCCCCAGGCTGCGCCTTCTGCGTTAACGACGGAATGCGGAATGACGAATGTCGAATCTAGCGTGTCGCCTGTCGCCTGTCGTGTGACGAATGTCAAATGATGCCTGTCAAATGGCGAATAATTCTTGTAAGTGAGTATCCTGACAAAGAGGAAAGATAAACGAAAGCCGAGAAAGGAGAACGAGGAATGTCCGAAGAACTATGCAGAAAGGTAGTTTCCGCGCTTGAGAGGCGTGGCTACGAGGCGGTCTTCGCGAAGACCGCGGATGAAGCCGCCAATATGGTGCTTCAAGAGGCCGAGCCGGCCCAGAGCGTCGGCTGGGGCGGAAGCGAGACGCTCAAGGAGATCGGCGTCAGGGACCGGCTTCTGGCGTCCGGCAAGGAGATTCGCGACCACAAGCTCGAAATGGACCTCTTTCTGCTGAGCGCAAATGCCATAACCGCCGACGGACGCATCGTCAACATCGACGGCAACGGCAACCGCGTCGCGGCGTCCATCTCCGGCCCACGGCGCACTCTCTACGTCATCGGGCGCAACAAGATCGTGGAAGGCGGCGTCGACGACGCGATTGCCCGCGTCAAGCGGTGCGCCTGCCCGCCAAACTGCCGCCGCCTCGGCAAGCGCACCCCGTGCGCCGCAACGGGCGTTTGCGCCGACTGCGATTCGCCGGACAGAATATGCAAGGTGACGGCGATCTTCGACAGGCGCCCCACCGGCATGCCGACTAAGGTGATCGTCGTGGACGCCGACCTGGGATATTGATATTGCCTATAAGTTCTTCTGGAAACAACCGGAACAACTTTTTCTAGCGCCGCGTAACCACGCGGCGCTCTTGAAAGCGTGGGCGGTAGGCTAGGGGTGGCGAATTTTTTTTGTGGGGACACTCCCCGCAGCTGTAGAAAATCCAGACGCGATTGCGTTAAATCATCTAGGGCGACTGACTTGACAAGGCAAGTTAGTTTTGGTAAACTTAAGGCCAATTCAAATGAATGGGAAAGGGACACCAAGATGAATGACACAAGAAAGATGAACGGCATGAATAATGTTGCGACATGGCCTGCGGCCGTCGTTTGCATCGTTGGGATGGCGTTTGCTGCCGTTGCGGATACGGAAAAGGGCAAGCCCGAGGAGAGGCCGGTCGCTGATCTTGGCAAGGTGGAAGTGAAGGGCGAGGCGCTTTCAAAATACCGTCCGGAGACTGTGAACGGCGGAACGTTCACCGACATCCCGCCGGAGAAGGCCCCGACGGTCGTCGACACCCTGACGGAGGACTTCATACGCGAACACAATCCGACCGACCTCCATGACCTGCTGCGCTACATCCCGGGCATCGAGACGGGCGGCAAGTCGCTTCTCATCCGCCAGCCGGGGACGTTCTCAATCCGCGGCATGGGCGGCACGGAGCCGGCGTTCGACGGTGTGGTTCCAATAGGGAGCGGCGCGGGGCTGTTCATGGATCCGTTCTTGATGGAGCGCGTCGAGATCGTGAAGGGGCCTATCGGTTCGCTGACCGGCGGCGCCGGGTCGCAGCAGAACAACTCGGGCGCGGGTGGCTCCGTCAACATGTATCTTAAAGGCGCCAACTTCAAGGGCGACGCGATCGACTTCCAGGAGAATACGTCCGTTGGCCGCAACACATGGCGCCAGCGCGGCATGGTGGACGCGAACGAAATCGTATCGGAGGACAAGTTCGCCGTACGCCTCATTGGCGCGTTCGACGTCTACTCGCCGACATACGCCAACCAGGGTTCGCAGAACGGCGCGGACCCGCGTCAGTCCTACACCGTCGCGCCTTCGTTTGTGTTCAGGCCGGTCGAGGAGGTGACGTTCGGGCTTAAGACGATGTTCCAGACGACCGACCAGCCGAGCTACATCGGCGTGCCGGTCTGGCACGGGCGTCCCGGCGGCGGCTACGGGTGGTACGAGTCCTCCTGCCGCGCCGGCGACCGCTCGAAGTACGACTCCGTA
Source organism: uncultured bacterium (assembly GCA_902799955.1). GTDB lineage: Bacteria > Verrucomicrobiota > Kiritimatiellia > RFP12 > UBA1067 > UBA1067. Next base: position 135,914 of record CADCCQ010000005.1, on the reverse strand, counting down.
TACATCAATCCCTACGTCGACTGGCAGGTGACGGACGACTGGCTGTTGAAGTTCGGCGGCGCGTTCATGTTCTCTGACTGGGAGCAGCGGACGCGCGAACCCTACATGAACAACGCGGAGCTGGCGGACTTCTACGCCACCGGCGACTGGACCTCCGGGCAGAAGTACATGACCTCCGGCTTTTCGAAGTCCAACCGCATCAACCGCAACTACAACGTCTACGCGCGGTCGGTCTACACGAAGGACGAACTGCCGTGGGGATTCAGGAACTCGTTCGTGGTCCAGCCAGACTTCTACTACCGCGAGTCCACGACTGGCTTCGGCGCGCCAGTCTCGCGCTACGGCGCGACGATCCAGGACTCCGTTGGCTGGGGCTGGGTGACGGTCCTCGGGGGCATCCGCTACGACTACTTCACCGAGAACCCGCAGACGACTGCTGCGGTGGCGCGTGACGGCTCGGTAACGTACACTCACTACAGGGGGACGCACGAGTATGCATTCTCCCCGCGCGGCGGGCTCACCGTCCAGCCGCTCGACTGGCTTGTCCTCTTCGGCAACATCTCGCAGACGCGGACGCCTACGCTTGGGTACCGCGACGCGGACGGCAGCCGGCCGACCGATCCGTGGAAGGCGACGCAGCTCGAAGGCGGCTTCCGCGTCCGCCCCGTCGAAAAGCTGTGGTTCTCGGCCTCGGTCTACCGCATCGACCAGGAGAACACTCCCGTGGCGGCGACTGTCAACAACGACACGTACTACTACTTCGAGGGGAAGAACCGCTCGCAGGGCGTCGAGCTCTCGCTGTCGGGCGACATCACCGAGAACTGGACGGTGCTTGCGATGTACGCCTACAACCGCTACGAGAACCGCACGGCGGGAGCGGACCCGGAGGTCTTCCGCCGCACCCCGAACCACACGTTCACGCTCTCGACGTCCTACAGATTCGACTGCTGCGACGCCCTTCGCGACATAGTCATCGGCGGCGGCTACCGCTTCAGGTCGAAGAGCTTCGCGACGATGCGCGGTTCGTTCGTGGACGAGAACCTGTACTTCTCGCACAGCCACGTCTTCGACGTGAACATGTCCGTGCCTCTGTCCAAGTTCGGGGGGCCGGAGGACTGGACGCTCACGTTCGGCGTTAGGAACCTTTTCGGGGAGAAGTACTTCGAGTCCGCCCGCCATTTCTACGAGTGCCTCGTAGGCGAGCCCCGTACGTTCGAGATCGGGCTGCGGGCGAAGTTCTGAAGAAATGGGATAGAACATCGATCATGCGCGCTCGTTGGTGCAGGGCGTAACAGTACAACGGGCAGCTTGCCCGTTTTTGAGATTTTTGTCCGCTCGCCACTTGACACTCAAAAAGGAAATAGTGTAGAATATACTTACTTTGGGCTATGTGCCCTCGGGCGGAAAAACCATGGAAGAGACGAAACAGAGACTGAAGGTCTACTGCGAGACGTCGTTCTGGAGCTACCTGACAGGACGTCCAAGTGCGGTTCAAAAGACCGTATATTGGCAGTCGCTTACTCGCATTTGGTGGAGTGAGGAGTCTTCGAAGTACGATGTGTATGTTTCACAACATGTTTTGAGCGAGGCTTCGGATGGCGATCCGGAACTTGCGCGGCGCAGAATCGAGGCATGCAAGGGTATGCACGTACTCTTGACTTGGAATTGTAAACACATGGCGAATCGCTTTGTCTTGCCCAAGACCGTAAAAGTGGTGAATGAAGCGGGGTATTCCTGCCCTGCAATCGTTACGCCGGAAGACTTCCTAAAGGAGGAGTTGGAATGAAGATCAAAGAAGAAGACCCGATGTTGGAGGAAGTTTACGCAACGCGGCGGAAAATATCCGGGCGTTGCGGGAACGATCCAAAACGTTATATGGCTGGCATTCGCGACATTCAGCGTCGCGCAACAGAGGCAGGCTTGTCATTTCTCGCCTACTGCCAGGCAGCCATAGGCACAGATTTGTTCCAGCCCGTATCCTGAACAGATTTGACAAACCCACAACGGCACAACCTACGCCATGACCGCCCTCCACAGAGAATCGACCAGAAGCGCACTTAAACGGCGCGTGGCGCGTCCGCGCATGGCACAAATACCCCCCCATGGCCTGACGGCGCTGGGGCAGCGGGCATCTTGCCCGTTGGAATCAACCACAACAAAACCTTTAACGACATGAGCCGAGAGACGCAGACCGCGCCTCGCGGCCCGCGTTTTTCACACACCCAATCTTCAACAGGAGAAGGAAAGGCAAAAAGTATGGAAACAACCATCAAATCAACATCCGGCAAAATCGCCGCGCTCGCAATCGCCGCCAGCGTAGCAATCCCGATGGCGGCGAATGCCGATCAGTACTGGGTCGGTGGAACGTCGGGATTGTGGGGCGGTGACAACTGGGCAACCGAGGCCGGGGGCACGGGCGGCGCATGGACGAGCGGCAACACGGGATGGTTTACGACTTCTCCCTCGACCATCGACCTTGCCGGTTCTTCGCAATCTGCCACGCGGTTCAAGACGTCCGGCTTCTCCGCCGCTAATCGCTGCGTGGTGAACATCACCAACTCAAGCGAGACGGCCTCCACGTTGACATTCTCCGGATTGAACCGCGGTAGCGACAATGATCTAGCGTTCACAGACCTGATCATCAGGAACGTCGCGGTGAGCGACGCTTCGACTTGGGGTTTTGAGATAACCAGCGGCAGCCATGTGTACTTCGGCAGCGGCTCGTCGTACACCAAGCCGACAGCCAACAGCAACGGCAATTTATACGTCGGCATGTTCTCTGCCACGTCCAACTCCCTCACCGTCGCGTCCAGCGCGACCGTGAATGTCAACAACGGTGTATATGTCGGATGTTCGAGCGCGGCTACGTACGTTTGCGCGACCGGTGTGGTTCATGTCGTCGGTGGGACGCTGAACGTTCCCGGAAAACTGATAATGGGTACCTCCACGAACAACGACGGCACTGGCAGCAAGGGCCACGGCGTGGTCGTGGTTGAGAACGGCGGCGTCCTGAACGTGACGGGGGACGTGGTGTTTGGCTGCAAGTGGAAGTCGGGTCAAACGAGTTACGGACAGCAGAGCGCCGAGATCCATGTGAACGAGGGCGGAACCCTCAATGTCGGCGGAAAGTTCGGCGCAGGCGAATACGGAAAGAAGACGGTCGTGGTTGACGGCGGCCTTTTAAAGGTGTCGGGCAATTTCGAGCCGGAATATGCGAACGGCACCGACAGGTACAAGGCGCGCAACTACAATGTGACGGTGAAGAACGGCGGCATTCTGGCCATCAAAGGCTTTTTCGCCGTGAACAGCTACAAGGACGGAAAGGAAACGGTCGTCTTCGACGGTGGAACGTATCGTGCGGACGGTAACGCCAATACGCAGTCCTCCTATATCAACAACAGCGACTACAACACTGACGGAAAGAATGCTGATATACTCGTGGGTACGGGCGGTATGACAATCGACTCGCAGTCCAACACGATCACCTGGAATACCCGAATCGACGAATCCGAGGGGAAGGTGACGAAGAAGGGTTCCGGAAAACTCGTCTTGAAATGGACGACGTACAACTCCGGCGGCATGGATGTAGATGAAGGTACGTTGTCCTTTGGAGGAACCACCACCCAGATCATGTATGGAGATTTGACGATCAAGGGTGGCGCGACGCTTGAAAGGCAGACGGGAAACAATCCGTCCTATCTAGCTCAGTCGGTTGTATTCAAGGATGGTGCGAAGTTGAGTGTGCCATATTCTGGCGGCGCAATCGGCGCGGTCGTGGCGAATGCGATTACGGTGGAAGGTTCGCTCGACGTGTCCTTCAGCGCAGTTCCTGCCGAAGGCGCGTATCCGCTCCTCACGATCACGGGCGAGGGAACGTTCGACGAGGGCGTACTTTCCCGCATCAACAAGCCGGAGGGCGACGCGTACGCCGGTGCGCTGTTCGCGCTTTCGGCGGACGAGAAGTCCGTGATGCTCATCCTGAGCAGCGATCCGGTTTGGATCGGCGGCAAGAGCGGAAACCTTGGCGACCCCACGAAATGGTCAACGGGCGTCGTTCCCGGCGCAGGCACGAACGCCATCATCACTGCGGCGGTCGCCGCCACGCTCACGAACAGCGCGGCGTTCAAGGCGACATCCATCACCTTCCCCGCTGGATGCCCGAAGGTGACGATCGAGGGCGCGCCGTTGACGGACATCGAGGCGATAAACAACCTTTCCTCGGCAAACCACGAGTTCAAGGTTCCAGTGTCGGGCGAGGCGATTGTTATCAGTAATACGACAACGTACTGCGTATTCACCGGCGGTTTGACGATGGACAGCGTGACGTTCGGAGTGGCGGGCAATACAAAGGCCTCCATCTACGGTTCCTGGCACATAAAGGGTGATTGGCATCCTGTCACCGGGAACGCGCTTTACAACGGCGCATCGGTGACGGTGGACGGGGCACTTCTCAATCCGAACGAAATGAGCATCAACAGCGGATGCGTCGTGACGGCGGCCACGCTGCAGGCGACCGGAACCTGTTCGTATTTCACATACAACAACTGGGGGCGGCTCGTCGTCACCGGGCTTTGCAGCGTCACGACTACCGTTGATCCCTATTTCACTCGGAACGATGCGAGCGACGACGCGACGGTGGAGTTCGGGGCGTACTACGCGAATTCACCCGGCAAGTGGACGTACGCCAACGCGAAGAACATCATCGTCGGCGATGGCGGAATGGATGCGGCGACGGATATCGAATTCGAGAATGCGCGAACCCTGTATTCCAGGACGTCCGGCTTTGCGCTTAATTCCAGCGGAGGCCAATACCTCACCCATCAAGATGGGCTGACAATCGACACGACGCAATATGAGACGGACCTTCCTGCAACGATTACAATAAACGGCGTGGTCCGACACCAAAGTTCGATACGCCCCGGAAAGTTCACCGTGGCGGGGTGCGGAAAGGTTCTGTTCAACTCGGTTTCGACGTTCACGGGCGGGTTGACGATAAGAGACACGGCAACAGTGGCGGTGAACGCAGGCAAAAAGGCAGGTAACGGACTTGTGACGGTGAACGCCGGCGCGACGTTTGAGGTGGCGCAATCCGGCACGGTCACGCTTGGCGGCGGCCTGACACTCGCCGACGGCGCGATCCTTGGTTTCAACTTCACGGAGAGGCGCACGGAGCCGGTGCTCGACGCGACGGGCAAGACCGTTACTGCGAACGGCACGGTGAATGTTAAGATTTCATCGGCGGACGGATTGTATCCAAAAGGCGGTGCGAACGTGTTGACGGCGGGTGGCGCATTCACAGGCGCGAATGTCACGCTTGCCGAAGGTTATCCCGCCTGGGTGAAGGGCGTCTCTGTCGTGAACGGCGACATCGTCCTTGCTGTCAAGCCTAGAGGCACAATTATCATCGTTAAGTAACCTGTGCCCAACTACACGTTCTACATGTTCTACACGGACAATAAATCCTGCAAGCCATAAACAACCCCAAAACCAAACCAAAAAGGAGACAGCAACCTCGTCCTCGCCATTTCATCCGCCGGTCTGATGGTCATCATCAAGTAAGTTGGGAATGTGAAAATGTGGAAGTGTTGCCAATACCAATGTTGCCAATTTCCAATCATTGGACATTGGCATTGGTTATTGGCAACATTTCCACATTGGCAAAATTCGACATTTCCCCGGAGGGCGGCGTAATGAATCTTACGCGGCGGGAGTTTGCGAAAGGCGGCTTGGCGGCATCAGGTGTCGAAAGCGGTGAACGGCATTGCCTGTATGCCGTCCGCCGTGGAGGTCTCACGTCCAGAGTAAACGACGAATCCGCGTCCAGCATCGTCAGGGACAAGGCGTTTTATTGCCCGGATGTTGTTGGCCATGTCGTCGTGGAACGTGGCGCCGGCCTTGATTTCGCAAAGGTCGAGTTTCCCGCCATCTTCCCATGCGAGATCCACCTCTACGCCGTGGCTGGTGCGCATGAAGTATAGGTCGTCCATCTCACCTCTGTTGAGCCGGCGCTTGAACGCCTCCATCACAACCATGTTCTCGAAGATGTTGCCGACGAGTGGATGTGCGGCGACCTGGCTTGCGGATTTGATGCCAAGCAGGTTGCAGACAAGCCCTGTTTCGGTGAAGTATATCTTTGGCGCCTTGATGAAGCGCTTGCCGAAATTACGGTAGTATGGGCGCAAGAACCGGATGACATAGGATGCTTCGAGCAGAGAGAGCCATTCCTTTACGGTTGTTGCGGAAACCCCGACGTCGCCAGCGATGGAGTCGATGTTCAGCAGCTGCGCGACGCGTCCGGCCAGGAGCCGTATGAATATCTCGAACTGACGCAGGTTGCGGAGGTTGACGAGCTGCCGAACGTCGCGCTCGACATAAGTACGGAAGTAGTCGGCATAGAGGCGCTCCGGTTCCGGCCCCTTGTTGTAAAGGCGCGGCATGAAACCATCGAACATCCACCGGTCGCGGGATTTCTTCACTCCGGCGCCGGACAATTCCTCCAGCGAAAACGGCAGGAGCTCGAGTATGCCCGTGCGTCCGGCGAGGGACTGGGATACTGCGGCCTGCAAGGCCGGCTGGTGGCTCCCCGTAAGTACATACATGGAGTTGCGACCTGCCATGTCGGTTTCCGCCTGAACGTAGCTGACGAGTTCCGGCGCGTTCTGGATTTCGTCGAACACCGCCGGCGCCTTGTGCCGCTCCATGAAGCCGCGCGCATCGCGAATAGCTTCCTCGCGTACATCGGGAATTTCAAGATTCACGTATTCCGCCTCGTGGAAGACAGCCTGCGCAAGCGTTGTTTTGCCGGACTGTCGCGGACCCGTTATAGTGACAACGGGGTATCGTTTCCAAAGCTCGATCGCCGTTTTTGCCATTGTGCGTTTTATCATGACAGTTGCTCCTGTTGTTTGAGACAGCACATATTATACCACATTTGTTGGTGCAAAAGCAAGATTGAACCTTGGATTTGCACAAATGGGCATTCCGCGTCAATTTCCCGGAGGGCGGTGTGATGAATCTTACGCGGCGGGAGTTTGTGAAGGCGGCTTGGCGTATCTCCTGAGCGCAGCGAACTGCACAAGAGGTGGCTACAGGAGTGCGTTAGGTTTTTTGGCCCGACCAGAAGGCGTGGGCGGAAAACGCCATCCGCGCAGACGTCGCCTACCACTGACGGCGCGACGGATAGAGTGTGGAGGTTGGCGTGGGCGAAGTTCATCCACTACGGGCTTAGTAAAATGTGATATAATAGTGGCATGAAAGTCACTAGAACTTTAGTCATCACCGCGATTGGCATTGCGGCGGGCGCGGGCATCCCCATGGGGGCGGAGGCCGCCGCGACAAATGGAGTGGCGGCGTGCGCAAGGGCGACGTCGCCGGGGACGTGGCCGGAGGGCGTCGGGGAACAGGAGACTCGCGCGGGGGACGTGGCGGTCTCGCCGGACGGACGCAACAAGATAGAATACGCCGATGGCAAGGTGACGGTGTCGCGAGACGGGCGGACGCTCTTCGGCCCCCAGAGCGCGGCGCTTTCACTCGACAGGGGCGCGGCGCGCGTCGAACTCGTGGCGAGAGACGACGGCGTCGCATACCGATTCGCCGTCGACGAGGAAGGCGAAGTCACCGTGCGGGACGAGACGTGCGAACTTGTGTTCCCATCGGCCTACGCCGAGATATGGGTTGGCTACAACTGGCAGAACAGACCGAACGACCCGAAGCAGGATAAGCTCCAGCACGGATGCGCGTCGGTCTATACGAAGACGACGCCCGGCAAGTTCGCGCCCGACGGGCGCAGGATCGCCTACCTGCCCCTCACGCTCCGCCTTCAGAACGGCACGACTGTGCTCTTCTCGGAGTCGGATCTGCGCGACTACGCCGGGATGCATCTCAGGAGGGACGGCCGCGAGACGCGGCGCCTTGACGCCGTGTTCGGGAAATACCCCGTGCGGGAGAGGGAGTGGTGCGCCCCGCTGCACTACCGCAGAGTCAGGGAACGCGAGGACTACATCGTGAAGACAAAGGGCCGGCGGACCTTCCCGTGGAGGGTGTTCGCGATCGCCGAGCGCCCGATAGACATCGCCGCCCAGCGAATCGTCCGCGACCTCGCCGCGCCGCCGGAAGGGGACTTTTCATGGGTGAGGCCGGGAATGTCGGCGTGGGAGTGGTGGAATGCCTGGCACCTAGAGGGCGTTTCGTTCACTCCCGGGGTCAATACGCCGACATACAAGGCATACATCGACTTCGCGGCGGAATACGGACTTGCTTGGATGCTTGTCGACGAGGGATGGAAACGCGGCGACGACATGTATTCGCTTGCCCCCGGGTTCGACCTCGACCAGATCGTCGCATACGCGGCGGCGAGGAACGTCCAGGTCATGCTGTGGAGCGCATGGCGTTCGATTGACGGGCGCCAGGAAGAGCTCTTCTCGCACTTCTCACGTCGCGGCGTCAAGGGCTTCAAGATCGACTTCATGGAGCGCGACGACGCGGAGATGATGCGCTTCATGGAGGAGACCCTCCGCGTCGCAGCCAAGTACCGCCTCTGCATAGACTTCCACGGATGCGGGAAGCCGACGGGACTGGAGAGGACATACCCGAACCTCGTGGGCATGGAGGGCGTGCACGGGCTCGAGCTGATGAAGATGAATGTCGCGAAGCGTGACGATTTCCCGGCGCATGACTGCACGCTTCCGTTCACCCGCGCCGCGCTTGGATGCGTGGACTACACGCCGGGCGCGATGCAGAACAGGACCAGGGACGGCTGGGTACCGAACCGGACGAATCCCGCGTCGCAGGGGACACGCGTCCACCAGATGGCGCTTTTCACGCTTTTCCCGGTGCCGTTCCAGATGATGTGCGACTCTCCAAGCCGGTACAGGGCGAACGAGGAATGCGCGCGCTTCATCGCGTCCGTGCCGACGGTATGGGACGAGACGAAGGGTCTTTGCGGCGAGATCGGGAGATTCGCCGCGCTTGCGAGGCGGCGCGGGGGAGAGTGGTTCGCCGCCGCGATAACAGACTGGAACGCGCGCGAAATCGAGGTTGACACGTCGTTCCTTGGCGATGGGGAATGGCGGATGACGGAGTTTTCTGACGCCTCCGACTCGGACAAGTTCCCAGAGCGGTGGGCAAGGCATGAACGGAAGATCCGCGGCGGAGAGAAGCTGCGCGTCCGCCTCGCGCCCGGGGGCGGATGGATGGCGAAGTTCGCAAAGTGAAGAGGTACCGCCGCAGATTTCACTCCGAGGGTGTGACAGTTTTCGATGCTGTGATCTACGCGGGAAGAGAAACTAAACAAGATATGGTAAAGATGAATTCAATGAGAGTGTTCGCCTCTGTTGCAATGGCGATGGGCGTTTGTGCTGTGATGGCTGCAGAAAAGACGGTCGTCTCTTCGCCGGACGGCAAGAACGAGATCCGGCTCTACGCGAATCCGCTTCACATGGCCCCCGGCGGCGGATTTGTCGCCCGGTGTTGCCGAATAACTCCTAAATCCGAAGTTGCCGAAAAGCCGCGCAAGTATCTGGTGGGGCACGGATGGGACCTCCTCGCCGTCTCTCCGGCGGAAGTGGCCCGTCATGCCGATGAGCTGTCCAGAACGGGCCTCGATGGCGTATCGCTGTCGCTTCGCGCGCGGCTGCCCGACGGACGCAAGCTCTCCTTCTCGTCGATCCTCACCGATCCGCCGTGGACGAGGGAGGCCTTCGCCGACCAGATTCCCGCTCTCAAGGAACTTCACGGCAAGCCGGGGCTTTCCCATTGCTACCTGAGCGCGTTCTGGACGCCCGCCAGGCGCCTTCGGTGGGACGACGACAAGGCATGGGCGCTCGCCATCGGGAACATGAAGACTCTTGCGCAGATCGCGGATGAGGCGCAAATAGAAGGTCTCTTGATCGATCCCGAAGACTATTCAGCGACGAAACAGTTCGTCTTCCAGAACGAAGACGGCGATTTCGATTCGACGAGCAGGCTCGCGCGGCGGCGCGGCGGGGAGTTCATTGACGCCGTGGCCGCGGCGCATCCGCGCGCGAAGCTCCTCTTCTTCTGGTTGCTCTCGCTCTCGTACCACGACTTCTCGGGCGTGGCGGATCCGCAGCAGTTCCTGAAGTCCCGGCGCGACCTCTGGCCGGCGTTCGTCAACGGCATGCTGGACAGACTGCCCGAGACCATGAAGCTGATCGACGGCGACGAGCGCGCCTACAGGCAGGAGGCGTCGCGCCGCGACTTCTACGTGGCGGCATGGCAGCAGAAGCAGGGCATGCTTCCCGTCGTTGACGTGAAGAACAGAGATCGTTTTCTCCTCAACGTCTGCACGGGATCCGGACACTACCTCGACAGCTACATCAATCCCACGAACAGCCCGTGGTATTTTGGCCCTGTGCATGGATCACGCCTCAAACACTTCGAGGAGAACATCCGCCAGGCTGTCGCGTGTGCGGAAGACACCGTGTGGGTGTACGGCGAGAAGTGTGCATGGATCAGATGGCGTGGTGTGGCGAATGCGAAGTGGAACGGCGATCGCAGCTCCTACAAGACGTGGGAGGAGGCTCTTCCCGGCATCTCCAGCCTGCTTGGATACGTGCGTGACCCGCGGGGATGGATGGAGCTGAAGCTGAAGGAAAAGACGCGCGCCGGCGCGCTGACTGATTTGGTGGGGAACGGCGAGTGCGCCTACCACGAGCCTCTTGCGCCCGGGAAGTTCCATGCGGGGAAGGTGCCTCGGCCGTTTGGCTGCTGGCAGGATGACAAGAAGATCAAGGGCGTGTTCGGCGTCGACACCGGAACCGGCGTGGGCGATTCGACCTCGATCAGCATCAAGGGGAGCGGTAATGGATGCTTCACGTTCGAGTCGCCGAAGACAAAGCCCGGAGCCGTCTATCTGGTGCGGTTCTACACGAAGGGCTCGCAGCCTTCGGTGTCCATCTACTGGAAGCGGAATGGATCGTGGAACTGGTCTCTCCCAGGCTGTTTCCCGACAATCGGCGAAGCGGGGTCCGACGGATGGCGGCAGGGCGAGATGTTCGTGCGCGTGCCGGAGAACGCAGACTCGTTCTGTCTTCTTCTAGGCGCGAAGCAGCGAGCTGACGAGCAGATCTGGTTCGACCGCGTGAACGTACATCCGCTGGATTGATTACGTATCTTGACAACTCCAACTCGAAAGGAAAACAGCATGACGACGACAAGACGCTCATTCATTGCCTCCACTGCGCTGGCAACGGCCGGCGGCGTGGCCGCCGCGCGCATGCCGCTCACTCGTTTCACGGCGCCTGGCGAGATCAAGGCGTTCCTGTTGCACCTCGGCCACAACATGTGGTGCGACTGGTTTCCGCCCCCAACGGACACTCGCCGTTCCCTGATACCGAACTGCGCAACAAGGACGACCTGTGGCGCAAGGCCACCGACTACATCGCCGCAAAGGGGATGAACATGATTGTGGTCGACCTCGGCGAGGGGCTGGTCTATCCCAGCCACCCCGAACTGTCCATCAAGGGCAGCTGGACGCCCGAGAAGATGCGCGCGGAAATCGTCCGCCTCAACAAGCTCGGCATCGAGGTGATCCCCAAGCTCAACTTCTCGACGACGCACAACGGATGGCTCAAGCACTATCGCCGCATGATCTCCACACCCACCTACTACAAAGTGTGCGAGGATCTGATCGCGGACGTGGCGGAAATCTTCGACCACCCGCGCTTCCTCCACATCGGCTACGACGAGGAAACAGCGAGGCACCAAGACCACTCCGGGCGCTGCCTCTACGTGATCGTACGCAAGGGCGAGTTCTGGATGCACGACTTTCTGCACATCGTCAGGACAGTGGAGAAGAACGACATGCGCGCATGGGCATGGAGCGACTACGGGTGGGACCATCCAGAGTTCTACGAGCGGTGCCCGAAGTCCGTGCTCATGAGCAATTGGTACTACGACGAGAGCTACGGTGGCTTTGAACTGTCCGAGAACAAGACATCCGACCACAAGCGCCTGAAGGGATTCTACGACCTTGACAAGGCCGGATTCGAACAGGTGCCGTGCGGGACGAACTGGACCGGATGGCAGCGTAAAAAGCTCAAGATTGGCGCGGACGACGTGATCGGGAAACTCGTGAAGCTGTGTCGGCGTGACATCTCGGCGAAGAGCCTCAAGGGCTTCATGATGGCCCCTTGGGTCTCGTGTAACAACGAGGCGAACCTGAAGATCAACCTCAAGGGCGCCGACCTCTTCGCAGAGGCTTTGAAGTCCTGACGTCTGGCGAGGTCACGGTCCGTGCAGCGAGCCGCATCAGGTCGTGACTTGGTGTTCAACAACCAAGGAGAAAATATGATAAAACAGTTTTGTCTCATGGCTACTGCTGCGGCCGTATCGGCGCAGGTTTTTGCTGGGGCGAATCTCATTCGGAACGGTACGTTCGAAGGTTCGGCGACGCAGCACAAGTGGGGCGGGTACTGGGACAGCAAGGGGTTCTACTGCCCGGGGTGGAAGTTCGAAGGGCTTTCCGGAATCGCCAAGTCCGATGGCGTGTGGGTGGCGGAGAAATTTTCCGTGGGCAGGTACGCCATGTTCCTGCAACCGTGGAAGGATGTGACCGTCTCACAGGTCATTTCCGATTTGCCGCCGGGCGACTATCGGCTGAGCTTCAACTACGTGGCGCGTCCGAACCATCCCGGCAATACGCAGATCTGGCTGGGGACGAAGAAGCTGGGCGAGGTGGAGTCCGATGCGACAATGCGTCACTTCTCCGCGGACTTCTCGCTTTCCGAGAAACAGGAAAACGTGCTGTTCAAATTCTTCAGTCCCGCCCGCGACGCCGAGAGGGACATCGCAATCGAAAACGTCGTCCTTCAACGTCTCGACGCCTCGATCGGTGACGTGAAGTATCCCGATCTCCTGACGGCGATGATCCATGCCGCAGACGGCGATACGATCGTCTATTCGCCGGCAGGCGGCGGAACGGATCGCCAACGCGCTCGCCAGGCGGTTCATCTCCTACGATTCCGTTTACTGGGGCGCGACGCTGGACGCTCGCTGCGAGGACGGCGAAAGCTGCCAGTCGGCATTCATGGGCTTCGAGGCGTTGCTCCGCAGCGCGGTCAAGCGCGGCGACAGGGATGCGTCGGCCAAGTGGGAACGGCGCGTTCGCCATGCGCTTGACATGTCGCTCACCTACATGGTGTCCTGGGACATCCCGACGCCGGAAGGGAGCGACCTCTTCAACCATGCCTTCCGGGCGACCGGCTGGATGATGGTGTCGCCGCAGAACCAGTGCATGGACTGCCTGGGCGCGATCGAGGCGCCGGCGACATGGCGCATGGGCGTTTACTGGAAGGACCGGCGGCTGCAGGACCTCGCGAAGCTCCGGTTCTCGAGCGGCTGCCAGCTGCTCGACGAGGAGGGCGCGTCGGGCGAGAACATCCAGCTGACGAATTTCGGCAACCTCCTCGACGACCACCGGCATCCCCCGCGCGACAGCGACGCGGCGAAGTTCCGCGGCGTGTACCGCGACAGCTGGGAGATGCTCTGGATGACGGCCATCCACATGAAGGCCGGCTGCGAGTTCATGCTCATGGGCGTCGATTGGTAGCGGGCGTAGTTGGGCAACCCGTACGCGACTTCAGCGAATGACCTGCCTGTTCGTGAGGCGGAGGAGCGCCAGACAGGCTGACAGGGCGGCATACCATGCGATGCAGAACGGCACGGACCAGTCGGCTGGCCGTGCGGCGGAAAGCGGGATCGACGCCACGAGGAGCGACACGCCCTTCATTATTTCGACGAACATCCCCGCGCAGGCGTTCAGGTAGGATGCCGCGGTTTCCGAGACGAAGCTGGTCAATGCGCCGACTGCGCCTGCGGTCACGGCGACTCCGGCCGCCGGGATCATCACAATGTTCGCGGCGAGGCCGCCTGGAGAGCACGTGCCGAAACAGCGCGCCACTATCGGTGCGCCGGCGGTCCATGCGACGGACGAAGCGACGATGCCCGAGACTAGCTTGCGTCCGGCTGCGACTCCCGTTCGCGCCCACAGGATTAGCGAAAGCATCACGGTGTACGAGAGGAGGCTCCCGGCGTCGAGCAGGGCCTCGGGGTGGATGGCGTGGGCGAATACGAACGTGATGAGCCAGGCCATTAGCGCATTGGGCTTGCGCCAGAACATGGGCGCGGCGAAGTAGATGCTGGCCATCGCCGCCGCCCTCACGGCACTCGGCCCCGAGCCGGTGATGCACACGTAGCACCACGTCAGCGGAATCAGCGCCAGACCGGTCCAGCGGCGCGGCACGAACATGAGGGTGAGCAGTAGGGACAGCAGCTTCGCGACTATCACCACGTGGAGACCTGAGATCGCAAACACATGCGCCGTCCCCGCGGCGGAGAAGGTTTCGCGCGAGGTCTTCGACAGCGCCGACTTGTCGCCAAGGAGTATGGCGCGAAGGAGGCCCGCCGTCTCGGGAGAGTTCTCAAGTCCGATCCCAAGCCTGCGGGAGAGCGATTCCCTTATGCGGATGGCGATGGACAGCGCTCCTCCCTCGCCTGACGGTTCGCAGCGCCTGGCGAAGGTCCCCGAACCCCGCACCCAGAGACTCCTTCTTGTGGAGCCGAACAGCTCTCCGCCACGCGTCAGCCACCCGGCGCAGCGCCAGGTCTCCCCCGGTGCTGGCGGCGTCTCGCCCTCCGCGAGCGTGAACATGACGCGGACCCTGATGCCGTTCAGCGTCCCGGGGAAGGACACCTTGGTCCCTCCGCCTTTCTCGTCCGGTCGGCACGACAGTTCGTTGGGAATGGTGAAACACCCCTCGACGGGCTTCCCGCGGTTCAGCTCCAGAAGCCGGTCGAGGGCGTCGATCCGTGCCTCGGTGCGGTGCATTGCGATTGAGACGCCGAGGAGGAACGCGCAGACGGCGATCGTCCGCGCCGCTCCGCCGCCGAAGGTGAAGAGGAAGGCAAGGACGGCAGCCAGCGCGGCCAGCGGCCAAAACGCCGCGAGCGACGGCAGGGCAAGCCCCGTCGCCTCTCCCGCCGCGAGCGCGGCGGCAGCTGCGATCCACGCAACCTCTTCCTTCATTCCCGCTGTCATTTCAGACTGGCATCCTCCTCTCTTCTGCGTACATCATACCACAAAACGCGAAAAAGATTGTAACGGAATTGTAACATCGTGGAAAATGCGCGAGCCGAAGTGGAAGATTTGTGATATAATATACGGCAATGCCAGCGAAGACAAGACAGGGCAGGGCAACGAAGACAGGGTCTTTGACATGACGGCGACACGAAGACAGGCCCGGGAATGGGCAATACAGATGCTGACTGCGGCGGATATGAATCCGCCGGAGGACGTG
The DNA here is from genome assembly GCA_902799955.1 of uncultured bacterium. Taxonomy (GTDB): domain Bacteria; phylum Verrucomicrobiota; class Kiritimatiellia; order RFP12; family UBA1067; genus UBA1067. Next base: position 120,597 of record CADCCQ010000005.1, on the reverse strand, counting down.
GATCTTTTCATCGAGACGTTCTGGAATACGCTTGCGACGTACGACGAGAGCGAGGGTGGAGTCCTCGTCAAGGGGAAGATACGCAAGTTTTCCGAGGACCGCGTGAGAGGTGTTCTTGCGGAGCGGGAGGCGATTGACCAAAAGCTCGTCGGGCTTCTCGACAACTGGGAGCTGCACAGGCTCGGCACGGTGGAGAGGGCTGTTCTCCGAATGGGGATGTGGGAGCTTTCTCGCACCGACGTGCCGCCACCGGTCGTGGTCAACGAGGCGGTGGACCTCGTGAACTGGTTTTCGACCCCGAAGTCGCGCGCGATAGTGAACGGCGTCCTCGACAAGTACGCGAAGAGCCTCGCGGCGGGGGAGCCCGGAAAATGAAGGTCGCCGCCAAGACGGACGCGGAGTTCATGGCGCGCGCGGTGGCGCTCGCGCGGCGCGGCGTCGGCCACACGCGGCCGAACCCGCCTGTCGGCGCGGTCATAGTCAGGGACGGCGAGATCATCGGCGAGGGCTGGCACAAGAAGGCCGGCGGCGACCATGCCGAGGTCGCGGCGATCAAGGGCGCGATGAAGTTCCTGAGCGTGGGCGGCAAGTCAGGCGTTCCGGACAAGGGAGCGCTCAAGGGCGCGACGATCTACGTCACGCTGGAGCCGTGTTCCAAGGCCGGCCGTGTCGGCGCGTGCACGGACGCGATAGCCGCGTCCGGCATATCAAAGGTCGTGTACGCCATACCGGACCCCAATCCGGACAACTGCGGGAAGGCGAAGCGTGCCCTCGCGAGGGCTGGAGTGCAGTGCGAGAGGTTCAAGGGCGACAAGGGCGTTGTCGCGGAGGCGGACGAACTGATCTGCCATTTCCGCAAGCACGTCCTGACGGGGCTTCCGTACGTGATAGTCAAGATCGCTATGTCGGTCGACGGAAGGATCTGCGACAACTGGGGCGACGCGAAGTGGATATCGTCCAAGTCGTCGCGCGAGCTGACGGGGGGCGATCTCCGCGGGAAGGTCGACGCGATAATGGTGGGCGCGGAGACGATCCGCAGGGACAACCCGTCGCTCCTCTCGAAGGGCAGGCCGAACCCGGACCTCGTCCGCGTCGTCGTGTCGAAGAGCGGGCGGCTCCCGAAGGCCGCGCGGGTGTTCTCGGACGGCGCGCCCAACAGGACGATTGTGTTCGACGACGCCAGGAAGGCCATAGAGGAGCTTGGCAGGAGGGGCGCGCTGAGCGTCCTTTGCGAAGGCGGGCTGAAGCTCGCCAGGTCGCTGGCGGACGCGGGGCTCGTCGACCAGTGGGTGAACGTGTTTGCGCCCATTCTTATAGGCTCGCGTCCCATCGCCAAGGCCGTCCGCGGCAAGTTCAACGAGGAGCGGAGCTTCGCGAACGGCGGCGACAGGTTCCTGACGGCAGACTTCGGGGCGTGGGCGACAGGGTTTGGAGACTGACAGATGTTCACCGGGCTCATACAGAGAATCGGAACCGTCAGGCGCGTCTCTCGCGGGGCGGGGCTTGTGCTCGAGATCGAGTGCGGCGCGCCGGACGCTGGCGGAGCCTGCGCCGGCGCCTGGGCGAAGCCGCTGTCCGAGGGGGAGTCGGTCGCCGTGAACGGCGTTTGCCTGACGGTGGTCAAGTGCGACGGGTCGAGGTTCACGGCGGACGTCCTTCGCGAGACGGAGGAGCGCACGGGCCTCGGGGGGCTTGTGCCGGGCGAGAAGGTGAACCTGGAGAGGGCGCTCAGGGCAGGCGACGCCATGGGCGGCCACATAGTGCAGGGCCACGTGGACAGGCGCGGGACGGTCGTCGCGAAGGAGCCGAGGGGGCGCGACTTCCGGCTGAGGATTCAGTGCGGGCGCGTGTTCGCGGCCGGATGCCTTCTCAAGGGCTCGGTCGCGGTCAATGGCGTGTCGCTTACGATATCGGACCTTGGTGAGGACTGGCTGGCGGTCGACGTGATCCCGACGACCGCGAGGGAGACGACGATAGGGACCCTTCGCGCCGGCGACGAGGTGAATCTCGAAGGGGACGTCCTGGGCAAGTACGCCGCGAAGGCGGCGGCCGGGCCGGGGCTCACGGAGGAGGCCCTTGCGAGGGCGGGTTTCTTCGACGCATGACAGGCGAGGGAGGTGACGTTAGATGTCCGTAGACAGAAAAGGCAGGGCCTGGGCCGGGTTCATCGCGACGCGAATCGTGGCGATGGCGGTGGACGCGGCGACGATCGGCGCGGCGTATCTCGCGGCGTTCTGCATGAGGTTCAACTTCGGCGAGCCCTCGTGGGGGTGGCGCGGGGTGGCGTCGTCGTTCGTGGTGGTCTGCGTGGTGCATCTCATGTCGCTCTTCGCCTTCGGGTGCTACAGAATGGCATGGCGGAGGGTAGGCGTGCGCGACTTCCCCAGGTACCTTGGGGCGATGGCGGCGGCGTGCGCGGTGCTGATGGCGATCCGCGTCATGATGCCAGACATCGCGAAGTCCAGCATAAGGCCGCCGTATTCGATCACCCTGATGACGTTCTTCGTCGGCACGGTCGCGATACTTGGCGTCCGAGCGTTGTGGCGGGCGTACTGGGCGTCGCGGACGGGCGACGGCGGGCTTCTCGAGCGCGACGAGCGCACGTTCGACAACTCTGTCGCGGCTAGGTTCCTGGCCGGGAGGACGGTCATGGTGACGGGTGCGGGCGGCACGATAGGCTCGGAGCTCGTCCGGCAGGTCGCCGCCGCCGGCGCGTCGAAGGTGCTCATGGTGGAGAGGTGCGAGAACGCGCTCTACGAGATCGACAGGCAGATGAGGGGGCTGAAGGTCGCGTCCGCAATGGTGCCGCTTATGGCGGACGCCGGCGACGCCGTCAAGATGGGGGCGCTGCTCTCGGCGGAGAAGCCGTCGGTTGTGATCCACGCGGCGGCCTACAAGCACGTGCCGATGGTGGAGTTGAACCCCGAGGAGGGATGGCGCAACAACCTGGACGCGACGCGCAGGCTCGCGGAGCTGGCCCTTGGACACGGCGTCGAGAGGTTCGTGCTGATATCGACGGACAAGGCGGTGAACCCGGTGTCGGTGATGGGGAAGACGAAGCTGGCGGCGGAGCAGGCCATAATGTCGCTGGGCGGCGGGCAGGAGGCGTCCTCCGCGGGCACGGCGACGTCGTTCTGCGCGGTGCGCTTCGGGAACGTGTTCGGGAGCTCCGGGTCGGTGGTGCCGCTCTTCCGCGAGCAGATAGCGTCCGGCGGCCCGGTGACGGTGACGCACCCCGACATGAAGAGGTACTTCATGACGGTGCAGGAGGCGGTGAGCCTCGTGCTGCAGGCGGCGTCGCGCAGGGAGCGCGCGATCTACACGCTCGACATGGGCGATCCGGTGAGGATACTCGACCTGGCGGAGAACATGATCTCGCAGGCGGGGTTCAGGCCGTACGTCGACATCCCGATAGTGTTCACGGGGGCGAGGCCGGGCGAGAAGCTCTTCGAGGAGATCGACGTCTCGGAGAAGTCCGCGTACCGCACGGACATGGCGAAGATATACATCACCCGCGCGGCGGAGTGAGGGCAGTTCGAAGACGAAGGAGGGAGACATGGTATCAGACCAGGTGAAGAAGGGACGGGAGCGCGCGCCGCACAGGTCGCTGCTCTTCGCGGCGGGCATGAGGCGCGCGGACATGAAGAAGCCGTTCATAGGGATATGCAACAGCTACGAGAGCTTCGTGCCGGGGCACTGCCACCTCAACGGAGTCGGCGCATACCTGAAGAAGTGCGTCGAGGAGGCGGGCGGAGTCGCGCTCGAGTTCAACACGATAGCGGTGTGCGACGGAATCGCGATGGGCCATTCGGGGATGAAGTACTCGCTGCCGTCCCGCGAGCTGATCGCGGACAGCGTGGAGACGGTCGCGAAGGCGCACTGCTTCGACGCGATGATATGCGTCCCGAACTGCGACAAGATCGTCCCCGGCATGCTCCTGGGCGCGATCAGGGTCGGGATCCCGGTGGTGTTCGCGTCCGGCGGGCCGATGGCGCCGGGGAGGAACCCGCTCACGGGGGCGGACAGCGACCTCAACTCCGTGTTTGAGGCGGTGGGCGCGGAGTCCGTCGGCAAGATCACGGCGAAGGACCTTGAGCGCGTGGAGGAGACGAGCTGCCCTGGGTGCGGCAGCTGCTCCGGGATGTTCACAGCCAACTCGATGAACTGCCTCTATGAGGCGCTGGGGCTGGCGCTTCCCGGGAACGGCACGATCCTCGCGACCGACCCGCGGCGCATGGACCACTACAGGGAGTCGGCGAAGAGGGCGGTCGCGATGGCGAAGAGGGGCGGGCCGCTTCCGAAGGACCTGGTGACAAGGGACTCGCTGGACAACGCGCTTACGCTCGACATGGCGATGGGCGGTTCGACGAACACCGTCCTCCACACGTTGGCGATAGCGCGCGAGGCGGGCGTGGACTATTCGCTCAGGCGGATGAACGAGGTCTCCGCCGCGACGCCGTACGTGTGCAAGCTCGCTCCGTCGGGACACTACCACGTGAGCGACCTCGACCGCGCGGGCGGGGTGATGGCGGTGATGAAGCGCGTGTCGAAAGTGGCGAAGTTCTTCCACCCCGGGTGCCCGACGGTGTCCGGCAGGACGATCGGCGCGCAGGTGAAGGCGGCGAAGATCATGGACGCCGACGTCATACGCGAGGTCGCGGACGCCTATTCGCGGGACGGCGGACTGGCCGTCCTCTGGGGCAACCTTGCCGAGCGCGGCGCGGTGGTGAAGAAGGGTGGAGTCGCGCCGTCGATGATGAAGTTCACCGGCAAGGCGATATGCTTCGACTCGCAGGAGGAGGCGTGCGCGGGGATCCTCGGCGGGAAGGTGAAGCCCGGCCACGTGGTGGTCATCCGCCACGAGGGGCCGAAGGGCGGGCCGGGGATGCAGGAGATGCTCGCGCCTACGTCGTACATCATCGGACAGGGGCTGGGGGAGTCCGTCGCGCTCATAACCGACGGGCGCTTCTCCGGCGCGACGCACGGCGCGTGCGTCGGGCACGTCTCGCCGGAGGCGGCGGAGGGCGGCCTCATCGGGCTGCTCAGGAACGGCGACGAGATCACGATCGACATCCCGCGCCGCTCCATCACCGCGAAGGTCACGAAGGCGGAGGCGGCGGCGCGCGCCGCGAAGGCGAGGAAGTGGGCGCCGCGCGTGAAGGGCGGGTGGCTCGAGCGCTATTCGCGGCTTGTCGGAAACGCGTCGACCGGGGCAAGCCTCAAGGCGTGATTCCGGGATTTGTGATATAATAATGCACCGACCCCGGCGGCCGCGGTGGCCGCGCGGGAGGGAAAATGGAAAGGCGAGGCGGATGGCGCTAGTCGAGTTCCGAGACGTAGTGAAGAGGTTCGGCGGGACGGCCGTGCTGGACGGACTGTCCTTCTCCGTGGAGAAGGGCGAGATCCTCTGCATAGTCGGCCCTTCGGGGACCGGCAAGTCCGTCACGCTCCGTCACCTCGTCAGGCTCACGACGCCAACCTCTGGGCAGGTGCTGGTCGACGGCGTGGACGTCGCGACGTGTGACGAGCGCACGCTCGCCGGCATTCGCCGCCGCGTCGGCTACCTCTTCCAGGGCGGCGCGCTCCTGGCGTGGATGACCGTCGCCGAGAACGTCGCGCTGCCGCTCAGGGAGACGACGGACCTGCCGGACGACGAGATCGACCGCCGCGTCGCGAAGGCGCTGGAGTCGGTGGAGCTGTCAGACGCCGCGGACAAGTACCCGTCGGAGATCTCCGGCGGGATGCAGAAGCGCGCCGGGCTCGCCAGGGCCGTCGTGAGGGAGTCCGACATCGTCCTCTACGACGAGCCGACGAGCGGGCTCGACCCCGTGACGTCGATAACGATCAATAGACTCATAAAGAAACTGAACAGGACTCTGGGAATAACATCCGTCGTCGTCACGCACGACCTTGCGAGCGCGCTGTCGTTCGCGGACCGCATCCTCCTCATGAAGGGCGGGCGCGTCGTGGAGTGCTCGGCGCCCGCCGCGTTCGCCAGGTCGGAGAACGCGGAGGTCAGGGAGTTCCTGTCCGCAATGAAAGGAGAGATGCAATGAGCTCAAGACGCAAGGATTCGTTCTCGGAGGCCATAGTCGGGCTGTTCATGCTGGCGGTGCTGGCGCTCTTGGTCTACTTCACGATCGTCATATCGGGCGTCGACGTCCTGCACGGGCGCGAGAGGGTCACCGCGGTGGTGACGTTCAGGGACGTCGGGGGCCTCAAGGACCGCGACAGCGTGATGTACCGCGGCATGAAGGTCGGCACGGTGGAGCACATGGAGCTCGGGCCGGACGGCATAAAGGTCTTCATGGAGATCAACCGCGACGTCGTGCTGCGCGAGAGGTGCAGGATATCGGTGTGCAGCCTGTCGATGCTCGGCGGGAACTACCTTCTCCTCGAGGAGGGCTCTGGCGAGGCGCTGCCGCTTGACTCGACCGTGTTCACCGGCGAGACGCCGACGGACTGGATGCGCGACCTGTCGTCGATCGCCAGCAGCGTCAAGGAGATCACCTCAGGCGGCGAGATCAAGTCGATCGTGACGAACATAGAGGCGGCTAGCGTCAGCATCCGAAAAGTGTCCGAGCGCGTCGAGAGAGGCGAGGGTACGCTCGGCAAGCTGCTGTCCAGCGAGGACTCCGTATACTCGGACCTGAAGACGGTGATGACGAACCTCGCGGCGGTCACGACGACGGTGAGGGAGGGCAAGGGGACTCTCGGCAAGCTGCTCTCCGATGACGAGACGGTGTACGCCGACTTGAAGACTGTGATGACGAACCTCGCGGCAGTTACGACTACGGTGAAGGAAGGCAAAGGGACTCTCGGCAAGCTGCTCTCCGAGGACGACAGCGTATACAAAGACCTGCAGAAGACGCTTGCCGACGCATCCGCGGTGACGGAGAGGCTGAAGAACGGCGAGGGCTTCATCGGGAGGCTGCTCGCGAAGGACGATCCGATTTACGGAGAATTCGACTCAGCGGTGAAGGCGTTCCGCAAGGCCAGCGAGTCCTTCGACGCGAAGGAGGCGATGGACGGCGCGAACAGGCTCCTCGCGAGCCTCAACGCCGTGGCGGACAGGATTAACTCCGGGGAGGGCACGCTGGGTCGCCTCGTCAACGAGGAGGACCTCTACAACGAGGTCAAGGGCCTGACCAAGGACGTCAGGCAGGTAGTGGACAACTTCCGCGACACGACGCCGATCTCCACGTTCGGCTCGCTAATAATGGGAGGCCTCTGATGCCGGTGCTCGCCGCAATCATGTGGTTTGCGCACCCCGCGCCGCTTGACATGCCGCGCGCGGAGGCGTACCTCGTCACCGAGGGCAATGGCACGATGCGGCTAGAGGACCGCTACGACGAGCTGGACCTCTGGACAGCGAACGCGGTGCTGGGGCGCTGGACGGACGACGACGGGCGGGTCCTGGAGCTGTCGAAGCTCGTGTACGCGCCGCCGAGGTTCGACGACGTCTCGTCCACGCGCACGCGCTACGCCGCGGACCTCGTCCGCATCGAACGCGACGACGAGTTCGTCCGCGACGAGGCGATCTCGATGCTCTCTCCGGTGGACATGCCGGATGACGAGCCGAAGTCGCCGCGGCAGAAGCCGCGCGGCTTCAGGAGCGTCCTCTACTACCAGGGGACGAACGAGAGCGCGGTGGTGTGCGCGTTCCTGCCGGAGAAGTCGAAGGTGTGGTACCTCGCGACGTGGACGCTCGCGGAGGGCGACCTGCTGAGCGAAAGGCTCGTCGACTTCGAGGAGGACTTCCTCGGGCGCTGGGACGAGATCGTCGAGGGCGTCCTCGTGTCGGAGCGCGGCGCTGACGACGAGGCGGACAGGCGGCGCGCACGGCGCGAGGGTCGCCGGCGCGCCGGCGGCAAGAAGGAGCGTCGTGACAGGCGGGAATCGGAGGTGGCGCGCGAGCGGGAGCTGCTGCGCGCGGACGTTCGCCACAGCGTGACGAACTACCCGAACTGGCATGTCGCGGAAGCCGAGGAGTTCTCGGTCATCGACGACCTCCCGCCGTCCGAGTCGTTCGTCGCGACGCTCACCAACGAGCTCGCCGTCATGCGGCGCCGCTACGCCGAGGTCGTGCCCTCGCCGATAGACGGATCCAACGTCTTGGCCGTAGCCAGGATATTTAAGAGCCGCGACGAGTACCTCGACGCGCTGGAGATCAACGACGTCGAGGGTATGGAGTGGAGCGGCGCGTACTGGAGCCCGCAGCGCCGAGAGCTTGTGGCGTACATGCCGCCCGGCGGCGGCGTGGAGCTGCTGAAGACGATACGCCACGAGGCGTTCCACCAGTACCTCTCGTACGCGACGTCGATGATCTCCGCGTCGCCGTGGCTGAACGAGGGCTACGCGCAGTACTTCGAGGACGAGGACAACGCCGACTGGGGAGTGGAGGTAGACCTCGACGCTGTGGCGGAGATGCTGGTCGCGGTTATGGCGATGGACTACAAGGCGTTCTACGACGGCACGCCGGAGGCGCGCCGGCTCAAGTACAAGATCGCCTGGTCGATCGCTTACTTCCTGGAGAAGGGCGCGCCGGAAGTGCGCTTCGCCCCGTTCAAGGACGTGAAGAAGAACTATGTCGCCGCGCTTCTGCGCCACCATGACATGTTCAGGGCGACGGCAGAGGCGTTTGGGAACAAGGAGACGATGGAGAAGTTCGTGGCGGAGTGGAAGAAGTACTGGAAAGATATGTAGGCAGGCTCGCGCCGAGCCCGACCGGTGCGCTGCACCTCGGGAACGTCCGTACCTTCATGGTGGCGTGGCTCAGGGCGAGGTCCCGCGGCGGGCGGATTCTCATGCGCATGGAGGACCTCGACCATCCGAGGGACAGGCCCGGCGCGGCCGCGCAGGCCATTGACGACCTCCGCTGGCTCGGTTTCGACTGGGACGAGTCGAGCGTCCAGTCCGAGCGCAGGGACGTATACCACGACGCGATCGAGTCGCTGCGCGAGAAGGGGCTCGCGTATCCGTGCGTGTGTTCGCGGCGCGACGTCGAGGCGGCGCAGTCCGCCCCGCACGACGGCGAGCAGCTGTTCTACCCGGGCACGTGCAGAGGTCGGTTCGCGACGTGGGACGCCGCGCAGAGGTTTCTCGACGCCCGCGCGGAGGGCGGACGGGCGCGCGTCCCGTGCTGGCGCTTTCTCGTCGAGCGCGGGACGAATGTGCGCTTCGTCGATGCGTTCGCTGGCGAATTCTCCCAGGACGTGTCGGCGACGCTCGGCGACTTTCCGCTCGCGCGCGATGCTGACGGCGCCGGGTACACGCTCGCTGCGACTGTCGACGACGTCCTCGCGGGCGTTACGGAGGTTGTGCGCGGCGACGACCTTCTTTGCGCGACGCCTGCGCAGATCCTTGTGGCGCGCGCGCTCTTCGGCGACGCGGCTCGGGTTTCGTACTGCCATGTCCCGCTTGTGGTTGGCGCGGACGGACGCCGTCTGGCCAAGCGCCACGGCGACACTCGCGTCGCGTCGTACCGCGCCGCAGGCGTCCGTCCGCAGACGATAATAGGCCGACTCGCGGCATCATGCGGCTGGTGCGAGGCCGGCGATGAGATGTCGCTGGCGGAGCTTGTTCCGCATTTTTCGCTTGACACGATTCCGCACAGGCCGTATTTCTGCGAAAATTTTTTTACACAAGAGGCGGATAATGTGATATAATCAAAATATGCAGAGATAGTGGAAGTTCGCGCCGAAGGGGTTCGACGCGAAATGTCCGTGTGTCTTAATGCGAAGAAAACAGTAAAAACACAGGGGAAAGTCAGATGTCGAAAGCGAGAACATACGCTGCAATGACACTGGCCGTCGCAATGGCGGCCATGCTGCCGCATTATGCTCGCGGGGCATCTGGAGCGCCCGCGGCGGCGGCGGGCGGCCGCGCCAGGCTCGGCGCCGGTCCGACCGTCGAGGGGCTTCGGTACCATGCGACGCTTACAGTGACCGGCTACACCGGAGGGGAGACGCTTGCGAATTTCCCGATGCTCGTCAAGTTCGCCGAGGACATGCCGGCGGGGTTTCAGTACACCCAGGCGAAGGACGACGCGTCGGACCTGAGGTTCGTCGACGCCAACGGGAATCTTCTTGCGTTTGAGATTGACGAGTGGAACCGCGACGGCGAGTCCTACGTCTGGGTGAGGGTTCCGGAGTACAAGAGCGGCGCGAAGGTGACTGCGTTTTGGGGCGAACTTGCGTCCGCGACTGTCCCGGCGGCGCCGGCGGCCACCGACACATGGACGGCGTACGACGGCGTCTGGCACATGAACGAGAATATCACTGCCGCCGATGCCGCGACCACGGCGTCCGGCGACTCCACGGCGGGCGCGCACGCCGCGACGCCGACGAAGGGCGACGCAGGCGACCTCACGCAGATGGTCTCCACGGACGGCGCGATCGGTCGCGCCCGCGTCAACTCCTCGTCCGCGAGCGTTACGCATGGGAACAGGCTTCAGGTGTCAAACACATATCCGCACAACGGCGTGTTCACTTTTTCAGGATGGTACTTCATAACGGAGAAGGGCGGAAGGCCGTGCTTTGCTGCTACAAAAAGCGGAATGACCGGCGACGGCTGGCTTTCGATAATCCGCGACAACAACAACGACACGGGCATCGTGCTGTTTGGCAATGGCGGTTCTACGACAGCCCGCTGGTACATCCCCGTGCCGCCGAATACGTCGCGTCCGCCGGACCTCAGCCTTTCCGGCAGCTGGCATCACCTTGCGTTCGTGTACAACGGGACGAAGGTCAATCTATATGTTGACGGTCGGGGCATGGCTGGAACGGGTGGAATAACAACCACCGTGGATGCCGGAACACTTGCATTCGGCGCTGATGCTGGCGGCGTGCAGGATTCGTTGAATGGTTCGTACGACGAACTTAGGCTCGCCCCCGTGGCCAGAAACGCGGCATGGATGAAGGCCGAGTATGAACAGGGCGCTGGCGGACATGGGACTTGGGGCTCGATTTCCGGGCCTGACGCCTCGTACAGCGGTCTCGCAGGTACGGAGAGCAGCGCGACGCTTTCCGGGCGTGTCCTTTTGGCTAACAACGACTCCCGGTCGGACTGCCCAATTACGGACCAGGACTACGACCAGACAGATCCATCCGCAGGTACATACTGGGTGCATACGGGTACCTCGTCGTCGCACCGTCGGTTCAACTCAGCTACGACGAACGAGCTTTTACATTCGACGCCTATAACGGAGTTGTGTGGAGCTACGCTTATCTGGCGCCTTGAAGATGTGCGCATTGGTAGTAATTACCATAATGATTCTGGTACTATGCGTGCCACAAGAAACTACCTGTCGGTTTCTACAACCGCGGGGGGGCCAGCAAAGGCCTCGCACATGGCGCTGCGAAATAAGGAAGGTGCAGCAATATACTCTCCGTGTTATACAAATGGGGTGGGAACTGTTTACTTTGATGTTGTCAACCCAGAGGCCGAATCGGATGATGGGTATATGATTGCGGTAGAAGTCGCTACGGGTTGTGATGACGATCCTGAAAAACTCCCAACAGACGAGAATGTTATGATGGTGGACGAATCGGTGTCTCCTTCCGTGACAAATTATTTCGCTAATGCATCTTGGCGGCGGGTGCCGTTGTTGCCGTTGGTGTCTGATGGGGCGGGAAATCTCACGGCCCTTGACACAAGCAATGTGATTAATGTGAATGTCACACCTGGTGGATCTAATGCGCGGTTCTATAGGATTGCGGCTAAAATAGACTACCAAGGACCTGTTAGGTTTAGAATTGTACGCGTTTCTTCCGTTAGTGGTTATGGTGTTGATGAAGGTGTCACGTTCCTTATGGTTGACAATGTAATTGCCTCCTATCCTGCAATGCGTGTGGACCTAGACACATACGGAGAATACGATTCCGCGAAGGGTGGTCATCAGGTTCTTGGTCAGGAGGCTGCCTGGAGTATCCCGTTCCCTGCCGTCGGCGACACCGACGTGTATGCAAGAGGCAATGTGACATTTTCAACGAATCCCGGCAAGGTCGACGCCGACATCGCGTCTTTTGTCACAGTCGCAAAAATGCATTACCGTTGGAGGTACCTCAACCAGGTCACAAATGAATGGCGTTTTGTCAATCTAGACCCCGCCAATGGCTTTTCATCAAGCAAGCCTCTTGATTTGAGCGGCATGGGAGAGGGTGATATAGAGTACTTTTATGAAATGCGGTTGAGCGCCCCGTATTACGAATATTGCGACTATTCCGGTTTGAACCTTGGACTGGGTGATCTGTACACGGAGAACGTCAGCGTCGTTACCAACAGGGCGTCTGGGAATTGGCCTTCTGTCAGCCCGCCGCTGTGGCCTGATTATGATACGACGTACCAGAGCCGCGGAACGGACTGGTTTGTGCGCCTCAGAAACGGTCGAAGCAACTACGAGGCCGTCAACCTCCAGGTGTTCACCATAGACGAGTGGGGTGACTGCTCGCCTACGAACACCGTCGAGATGGAACTTGTGACGAACCACGTCTGGCGCGGCCTGCTGCCGACGAGGACGGCGAGTGCCGGCGGCATGAAGTTCCGCTTCGAGGCGCTGAACAGGCAGGAAGACGGCACGACTGAGGTCGTCACGAACAGGTTGCTCTGGGCTTCGCCAGTCGACATAGAGACGCTGCCCGTTAGCGCGGCGTATGTGGTCGAGTCTGGGGAGGAATCCTGGACTGCGGCCCCGTTTGATGCAGACGCCGGTTATCTGCTTTTCCAGGTCGACGACGAAAAGAAGACGCTCACGATAGTCCGCGCCGACTACCAGAACTTCGACTCGTGGAGCGATGCCAACATTGTAGGCGGGAAGTTCAAGGGCAATTCGGTGGAGAACGACAGCAAGTCCGGCACAAGCGCCAACGCCAGGCAGCTTTCGGAGACGTTCGACACGTGGAAGGACATGTCCGCCACCAACCAGTGGTGGTCAGAGGCGTTTGTGGCAGGCGCGGCGACTCTTGCTCTTCAAGACTATGAACCTTGGGAATCTGCGGACTCGCCTAACGGCTGGGCACTAGGTCCAGGCATGCTTGCCTATGAGAGGTTCAAGGACAAGGATTCGGGCCGCACGTTCCAGATGGAGGGTAAGGGTAGGGGCTACATTTCCTTCGTGAATGCGGCGGTTTCGCCTCGTGGTCTTGAGTCGATAACATTTGACGGGCGCCTTGCGCAGTTCATCGAGTTTGATGATTTCGCATACTATGATGCGTACGACAAGATGTCAATGACAAACTACACCATCGCAGCCCGTGCCGCGTTCGACGACCAGAACGGAACAAGCTTCACTGGCAATGCGTCTTTGTCGCTCGTCGCCTACTATACGCCAGATCTCGGTTGTTATGAATTCCGCGTGGAGCAGGCCATAGCAAACGGCAAGAACATCAGGGCGAATGGACAGGTGTTCTCGCTTTACCGCTGGCGCTATGACGAAGAGGGCACTATGAACTCCGTTCATCTCGGCTCCATTACTAACCTCAACTTCGATCTTCCCGTTACGTCAAGCAGGGCGACATATATTCCGATGTACCTTTCGGTGTCGAACGATGTTTCTGGGGTTACGTGCATAATGGCCGGTGTCAAGCGCGAGGGTATGCCGGCATCCAATCATCCTTCTCAATTGTCGAGCGGAAACTACTTCAGTGTCTGCTACAGAGACACGACCGAGGACAGGCTCACGGGTGGTACATACGGTGTCACGACGGCGAACAGCGAGGGAAGGTTCGTCAGGTTGATCAAGTTTGACGTCTCTGTGCCGTTCATATCCAATTTCACGGCAGACAACAGAATTGATAAGTATACGAGCAACCCAATCACGCTTCCTGCGTCCGACACCTCAAAATGGCATGAACTCTCGTCCGACATTGAAGCAGGGCGGTGGCGGTTGACGCCAGGTCGACTCCTGAAGTACTATGCTGGTTCCGGGGTTGAATGGGCAATAAAGGCGAGGATCCCGAACCAGGCGTTGAACCTCTACCTCACTGGCGCTGGTCGGAACACCGGCTGGAAGCTCCACGCGACGACGAACTTCAACAGCTTCGGCTCGACCACTCAGCCGTTCAGCTTTGTCGTGCGCACGACGGAGGACTGCTCTGTGAAGCTTGCCTCAGGCGGTACGTCCCGCGACAGGAGGACGGACGTTGCGGTCGATAACCTGGTGATTCGCCAGTGGCGCGGTACCGACTGGGCCCACGTGAACAACTCCCAGGAAACGTGCGTTCCCAACTGGAGGAGCGAGTCCGACTACGATGCGCACACGAACTTTGTGTTCACTTCCGGGTGGATTCAGAACAAGTCGATGCTGCTCTCCGCCCGCCGCACCACGCCAGGGACGCCGTGCTCCATCCGCTCCCCGCTTTTCGACGGCGAGTTCGGACGCGGCATAGGTCTCGGCATGATGTCCTTCGCCTACGAGAACGCCCAGACGAACGTGAACCTCCTCTTCCAGATCGCGACTAACAACGTCTCCTACAACACGGTCGCGAACCTCCACAACCTGGACAACTCCAGCTGGACCACGATCACCAACTTCAACATAGGCGCCCGTTCCGCAGCCGACAGGAGGAGGGGCACGTGTAGCTGCTACCTCGGGCTCCACGGCGTGAAGGGCGTAATGCGCATCGTCATGGACCCGAAGGTCGTGAACGCCGTCTCCAACTCCATGGACACCACGGCGTTCGGCGACATCAACATAACGGAGATATACTGCCGTGACGAGCCGACGCTCGACGACTCCAGCTGGTGGGGATGGAACCTCAGGACCGTCGGCGACGACTCCAACTCCGAGAGGCGGATGTACCTCCCAGACCTCACGACGTCGGCCGCAAAGACCGGCATGTCCCTCGCGCTCAACAACTCGACGACCAGGGACGTCCTCATAACCGCCACCGGCGACCCGACGTACCAGCTGCATCTCCCGTTCGTCCAGACGCCGCTCTTCAAATCCAAGTTCGTGGGAGAGGTCCATTTCAAGGCCAGGAAGTACGACGCCTCGTCGGCACAGCCCGCGCTGCTCACGCTCTACGGCTCCGTGGACGGCGACGACAAGGGTGTATGGGACCGCCTAACCTACTTTGTCGTCAGCAACGCGACGTATTCGTCCTACGCCTACAAGATACCGCAGGGCCATGAGTCCTACAAGGCGTTCCGCCTGACGGTGATTGGCGTGGATGACGTCTCGGACGTCGGGATGCACGGCTCCCTGCCGGTTGAGGACGGCACCGGCAGCACGATCTACGGCTACAGCACGCCCGTCAGGGTCCTGGTCGACGACATGGTGGTGTCCGAGGCGCTCAGGGCGTCCGTCGGCTTCAGGAACGTCGGCGCGTTCAGGAACACGAAGGAGTACAGTGCCCTCAACCTGACGACGTACGTGCCCGGCGTGCCGGGCGAGCAGTGGCAGCCGCTCTGTAACGAGTCGTGGGGCGTCCAGTGCGAGGTGGAGGCGAAGCAGCTCCCCAACGAGGTCGACTTCAGCAAGACGCCGCTCGTCAAGTTCCACTGGTTCGTGGGCGAAACGCCGTGGGGCTACGAGAACTGGCGCGACAACCCCAGGGCGAAGCACGCCTGGCTGGCCCGCGCGACGGATACCAACCTGATCTACCGCTCCAGCTACCTCAACGCGCGAGACGCCATCGTGGATCCCGTGACCGCGTCCGGGCAGGTTGTCCAGTACATGCTCGAGGTCATCTGGTACCCGATGGGCGGCGAGGGCAACACGCCCGTCACGAACCTCCTCACCGCCGCCGACTGGTCTCCGCCGGCATGGTACGCGCCGGTCGACAAGAACGCTGGCAAGGAGACCTTCGCGGCCTTCAACATCCTCGACACCGTCGCCCCCCACTGGGCCTGGATAAACGAGGCCAACATCTTCGGCGAGTACATCAACTACGAGAACTCCGACAAGGACATGCAGTACGTAGAGGTCGCGGTTCCGGCGGACGCCGACATATCGGGCTGGAAGGTGAACCTCCTCCAGGCGCAGGAGGGCAATGGGATAGTCCTGACGAACCAGCTGGGGATGTTCGGCAGCGGTTCGCTCTCCGCCACGAAAGACCTTCGCTGGATGCAGTCCAACATGGTGTTCAGGGTCCTTGCGAACAAGCTGTCCTCTCCGAGGTATGGCGGACGGCTTTCCTATGACGACGGGACGCTGGACGCGGTCTGGGACGTGGACCATCCCACTTCGGTGTTCACCCGCGACGGTGAGATCTCCGGCATAGAGCCGGTTGGCCTTCAGCTGGTACGCGCCAGCGGCATAATCGAGCACGAGGTCGTGGTCCGCGGCTACGACTGGAACAAGGACTCGATCATTGAGTCCGACAACCCGACGAACAGGGTCAACTACTTCAACAGGAAGATGCCGGGCTCGCACTTCTTCTACGTGGGCGACGACGACGGAGGCGTTCCGAACTCGCTTAGTGTCCTCGACTCCAGGGGCGAGACTTCCAACGTCTGGTCGCGGCTCGTGGTGAAGACCCCCGGACGCGTCAACGAGGGCCAGAACATCGACCCGGACGCGATACCGACGCCCAACGGCACGTCGATCATAGTGTACTGCTACCTCGACGGCGAGGGGCACATTCTGCAGACTGTGGGCGATGCCGTGCAGACGAACGGAAACGTCCTCGTGTTCATAACGAAGGGCAGCGACCGCGGCACGAACATCACCTACACCGCAGACAGGTGGTATGAACTCGGAAACGTCACCGTCGACGGGAAGAGCGTCGCGTTCACGACCAACGCCAGCCCGGCGAGGACGTACACCGTCAGCGGCGTCGGCAAGGGCTGCTCCAACAACGTCACAGTCGTGGCCTCCTCGAAGATACAGTCCGACCTGGAGGCTGCGGGAATCGATCCGCGCTACCGCCGCGCGATAATGCACTGGCTCAGCAACCACAAAAACGCCTGGGGCGACGATTGGGCCGACCCCGACGCGAGCGAGGTGAAGCAGGCCTACTTCGTTCCGTACTCCAACAGGGCCGCCTCGCCGCTTCCGACGACCACGCCGCTCGACCTCACGACGATGTACTGGCTCGACATCGACCCGACCGCGGGCGGATTCTTCCTGATCGGCGGCATCGCCGAGCCGCCTGGGCCCGCAATCGTTCCGGGATATATGGGTTCCTCCGCGGTGACGAACGTGAAGATGGGCATCTACATGCAGATAACCAACACCAACGTCTCCGGCATGTACGCCAACTTTGCCAAGCCGCCGTGGGTTATCCGCGGCATGGAGCCGGGCTACACGTCGTGGGACTTCGACCCAGTCGGCGAGTGGGGCTGGACGAGCGCGACCTTCAAGGTGACGGGCATCCTCGCCAACGGCTACACGAGGGAGGGCAACAAGGACAGCTGGATCCCGCAGAGGTGGTTCGTGTTCAAGGAGGACTCCTTTGACAAGAGCACCTTCATATCAAGAGTCGAAGTGAAGGACCCCCTCGGCACGGAGTCGCCGGGATACAGTGTCGGGTGGTATGACTGGGTGCAGGAGCACGGCTACTCGCCGGTGTTCTTCGGCTGGGCGATAGACAACCGCCTCACCCCGCTTGGCGACGCCGAGATAATGATGAAGACAAACTACTACAACGAGGTTATTGACAGTGGACACTGACGCATTGAGACTGATTGCGATTGCCGCGCTGGCGGCTACGCTCTCCGGATGCGGCTGCTCCGGCGACGGGGAGTCTTCGCCTTCGGGGAAGGCCCCCGACGGCTCGGCGACGCCCTCTCAGGAGGAAGTCGCCCCGCCTAGGGACGAATGGGCCGAGAGGATGCGTGACCCGAAGTACCTGGCGAAGGTCAACGAGCTCCACGCCCGGCTGAACGCCGCACTGCGGCGCGTGCACGACGCCAGGAACGATCTGGAGCGGGCAATAGCGGCAGGCGCGAATGCGCAGGCGCTGTCTGTCTACTCCAACGCCGTCAAGGCGGCCGCAGAGGATGTGCAGAGGGTCCGGGAGGATTCCCAGCGCGCCGTCCGCGAGCAGATCGGCATCGTGAGCGCGCGGCGTGAAAAGCTTGATAAAGATCGTGTAAAGACACTTAACGAGAAGAAAGAAGGAGGAAAAGGCAAATGAAGATGAATAAGCTCCTCGGTGGCATCGCGCTTGCCGCGACGTTCGCGACCGGCATGACGGCATTGGGTGCCGGCGGCGACATATTCGAGATTCGGCCATGTACGGCGGACGGTACGGCGACGGATGCGTATTCCACGCTTGAGAGCCCGATGAGCGTCGGCGAAAGGGCGTACTTCAACGTGAGGCTCATCCAGCGTACGGCGGGGGACGACAACACTGTGTGGCGGCTAGTCCACGTGGGGGCGACCTCGGAGATCGTCGATGACGCGCTCTATCCCCTCCAGATAGGGATATACGTCTCCGGCCGGCTCACATACGCCACGCTGGAGGAGTGCAAGGCCGACACGGCCAACGGGTTCACCGACCTCATCTTCTCCTACCTGACGAAGGTCGGCGACTTCGCGACGCCGATTCTCCTCGCCACGGAGACCGGCCCGGCAAGCGACGCCGACACTGCGGATCTTGCATACAAGCTCAACCGCACCGACAAGTGGAGGGTCAGGAACGCCAACGGCGATGACGCGAAGATGTGGTTCTGGACCCCGAACAGACCCGCCAGCTCGCCTGATGGTGGCGGCAGGAAGCTCGACTACTCCCTCTCGCAGTGCGGCTTCTTCATTCGCTCCATCGACTTCGCGTCGAACTGGGAGACGCCTAAGACCGATGCCCTCCCCCTCTGGCGCAGCGTCCACCAGAACTCCACGCAGACGATCGGGACGCCTGTCGCCCTCGACGCCTCCGCAGCGGTCGAGGAGGCGATTACGCTCTACGTGTGGTCCGACGACGAGTCTGCGGTCAAGATCAAGAACGGCACGCCGATGAATCTCGTCACAGGCTATGACTCGGGCAACAACCCAATCATCAAGCAGACGCAGGTCGCGGAGGTCGTTTTCGAGCGCGGGCGCGTCACCAGCGGCTTCTCCATCGAGGGCGTAGCCGAGAACGGGACGGCCAACCTCGTCCTCAGCGCATGGCCGAACTACAACTACTCCGCCGCGACGGGCGTGAGGATAACAGACTACATAACCGTCCCGGTGAAGTGCATCGAGCCGCTCCCGGCGAGCGTCGTCGTGGAGTCCGACACTCTGACCGCCGTGGCGGACGGCGACTACCTCGTCTCCAAGGCCCGCCTCTCCGTGTACCTCACCCAGGCGGTGTCGGTCCCCGTGACCGTGACCGTGACGCCTGCGTTCGAGGACGGCCACACCGAGCCCTGGGGCAACTACGTACGCTTCTCCCCGACTCAGGACACCGTGCAAACGCTGCCGGGCGGTTCCACTTTGCCGACCGTGACGATTCCCGCGGGAAGCACGGCGAAGTATCCGCTGTATGTCTATACGCTTCGAGGCGACGCCCACACCATCGGCGACGGGCACCAGGTCCAGTTCAACCCGACGATCTCCGCCGCGGACAGCGCGGCGAGCGGCATCGACATGGCGAGTATGGTGTCGGGCGCCATGTGGATAAGCTCCGCGAAGCCCGTCATAACCTCGCCCACGACATCCGGCACGTACGAAGTGACCTCCGGCGAGGACCTTGAGATCAACGTCGCGGTCGACGACACATACGCGGACGTCACGGACACCACGACCGGCTACACCGTCCAGATCAAGACAGGCCCGTCCGCAAGCTGGGTCGAGCTGACCGAGAAGTTCGCGGCGAGCGGCGAGGACGGCGCACTCATCGGCCTTACGAGCGGCAAGCCTCCGACGATGACGTACAACGGCTCCGGCGACTACGCCTCGCAGGTGCGCGTCAAGGCGCCGATCAGCGGCAAGACGAGCGAAATCGCGTACTTCAACGTCCATGTAGCCGCCGCGCGCACCACGACATGCGAAACCACCGACGACAAGGACGACACGTACGAAGAAGGCGACACCGTCAGGTTCAAGGTTAGCCTCAGCGCGCCGAACGACACGCCGACGACGGTCTACGCATTCCTTCTCGCGCTTGACGACGTCGACCTCGGCATGTTCGGCGGAAATCCCTGCATACTCACTAACGACGCCGTCGCCGCGCCCGCGACCACCGGCCGCCCGATTTCCGTAAACGGCACCTCCGCCACGGGCAACTTCACGGTCCTCGACGGTTCCGAGGACGGGCAGAACTACACGTTCTCCGTCGTGCTCTGCACGAAGAAGAACTACGACCCCGCCTACAAGCTCTCCGGCTATCCGACGACCGAGATGATCAACATCATGGTCTACAACAAGGCGCCGACGATAAACACGGTCTACGTCAACGGGTTCGAGTCTGAGACGGACGGGTACACGTTCCAGAACCAGTATCCGAAGGGGCAGAACATCACCATCAAGACCGACATCGACGATGCGGCGTACGACCTCACGCACGGCTTCCAGTACAAGTGGACGGCTATCCGCAACGGGACGCCCAGGGAGAACAAGACCGTGGGCCACAAGGCCGACTCCAACACCCTCGTCGCCGAGGGGACGAGCATCAACGACGCCTCGTTCACCTACAACTTCCCGCAGGAGGGCACCTGGACCGTCAAGATCCAGGCGCTGGACAAGGACCTGATCGACGCTGGCACCAGCTGGAGCAAGGCGCCGGTCTACTCCTTCAACCTGAACATCATCGACAGCCCGACGCTCATGGTCGAGGAGAAGGTGATTAGCGAGACTGACAACCGCGCCAGGATCGGTCTCGGCATCGGCTTCTACGAGGTCGAGGACGCGTCTCCGATCGTCGTCAAGGTGACGGTCACGCCGCCCGATGGGACCAATCCCGGCAAGCTGACGCTTGCGAACGAATACAAGACCATCCCCGCCGGATACGAGACGATGTTCCCGACAGGCCTCGCCGCCAACG
The DNA here is from genome assembly GCA_902799955.1 of uncultured bacterium. Taxonomy (GTDB): domain Bacteria; phylum Verrucomicrobiota; class Kiritimatiellia; order RFP12; family UBA1067; genus UBA1067. Next base: position 99,688 of record CADCCQ010000005.1, on the reverse strand, counting down.
AGTATCTTGTCTCGTTCACCGACGCCAGCGACCATGAGCTTGTCATCGACGACCTCGACGGTACGCGGCTCTCGTCGTCCAAGGGCTTCACGGTCAAGGCCGAGGTCGTGACGCCGACCCCGTCCATCGACCCCACCAAGAGCTGGGCTCAATACTACAATCCCTTCTCCGCGAAGGTTTACATCGAGAACATCGCGCCGGTCCTCGGCAACGTCACGGAGTCGCAGACGAACGCCTGGAACGTCGGCGGCGGCATGGCGACGGACTACCCGATCACGTGGGAGGTCCAGGGCGACGTCGACGCCGACTTCACCACCTTGTGGGCCGACAACTCGGGCCCGGGCGTAAGGGTCAAGTTCACGGGATGCGAGAATCCGGAGTCCGAGAGGGTCAGGTACGTCACCACGCCGTTCTTCGGGACGTTCGTCCCCAATTTCGGCTCGCGCCAGGGCCTCCAGACGGTCGTGCTGACGATCGAGGACAAGGACGGCGGCTCGCATCGCTTCGAGTACAAGTATTTCGTGAGGGCGTCCAAGTTCCTGACGACGATCGCGCACGGCCCGTCCGGCGGCACGGCTAGCTCGCGTCTCTCCGTGAAGTATAATAACGCAGGCGGCCTGGGCGAAGGGCATACTTGGGTCGAGGGCGGTATATTCGCAGGCGCAAGCAGCTTCCGCCTCAAGTGGAACTGTTCGCGTGCCTCGTCCATAAATGCGTGGGCATGGGGCTACAAGACGGCGGACCCGGTGGACGACGGCGACCTCGACGGCACGGCCAGGTACCAGCATGACATCCCGCTCGACCCGCGTGGCAACAACATCACGGCCGGCAACGTCGCGCTAGCGTCGTACTACAACTATTCCGACGCGGCCAAGGACTCCTACCTCTACGTCTGGCTGCTCCATACCGTCGGCGAGAACGGTGGTGTGACTAGCCAGATTCACGGCTCCATTTCGCCGGAGATGGCGGAAGCGTCTGCCGCGCCGAGCAACGTGCCGCTGCCGACCGAGCCCGTCGACGAGGAGGACGGCAGCTTCGCCGAGACTTACGTAGAGGCGATCTTCTCCAGGGAATACCTGGCCTCCGACAACTGCGGCGACATCAACGCCGACGGCATCCCCGACCGCATGGTCGTCAGATACGGTTTCGGCATCTTCAACACCGAGGAGGACGAGCAATCGGGCAACGACCTCCAGGACATCGCGAGCTTCAATGAAGACGCCGACTACCTGCCGTCCAGGTCCTTCGAGGGCGGAATGCCGAGTTCGGCCGACGGCTGGACCACGCTTGGCGTTCCATTCGACGCGAAATGGGAAATCCGTGGCTTCCACGAGGGCCTGAACCTCCGCAAGGATCCTGACGGCAAGAACTCGTACGTGCGCGGCAAGTGGATTTCCGTGCCGCACTTCTCCGAGGCCGAGACGAATGCCGTGGCCAAGTGGAACGGCGTCCAGACATGGGCCGACTTCAAGGCGACCGTCCCGACGGACGACCCCGACTACGCAACCAAGCTGGCAACTTGGCAGGCCGACTTCAACACCGCGCTCAACAAGGATGACAGCTGGATTCCCGAAAAGCGCACAGACCCGACGATGTGGGATACCGACGGCGACTTCCTCCCCGACGGATACGAATACTACTTCTGGTATCGGGCGGCCGTCGGCTGGATGGATGGCGACAAATGGGTGCAGCTGACGGGCGAGAAGTTCACGTTGAACAACATCACGAAGGGCGAACCGCTTTCGGCTGAAGACATTATGAAGGCGTTCGACCCGACGGTTAGGGCCAGCGGCGACATCGCCACGCGCGACACCGACAACGACGGCCTCACCGACCTCGAGGAATTCGCCATGGGCACAAATCCCGTCCACTGGGCATGAGCGACCTCTGGGAGGTGATGCGCGGGTTGAACCCGCTCAAGGTTCCCTCGAATCCCGAACAGAACCCGGACGGCGACTTCATGGCCTCCTACCACACGCAGGGTTCGTACGCCATCGTGACGCTCAACAACGGAAAGATCTACGCGCTAGAGCAAAACGGAACCAACCTCAAGACGTTCAATGTGGACAGCTTCGACGGCGACGGCGGCAAGACCAAGGGCGGCACGAATGTGCTCGCATCCGTCGTGTTCGGCGAGGTGGACGTCTCGAACGTCACGGCTCTTGCCGTGTTCCACTACGGCAACGACTCCGCCGTGTGCGTGCCGAAGAAGCGCGGCACCCCCAATGGTCAGGTGAAGCCGCTTGATCCCGATGTGGTGAAACTTGCAGATACGGAGGTCGTGTCGGTCCAGCTCAGGCAGTCTCTGATGCTCATCCACGACCAGGTCTACAACCAGCTTGAATTCCACCCGTTCACGGGCTGGTTCGTAAACAACAACGGCGACGTCTCCCACCGCTGGGGCCCGGCCGTGAACACCGTGCCGTACAACTGCGTGGATGAATACCGACTGATGAAGTACCGCTATGAGACGGGAATTGCCACCCCGAACAACAATCGGCCGCTTCCCGACCTCTTCCGTGACCTCACCACCAATCCGAACAGGCCGTTCTCGGAGGCCGCCTATACCGTTTCCTGGGCCGGCACTGACGGCGGCGGCGCAGAGCAGGTCGCAGCCGTAGCGGAGATTCCAACGTACTCCAGCACGAACCACGGCGCGGATACCGACGAGGACGGCATCCCCGACGGCTGGGAACTGTACGTGGGCGCAAACCCCAACGACGCCACTGACGCCAGCGGAGACGGCGACCGCGACGGCCTGAGCCTGCTCAACGAATATGCCGGCTCCGACTCCTGCAACGCCTACGAGTCCGCCACGAACGGCAACAACGTGGCGACGATCTACCAGCACCATCCCGGCAATGCAAGGGGCTGGTTCAACAAGTTCACCCCGACCGACCCCAGGGACGGCGATACCGACCGCGACGGCGTGAGCGACGGTGGCGAAGCCGTGTTCATCTACGGCGGTCCGGAGGACGATGGCTCCAAGTGCATCCGTGGCGGCGGTCTCAACCCGTGTGGCGTCGATACCGACTTCGACCTCCTGCCCGACCTCTGGGAACTCCAGTACCAAGGTACGGTGGTTCCCGCCGGCACCGGCTTCGAGGGCATCCACCCGGACATCGTCCAGATCATCAAGCGCAACGACAACCTCGGAACCAACGCCGTGATCCGCGCCTACATCTCGTACGGCATGGACGGCACGTACAACGACGCATTCAAGGTTCCGACCGCAAATCAGGTTGACCCGAGAACCGGCACCCGCCGCAACCTCGACTTCGACAACGACGGACTCCAGAACTTCCAGGAATACCTTGTGCAGGTGCTCCGCCACCTCCGCTACGACGATACCGAAACCCCGCTCATGGGCAGCTACCTGCCCAACGGCATTGCCGGAACGCGCAAGTACATTGGCTTCCTGCCCATGCAGGTGTGGGATGGCTCGACGTTCTTCAAGACGGCGCGCGCCGCCGGGTTCGCGGGTCTTTCCTCACGCCAGGGCGACGGCTTCAAGTACAGGGAGCTCGGGTACTTCGCGCCTCCGGAGAAGACGTGGGACCTCACGATGTCTGGCAGCCGTCTCCTCATGCCGCCGCGGGGCCTTAGCGACATCGCCACGGCCGACGACGAATCCCGCATGAGTGCCTCGCGCTACGTCGGCACCGACCCGCGCGCCTGGGATACCGACAGCGACGGCATGGACGACTACTATGAGCTGTTCCACGGCCTGAACCCGCTGCTGGGCGGCAAGGACGTGATCTCCGAAGCGTACAACACCACCCTGAGCAACGGGAAGCTGTTCAGCGCCCGCTGCACCGCATGGTCGAACTGGCAGGAGACCGAACTCGTCTACGACGCGATGAGGTTCCCGTGGGCGATGGGCGTTGCCGAGGCCGACGCCGACGGCGACGGCCTGCGCAACACGGACGAGGCACTGCTCGTCAACATGCCCAATCCGAAGAACTACCACACCGACCCGACGCCGCTGTGGATGACTGACTCCTCCTCGAAGATCAGCGTCACGGCGCAGTACTACTGCCGCGATCCGTACGCGAGCGGCGAGGGGGAAGACGTCCCGGCCCTCTCCACCTACCCCTGGTTCACCTACGTCGACGGCAAGGATCCTGGCGGCGTGAACAAGTTCATGTTCACCTTCGAGGAGAACGAAGGCTACGACACCGACCACGACTGGATTCCCGACGAGCAGGAGCTCACCCACGCCGTGACCAGTGCGACCAGCCCGATCCACGGCTCCGATCCCGACCGCCGCCAGGCGATGTACTTCCCCGGTGAGGAATCGGTATTGCAGTCCTACTCCGGCAAGCTCCACCGCCGCATCGGCGAGAACTACGCGATGCTCCGCTCGTTCTCCGTCGAGGCGTGGGTGCGTCCCGAGGATCTCTCCCGCGACCAGACGATCGTCACGCGCGTGTGCAACTATCCCTCCAGCACGCTCTCCAACGCCACGCACCAGGTGCGCGCCAACTTCCGGATCAAGATGGAGGCAGGCGGCCGCGTCTGGGGCGAGTTCGACTCCGACGACGCCGTGCCGAACGGCAGCCCGAAGGGCTTCGGCACCACCACGGTCGAGGGCAATACGCTTGAGTCCAACAAGTGGTCGCATGTGGCCCTGACCTTTGACGGCAACGAGCTCATCCTCTACATCAACGGACGCGACATCCACCGCTCCAAATCCAACCTCATTCCCGCGAACGGCCTAATCGTCACGCTGCAGGATGTCAACCCGAACGGCGCCAACTTCGGCGTCGACGGCTACGACACCTATCCAAGCGCGCTGCTCATCGGCGCGGACGCCAAGGAACTCGGAGCCCTCGACATCGGGTCCGAATCTTCGTGGACGAACTACTGCGCCCACTACAAGGGCTGGGTCGATGAAGTGCGCGTGTGGGACGGCGCCCGCACGCAGGCGGAGATCCAGGCCGACATGGCCAAGCGCTACACACTCCAGGACGTCTCCGACCTGCGCAACGCCGTTTACAAGGAATGGCTGAAGGACGGTACGCACAACCTGAACGACGGACGTCCCAACCTGCCGACGGAACTGGTGTTCCATTACGGCTTCCAGCAGCTGCCGAGCGAAGTCGAGGCCGACTATGTAACATCCGAGCCCAGCGGATTCACCGAAAGGGTGCTCGACAACGTGAAGTGGAACGGTCGCAGCGTCGATATCCGCTGCGGATGGTGGAACGCCATCCCGATCGCCAGCACCGTCTACGGCAACCGCGCGATCGTGCCGTGGATCCGCGACACGTGCGCCATGCTGCCCGCGCTTGACGGCTCCACCTACGACAGCCGCTACTGGAGCGAGCTGATCGGCGGCGTGACATTGCCAGCCGACGTCAACGTCTCGAAGTTCATTTTCCCGAACATGGCGAATCCATATCCATACTGGAACTACATGGCCGAGACGTTCTTCCGCGAGCAGCGCCTCGACTGGATGCGCAATTCCATCGACGATGACAATCTCAAGATAGCCGTACGCGACGTGTACAACCGCCTCCGCTTCGGCAACCGCACGCTCTTCGTGGGCGGTTCCGACCTCCTGCCGCTCGGCGGCGCATACGCGAAGCGCTGCCCCGACTTCTGGGACGACAACGGCTCGACCGACGCCTGGACGGCCACGGTTGACGACACCGACGACGACGGCCTGCCCGACTGGTGGGAGGCCTGGGCCGAAGCCAAATACGGCGCGGATGCCGCCACGCTAACCGCGAGGACGAAAGTCAACTATACGCTGCCTTCCGGCGCGGTCGTCGAGATGTCGGCGTGGGAGGCGTACCAGATCGACCTCGCACGCGGCATCATGCCCGGCGTTTACGCCGCATCCGACGATCCGTATGACAAGGCATACGAGAGCATGGCCGACAACAACAACGACGGTCTGCCCGACTGGTGGCAGAAGCTCTATGACATCTACGACCTCGACCCTGACGAGGACCCGGACAACGACGGCCTCTCGATCTACCAGGAGTGGCTGATCTCCTGGGGCGAGGACTTCGGCTTCGGCGTGCTGAACGGCTATCCGTTCCTGAACCCGACGAAGACCCGCTCCGGCGACGCGCAGGAAGTTACCGACTACTTCCTGAAATCGACCACCGCGCCGTACGAGGGCTACTACCTCGGCGAGATCGTGGCCGACTTCGACATGATGGAGGACGGCTTCGAGGACGCCTTCGGCACCGACGACATGCTGTTCGACGCCTGGAGCGACTATGACGAGGACGGCTGGTCCGCCTGGTCGGAACTGCGCTACTCCACGTTCAAGAAGTCGAAGTCCGGCAAGTTCGTCTCGCACTACGTGGGCGATACGGAGGTCGCCGACTCGCCGGAACCCGTCATCCATGTGACGCTCCGCTACAACGGCGAAATCCCCGCCGATTCGACCAATACGACATTCATTGTCCAGGCCTACTCCGGCAACAACATGCTGAATGCGCCGACGGCCACCTACAAGTACACCCTCGGCGAGACCGAGCAGCACGAGTACTTCCTCGGAGCACCCGAGAAGCGCGTCATGCACGGTACCCTAACGCCGGGCCACGTGCAGCCGCAGGGCGGTTCCTTCGTCCTCGAGCGCGCATACATCCAGTCCACCGACTCCTACTCCTGGAGCGTAGTGGTGAACGGCGTGACGAACCACTTCACGGGCACCTATGAGGAACTAGACGCCGCGCGCATTACGTACAACGACAGCTTCCAGGTGGATCTGCCGACATTCAGCTGGGCTGCCGCACCGACCCAGCTTCAGGTGGATGTGGACGACGCCACGCAGAAGGGCTTTATGTACGTAGGCATGGTGCGTGCCGGTGAAATAGACTTCACGTCGGGCGACTTCACGCTGGACTTGGCGAAGGTCGCCGACGGCAATCTGGCCGCGACCACCACCGGTTCCCCCGACAACTACGTCTACCGCCTCAGATACACAACCAAGCTTCCGAAGATGCAGGGCAGGAAGATGTCGCTCTCGCTCGGCAAGCCCGACAGCGGTGCGCTCGTGGAGGGTTTGACCGCCTTCGAGTCGTTCATCGACCTTGACGGCAACGGCGCCTTCACGCCCGGCGTCGAGCCGTTCGGCTTCGTGAAGAACGTCGAAGTGGGCTGGGACAACGTGCCCGAGCTCGTCATCGAGATGATGGATACGTCGGCCGCCGCCGGCGAGCGCTTCGCCTATAACGTCGATACCAACGTGGTCCGCATCATCCGTACCGCCATTAACGGACTGGAGATGCTGGACAACGCTACGCCCGTCAAACGCCGCATCGTCTACAACCGCGATGCGGTTACGTCGAAACGTAGGTCGGTCCACGAGGGCGATCTTGTCACAGCTGGCAAGTTCGGTCTCGACTGGGCGAACCTGCGCGCCGACGTGGAGGCGATCGCCGGTCTTGATCCCAAGAGCGTTCTTTCCGTGACTTACACGGTCGTCACAAACGCAGGATCGGTGATTAACATCAACTCGAACGACGTTCTGCGTACGTTCACCGTCAACTTCCCGGCCGAGCAGGCCAAGCCGTCCGTCGTCTCCCCGAGCCCGCTGACGGGCCCGATCGTCGAAACGCAGCGTCCGACGTTCAGGTGGACCGGCACGGAGGACAACACGGCATTCATCCTCCAGATCCTAGATACGGACGAGAATCCCGTTTACACTTCCGACCTCCAGGTCCTGCCCGCGCGCGACGCGACGGGGGCGTATGTCTGGACCGCGCCCGCGTACATCGGAACGAACGTTTGCGCCGACGCCTGGTCGCTCGACAACAACACCAACTACAGCTGGCGCGTTGCGATGTTCTCGCCCAAGTTCTCCAACACGAACCTTGAGACGGCCGTGTGGAGCGATGCGGCGGCGTTCAGCACCGCACTCGCCGAGGGCGGCACCCGCACTACGGCCTATGGGGCTGCGGATGTGAAGGTGCGCTACTTCGGCCCCGCCACGAACGACCTCTCCAGCGTGGTGGTGCGGCTGTACAAGACGGCCGACTTCACCGGCGACCCCGCCGCGCAGTCGCGCCTCTTCGACGTTGACGGCAAGGTAGAGCTGCTTACGAACAACACGTACGTAGTCCGCTTCCTCGGCCTTGAGGAAGGAACCTACTACGCCCTCGCCTACATTGACCGCAACGGCGACAGTGTCCGCCAGCGCAGCGAAAGCTGGGGCTACGCGAACCAGATCGGAACCGGACTTGTGGACATCTACACTCCGGCCGCGATCAAGATCGTCTCGAAGAGCGGCAACGTGCCGTCCGCAGAAATCTTCATGGAGGATACGGATGTCAACCAGAACGACATCCCCGACTGCCTTGACGACGAATCGCTCCTCACCGCCGCCTCCGCAGCGGCCGGCACCGACACCACCGACGTAGACGGCGACGGTCTCACCGCCGACGACGAGATGGGCGAGACCTACACCAGCGCCTCCCTCTGGGACACTGATGGCGACGGCATGCCCGACGGCTGGGAAGCCATGTTCGCCGGGACCGATCCGCTTACCTCTGATGCGGAAACCGTTCTGAACGGCGACGTGATGGCCTACGCTGAGGAGACCTGGAAACTCGTGACCGACGCGGCGGGCGCATTCTACCTCGTCAACCCGACGAACGAGACGGTGCACGTTGGCGACGACCTGCCGCTCTCGCGCCTCGTCTCCGCATACGACTATCCGGTCCTCAAGGATGGCAGTTACGTACACTGCTACGGCGTGGGTACGAACTTGACCGACGAGGCGACTCTGTTCCGTGTGGACAAGGTCGAGGACGTCACCGCCGTGTTCGTACACGCGCAGGTGTACGAGAAGTACGGCTACAACCCGCTCACAGCCGTACCCGTTGACGGCGCGGTGAACACCAAGCCGTTCACGGCCATCGACAAGTACCTCCTCGTCCGCTACTTCGAGGCGCTGGGCCTCTGCACCGAGGCGGAAGTCAACACGACCCGTACATGGGCCAACTTCTCGCTCAAGCCCAATGACGCCGACAACGACCGCGACGGCGTGCTTGACGGCTGGGAACTCTACGTGATGTTCGGGCCGGAAGGCGCTACCGACACCATCGCTGACGCGAAGGTTAGCCCGTTCAACTATGATGACGCGCGTACCCTCGCACCGGCGACAGACAGTCAGCTCACTGTACTTGAGGAATGGGACGACGGCAACACGCCGACCGACCCGTGGCAGACGACCACCAAGGACCTTGTGGGCATTCCGGACGCAATCGCCTACCTCTACAAGATCAAGTCCAAGGCGGACCTCCTCGCCGACTTCGACAACGACGGCCTCTCCAACTACACCGAGTACCTCCTCTCCGAGGTGTTCGACCTCGGCGTGAAGTTCTCGCCGTTCGACGCGCACTCCGTCAACATGTACGATACCGACTACTTCTTCAAGATCGGGCAGCTTTATGCCGGCGAGATATTCACCGACCACGACATGATGGAGGACAACTGGGAGTCCGCGCGCACTCCGGGCTACGTAAGCCGCTACGCCTGGGACGCGAAGTCCGACAAAGACGAGGACGGCTGGAGCGCCTTCGCGGAGTGCCGCTACAACACGTTCGTGGCGTCCATGCTCGGCGAGAACATCTCTCACCTGCTCGGCGGCACCGAACTCAGGGATCATCCGATCCCGACTCTGAGTCTGACGCTGAGGTACAACCTGAGCCAGCCGCTCACGGCATCCGGCTCGGGTTCCGGCTCCGGCTCGAGCGGCTCCTCGTCGTCCGGGTCCTCCTCCGGAAGCAGCGCCGACGGAAACACCCTAGCCCCGATCGTCGTCCAGACCTACACGGCGAAGGGCGCGCAGGATCTTGGCGTCGTGCCCGACGCGACCTTCAAGATCCGTCCCGGCGAGACGGTGGATCGCCACTACTACCTGGGCGCATGGGGCAACCGCGTCGTCAGGGGCAATCTCACTCCTGGTTATGTTGTGTCCGACGATCCGGACTTCCAGGTGGAGGTGGCCCATGTGCCGCGGAGCGACTCCTATGCATGGCTGTTCGACGACCAGCCGAGGAGCGGAACATACACTGAATACCTCTACGCCTACAACATGTACGGGCCGGCGCGCGTAGTCCTGCAGACGCGGAACGACGGGGTCAAGTGGGAGCCGATTGGAACTGGCGACGAGATCTCCGTCTTCAGGGAAGCCGAATCCCTTGAAGGGTACATCTGCTACAACGGCAACCGTATCGGCACGATCAACACGCAGACGGGCGCGTTCTCCCTTGACCTCGGGACGTTCGCAGACGGCAGCCAGGTGTCCTCCAACAGCACGGCGTACGCCTTCAAGGAGGCGGTGTTCCGCTTTGCGTACAAGGCGAAGGTCCCGGTGATGCAGCAGAACAAGCTGACGATCTATCTCGGCGCCGCCAACAAGGGCGCGGTGCGCGAGGGTAGGAACCGCGTAGTCGCGTTCTACGACCTCGACGACAACGGGACGTACACGCCCGGCGAGCCCCTTGGCTTCGACAGTAACGTCGACGTTGGCTGGTACGGCGGCGCCGCCGAGATGGAGCTCACGGACACCAGCCCGGTGATAACCCGCGCGGCACTGCTCTCCTCGGGCGGCGGGTCCAGCTCCTCCGAAGGCGGATCTGGCGCGTCCACCGACAGGATACTGATGTGGGGCAACGAGAACGGCGACTCGACGAACCTCGTTGTCGGAGCGCTGTCCGGCGGCAAGTACCAGCGTTTCCGCGTGTACCGTACGCTCATTGGCTTCGCGGACGACGTGGAGAACAACAAGGCGGGCTGGAGTATCATGTCCCTCGCCATCACGAATCGCTGCATCGTCGACAAGACGCTAGAACTTGACCAGCGCAGCTTCTTCTACGAAGGCGACGTGCTAGAAAACAACGAGCTCGACCTCGACTGGTCGAATTTCTACACGGAAGTGATGGGGAACGGCAACGTGACCGCCAGGGGCGGCGACCCGCTGTTCGCGGCGTACAGGATCGTCCTCGGCGAAGGCGATGCGTCGATCGACTCGACGAACAACCTCTTCGAGATCTCGACGGTGAGGCACTTCGACGCCAACGAGAACCGCAAGGTCCCGATACCGGTCGCTCCAGGCGCGCAGTCTGCCGTCGTGTTCGGAGCAAGGCCGGTCTTCAAGTGGACGATGAACCGCAACAAGACGTACACCGCATTCAGGGTGCAGGTCACGAAGGTTGGCTCCTCCACCGTGGTGTACGACTCCGGTTTCCGCCGCGCTCCCGCCACCGACCTGGACGGCGTCTACACGTTCGTTCCTGATGCCTACGCCGGCGACCAGCTTGAGGCCATTGGTGACTACCAGTGGCGCGTGAGCATGTTCAACTCAAAGTTCAAGACTGCCAAGTATTCCGACTACTCGCAGTTCAAGATGAACACGCCCACGAACAGCCCGGAGTACGGCTCGATCAAGGTCTGCACGAAGTACTTCGGCCCGGCCAACGTTCTCTCCGACGGAACTGTATACGTCGAGGCGTTCACGACGCCCGACTTCACGGGGGCGCCGATGGCCCGCACGAAGGTCGCGAACAAGGCGTCCGTCTCCGCGGTGAACGCCGAGCACGAGGCCAACGCGACGCTGATCGGACTCCCGAAGGGGACGTACTACGTCCGTGCGTTCATCGACTTCGGCTCTACATACGGTGCCGACCGCAAGCGCAACACCTACGAGTCCTGGGGCTATGTCTGCCCGAGGAACGGCGAGTCCGAGTACATGTTCAACCCGACGGCCATTGTCATCGGCGACAAGCTCGGAGAAGGCGAGGTGTTCACCTGCTACATCGAGGACGTCGACACCAACGGCAACTGCCTGCCCGACGCATGGGAGATCGTGAAGAACGGCGGCACCCTCGACGCCGGCACGGAGGACCTCAACGCAACGCTCAACAGCGGCGTGGTGATCAACAAGGCGCTCTCCGGCAACCTCCAGAACCTGGAGGGCGACGGCCAGGCCTCCGTCGGCCTCGCGGCGTACACGTTGTCCGTTGTGAAGAACGCGGGAGTCGCGGCGCTGATGCTCGAGGCGGACACCTCCTCGGCGCCCACCTATAACGCCGCCATCGCCCAGTCTGGCGAGAACGCGACCATGACGGTCGACGAGGTGAAGTTTACGCTCATATCCGCTGCGGACGGTTCCCTCTCTGTCGAGGCTTCCGGCAACGCGGAGCTTGTCGCTCCCGGCGGCAAGCGCCTGCTCGCGGCGAACATCTACGAGCAGCCCAAGACGCTCACGGGCAAGATCTACACCTCGGCCGACCTCACGAACTGGGAGGTCGCAACGCAGGCCTCCGGTGAATGCGTCAAGGACGGCGTCGTGACCGTGACCGTGGAGAATGGCAAGTTCACAATCGGCGGAGTCAACCTCGACGCGTATGCCGGCAAGGAGAAGAGGTTCTTCAAGATCGTGATGGACTGACAGCAAAGAAGGAACAAGGCAACAAGATGAAGAAGGCAATAGTCAAAGTACTCGTAATCAACTCGGGCTCCAGCTCGCTGAAGTACCAGCTCTTCGACATGAAGACGGGCGAGCGGCTCGCGAAGGGGCTCGTGGAGCGCATCGGCTGCGGCGGCCCCAAGGACCACACAGAGGCCCTCAGGAAGGTCGTCGCCGACCTAGGGGAGCCGAAGGACATCGACGCCATAGGCCACCGCGTCCTCCATGGCGCGGAGGTGTTCAAGGACTCCGTCAAGGTCGACAAGGCCGTGCTCGCGAAGCTTGACAAGCTTGTCAAGTTCGGGCCCCTGCACATGCCCGCCAACATCGGCGGCATCAGGGCGTGCCAGCAGATCTTCAAGGGCGTCCCGAACGTCGCCGTGTTCGATACGGCCTTCCACCAGACGATGCCGGACTGCGCGGCGATGTACGCCATCGACCCGAAGTACTACAAGAAGATGGGGATCCGCAAGTACGGCTTCCACGGGACGTCCCACAAGTTCATCGTTGCGGAGGCGGCGAAGTTCCTGAAGAAGCCGGTCGCCCGCGTCAACCTCGTCACCTGCCACATGGGCAACGGATCCTCGCTCGCCGCCGTGAAGAACGGCGAGTGCGTGGACACCACGATGGGGCTAACCCCGCTTGCCGGCCTCGTGATGGGCACCAGGTGCGGCGACATCGACGCCGCGGCCGTCCTCGCCATCATGGAGGCAGAGAAGAAGACGCCCGCCGAGATGGACACGCTCCTCAACAAGAAGTCGGGCCTCCTCGCGCTCGCCGGATCCAGCGACTGCCGCGACATCTGCGCCAAGGCGGAGAAGGGCGACAAGGCCGCTGAGCTCGCGCTCGAGATGCTCGCGTACCGCACGGCCCTCTACATCGGCGCGTACAACACCGTGATCGGCGGCGCCGACGCGATAGTGATGACCGGCGGCATCGGCGAGAACTCGTCCGAGGTCCGCGAGCGCATAGTGGCCCGCCTCGGCGCGCTTGGCGTCAAGCTCGACAAGAAGGCGAACAAGGTCCGCGGACAGGTCGCGGTGATCTCCGCAAAGGGCTCGAAGATCCCCGTCGTGATTATCCCCACGAACGAGGAGCTCATGATCGCCCGCGACACGGTAAGGGTGCTGGGCTAGACAAGCCTATAAAAGCTCGAAAGACTGAGGAATCTAAGAATCTAAAAACCTAGAAACCTAGAATACTAGAAGCCTAAGACCTTGAAAAGAAAGAAGACCGAAAGTGACAGCAATTGAATCAATCATCGAAAAGGCGTCGGCCCTCAACGGGACAATCGTCCTCCCCGAAGGCATGGACGCGCGCGTCGTGACAGCGGCATGCGCCTGCGTCGACCGGAAGATTTGCACGCCCGTCGTGCTCGGCACGCCCGAGGAGATCGCGGCGGCCGAGGAGAAGGCTGGCCTGAAGCTGGCCGAACGCGGCATCAGGACAATCGACTACACGAAGGGCGACGCCGAACTCGAGGCGGCGTACCTCGAGGCCTGGAACGCCAAGGAGTCCAGGAAGCCGCCGGAGAAGCAGAAGATCATCGACCTCGCGGCGGCGGAGAAGACCCTGCGCACGAAGAGAATCTACTTCGGCGGGATGATGGTGAAGCTCGGCCGCGTCAACGGACTCGTCGCCGGCTCGATCGCCTCCACTGGCGACATGCTCCGCGCGGCGTTCCATACCCTCGGCACGCAGAAGGGCGTGAAGACGGCGAGCTCCTGCTTCATAATGGACCTCAAGGCGCCGACTCCGTCCGGCGACACGGTCCTCGCCTTTGGCGACTGCGCCGTGATTCCCAACCCGACGGCCGAGCAGCTCGTCGACATCGGCCTCGCCACCGCGCAGACCTACCGCGACCTCACGGGCAACGAGCCCCGCGTCGCATACCTCAGCTTCTCCACGAAGGGCTCCGCCGCCGGCGACCTCGTCGAGAAGGTGCAGAAGGCCGTCGAGCTCGCCAAGCCGCGATTCGCCGAGGCAGGCATCAAGATGGACGGGGAGCTCCAGTTCGACGCCGCGATAGTGCCCGCCGTCGGTCAGCTCAAGAACCCGGGCGGCGACATCCAGGGCAACGCCAACGTGTTCATCTTCCCTGACCTCCAGGCAGGCAACATCGGCTACAAGATCGCCCAGCGCCTCGGCGGAGCCACGGCCATAGGCCCGAACCTCCAGGGACTCGCCAAGGCGATGAACGACCTCTCCCGCGGCTGCTCGGCCGAGGACATCGTCGGGACAATCTGCGTGACCCTGCTGCAGAGCCAGACGAAGTAGGAGACAATGCCAATGGCGGACGACAGGCAGACGACAGGCGAGACGGGAGGGACAGGCGCGACAGGCGTCAGTCTCGCCGGTCCCGCTCGTCCCGCCAGTCCAAAGCCAGAAACAAACATGACAAGCGACGAAATGCTCAACCGCGCACGCGAGGTCTTCGACATCGAGATCGAAGGCCTGCGCCGCACGCGCGAATCACTTGGTGAGAGCTTCACCAAGGCGGTCGAGCTTATGCTGCGGTGCGTCAGCTCCGAGGGCATAATCGTCGTCACCGGCGTCGGTAAGAACCTGGCGGTGGCGGAGAAGATCAGCGCGATCTTCGCCTCCACCGGAACCAGGTCCATCGTCCTCAACCCCGTCCAGGCCATGCACGGCGACCTTGGGATGGTCGCGCCGCGCGACGTCCTTCTGGCGCTCAGCTTCTCCGGCGAGTCGGACGAGATACTTCGCCTCATCCCGGCCATACGCCGCCACGGGCTGAAGGTCATCTCGCTAACAGGCCGTCCCGAGTCCAACCTCGCCGCGATGAGCGACATCCACGTCGAGATACCGTGCGGCAAGGAGGCCTGCCCCTTCGGCATGGCCCCTACCAACTCCACGACGGCGACGATGGCGATGGGCGACGCCCTTGCGATGGTGATGCTCGATGCGATGAAGTTCGACGTCTCCAGCTATGCGATGAACCACCCGGCCGGGGCGATAGGCAGGGCGCTCGTGCTGAAGGTGACGGACGTCATGCGCACCGGGGAGAGGATGGCCAGCGTCGCGCCGGAGTCTACTGTCATGGACGCCCTGATGGCGATGACGAAGGCGAAGAGCGGCTCCGCCGTAATCGCCGACGGCGAAGGAAGGCTGCTTGGCATCTTTACGGACGGCGACTTCCGTCGCGCGATGTCGCAGCATGGCGGGGTTGGAGCTCCCGCTGTTCCCTGTGCCCAGTCGGCTTCTCCTGGCATTGATGGCCAAGCCGCTGTCGCCGCCTGCGGTCATGCTGCTCCAAGTAGCATTGATGGCCAAGCCGATGTCGCTCCCTGCGATCAGGCTGCTCCACGTAGCATTGATGGCCAAGCTGTGCTTGGCCAGCCGGTCTCCAGCTACATGACCCGCTCTCCGCTCTTCGTGCGCGACAACGCATACGCCTCGGAGCTGCTGAAAATCTTCGAGCGGCGCAGAATAGACGACCTCCCTGTGTGCGACGGCGCAGGCCGCGTCGTCGGCGTGGTCGACATACAGGATCTTCCGAAGATGAAAGTGTTGTAGAACCAACGGCAATCAAAGACGTAAAAACCAAACCATAAAATCGAAAGGAACGCAAGAATGAAAAAGATGATGATTCTGACGGCGGCGGCGATCGCCGCGAGCATGGTCTGCGACGCGCAGTACACTACGCGCCGCACTGGCCGCACCGGAAGCAGCTACGGCTCGGCGGCATCCCGCCGCGCCGCGACAATAGCGGCTGCAGACGCAGAGGACGCGGCGGGGCTCTCCGCCCGCGAGCAGAAGCTCAAGAACACCGTGCGGCTCGAGATGCCGAAGACGGGCCGCAACAACGCCACTTTCGTCGCCCCGTCCATGGGACAGACTTTTGTGCAGTGCAACCAGAAGGAGCGCCGCTGGATCGTCCTCGAGGCGAAGTACTCCAATCCCGTCCGCCAGGACCGCCTGACGTTCACCTGGCACGTCCTCCTGGACATGCAGACGGCCGACAAGGACGTCCGCGGCGACTGGGACAACCCGGCCCTGCCCAACCCGCCCTCCCGCTACTCCTACTTCACGACGTCCGTCACGTACGAGAACGTGCCCAGCGACAAGACCGTCGCCGAGCACGCGGCGTCCGTCTGCCTTGCCCCGTCCTACCTCGAGTGCTACGGCGAGCCCAAGGCAGTCGGCATCGAAATCCGCAACAAGGACGGCGAGCTGATGGACGGCGGCTTCGGCGTCGAGAGCGAGATGAAGGAGATCAAGGGCATCACGCCCAGGATCCTCGGCAACCCCGCCCTCCAGGAGGAGCTTGCGAAGGCGGCCTTCTGGAAGAACCCCGCCATCATGGAGGCCGAGTACAAGAAGGGCGGCAAGACCATGGCGAAGTACGTGACCATGCGTCCCGGCCTTCTCGACAGGTCCAAGACTATCTGGCAGTTCGTGAAGCCCAACTACTTCGAGCAGGTCGCTCCATAACACAACAGCCGGCCCCGCGCCGTCGCGCGGGGCGACGCCAAACACAAATGACCCAGGATTCAGACAAATGGCCAAGAAACTCCTGACACTGAACATCGGAGCGTCGTCGGTGACCCTCGCCGAATACGAAGCCGGCGGAAGGTCGCTGACGCTCCTGAACTATGGCACCGCCGCCCTTGCCGCGCCGCTTGACGCGGAGAACGCCGACGTCGTGCTGCCGCCCGCCCTTCTGGAGATAGTGCGAGAGAGGGGCATCCGCCCCGGGAAGGTCGCGATCTCCATCTCCGGGCAGATGGCGTTCCCCCGCGCCGCCGCCATTCCGATGGCGGGCGGCACGGAGAAGTTCGACCAGCTCGTCAGGTACGAGATAGAGCAGAACATCCCGTTCCCCATAGACGAGATGGTCTGCGACAGGGCGATCCTGGGCGACACGCCGAACGGCGACAAGTCCGTCATGGTCGTCGCCGCGAAGGTCGACCAGGTCGAGGCGATAACGTCCGCCGTGTCGTCCGCCGGGTTCTCCCCGGAGATCGTCGACGTGGCGCCGCTCGCCATCACGAATGTCCTGAAGGCCTCCAGGCCGGACGACGAGTGCGCGGTGCTGCTCGACATCGGGGCGAAGGTCACGTCGCTCGTCATCGTCGAGGGCGAGAAGATATACAACCGCTCCATCCCCCAGGCCGGAAACACGATAACAAAGGAGATTGCGCAGATACTCGGATGCACGCAGGAGGAGGCCGAGCAGGTCAAGCGCGAGAGCGCATACGTCTCCATGGGCGGCGTCACCGAGGACGAGGACGAGACGCTCGACAGGATCTCCAAGGCGTGCCGCAACGTGATGACGCGCATCCACGCCGAGATATCCCGCTCGATAAACTTCTACCGCAGCCAGCAGGGCGGCGGAACGCCGGTGAGGCTCTACCTCACGGGCGGCTCGTCGCTGCTTCCGCAGACGGACGAGTTCTTCCGCGACTCCCTTCAGATCGAGGTCGAGTACCTCAACCCCTTTGAGGTCGTCGGCGTCGGCAAGGCGCTCGACGGTTCGGCGCTGGAGTCGGACGCCGTGCTCCTTTCCGCCAACACGGGCGTCGCGCTCCACGCGGCGGGCCGCGCGGCGATCGACATAAACCTGCTTCCGCCTTCGATAGTCGAGGCTCGCGCTGAGGCCGCGAAGGTCCCTGTCGTGGCGGTAGCCGCCATTGCGCTTGTCGCCGGCCTTGCGTGCTGGTTTGTCGGCGCGAAGGGCACCACGGCCAAGCTGGAGGAGGACTACGGCAAGGCCGAGGCCGAGGCGACGCGCCTTGGCGCCGTCACGGCCAGCATAAACAAGGCGGCTGGCGACGAGGAGGCCTCCTGGTCCGCCGCCACGAACCTCGCGAGCCGCATTGTGCGTCGCAGAGCCGCAGTCGACCGCGTGATGGAGGTCCGCAAGGCCATTTTCCACCCGGGCATCTGGATATCCAAGTGGGAGGACAAGGTCGAGGTCACCAAGGTGGAGCAGCCCGATCCCCGCAGAAAGGGCAAGACGAGGGAGGTCGAGGTCAAGTCGACTGTCACCGTCGTGACGCTGCGCTGCTGGAAGGACGTGGCCGATTCGTTCGGATCGTACGTCGCCGCCGTCTCCGCCGCGAAGGCCGTTCCTTCAGAAGACGCGGAAGCCGCCGACTCTGGCGACAAGGCAGACCCCGATGCCGCGAAGAAGGACGGCAAGCCGGAGAGCCCCGCGGCCCCAAAGGTCGCGGCGAAGGACGGCGGGAAGGACGGCGCGGAGGCCGCGAAGGGAGACGCCTCGGCGTCGCATGGCGCGGACAAGACGCTCGGCGAGATCATCGCCGACCGCCTTATGAAGGGCGGCAAGGTCGTATCGGTCCAGCAGGGTCCGTCGCCTACGTACGGCAAGGGCGACAGCCTCAGGCAGTATGAGTTGAAGATACAGTTCAAGGAGCCGGAGTACAAATGAGCAAAAACAAACTTGTGATGTGCGTCATCGGCGGAGTCGCCGGCGTCCTGGCGCTTGCGATCGGATGGCTCGTCTATTCCGAGAGCGACGCCCAGGAGGCGAAGCGGGCAGAGCTGCAGACACAGCAGAGCGCCATATCCCAGAACGCATGGGCCGACCCCAAGGCGGCCAAGGCGCACAAGGACAACAAGAAGGCGATCGACGACTGGGCCGACGATGCGTTCAAAAGAGTCTCGGAGATGGCCCGCCCCAACCCGCACCGCGGCGAGGCGCCCGCTGCGTTCCGCCTGAGGATGTTCAAGAAGCAACGTGAGCTGATGAAGCTCCCCGCCGGAAGCGAGACGAAGATAATAAAGGACACCTTCTACTTTGGCGAGAGGTTCAAGGACTTCATCGACCCGAACACTGCCGCCAACCCCGCCGAGGCGGACGTGCCCGCGCTCCAGCGCGAATGGGGCGACGTGGTGCACTTCACCGAGATACTCCTCAAGTCCGGCGCTACCGAGCTGACCGCAGTCACCGTCGTGCAGCCGCCCAAGCCCGTGGAGGAGAACAAGCCGAGAAGGGGAGGCCGCGGACCGTCAAGGAGCGCCGAGAAAGTCAACCCATATCCGAGCACTGAGAAGAACTACGAGTTCACCTTCCTGGCCAGGCCCGAGGCGCTCATCAAGGTTCTGAACGCCGTCGCGTCCGACAAGGACAGGTTTATGGCGATCGACTCCATTTCGTTCGAGCAGGCCGACGATCCGCTCAAGAAGATACTGGGCGAAGGCGAAAAGGAGAAGAAGGACAACGCCGGCGGCCGACGCAGAGGCGGGCGCAGGTCGGGAGGTCTGCTTGACTCCGGCAAGGAGGAAGAGGAGGACGTCATCCGCAAGGGGCTCGTCACCAATCCGGAGACGGCCGCTCCGTTTACGGTCGTGATGAAGGTCTCTACGATTGTTTTCGCAAAGGCCGACGACGCAAAGGCCAAAGGAGGCAGGAAATGATTTCACGTTCTTCAGGCAAGGGGTTCTTCCTCGACAACTGGCACTGGTTTGCCGTTCTCGGCGGACTCGCCGTGCTGGCGGCGTCAGTGGTGTTCAACTTCGTCCTGGTCGGCGACGACGCCGACATGGCAGGCGCGGCGTCTGGCGGCAGGCCATCCAAGAAAGTGGAGCCGGTGTCGCTCGACGTCCTCAACGAAATCACCGAGGGCGTCGCTTCCCCGTCTGTGCTTGAGGACGTCTCGGAGACGGAGAAGAGCTTCCTTGCGTCCGAGTTCCGCGTGTTCTGCTCCGACGCCGACGGCGGCAAGAGCTGCGGGCGCCCGATCCCCTACGGTGTCGCGAAGTGTCCGTTCCCCGACTGCGGCAAGAAGCAGAAGAGGGACGAGAAGCCTTCATACGACACGGACAACGACGGTCTTCCCGACGAGTTCGAGAAATCGGTCGGGCTCAACCCCGCGGACGCCTCGGACGCGGCGGGCGACATCGACGGCGACGGCTTCACGAACATCGAGGAGTACACGGCGAAGACCGATCTGAAGGATCCTGCGTCGCATCCAGACTACCTGGACTTCGTCAAGGTGCAGCTGCCTCTCCAGCAGACGTTCACCCACCTCATCTTCCAGGGGGCATACAAGCTGCCCAGCGGCAAGATCAAGTTCAACTTCAAGGACCCGACGAAAGGTCGCGACTACGATCGCGGCATATATTCGGTGTACGAGGGCGAGGACATCGGCAAGAGCGGCTTCGTCGCGGTAAGCTACGAGCAGAAGACGAAGAAGGTCACGATGGGCGGCGGCATGCAGAAGCCCGTGGACGTCTCCGAGGCGACGGTGAAGATCAAGGCCAGCGGCAAGACGCTCAAGCTTGTGCTCGGGAACACGAAGACGCCCGTCGACGTGAAGGCGAACCTCGCGTATACCCATGACCAGACCGCAAACTTCTCTGTCACTGAAGGCGAGGAGATAGACATTCACGGGACCAAGTACCAGGTCATGTCCGTAGAATCGCGCGGAAAAGGCGCGGCGGTCAGGCTCAAGGACAAGGCCACCGGAAAAACTCGTGTAATAGAAACACTTGAATAAATATTAAAATTGTACTATAATATTCAACCAAGTAAACCAAGGAGCACGTGTTCGATATGACGCAACTCAAAAGATTTGTCGCAATCTCTGCGGCAGTGGCGCTCGCCGCCGCGTGGAACAACGTCATGGCACAGGACGATCTTGACGATCTCCTCAGAGACCTGGAGGCCGACGTCGCGCCTGCGAAGCCGGCCGCGCAGAAGCCTGCCGACGCGAAGCCGGCAGACGGCAAGGCCACTGCGCCCGCGCAAGAGCCTGCGAAAAAGGCGGAGGCCGAAAAGCCCGCGCCTAAGCAGCCTGCGCCTGCGAAGCCTGCCGCCGAGAAGCCGGCCGACGTGAAGCCGGCGGACGGCAAGGTCGCCGAGCCCGCGCCAGAGCCTGCGAAAAAGGCGGAGGCCGAAAAGCCTGCGCAGACCGCGCCCGCGAAGCCTGCCGTCGAGACGCCGGAAAAACCAGTCGCGCCTGCAGCCAAGCCGACTGACGCTCCGGCGAAGCCTGCCGCTGAGCCGAAGACGCCTGCGCCGAAGAAGAATTCTGGTGACGACCTGGATGCTCTCCTTGATGAAGTCGACAAGCCAGCCCCGTCGCCGGCCCCTGCGCAGAAGCCGGAACCTGCGCCCGCTCCCGAGCCGACGCCAGAGCCTGAGCCTACGCCTGCTCCTGCTCCGACCGTGGCCGAGCCTGCACCTGCTGCGCCTTCACCTGCTCCTGCACCTGCTGCGGAGCCCGCTCCCGAACCCGCACCGACGACTCCCGCGCCCGAGCCTGCTGTGACTGAACCCACTCCTGCTCCTGCGCCCGCTCCCGAGCCGGCACCAGAACCCGCGCCTACGGCGCCCGAGCCCGCGCCTGCTGCGCCCGAGCCTTCACCTTCACCTTCACCTTCACCTTCACCTTCACCTGCTCCTGCTCCTGCTCCTGCTCCTTCGGCCGAGCCCGCTCCCGCCGCCGAACCAGCGCCTGCTCAGCCTGTGTATAACGGGCCCGATGCCGAGCTTATCGAGAACATCCGCAAAACGCAGGAACTGCGCATCAAGGCGTTCAACATCCAGGCTAAGCGCGAGATGGACGAGGCCCTCAACAGTCAGAAGAACGAGGAATACATGGACATGGTTCGCCACTATTCCATTGCCCTCAAGCTTCTCAGCGACACGCCGAAGTTTGCCGAGGACCGCAGGAAGTGCCAGCAGGGCATTGCCGAGGGTCTGTACCTCGCCGCCATGCAGGAGGATGCGACGGGCCGCCGCGACCGCGCGCTCAAGCTCATGGAGAAGGCCATCGCGCGTCGCCATCCCAAGGCGCGCCGCCAGTACGAGGCCTGGACCGCAGCAGGCGATCCCGACGAGAACAAGACCGATGTCTCGGAGATTCAGCATCGTCGCAACGAGGCTGAGTACAAGGATCTCCGCACAAAGAACAACCAGCACCTCAAGCGCGCGCGCCAGCTTCTCGCGATCCGCGACATAAAGGGCGCACTTGAGGAATGCGAGCTTGTCCTTGTGAACGACCCCTCCAACCAGGAGGCGATCAGAATCCGCAACTCCATAGAGAAGAAGCGCCACACGATCCTCATGCAGGAACGCGAGGCCGCACGCGAAGGCATGATGGCCGACGTCGACGAGGCATGGCGCCCCGTGTACGCGGTAGACGCGCGCGAGGTCTCGGACGTCCGCGAAACGACAAAGAAGCCCCTTGCGCATCTGGACCCGGAGAGGGCGCAGGAGCAGGAGATAATCAAGCGCATGAAGGAGATGATCCTCCCCGCGATTTCCTTCAAGCCGCCGGCCACCATCATTGACGCGGTCGAGTTCTTCCGCGTCGCGTCCAAGGACTGGGACCGTCCGGAGATTCCGCTCGACAAGCGCGGTTTCAACTTCTGGCTGAAGACGCCCGAGGTCCTGCAGTCGAACGGCGCGGCGGAGCAGTCCAACGAGGGCGGGTTCAATGCCGACGCCGGCAATGCCGACGCAGCCGCCGCCACGCCCGGCGTTCCTCAGATTCCGATGATCACCGCCAGCAACATCTCCTTCTACGAGGCCCTGAAGCTCGTCTGCGAATCCGTCGACTACAAGTTCAAGGTTCAGGGTCAGATGGTCGTCGTCATGCACAAGGACGCCACAACCGAGGAGATGGTCACCCGCTCCTATCCGGTTCTCGCCTCCTTCATGGACAAGATGAACATCGCCGCCGAGGACGTCAGAGGCCTTGCGCAGCGCGGCGGATTCAACTCCGGCACGTCCGCCAACGCCGGCGGCGAGGAGAACCAGGAGAAGGACTGGAAGCAGTTCTTTGAGCTCCTCGGCGTAAAGTGGCCTGAGGGTTCCCAGATCATGTACATCAAGACGATCGGCAAGCTCCGCGTGAAGAACACATACGAGAACCTCGCGGAACTTGAGCAGGCGCTCACCGAAATGAACGCCGACCCGAAGCTCATCGAGATCGAGGCCCGTTTCGTCGAGGTCTGCCAGGAGGACCTCAACTCGCTTGGCTTTGAATGGATGCTCAACAGCGACTACTCCCTCAACATCGGCGCGCACGCCGCCCGCGCCCTCGGACTCAGGAACGGCGTGTTCGGCAGCAGATCTGGTTCATCGTTGGTTAGTGATACGAGGTCGACTACCACTACAACCACATCTGTTATGGCCGGCGGTATGATTCCCAATCCGGATACAACTGTTACAGAGAAAAATGAATTTGTAAATACTGATTCTTCATCATACACTCGTTATGCGCAGTCAAGTGGCGCGAGCTGGGTTCGTGGCGACGGCCGCGCCCACCACAACCGCAATATGGGCATCAACAGCATGGGCGGCGACTCCGACTACGGCGTCAACAACCGCTACCTCTCTACGCTTTCCAACCATATCTCCGGCGAGGGCTATTCCACCAACGACAGGCTCATGCGCATAAACGCCTTCCTCGGCGGTGCGGACCTCTCGATGATCCTCCACATGCTCTCGCAGAGGAGCGACACGGACCTCCTCTCCGCGCCCAAGGTGCTCACGACCTCCGACTCCCAGGCGGTCATCAAGGTCGTCACCGAGTACATCTACCCGACAGACTACGACGTCCAGCTGCAGTCCAGCTCTTCGTCCGGCAGCAGCCAGTACGGCGGGTCGCAGTCCGCCATTCTCGCCGTGGTCGAGCCCCAGAGCTTCACGATGCGCGAGGTTGGCGTAATCCTCGACGTCATCCCGACGCTCACGGACGACGGCAACCTCATCAACCTGAAGCTCAACACTCAGGTCGTCGACGAGCCGACATGGAAAAACTACGGCATGAGGATTCCATTTACGGGCAATTCCTCGCAGATGCAGAACTTCATGGGCATTGGTGAAATTCTTACGGGACTTTCCGCTGTGCTGAACTCCATCGGCACCGGTCTATCAGCAGAGCAGCAGTCCACTTTTGCGGACAAGGCAGTTTCGTCCGCGACTACGGCGCTCGACAATCTCACGGCGAAGACCGGCTCGGAAAACATGACCTACTACGACGCGCCGATGGAGCAGCCGTTCTTCCACGTTCGTTCGATTGACTCGACGGTTCAGGTCTACCCGGGCGCGACAATCGTCATGGGCGGTCTCATCACCGAGATGCGCAAGGCGATGGACGACAAGATCCCGATCCTTGGCGACATCCCGTTCATCGGACGTCTCTTCCGCAGCCACGCCGAGCAGACCTCCAAGCGTAACCTCCTGATATTCGTCACGACGAGGCTTGTCGACGTTCGCGGACGCGAACTCTCGGTCGGCGCGAAGGACGAGGTGAAGGAGGGCGACGTGAAGCCCGCCCCCACCGGGGAGTAGGAAGTGCGCATAGCCCTCACGGGCGGAATCGCCTGCGGTAAGTCGCTGTTCGCGAAGTACCTGAACGAACTTGGCGTCGACACACTGGACGCCGACGACATAGTCCATTCGCTGATTCCGCCCGACGAGCGCCGCGCGCTGGCGGCGAGGGTCTTCGCCGACCCCGCCGCGCGCAGGGCGCTGGAGGCGCGAATCCACCCGGTTGTGAAGCGGCGGATAGACGAGTGGTTCGCGGCTGATGTCGACGGCGGCGGGGGCGACTGCGGCCACCGTTTGAAGGTTGCAATAATTCCTTTGCTTTTTGAGGTGCATTGGGACGCGGAATATGATATAATATTGTGCGTCGCCAGTTCTGTAGAAAGGCAGATCGAAAGGATGACGGCGATGCGCGGCTATTCGCTCGAGGAGGCGATGTCCAGGCTTTCCGCCCAGATGGACCTCTCGGAGAAGGCGCGCAAGTCCCATGTCGTGATACAAAACGACGGGTCGGCGGAGGATCTCAGGCGAGAGGCGGAACGGGTTGTCCGCTATCTCGCCGGTGTGAATCGCCGCTAGGGTGGACGCGCTCGGGCGCGTCCGACAGCACAGCATTGTAAGTCATAGTCGACCGTGAGGCCGACGGAAAGAAAGGTAAGTACAGCCATGTCAGATGAACTCGACGTATTTGCACAGCCTGCCGCAGAAGCGAAGCCGCAGGACGCCACCAAGCAGCAGGGCCCTGCGCAGCCGCAGCAGAAGAAACAGCACAAGAAGGGGCGCGGGCAGCAGCGAAAGCAGCAGCCCAAGGCCAACAACTCCCCTATACGCGGTTCCGACGGTTCGGAATCCGTGAATCCGCTTCTAAACGCGCCGCTTCCTAAGGAGCAGCGAGTCGAGGAGTCCGCGCCCGCCGCCAATCCCAACCGCAGGGCCGACCTTCCCGAATACCGTCTCGCCGACATCCAGATCTGGCCTGCCCAGGAGATCGTCGACAAGATGATGCCCGGCGCCGATCCCGAAGAGCTGGGTACCTACCGCAAGCACGAGCTGATCTTTGCCGCCATCCGGGCATATCTAGCCAAGGGAGGTGCGGTGCTTGCCTCGGGGTGCCTCGAGATCGTCCGCGAGGGGCACGGTTTCCTCAGGTCCGCGAAGAACAACTTCCTCGCATACCCTGAGGACGTCTTCGTCACCCAGCAGCAGATTCGCCGCCATGCCCTCAGGACCGGCGACATCATCGAGGGCCCGATCCGCGATCCCCGCGACCGCGACCGGTTCTTCTGCCTCGGCAACGTGAACACCGTGAACGGCAAGGAGCCGTCCGTCGCCGCCCGCGTCGTCCACTTCGAGAACCTCACCCCGACTTTCCCCACCAGGCGCATAATCCTCGAGACGACGCCTAACGAGTATTCGACCCGCGTCATCGACATCTTCACGCCGATCGGCTTCGGGCAGCGCGGGCTGATCATCGCGCCGCCCCGCGTCGGCAAGACTGTCCTCCTCCAGAAGATGGCCAATGCGATAACTACCAACCACCCGGACGCCATGCTCATCATCCTCCTCATCGACGAACGCCCCGAGGAGGTGACGGACATGCAGCGCAACACGAAGGCGATGGTCCTCTCGTCCACCTTCGACGAGGAGCCGCAGCACCACGTCAGCGTGGCGGAGATGGTCATCGAGATGTCCAAGCGCCAGGTGGAGAACGGGCGTGACGTCATCATCCTCCTCGACTCCATCACCCGTATGGCGCGCGCCTACAACACCGTCCAGCCGCATTCCGGCAAGATCCTGACGGGCGGCGTGGACGCCCTGGCGCTCCATCGCCCGAAGCGCTTCTTCGGCGCCGCGCGCAACATCGAGGGAGGCGGTTCGCTCACAATCATTGCGACCGGCCTCATAGACACCGGCTCCAGGATGGACGAGGTGATCTTCGAGGAGTTCAAGGGCACCGGCAACATGGAGATTGTGCTCGACCGCTCCCTAGCCGACAAGCGAATATTCCCGGCGATTGACGTCGAGAAGTCCGGCACCCGCAAGGAGGATCTGCTGCTCGATCCGATGGAGCTCGAGAAGACGTGGGGGCTGCGTCGCATCCTCGCGCCCGCAGGGCCTGAGTCCGCCATGAAGAGCGTCCTCAACTCCCTCAAGAAGACGAAGTCGAACCCCGAGTTCCTCTTCGCCCTTGACCTGAAGAACCTGGAGAGATAGGTAAATATGGAATTATGTAATTGTGTAATTACTCATCAGCCAATGAATAATTCTGCTATCCCATAATTCCATAATCCCACAATTTCATAATAGAATAAAAAGACAATGATTTTAGGTATGATAAATAATGCGCAAATAGTAGACATGGTGGCGTATCGTCGCCATGCCCATGGACGGTCATTTGTCAGCGCGGCATTGTGCGTCTTGTTGTTGTCTTTTTGCTGCCTTTCATTAGACGGTGCTTCGGTAAGACTTGATGCAAACAACCTATGTTATGCGAATGGAGAACTTGTCAAGTATGCGGATTTCTCAACGCGCTTTACGTTTAATAAAGAGCATACGTCAGATATTGTTTCTCCAGCGGGCTCGGCGACTGCATATGACAACATGCCAAGTTCATTATTCCCCAGAACCTATACAACAAGAATTCCTGACGGATACGATTTGAGCAATCCGAATTGGGTGATTGTGGACATCTGGGTATTTAATGATGCGCACACGTTGTCGTCTACTGACCTTGAAACAAAGCATTTATACAAGAAGTATAACAATGTTGGGTCTGTAGTCACGGTTGACGGGTCGGATTTGTTCGGCAAGCCTCCAAAGGATTTTGCATTTATCGCCCCTTGTTTCGAATGGCTGAAGTATAAGTTATACTATGACATGAATATTCCGAATCATCTTGGGCCAGACTTGACAGAGGAGTATATATACACCAACACAGTTCATTTGACCACTTCTATAAATGACTGGACGCGCACGTACTATACGCTAGAGGGGCTTTCGCTTTCCAGCAATGCCACCGAGGCAACGTATCAATTCGGTCAGACAATTACATCGGCAGGTTCTAGGTTCAATGCGACTACAAACGGCGTTACGCTATACGCCGTCTGGAAACCTCGCGAAATAACGATGACTTTGGATGCCGGCGAAGGCATGGTGTCGCCGTCGTCTTTTGTGTTGACGGGCGAGGATAAATGCCCAGCGTTGCCAGATGCCGTCCGTGAAGGTTACACTTTTGATGGATGGTTTATTGGCGACAGTCGTATTGTGCAGGATGATACGATTGATGACATGACCAATATCACTCTTACGGCAAGATATACGATCAACCGATATGATGTCACATTCGACGAAAATTACGATGGTGGTGATGTCTTCGTCACAAACATTCAATATGGTGTTGAAATGCCTGTGCCGCAGGATCCCGAACGCAGCGGCTGGAGTTTCTTGGGATGGGAACCCGTGCCTGACGTGACAGTACCCGCAAGTAATGTCTACTACAGGGCGCATTGGATAGCGGATGTATGGCATGACGCCACGTTCGCATGGCAGAACGACGACGGCGAGACGAATGTGGTTGTGTCCGTGCGCGAAGGCTATTACGCAGAAGTGCCAGGCGATGTCGATGTCAATGAATTGACGGGTCGGTCCTTTGCCGACTGGGATCCAGACCCGACGAATATGACAATCATTTCCAACACCGTTTTCACCGCGCAGTACACCAACAACATATACGAGGTCGTCTTCGACGCAAACGGCGGCGTGGGCGGCTACACCACAAATCTTGAATATGGCGCTGCGATTCTTCCGTCCGCGCCGGAAGTGACGAAAGACGGATGGAGTTTCGTTGCGTGGGAGCCGAAACCGGAGTCTGTGGGGACAACAGTCCCCGCAAGTAATGTCACTTTCACGGCGCAGTGGAGCAAAGACATCTACTACGATGCCGACTTCGTCTACTATGACGGGAGTGTGGTTGTTACAAATAATGAGAATCGCGTCAAGGAGAATAACTACGTAACAGTGCCTGATGGCTTCAATCCCGATGCAAGGATCGGGTACTCGTTTACTGGCTGGGATCCGCCTGATCCTACGAATACGCCAATCACTTCCAATACTGTGTTCACGGCGCAGTACACCAACAACGTCTATGATGTCGTCTTCGACGCAAACGGCGGCGAGGGCGGCGTCACAAATTATTTGGACTACGCTTCGACTATCGAGCGTCCGACGGTGACGCGCGTCGGTTCCAGTTTCGTCGCCTGGGAGCCAGAGCCAGATGTGACTGTCCCTGCCAGCAACGTCTGCTACGTGGCGCAGTACACCAACAACATCTACGAGGTCATCTTCGACGCGAACGGCGGTGTTGGTGGCTACACCACAAACCTTGAATATAACGCTGCGATTCCGTCCGCGCCTGATGTGTCGCGTGAGGGGTTTGTGTTCGTTGGATGGATTCCGGAGCCCGCGGGGACAGTCCCCGCAAGTAATGTCTGCTACGTGGCGCAATGGACAGAAGAGAAAATAACGTATGGCGATCTTGCCACCGCCGCCGATGCCAACTTCGAGTTGACACGCGTAGAAAGACCAGGCATTCCTGGCAGTTGGAGTGTTGATTCAAATGTGTGCTTCAAAGGCGTATCGTCGATAAAGGCAATTATGCAACCTAAAGATTCTGCATATAGTATTTGTATTACAGGTGTTGTTCATGGTGTTGGTTTAATTTCGTTCCGGGCGAAGTCTTCCGAAGAGCTTCAATACCGAGACGTTCCAGGCAGTAAGCGTGGTTTACGCTTTGGTTACGGGACTAATCCATCAATGCCGGGAAATTGGATGTCACCCGAGCCTCTTGCTACAACCAATGAATGGAAGGAATTTACAATTCAGATAGGTGAAAAACCATCAGATGTCACCGTGGTTTGGTGGTATGTATACCAGGATGTGGAAGTTGTCGAGGGGGATGAACCCAATCCTTGTCCCGAATTCAACATCTGGCTTGACGATATCAAGTGGACGCCGGAGGGGGAGTCGACAGAGCCGACGGAGGCGGATCGTCCCGTTGTGTCGGGCTTCTCCGCGTCGTCTGGCGGCGGATTCACGCTTTCCATAGAAAACGCCTCGGCATCGTTCGACTATGTCGTGCGTACCAATGCGACATTGAGCCTGGACGTCCCATGGGGAGAGATGAAACGCGTTTCCGGAGACCAGGCCGGCTCCATCGAACTTGAACGCCCCGCCGGCGTGCCGTCGCTCTTCTACAGGGTCGGGGTCGAGGCGAAGAAGCAAGATGACTGACATAACGATCACGGGGGCGAAGGTCCACAACCTTCGCAACATCGACGTCACGATTCCGAGGAATTCCCTCACCGTCGTCACCGGGCTCTCCGGCAGCGGCAAGTCCTCGCTCGCGTTCGACACACTCTATGCAGAGGGGCAGCGCCGCTACGTGGAGTCGCTTTCCGCGTATGCGCGGCAGTTCCTGGACAGGATGCAGAAGCCAGACGTCGAGAAGATAGAGGGCCTGAGCCCGGCGATTTCGATAGAGCAACGCACGACGAGCGGCAACCCCCGTTCCATCGTCGCGACGGTGACGGAGATCCACGATTACCTGAGGATCCTCTATGGTTCCGCCGCCGTGGCGCATTGTCCGCATTGCGGCAGGCCCGTCACCAAGCAGTCCGCCGAGCAGATTGTCGATGCGATTCTCGGGAACGGGAAGCGGCGTATCATCATCTATGCGCCGGTCGTGAAGGGCAAGAAGGGCCGTCACGAGTCGGTGATCGAGGAGCTGCGCCGCAAGGGCTTCGTCCGCGTCCGAGTCGACGGCACGACATACCCGATAGAGGAAGTCCCCGCGCTCGACAAGAAGAAAGCCCACAGCATCTACGTCGTAGTCGACCGCATCGTCATCCCCTGCGACAGGACGCGCCTCACCGACTCCGTTGAACTCGCCCTCAAGACGGGCGGCGGCATAATCGAAGTCGAGGAGGTCGGTGCGCAATCCGATGGCCAGCCCAATGCAGGTTCCGGCGCCCAGCCTGATGGCCTGCCTGGCAAAACTTCCGCTGCCCAATCCAATAAGCCTTCTAGGTCAGAAAGGTTGTCTCAACCTGATGGCCTGCCCGACAAAGCTTCCGCTGCCCAATCCAATAAGTTCTTTGGGTCAGAGAGGTCTTCTCAACCTGATGGCCGGCCCACCACCGCTTCCGTTGTTCAATCCAATATGCTTTCTATGTCAGAGAGGTCTTCTCAACCTGATGGCCGGCCATTCAGGTCGGCCATTACGACCTACTCCGAACTAAACGCCTGCCCCGACTGCGGCATATCCTTCGAAGAGCTAAAGCCCCGCTCGTTCTCTTTCAACTCGCCGTTCGGGGCCTGCCCGACTTGCTCCGGCATCGGGCAACTCTACTTCTTCGACGAAGAGCTGGTGGTGCCAGACAAGACCCTTCCCCTCGAGGAGGCGATCCACCCCTGGCGCCGGCTCGGCGGGCAGATGGCCATCCTCTATCACAAGGAGCTTCTTTCGCGGATAGCCGCGCAGTACAAGGTGAAGCTCTCCACTCCCTACGAAAAGCTCCCGGCGAAGTTCCGCCACGGGCTTATGCACGGCTTCAAGGACGACCTCGTCCTGCCGTGGCGCAGCGTGGATCGCCCGTTTGAAGGCGTACTTGCCGCGCTACAGCGCAAGCGCGACGAGGCGCAGGACGACGAGGTGCGCGCCAAGTACGACGCCTACCAGAGCTTCCGCGTCTGCCCCGACTGCCACGGCGCGCGCCTGCGTCCGGAGTCGTGCGCGGCGACAGTCGCGGGCAAGACGATCGTAGAGGTGATGGCCATGCCGGTGACTGAGGCATTGGAGTTTTTCACGCGATTGTGCGATGATGGCTGTTCCCATGACCACGCGATTCCACAATCCCCGGATTCCCAGCTTCCCAAGTCCCCCAGCTTTGCCGGTCTTCACGACGTATTGCGTGAGATCGTCAAGCGCCTGGAGTTCCTGATAGACGTCGGCCTCGACTACCTTACGCTTGACCGGGCGTCATCGTCGCTTTCCGGCGGCGAGATGCAGAGAATCCGCCTCGCGACGCAGATCGGCTCCGGCCTCACCGGGGTTCTCTATGTCCTTGACGAGCCGACGATCGGGCTTCATCCACGCGACAACGAGCGGCTGATTTCCACCTTGAAGGGGCTTCGCGACCGCGGCAACACGGTGGTTGTCGTCGAGCATGACGAGGAGATGATGCGTGCGGCCGACTACATAGTCGACCTCGGGCCGGGCGCGGGGCGCGAAGGCGGCCTTGTGATGTACCAGGGGCCGTTCCCCGGGCTGCTGAAGGCAAAGAGCCTCACAGCCGACTACCTCACCGGCAGGAAAACGGTTTGCGGCGAGGCAAGAAGGGGGAGTGATGGCCGAACTGCGCCTGAGCAGTCTGGCTCGTCCGCCGCCAGATTTGATGGCCGAACTGAGTTCGGCCAATTCCTCACCATCTCTGGCTGCTCCGAGCATAACCTCAAAAACATAACCGCCAGGTTCCCCGTAGGGGCGTTCACCGTCGTTTCCGGCGTCTCCGGCTCCGGGAAGTCAACGCTCGTCGAAGAGACGTTGAAGCGGGCGTTGATGCAGCGGCTCTACAACGCGAAAGAGCGCCCCGGCAAGTTCCGCAGGCTTTCGGGCGTGGAGTATTTCGACAAGGTGATAGAGATCGACCAGTCGCCGATCGGCAGGACGCCGCGTTCCAACCCCGCCACCTACGTCGGCTTCTTCTCGGATATCCGCGAGCTCTTCGCGAAGACCGAGGCCGCCCGCGCCAGAGGCTACACCGCCGGGCGCTTCTCCTTCAACGTAAAGGGCGGGCGGTGTGAGGTGTGCGGCGGCGACGGCTCCAGGAAACTGGAGATGAGCTTCCTCCCCGACGTCTACGTCACGTGCGAGCAGTGCGGCGGCAAGCGCTTCAACTCGGAGACTCTCGAGGTGACGTACGGCGGCAAGTCCATCGCCGACGTCCTCGAGATGACCGTCGCCGAGGCCGCCGACTTCTTCGCGAAGGTCCCTTCGCTCTCGCGCCGCCTGCGGACGCTGGCGGACGTCGGGCTCGGATACATCGCGCTCGGGCAGAGCGCCACGACGCTTTCCGGCGGCGAGGCGCAGCGCATCAAGCTCGCGACGGAGCTCTCGCGGCGCTCGACCGGCAAGACGCTGTACCTTCTCGACGAACCTACGACCGGCCTCCACTTCGACGACGTCGCCAAGCTGATGAAGATCCTCCTTGGACTTCGCGACCAGGGTAACACCGTGATCGTCATCGAACACAACATCGACGTCATGCGCTGCGCCGACTGGATCGTGGACCTTGGCCCCGGGGGCGGCGACCAGGGCGGCAATCTCGTCTGCGAAGGCCCGGTCTCCGCCATCCGCGCCTGCAAGGAGTCGTTTACCGGACGTTTCCTATAGCACGCCTCCATGCCATATTCTCCATTTCTCTTTGTGTAGTACTCGTATGCGTACATCCTGTCGAAGATGAAAGCCCGTCGTCGGCGCTTCGCACGGGAATGTAAATGAGGATAAGTTCTACTGAATTAATATGAAAACAACATTGACAACTTTTTTACGGCGGCCAACACGCCCGCCGATTCAAGAACGCCGCGCGGTTGCGCGGCGCGAGGAAAAAGTTGTTCCGGTTGTTTCCAAACGAACTTATAGGCAAGATACACGAAAGTTTAGACAACAATATTTTGTTATGCTATAATATCCACATGTCACAAGAATGGAACATACGATCTCGCGGACACGTCTGCAGCTTCTGCCAGAAGCCGCTGGTGGACCGTGCGCCGGTGGTGAGCGCGCTGAAGGAGACCGCCGCAGGATACGAGCGCTTCGACTGCCATCCGGAATGCTGGAAGACCGCCGAGAAGGACTGGACGCCTTTCTCGCAATGGGATGGCGTCTACTTCGCGCCGGTCAAGGAGGAGAAGAAGGAGCCCCTCCGCAAGGAGGACGCCGGCGAGCTGCTCCGCAAGCTCATCACGCTCGACGACCCGGCGATGAAGAACGTCGTCTACGTCCTCGCCGTCATGCTCGAACGCTCGAAGATACTGGTCGAGCGCGATGCGAAGGAGCTGGACGACGGCTCGATACGTCGCGTGTACGAGGACCGCAAGAACGGAGACACGTTCGTCATTCTCGACCCACGCATAAGGCTGGAGAACCTCGGCGAGGTACAGGCGCAGGTCGTCGCGCTCCTTTCGGGGACCAAGACCCTCGGCGAGGTGGCCGCCGATGAAGCAACTGAGCCCGAGACAACTTGAGGCCCTGGAGGCGATCGCCGAGGGTCGCTTCCTGCCATGTCTCGTGAGGGAGGACGACGGCTGGCACGCCCGCTGGCGCGCGGTCGGCGCGGACAACCCTTGGCTTGACGGCTTCGTCAGGGACTTCGTCGTAACGCCGCTCAGCGCGGACGCCGAGGACCAGCGTCACGACACTCTCCACGACGCCTGGATACTCGCCCTCAGGAGCCGCACCGGGCTTGTCCGCTGGGATGACGAGGAATGTGCCGCGTTCGCCGCCGACCTCGATGAATGGAGCGGAGGCGTGGACGACGACGGCGCGGTGCGCTCCGCGATGCGCTTCACCCTGGAGTCGGACGCCGATGGCTTCCGCGTCGTCTGCCCCGTCCCGCGCGGGCGCGCGGCCCTGAAGGCACTCGGACAGGCGACGTTCGTGTTCGGCGCGCTTCGCGCCATGAAGCCGGTCGTCCGCGACGGCGGGGAAGTCCTCTGCGCGCCGCTTTCAGTCCCCGAGGCGGAGTTCTTCGTCAAGTCCGCCGCGAAGGCGCTGTGCGATGCAGGCTATGCCGTGGACGGATGCGACATCAAGGGCGAGGTGACGGCGGAGGCCGACATCGAGGGCGGAGCCGCGGCGGGGGCGGCGACGGCCGGCAAGGCGCCTTCCGCCACGCTGCGCCTTCGCGTCCGCGTCGCCGGCGAGGTCGTCGACGCCGAGGAGATACGCTTTCTCCTCGACCAGAAGTCGACTATCGTGTTCTTTCGCGACCGTTGGATAGAAGTCGACCGCGGCATCCTGAAGGAGGCGCTTCGCGCCCTTGAGCGGCAGAACGGCGGGAAGCTCGCCGTGAACGAGGCTGTTGCGTTCGCAAGCGGAATCGGCTTCGCCGGTTCAATCGCCGTCGCCCCGGCGGATTCCGGAAGGGGGCTTCGCGCGCTCGTCAACGAACTGAAGTCAAAGCGGCAGGGCGCGAGCGCTGGTGGCGTGCTGACGGTTCACGAACGGATCCCCGGCCTCGCCGGGGAGCTTCGTCCGTACCAGCGGCGCGGCGTCGCCTGGATGAAGTTCCTGACGGACAATGGGTTCGGCGCATTGCTGGCGGACGACATGGGCCTTGGCAAGACGATACAGACAATAGCGTGGATTCTGGGGAATGGGGAACGTATCCCCCGAGCGAAGCGAGTCGCCGAAGGCGATGCCCTAGCAGGGGTGGGAACGGGGAACGGGGAACGGGGCCCCGTGCTGGTCCTCGCCCCGCTCACTCTCGTCGCCAACTGGCGGCGCGAGTTCGCCAGGTTCGCCCCGTCGCTTTCGGTATACGTCCACCAGGGCGCAATGCGTCAGCTTGAATACGGCTTCAAACGCGAGGCGGCGAAGAGCGACGTGGTGCTGACGAGCATCTCGCTGCTTGTGCGCGACTACGACATTCTGCGACGCGTCGCGTGGTCCGCGATCGTCGTGGACGAGGCCCAGGCGATAAAGAACCCCGACACGCGCGTCTCCCGCGCGGTGTGCGCTCTGGGCGCCCCGCGCCGGCTGGCGCTGACCGGCACCCCGGTCGAGAACTCCGTCGCGGACCTCTGGAGCCTGGAGCGCTTCCTCAACCCCGGGCTCCTCGGCGACAGGCGCTCGTTTGACGTCCGCTTCACGCGACCCGTCTCCATGGACCCCGGCTGCGCCGCCGCCCGACGCCTCGCACGCGCCGTCGAGCCGTTCATCCTGCGGCGGCTGAAGACCGACCCGGAGATATCCGGCGAGCTCGGCCCGAAGCGCGAAGTCAGGGAGTACTGCGCGCTCTCCGCGCAACAGCGGGCGCAGTACGAGGACGCGCTTGCCGACTATCGCGCCGGCGAACGCCGCCAGGGCGACGTGTTCGCGCTCCTTACGCGTCTCAAGCTGATCTGCGACGGCGACGGCAAGCTGGACAGGCTCTTCGATCTCCTGGAGGCCATCTTCGCCGCCGACGAGAGCGCGCTTGTCTTCACGCAGTACGCAAAGGTCGGACGTCAGCTCCAGGCGTTTCTGAAAGACCGCTTCGGGCGCGACTTTCCGTTCCTCCACGGCGCGCTGTCCGCCGCAGAGCGCGAACGCGAGGTCGAGTGCTTCACCAAGTGCGAAGGGCCGTCGGCGTTCATACTCTCGCTCCGGGCCGGCGGCTTTGGCCTCAACCTAGTGAAGGCCACCCACGTCATACACTTCGACCGCTGGTGGAACCCCGCGGTCGAGGCCCAGGCCACGGACCGCGCGCACAGAATCGGGCAGCGTGGCACCGTGCTGGTCCACACCTTCATTACCGAGGGTACGCTTGAGGAGCGCGTCGACGACATCCTGCGACGAAAGTCCCTGCTTGCGGGCAACCTTGTCCCCGACGGCGAGAAGTTCCTCCGCGAAATGTCCCCGGAGGAATTCGACGACGTAGTCAGGCTCTCCTAGGCTTTCACGCCTCCACGACCTGGATTTTGCGCGAGAGGCCTTCGTCGATGGCGAGGCGGCTGTCGTGGATTCCTATGATCATGTTGCCGCTGGAGATCTGATATACTGTCACAATCGCCCCAGGGATGACGCCAAGCGCCCCCAGGTGCTTTTTCACTACATCCGGGCCTCCCACATTCACGATGCGCACCTTTTCGCCTATCTTCACCATCGACAATGGCATTTCTTCTCGACCTTTCTTTTTCACATCCAAGGCGTGATTCGGTTAGCCTCGGGTAATTTGCCGCATATTATACCAAAATTAGCCCTAACTAATCAAGTGGAAAAATATTGTATTTTTGGGTATGATGGTGTATACTGTATCTGATGAAAACATATTCTACGATTGGTGTGATCGCGGCTGCCTCGCTTGAGTGCGCCGTGGTGTTTGCTGGCAAGATGGATCCGTGCGTCCGGGAGATGGTTCCGCCGACGCGTGTGGTCGCGACGTCGCAGTCCCTGAAGGGTGCGGATGCGCTTTGCGGCCCGCGCCATTGGCAGGTCTCCGAAGGGGCGTTCGGCAGGGGCTCCGGGCCAGTGCTGTCGCCTGGCGAATGGCTGCTGCTCGACTTCGGGCGTGAGCTCCATGGTTCTATCCAAATTGGCTGCGGGACTAGGCGCGGCAAGAGCCAGGCGCGCGCGCGGGTGCGCTTCGGGGAGTCCGTCGCCGAGGCCATGAGCGAACTTGGCGAGAAGGGGTCGTGCAACGACCATGCGATTCGCGACGGCGTGGTCGACCTGCCGTGGTTCGGGATGCGCGAGATCGGGCAGTCCGGCTTCCGGTTCGCGCGCATAGACAATGTCGGCGGCGGCGCCGTGCAGATCGAGTACGTCAGGGCGGTCTCAGTCATGCGCCCGATGAAGAGGCTGGGCGCGTTCAGGTCCTCCGACGAGCGCCTGAACGCCGTATGGGAGACTGCGGTCCGCACAGTGCACCTCTGCTGCCAGAACTACCTCTGGGACGGTATCAAGCGCGACCGCCTCGTGTGGATGGGCGACACGCATCCCGAGACGATGGCGGTTCTGGCGGTGTTCGGCGCGGCGGACGTGCTGCCCGAGTCGCTCGACTACATGGCCGCCACGACCGCCCCCGACAGGTGGATGAACGGAATGCCCACCTACACACTCTGGTGGCTTCGCAACGTCGCCGAATGGTATCGCTACACGGGCGACATCGAATACCTCCGCAGGCACGCGGCGTACATATCCGCGACATTCGCGCACGTCCTAACGGGCATGAAGGGCGGGGAGTGGACGGCAGGCACCTTCCTCGACTGGCCGACGCAGCACAACGGAGCCGCCGCCAAGGCGGGTACGCAGGCGCTCGCGCTGATGTGTGCCCGCGACACGGCGTTCATGGCGGACGCCCTCGGCGACGCCGCGCTCGCGGCCCGCGCCCGCTCGCTCGCCGCGGAACTCGGGAAGCTCCGCCCCGCCCCCTCGGGCGCCAAGAGCTCCGCCGCGCTTCTCGCGCTTTCCGGCCTCCGCGACCCGAAGGAGATGTTCGCGGAGTCCCTCGGACGCGACGGACACGCCAAGGTCTCCACGTTCTACGGCTACTACATGATCGAGGCCATGAGCCTGGCCGGCGAGCATCAGCGCGCCCTCGACACGGTGCGCGACTACTGGGGCGGAATGCTCGACATGGGCGCGACCAGCTTCTGGGAGGACTTCAACCTCGCCTGGACGAACAACGCCTTCCGCGTCGACTCCCTGCCTGTCGCCGGCATGAAGGACGTCCACGGCGACTACGGCGAGTTCTGCTACAAGGGATTTCGCCATTCGCTTTGCCATGGGTGGAGCGCCGGCCCCGCGGCGTGGTGCATACACAACGTGCTTGGCATAAGGCCGCTTGACGTCGGTTGCAGGACGGTCCAGGTTAAGCCGAACCTCGGCGACCTTCAGTGGGCTGAGGGCGCAATGGCCCTCCCCGGCGGCCGCAGCGTGTCGGTGCGCGTGGAGCGCGGCCCCGACGGCAGACCGGTCGTCGTGAAGGTGGACGCCCCGGTTGACGTCAAGGTGGTGCGCTGATGCGCTCCCGTTCGTTTTGAAACCGCGACACGAAAGGAATGGACAGATGAGACGGAGAGAGATGGTTGCCGCCGCGGCCCTGGCCGTGTTTTCGCTTGCCGGAGAGGCTTCGCCGAAGGGCGGCGGAACTTCGCCTTGCCGCGAGTACGTGAACAATGGCTTTCGCGCCCCCGCGCTTGAAGTGCAGGAGAAGATTCCTGGCTTCCTGTGGCTTGAGGCGGAGTACTTCTCCGAATACGGCGGGTGGAAGGTCGACACCCAGTTCACCCACAAGATGGGAAGCGCGTATCTGCTCGCCCCGGGTGTCCTGGAGCCGGTCGCCCCGGCGTCGACGAAGGTTCGCGTTCCCCGCGCGGGGACATGGCGCGTGTGGGTGCGCACGAAGGACTGGCTCCCAGAGTTCTCTCCCGGGAAGTTCGTCGTCGAGGTCGCAGGCAGGTGCAGCGGCACGCTCGGCGCGTCGCGCCGCGAGGGGTGGGTATGGGAAAAGGCGGGCGACTTCGCGCTCGCGGCCGGCGACTGCGACGTGCGGCTCGTCGACCTCACCGGCGCGATGACGCGTTGCGACGCTCTCCTCTTCACCACAGACCTCTCGTACGTCCCGCCGGTGGAGGCGAAGGCGCTTGCGGCCGAGCGCCGCCGCCTGACGACGGGAGACGTGAAGGTCGCCGACGGCGGAGATTTCGACCTCGTCGTCGTGGGCGCGGGTCCTGGCGGCCTCGGCGCGGCGTTCGCCGCGGCGAGGAACGGTCTGCGCGTCGCGCTCGTCCACGACCGCCCTGTCCTTGGCGGCAACGCCAACTGCGAGATGGAGGTCGGCATCAACGGCGCTGGCGGCGCGAAGGGCCGCGAGTCCGGCCTCGTGTGCGAGGCCCTGATGCGCTGCAAGATGCACGAGGGATGGAGCTACAGCGACGCCTTCCGGGAAATGGCGGACGAACTGAAGGGCAGGTTCTTCGAATTCCCGAACGAACGCGTGATGTCCGCCGAGAAGAACGGCGACGCCATCGCGGCCGTGGTGTCCCGCAACACTCTCACGGGGAGGGAGACTCGCTTCGCGGGGCGCTATTTCGCGGACGGCACCGGCGACGGCTGGCTTGGCCTCTTCGCCGGCGCGGAATACATGCACGGCCGCGAGTCGAAGGACGAGTACAACGAGGCGCCCGCGCCGGAACAGCGCGACGAGATCACGATGAGCGGATGCGTGATGAAGGACAGGCGCGTCGGATACATCGTCGGATACGCCGACCATCCCGTGCAGTACAAGACCCCGGCGTGGGCGGACGTCCTGCCCAAGGGGTTCAGGCGCCGCGTTAGTGGCCCGAACGGAGTCTGGTGGATGGAGAACAACGGCCGCTTCAACGACCTCGAGGACCCTGAGCGCGCCCGCGACCAGCTTGTAAGGATATCGTACGCCTACTGGGGCTGGGTCAAGAACGAGTCGCCCGTCAAGGACAAGGCCGCGAACGCCTACATGGCCGAGATCGCGTGGAAAAACGCCCGCCGCGAGGGCTACCGCCTCGTCGGCGACTACGTGATGACCGCGAACGACGCGCTCGCGGGCACGATGTTCCCCGACCGAATCTCGTACGGCGGATGGGGGCTTGACACCCACGACCCGCTCGGCATGGAGAACCCGACGGGCAACGGCTTCTGGCGCAGCCATCCGGGGGTTCCGCTCTATTCCATTCCCTACCGCTGCATATACTCGAAGAACGTATCCAATCTCTTCCTGTGCGGACGCTCCATCAGCGTGACGCACATCGCCTTCGGCACGATCCGCGTCATGGCGACGCTGTTCCAGCTTGGGCAGGCCGCCGGCACCGCAGCCGCCGTCGCGCACGAGAAGGGCGGCATAACGCCGCGCGAGTGCGGCGCAAGGCACATAAAGGAGATTCAGCAGCGACTCCTCAAGGACGACCACTACATCCCGCGTATCCAGAACGAGGATCCGCTCGACCTCGCCCGTACGGCGAAGGCGTCGTCGTCCGAAGGCGGTCCGCGGCGCCAGACCTACGGCGCATCCGACCCTGGTCTCCGCCGCAAAGACTGCTTGGCGCACGCCTGCTCAAGGGTCCGCCGGGCGGCGAGGTTCGAGCGCGGAGGCCTCAAGACGCTCGACGCCGTGTCTCTTCTGCTGGTGAACGACGGGAAGAAGCCGGTGGAGGCGACGCTGAACGTGTTCCTGGCGGACAACCAGTCGTGGCGCCCTGACGACAGGCCCGCGGCCGTGCTCAAGGCGACGGTCCCCGCCGGGCACAATGGCCTCGTGCGCTTTGCGCCGGAGAGCCCGATCGCCGTCGATGCGAAGTTCGTCTGGATTGAAGTCGTGCCAGTGAAGGGGATATCGTGGGCGCTCCGCGAGGGGACGACCGGCAGTTCCGACTTACGCGCCTACTGCACGAAGGGCCGGGAAAAGTGGACTGCCGTGGACGGGCAGCAGTATTCGTTCGTAACAGAGCCCGCGCTGGTACGGGAAGTGGATTTCAACGTCGCGGCGGTGATCGACGGCGTGGCGCGCCTGGAGGACGGAGTCTACCACGGGTGGCGGTCCAATCCAGACGAGAAACTTCCACAAAGCGTAAGACTCGACTTCCCGGCGCCCGTCACCCTGCGCGAGGTGCGCATAACCTTCGATCCAAACCTGTCGTCCGCCCGTCAGTACGCGCGGCCAAAGGAGCTTGTGAAGTCGTATGTCCTGGAAGGGTTTGCGGACGGCAGGTGGAAGCGGCTCGCCTCCGACTGCAACAACCAGCTGCGCCACCGCGTCCACCGTTTCCCGGCGGAGCGGCTTGACGCCCTGCGCGTCACGGTGAAGGAGACGTGGGGCGACAGGTCCGCGCGCATCTTCGAGATCCGGGCCTACGAAAAATAGACGTTCCTTCTTGATGCTATAGACCATTTGGCGGATATTTGGTATAATATTAGAAATGCTGGAAGTACGGAACATAGCCTTCGCCTACCGCGCAAAGCAAGTGCTGCGGGATGTGTCGTTCGTCGTCTCCCCCGGGGAGACGGTGAGCGTCGTGGGCGATAATGGCGCCGGGAAGACGACTCTTCTCAGGATTCTCGCGACCCTCATGGCCCCTGACGCCGGGAGCGTCAGGATCGACGGGCACGACGCGTTCCTCACCCCCCTGCGCTACAGAAGGGAGCTGGGCTACCTCCAGGAGACGCCTGCCCTGTACGAGGACATGACCGTCAAGGCGTTCCTCAACTACAGGGCGCGGCTGAAGGGCGAGCCGGACAAGCGCATCCGCCGCCGCATCGGCGAGGCGACGGAGATATGCCGCATAGCGGACATAATGAGCAGCCCCATACGCTCGCTCTCCTTCGGGCTCAAGAAGCGCGTCGCCCTGGCGGACGCCGTGCTGCTCAGGCCGCACGTGATCCTGCTCGACGACGTCCTTGCCGGGCTGGACCGCGCCATGCGCTCTGCCGCGGGCGAGATAATCTCAAGCGTCGCGGCGTTTTCCAGCGTGATCGTCACCGGGCACGCAGTCTCGGACCTCGCGAAGTGGTCCACGCGCTTCCTCGTCCTGGACGGGGGGCGGATCACCGCGACAGTCCCGACGGCGGGCCTCGACGTGTCGACGATCGTGGAGCGCGTGGACGCGGCGATGAAGGGAGGTGCGACGTGAGTCCCGTGAGGGTCACGTTCCGGCGCACTGTCGGCATGGCGCGGAACCTCTACACCACCGCCATAGCGTACGGGCTGTTCCTGTCAGGCGCGGCGATTCTCTTCGCGTTCAACCTCGAGGCGGCCGAGGGCGGGATGTCCAGGCTCTCTTCCGTCTGGGCGGTGTCGGTCTCTCCGTTCCTTCCCGCGCTGGCGGCGCTCTTCGGGATGGACGTGTGGAGCGACGAGCGCAGGACGGGGCGCATGGACATCCTCCTTTCCGCGCCTGTCCGCGAGCGCGACTACGTGATCGGCAAGTTCCTCGGCGTGTGGATGATGACGATGGTGGCGATAGCGCTGTCGCTTGTGGGCGCGCTCGTGGGCCTCCGCCTCTCGGTGCCGGCGCTCTGCGAGGCCACGACGCTCTCCGGCTTCCTGCCCGCGTTCTTCGCGCTGGGGCTGCAGTCCGCGCTTTGGTGCGCGGTGTCCGTCGCGTCGAGCGCGCTCTTCACGAACTCCGCCGCGAGCGCGGCGGCCACGCTTGCCGTCCTGGTGGCGGTTCCGCGCGGGCTGTGGTTCGCGCTTGCAAACTGGTCGCCCATCGGCAGGTCGCGCTTCGGTGAGTTCCCGGTCGACGAGCACGCCTTCGACATCGCCTCCGGCCTCGTGTCGACGGGCACCGTGATCTCGTACTGCCTGTTTATCGCGACGGCGCTCTTCGTTGCGACGAAGACGGTCGCGCTCGTCAGGTGCGTGGGCCGCGGGGCTGCGGGCCTCCGGTTCACGACACGCCTCTCCATCCTCCTCGCCGTGGTGTTCTCCGTCCTGGCGTCCGCGCTGGCGGTGCGGCTCGACGAGACGCTCGACCTGCCGGTCGGCGGCGTGGGCGCAACGCGTTTCTCGCAGCGCACCCGCAGCATCCTTTCGACCTCCCGCGGCTCGGTGACGGTGACGGCGTTCATGTCCAGGAAGGACCCCGCCTTCCGCCAGCTGGCGCATTTCCTCAGGGCCGTCAGGCGCGAGTCGAACGAAGTCGGCGGTATCCGCATCGAGATAAGGTACGTGGACCCGACGCTCGACCTGGGCGAGGCGCAGCGGCTTGTCAGGGCGGGCGTCCAGAACGGCAGCCTGGTCTTCGAGCGGGCGGGTCGGATAATCGAGAACTTCCCGGTCGCGGGCGGATGCGGCGAGCGCATGTTCGCGTCCGTCATCGAGCGCATAGCGACGCCCTTCCACCGCAGCAGCGTGTACTGGACCTGCGGCCACGGGGAGGTGTCGTTCGAGGACTACGGCCCGGAGGGCATGAGCGACATAGCGCGCGAGCTTTCGCTCGACGGCTACGTGAACAAGTTCGTCGACCTGACGAGCGGCGGGACGATAGCCGAGGACTGCGCCATGATCGTCGTCGCCGGGGCGAGGACGGACTTCTCGTCCGGCGAGGCGGACCGCCTGCGCGCGTATCTTGAGGGGCGCAACGGGCGCAAGGGCGGCGGCAGGCTGCTTGTCCTGGAGGACTCCGCCGACGCGCTCGCGGTGTCGGCGATACTCTCCGAGTGGGGCGTGAGGGTGTCCGGTCCGCCGACGGGACCGACAAGGACGATCTCCGGGACGGACGTGATAGCGTCCGAGTTCGGCGCGGAGCATCCCGTGTCCAGGCCGTTCGCGGGGCAGCAGGTGGTGTTTCTAAAGCCGATTTCGCTTTCGCCGTCCGCCGCGGTCGCGGAGGCCGGCACAGGCGCCGACAGGAAGGTCTTCACGGAGCTCGTCCGCGC
Source organism: uncultured bacterium (assembly GCA_902799955.1). Classification (GTDB taxonomy): domain Bacteria; phylum Verrucomicrobiota; class Kiritimatiellia; order RFP12; family UBA1067; genus UBA1067. The sequence continues at coordinate 55,810 of CADCCQ010000005.1, read as the reverse complement.
CGGCGGGTCCTGCCTCGCGGCGGCTGTCGAGCGCGGCGACGCGTCCTCTGACCTCGACATCCGCCCGACGAGGGTCGTGGCCGTCGGCGACGTCGGCTTCGCCAAGAACGGGGCGCTTCGCACCTACGCGAACGCCAACGGCGACTTCTTCCTGAACGCCGTGAAGTACCTGTCTGGGCGCGACGTGCTCACCGAGGTCGGCGCGGACGCCGGGAGGCTCGTCTCCGGCATGGACCGCGCCACCCGCTCGCGCTTCGCCGTCAACACCTCGGTCCTGATGCCAGGCGCCGTGTTCCTCGTGTTCGTGGCGGCCACGTTCCGCAGAAGGAGGCGCCAATGAGCAACGCAAGGGTGATCTTCCTCTTCGCCGCAGGCATAGTCCTCCTCGTCGCGGCGCACATATTCGTGTCCATGCGCGGGATGGGCTCGCTGATCGCCGGGCGCACGACGCTGCTTGACCCGGCGGCGAAGTCTGCGGAGCGAATCGAGGTCGAGAGGCGGGGAGGGCAGGTCGTCGCCCTCGTGAAGGACGGCGTGTGGCGCGTGGCGGAGCCGTATTCCGCAGAGGCGGACGAGCGCGGCATTCAGCGGATGCTGGACGCCCTCGTCGTGTCGCCGACCCAGGCCGCGTTCGGCGACCAGGAGCTCGCCTCCTTCGGGCGCGAGCGCAGTGACTACGGACTGGACGAGCCCGAGGTGAAGATCACCCTGTCGAGCGGCGACAGGAAATGGTCGGTGGGCCTCGGCAAGCTGACCGCCGCGAAGGACGGCGTCTACGCGTCGGTGAGCGACGAGACGGCGATATACGTCGCGGACGCGGGGCTCCTCGCGTTGGCCGAGGCCGGCGGGAACGCCTTCCGCATGAAGTCCATCTGCCCCGGCGGCGTGGACAGCGTCGACTCCTTCGACTTGAAGCGCGGGAAGGGGCAGTTCCTGAGGTTCGTGAAGGACGGCGAAGGATGGAGGAAGGCGTCGCTCGACGGAGCGGACGCCGGCGACGCGGCGTCGTCCGTCAGGATCCGCGAACTCCTCTCCGCGATCGGCGCGGCGCAGGCGCAGGCCTTCTTCTGGCCGGTCGGCGCATCCAACGAGCCTGCCTCCGCCACGGCCCCTCTCCTGGCCAGCTACGGGCTCGACTCCGAGAGCGCGGTCACTGTGACTCTCCACTCGCGCGGCGGCGCGGACCGCCAGGTGGCGTTCGGCAAGGAGGCGAGCGACGGTCTCGTCTACGCGCTCGTGCAGAACTCCGGCGCGGTGGTGTCGGTGCCCGGAGCCCTGAAGGACCTCGCCGGCGGGGCGGACTTCACCGACTCGCGGCTCTTCCCGTTCGACGTCGCTCAGATCTCCCGCGTCTCCATCGCCGACGGCGCGGTCAACTACCTTCTCGCAAAGGACGCCGCGACCGGCGAATGGCGGCTTGACGCCCCTGTCGCCGCGCCTGCGGACAAGGCCGCGGCGGAGTCCTTCGTGACGCACCTGGCGTCCCTCAAGTTCTCCGACCGAGACCCGGAGGGGCTTGTCGTGTCGCTCACCACGAACGCGCCGCCCGTCGCGGTCTCCCGCGCCGCCGCGCTCGCCGGGCACTCACTCGTCGACCTCCGCAGCCGCAGGATACTGAAGGTCGCACCAGCGGACGTGAAGCGCATCGAGTCCACGTCTGCCGACGCCGAGAAGCCGGCCGTCGTCGTATTCGACAAGGACCTGCGGGCCTGGGTCGTGGAGGCGTCCGGCCGTCCGGGCGTGCCCGCCGCGCCCGCCATCGACGCCGCGCTCGCCGCCCTCAACCCGCTCGAGGCCGAGAAGGTCGTCACGCTCAAGGCGTCCGTCGCCGACCTCAGGCGCTACGGGCTGGAGAAGCCGCAGACCACGATCGCGGTGGACTCCGAGGGCGCGGGTTCGCTGCGCCGCAACATCCTGATCGGAGGAAGGGCGCAGGGCGGGTACTTCGCGACCGTCGGCTCGTCCGACGCCGTCTTCATAATTTCCAACAGCGTGGCGAGAAGGCTCATGGCCAGCATCGTCGCGGAACCAGTCAACGAAAAGGCGAAAGCCGGAGGGGAAAGATGAAATACGACAGGAACCGGGCTCTGCTTGAGTGCGAGATCCCCGGAGTGCCGCGCAAGAGCGGCAAGGTCAGGGACGTGTTCGACCTGGGCGACAGGCTGCTCATGGTCGTCACGGACAGAATCAGCGCGTTCGACGTGATACTGCCCACGGGTGTGCCCGACAAGGGCAAGGTGCTGAACATGCTCTCGCTGTTCTGGCTGGAGTTCCTCGGCGTGAGGAACCACCTTGTGACGGCGGACGTCGACAAGTACCCGGAGGAGCTGAGGCCGTACGCTGACGACCTCCGCGGACGCTCCATGCTCGTCAGGAAGGTCCCGATGCTGCCGGTGGAGTGCATAGCAAGGGGCTACCTCACGGGCTCCGGCTGGAAGGAGTACTCGAAGTCCGGGACCGTCAACGGGCAGCGCCTGCGCGAGGGTTACCAGAACGCCTCCAGGCTCGACGAGGTGCTCTTCACGCCGACGACGAAGGCGGAGATAGGCGGGCACGACGAGGCCATCGACTTCGACGAGACGGCAAGGCTCGTCGGCGCGGAGACCGCCGCGGAGCTCCGCGACGCGACGACGTCCCTCTACCGCCGCGCGGCCGACTACGCGATCGAGCGCGGGATCATAATCGCCGACACGAAGTTCGAGTTCGGGAGGGACCCCGACGGCGCGCTCGTCCTCGCCGACGAGGTGCTCACGCCGGACAGCTCGCGCTTCTGGCCGAAGGAGAGCTACGCGGTCGGTGCGAACCCGCCGTCGCTGGACAAGCAGTACGTGCGCGACTGGCTCGACTCGATCAGCTTCAACCACCAGCCGCCGGGCCCGGAGCTGCCGGACGAGGTCGTCGAGCGCACCCGCGAGATATACGCGAAGGCGTACGAGGCGCTGGCGGGAAGGCCCTTGTAGGGAAGGCGCGGACGGGGTTTTCAACAGACAAGAAAGGGAAAAAAAGAAAATGGGAATGCTTGACCAGATCAGGGAAGTGATGAAGATGCGCTCGGAGTCGAAGCGCATTCAGAACGAGATACAGAAGGTGACCGTCTCGCACACGAACGGCGGGATAACGGTCGTCGCGAGGGGCGACATGACGATAACGTCGATCTCTTTCGCGCCGGACGCGTACGACGAGGTGAAGGCCGGCAAGCCGGCCAGGTTCGAGACGATGCTCCTGAACGTCGTGAACGCGGCGCTGAAGAAGGCGCGCGAGGAGACGCAGAGGGAGATGCAGAGGCTGGTGCAGGAAGGCCAGGCGGGGAGCCTGTTCGGGCGCTGACGGGCCGTGCTTGCGCCGATTGACGAGCTTGAGAAGGCGCTCGCGAGGCTGCCCGGCTTCGGCCGGCGCAGCTCCGCGCGCGCGGCGCTCGCCCTGGTGCGCGAGCCGGGCCGTCTCCTGGAGCCGCTGGCGGCGGCCCTGGACGTGGCGCGCAGGCGGGTCAGGTGCTGCTCAAGGTGCGGCGGCTTCACGACGGTCGACCGCGACCCGTGCGACACGTGCACCGACGAGACGCGCGACGGCACGATTCTCTGCGTCGTGGAGGAGCCGGCCGACATAGCGTCCATCGAGGCGTCGGGCGCGTTCCGCGGCCGGTACCATTCGCTGGGCGGGAAGCTCTCGCCTGCGCGGCACATGGGGCCGGAGAGGCTGCGCCTCGCGGAGATGGCGGACCGGGTGGTCCGCGAGGGCATCTCCGAGGTCGTGCTGGCGCTCTCCACCGACATGGAGGGCGACGCGACGGCGGGCTACGCCGCGGAGATGCTGAAGGGCACCGGCGCCAGGGTCACGCGACTCGCGTTCGGGCTCCCGGCGGACTCGGGCGTCGCCTATTCCGACCCCCTCACGCTGAAGAGGGCGATGGCGAACAGGACGTCGCAGTGACGCGCGGAAGAAGGTTTTGTGGTATAATCAACTTCAAGGAGAAGGAGAAAATGAAGATGAATACGAAGATGGTGGTTCTCGCGGCCGGCCTGGCGGGCACGGCTGCGTTTGCGCAGCAGGCGGTCCCGGGCGGACGCGACGCGTTCCTCAGGCGGCAGGCCTACGAGGAGGTCCAGAGGGTGTCCGGGCAGGTGGACGTCCTGGAGTCCAACCATGCCGCCCTCGCCGAGAGGGTCGCCAGGATAGAGCGCGGCGGCGGCGAGATCGCGGCGGTCCGCGCCGAGATAGAGGCGCTGAAGGCGGACATCGCGCGCGTCAGGGCGGAGATGCAGGCCCAGCGCAAGGAGATCGTCGACGACATCCTGAAGCGGATCAAGGCGCTCCCCGCCATGCAGCCCCAGCCTGTGCGCCCCGCGCCGCCGCCGGACCCCGGCCCGCGCGAGGAGTACGTAGTCCGCCCGGGCGACACGCTCTCGCTAATCGCGCAGGCGTTCGGCACCACCGTCGGCAGGCTCAAGGACATGAACTCCCTGCGCAGCGACTCGATCCGCCCCGGGCAGAGGCTCTTCGTCCCCGCGCAGCAGCCGCAGCCGCACGGGCGCGGAAACACCGGGAAGCGCCGCTGACGCGGCTGGCGCGAAAGGAGGCCGCGACATGAAGATTCTTGTAGTTGGGGGCGGAGGCAGGGAGCACGCCATCGCATGGCGGCTTTCCGAGGACTCCGAGAGGCACGAGCTGTTCTGCGCGCCGGGCAACGCCGGCACCGCCGCCGTCGCCTCGAACGTGCCCGTCGGCGCCGAGGACGTCGACGGCATCGTCAAGTGGGTCAGGGAGAATTCCCCGGACCTCGTCGTCGTCGGGCCGGAGGCGCCGCTAGTCAAGGGGCTCGCCGACGCCGTGACGTCCATAGGCGTCCCGGTGTTCGGCCCGGTCGCCGCCGGCGCCAGGCTCGAGGGCTCCAAGCGCTTTGCCAAGGAGGTGATGGAGGCCGCGGGCGTCCCGACCGCGAAGGCCCTCGCCTTCACGGACGCCGCCGCCGCCAAGGCCGCGCTCGGCTCGTTCTCCCTGCCGGTCGTCGTCAAGGCCGACGGCCTCGCCGCGGGGAAGGGCGTCGTCGTAGCGGAGACGCGCGAGGAGGCCGAGCGCGCGATCGACGACATGCTCGTCAACGGACGCTTCGGCGCGGCAGGCGCAGAGGTCCTCCTCGAGGAGTTCCTCGACGGCGAGGAGTGCTCTATACTCGCAATGACCGACGGCAGGACGGCCGTCCTGCTGCCGCCTTCCCAGGACCACAAGAGGATATTCGACGGCGACAAGGGCCCCAACACCGGCGGCATGGGGGCGTACGCCCCGGCGCCCGTCGTGGAGGGCGGGATGCTCGCGGAGATCAAGAAGCGGATAATAATGCCCGTCGTCAACGAGATGTCCAGGAGGGGCGTCACGTACCGCGGCATCCTCTACGCCGGGCTCATGGTCACGCCCGAGGGCGGGAGGATCGCGCTCTCCGGCTCCAGGGTGAACGTCGTCGAGTTTAACGCGCGCTTCGGCGACCCCGAGACGGAGGCCGTGCTGCCGCTCGTCGGCGGGGATTTCGCGAAGGCCCTGCTGCACGCGGCGACCGGCCGCCTGGCAGAGGGGGACGTGTCCGTCCGCGACGGCGCGTCCGCCACCGTGATCATCGCCTCCGGCGGATATCCGGGGAGCTACGAGAAGGGCAAGGAGATAACCGGCCTTGCCGAGGCGGCCGCCTCCGGCGCGGTCGTCTTCCACTGCGGGACGAAGGAGGACGGCGGGCGCGTCGTCACCTCCGGCGGACGCGTCCTCTCCGTCACCGGCGTCGGCGCGACGCTCCGCGAGGCGGTGGACAAGTCCTACTCGGCCGCCGCGAAGATCGGCTTCGACGGCATGTACATGAGACACGACATCGCCCACAGGGCGTTTGACAGGGAGTGAAGATGCACTCGGCGAAAATCAGCAGGGCAGGCCTCCTCGCCTGCGCATCGATGGCGCTTGCGGGCGCGTTCGCGGCGTCCCCCGCCGCGACGAACGCCCCGGCCGCCCCGGCCGCCGCGGCGAAACCCGCCGCGACGAACGCCCCCGCGGCGGTGAAATGGTACCCGGCGCAGGGCTGGCGCGAAACGCCGGACCCCGCCGCCTCGCCCAGGGCGAAGAAGGGCGGATCGATCACCTTCAACGGGTCCAGCCCGCCGAAGAGCTTCAACGCGTACATCGACAACAACTCCTATTCGTCGATGATGTTCTCCATGATGTACGACGCGCTCGTCGCGACCGACCCGAACACGATGGACTTCGTGCCCGCCCTGGCGAACCGCTGGAGCGTCTCCGCCGACGGACGCGAGTTCACGTTCTACATCGACGAGCGCGCCAGGTGGTCCGACGGCCTCCCCGTTACTGCCGACGACGTGAAGTGGACGTTCGACATCGTGACCGCGTCGAAGAGCGAGACCGGCTCCTGGAAGATGATCCTGAGCGCGTTCGACAGCCCTGAGATCGTCGACGCCGGGTCCGAGCGCCCCCGCGTCGTGCGATTCCGCAAGAAGGGCGACTCGCCGCGCGACTGGCGCGACGTCATGCACTGCGGCACCTTCTGGATCCTGCCCAAGCACGCATTCGAGAGGTTCGACTTCAATAAGCTCGACTTCCTCAACGCCGTCGTCGGCGGCCCGTACCGCATATCGCACGTCGCCGAGCAGGTCGAGACCGAGTACTCCAGGGTCAGGGACTGGTGGCGCGTCGACACGCCGTCATGCCGCGGCCTCTACAACTTCGACAAGATCGTGCTCAGGTACTACATCGACAACTCGAACGCCTTCGACGCGCTGAAGAAGGGCGTCGTGGACGTCTACCCCGTCTACATGGCGAGGATCTGGGCCAACGACACCAAGGGCCCCAAGTTCTTCAAGAACTGGATAGTCAAGCGCAAGGTGTTCAACCACCGCCCCGTCGGCTTCCAGTGCTTCGCGATGAACATGCGCCGCTGGCCGTTCGACGACATACGCGTCCGCCAGGCGATGGCGAAGCTCATCGACCGCGAGATGTTCAACAGGACGATGATGTTCAACGAGTACTATATGCAGAACTCGTTCTACCGCGACGTCTACGACGACGAGCACCCATGCGACAACCCGCTGATCCTCTACGACCCGCCTGGCGCCGCGAAGCTCCTCGAGGAGGCGGGCTTCAGGAAGAACGAGTCGACCGGCCTCCTGGAGAAGGACGGCAGGCCGTTCTCGTTCCAGTTCCTCTCGCGGAACGCCTCCGAGGACAGGTTCCTCGTCCACTTCAACACCGCGCTCAAGTCGCTCGGCATAACGATGTCCGTCACGCGCAAGGACTTCGCGAACTGGATGCGCGACATGGACGACTTCAACTTCGACATGACGTGGCAGTCGTGGGGCGGAGTCATGTTCAAGACGCCCGAGACGATGTGGCTTTCGAGCGAGGCGGACAGGAAGCAGAGCAACAACACGATGGGCTTCAAGTCCGCCGAGGTCGACCGCCTGATCAACGAGGAGAAGGCGATGGAGACGTTCGCGGAGCGGGCCGCCGCGTACCGCGAGATCGACAGGCTCATAGCCCGCGAGAGTCCGTGCGCCTTCCTCTGGAACACGTCCTCGACGCGCCTCCTGTACTGGAACAAGTTCGGTATGCCGGACGCCGCGTTCTCGCGCTACAACGACGAGGAGGGCGTGCTCTTCTACTGGTGGTACGACGAGGACAAGGCCCGCGAGCTCGACGCCGCGATGTCCGTCGGCGGCTTCCTGCCGTCCGTCCCGGAGAACGTGGACTACGACGAGGTGATGAGGGCCAAGGCGCGGAAATGAAAGACGGCTACGAGCTGCTGGACTCCGGCGACGGACGCAAGCTTGAGCGCTTCGGCGCGTACACGCTCGCACGTCCGTGCTCCCAGGCCCTCTGGCGCCCGTCGCTGGGCGAGGCCGAGTGGCGCAGGGCGGACGCCTCGTTCGACCGCGAGGACGGCAACCGCTGGCACGGGCGCGGAAACCTTCCGAAGGAATGGACGATGGAGACCGCCGGGGTGAGGCTTCGCCTCTCCGGCACCGACTTCGGCCACCTCGGCGTCTTCCCGGAGCAGCGCGCGCAGTGGCGCTGGATAGGGGAGCGCGTCTCCGGCGCCGTCCGGAACGGCCGCCGCCCGTCCGTCCTCAACCTCTTCGCGTACTCCGGCGGATCCACCATGGCCGCGGCGCTCGGCGGCGCGGAGGTGTGCCACCTCGACGCGGCGAAGGGCATGGTCGAGTGGGCGAGGGCGAACGCCGCCCTCAACGGCCTGGGCGATGCGCCGATAAGGTGGATTGTCGACGACGCCCGCAAGTTCATGCAGCGAGAGGTCCGCCGCGGCCGGCGCTACGACGCAGTCATCCTCGACCCGCCGACTTTCGGGCGCGGCGCCGCCGGGCAGATGTACAAGATCGAACGCGACCTCCAGGACACCCTCGAGCTCGCGAAGTCGCTGCTCTCCGACAGCCCGCTCTTCTTCCTCTTCTCCTCCCACACCCCAGGCCTATCGTGCGCGGTCGCGGAGAACATCCTCCGCCAGCACTTCCCGGACGACAATGTCGAGACGGGGGAGATGATGCTTGAAGGTCGCATCGTGTCGTGCCCAAGCGGGGTCTACGCCCGCTGGGCGCGCGAGGCAGTTTGAACAACAACACATCGCCAGAAAGCCATGGTCGCAAAGCTCGTAATAGACAAGAAGAGAGAGGGGCGGGCGCTCGAGTCCGCCGAGATACGCGACTTCGTCGCCGGGTTCACGGCCGGGGAGATCCCCGACTGCCAGATGAGCGCGCTCGCCATGGCGATCTGCTGCCGCGGCATGGACGAGCGCGAGACGGCGGACCTGACGGACGCCATGATGCGCTCCGGGGAGTGCCTTGAGTGGGACGCCGTCCCGCCGTCCGCAGACAAGCACTCCACCGGCGGCGTAGGCGACAAGCTCTCCCTCGTCATCCAGCCGCTCGCGGCCGCATGCGGCCTCGCCGTCCCGTCCCTCACCGGCCGAGCCCTCGGCCTCACCGGCGGAACCGCGGACAAGCTGGAGTCCATTCCGGGCTACAACGCCGCGCTCTCCCTCGACGAGTTCCAGCGCGTCGTCCGCGAGACTGGCCTCGCCATGACGGTGCAGACCGACACGATAACCCCGGCGGACAGGAAACTCTATGCCCTGCGCGACGTCACGGGCACCGTCGCCTCGATTCCGCTCATCGTCGCCTCGATCCTCTCCAAGAAGCTCGCGGAGGGCGCGGGGACGCTCGTCTTCGACGTGAAGTGCGGAAACGGCGCGTTCATGAAGACCCGCGAGGACGCCGCCGCCCTCGCCAAGGCGCTTGTCGCCGGGGCCCGTGCCGCCGGGCGCAGGTCCGCCGCGCTGATCACCGACATGTCCTCCCCGCTGGGACGCGCCGTCGGCAACGCGAACGAGGTCGCGGAGGCACTTGCCATCCTGCGCGGCGAAGTCCCGCAGGACCGCCCGGACGTCGCGCTTTCCGTCGAGCTCGCCTCGCTGATGGTCTCGCTCGCGGCGGAGATCCCGCTCGACGGCGCGAGGCGCATGGCGTCGGAGAAACTCGCGGACGGCTCCGCCCTCGCGAAGTTCGAGGCCGTGGTGTCCGCCCAGGGCGGCGACCTCGGCAGGTTCGAGGCGTACATGAAGTCGCCCGTCTCCAGGTTCCGCGTGCAGTCGATGCGCTACGGCGCCGTGGCGGCGATAGACGCGGAGAAGGTCGCCGAGGTGGCGTTCGCCCTTGGCGCAGGGCGGTCAAAGCCGGGCGACAGGATCGATCCGCTTGCCGGCGTCGACCTCGCGGTAGGCGTCGGGGATAGGGTGGCGCTCGGCGCCCCGCTCGCGACGCTTGTGAAGTCCGGCGGCCCCGACGGGCTCGAGGAGGCGGCGGCGGAGCTGCTGAAGGCGTTCACGATCGCGCATTCCGCGGAAAGGCCCGCGTCGCTCGTCCTCGAGCGCGTGGGCTTAGACGGGTGAGCTCTGCGCTCTATTCTCTACATTTTACACTTTACATTTTACACTCTACACTCTACATTCGCCTATGATCGACTATGGTAAAATGCGCAGGAAGTTCCCGTCGAAGAAGTCGACGGGGAAGAGCGGCAAGGCCGCCATACTGAAGGCCATCGCCAAGGAGTACGAGCTGAAGAAGGCGGAGCTTGGCGCCTCCGCGCCGCTTATCCGCAGGGGCTTCCCGTACTACATGACGATCATAACCGCGCTTCTCGTGGTCGGCGGGCTCGTCCTCACCGCCGTGTCGAGGCGCGGCATCGTCGCCGACGACGGGCGCGCCGGCGAGAAGGCGGTGAAGTCGATCCACCACCTCGCCGTCGCCCTGAGCCGCTACTGCTACCACACCGGCCGCTTCCCGACGACGGAGGAGGGGCTGGAGCAGCTCGCCTCCAAGCGCGTGTCCACCAGGGGCTGGAACGGCCCATACGTGAAGAAGGTGAAGCAGGATCCGTGGAAGCACGACTACGTCTATGCGTACAACGGCGCCGACAAGCTGCCCACGCTCTACTCCCTCGGGCCGGACGGCAGGGCGGGCACGACGGACGACGTGATCGCCGACCCCAGGGACTTCGACGCCGCGTTCCGCGACACCTCCTGGACCGAGGGGTGGATGCCCCAGCACCTCCGCGACATCGTCGTCGCGCAGGACGAACGCCACAAGAAGGCGCTAGAGGAGGAGGTCGAGGCCATCCGCCATCCGAAGATCCCAGTCGAGGGCGTGACCGATCTCGCCGACGGCTGGCGATTCGCCCCCGTGTGGCGCGCATACGGCTCGAATCTCGCCTGTCCTGCGACGTCAGCCTGTCTATGGCCAGACGAGGGGCCCGGCATCCAGTGGCAAGACGTCCGCGTTCCGCACGACTGGGCCGCGGGCCTCGCGTTCTCCACCAACAGCGTCGACGCGCAGACCGGCGCCCTGCCGTGGCGCGGCATGGGATGGTATCGCCGCTCGGTCACGATTCCGGAGAAGGCGAAGGGGCGGCGGATCGCACTCGTCTTCGCCGGCGTCGCCGGCAACATAGACGTATTCGTCGGAAGGGACCGCGTCGGAGGCGCGAAGTCGCCGAGAGGCGTGTTCGAGGTCGACGTCACGGAGAAGGTCGCATACGGCTCGCCGACTGAGCTGACGGTGCGCGTCGCGAACACCGGCGAGGCGAATCCGCCGTTCTATCCCGGGGCGGGGCTTGTCGGCGAGGTGCGACTCGCCATAGACGATCCGAAGGTCCGCATCGTCGAGGGGACGCTCTCCGTCTCCGCGCTTTCGCTCTCCGAGGCCGCCGCGAAGATGCGCATCGCGTACGACACCCCGTCCGGCGCCGTCACCAACGACTTCGACGTCCCTGCCCCGCGGCTCTGGACGCCAATGCGCCCGTTCCTCTACAAGGGCTATCTCGAGGGCCGCCTCTACCAGTACGCCGTCAGGACATACTCCTTCCGGGAAGACGGGACGTTCCTCCTGAACGGCAGGCCGTTCACTCTCAGAGGCGTCAGGCTCGGCGTGGACATGGGCTTCCTGGGGATGGCGTTCAGCCGCGAGGCGGCAAGGCGGCGGCTCCAGGCGATGAAGGACGCAGGCGTCAACGCCGTCAGGTTCGTCGACGGCGTGCCGTGCCGAACATACCTCGACCTCTGCGAGGAGATGGGCTTCGTCGTCTGGGACAGGTCGTTCGACGGCGTGCCGGGGCTTGAGCGGAATTTCGCGCACGACGCCTTCGACAGGCTTGGCGGAGGCGCGTCGTCCGGGAACGGGCTCTGCGACGTCGCCTTCCAGCCGAAGAGAGGGTACCACCTCGTGCGCGCCGCCTGGTCGGACTACGACAAGGTCGTCGAGATCATCGGCGGCTGGATGCGCGACGCAAAGCCGGGCGATGAGGTTGTCGTCGAGTGCGCCACCTGCGCCGACGAGGTCGAGCTTTTCGTAAACGGCGAAAGCGCCGGAAGGCGGAGCCTCGCGCCGGACGCCGCGGAGCGCGTCGTCTCCTGGAAAGTTCCGTTCGACCCCGGCGAAATCAAGGTGATAGCCTACCAGGGCGGCAAGTACATGGGCGAGACGGCGAGGCGCACCGCCTTCGCGCCGGCCGCCGTCACGCTTGCGGCGGACCGCCAGGCCATTGCCGACGGAGAGCTGGCGCTTGTGCACGTCGCCGTGGAGGACCGCTATGCCGTGCCGTCGCCCGCCTCCGGCGTCAAGGTCGGCTTCAGCCTGGAGGGTCCTGGGAAGATCGTCGCCGTCGCCACCGGACGCCACCCTCCCGTGGAGCCTTTCGGCGAGACGGCCTCCCACACCCTCGAGGGTGGACGCGCCGTCGTCGCCGTCCGCCGCAACGTCGGCGGCTCCGGCCTGCCGCTGAAGCTGACGGCCACCTCGCCGTCGCTGCGTTCCGCAGTGGTAGTCCTGCCGAGGAGGTGACTTGGTGCCAGCAGACGCCAGATTCGGGGTGGGTCGCGTCACGCGCTTCTACGTCCCGCTTCTCCTGCAGGCGTTCTCGCAGTCCCTGTCGTACCCGCTCGTCGCCGGAATCGTGACGCACGGGCCTCTCGGCGTCGACGCGCTCACTGCGTTCAGCCAGGGGTTGATGATCATGTTCATGATTGGCGCGCTCGGCGGCGGACTCGTCACGACCGGCCTTGTCTTCGCGAAGACCCGCGTCGGTTACACAGCGTTCTGCCGCCTGAACGCGCTGATGATGGTGTTCCTCCTCTCCGTGCAGTGCGTCCCTGCGCTGCCTCCGTTCTCCGGCTGGATATTCTCGGGGCTGTTCGCGCTGCCGCCGGAGCTTGCCGAGATCGCGTGCCGGACGCTCCTGATGGGCGTGGTGATGAACGCCTTCTTCTTCCTGCGGAACGTCCCGATGGTCGTCCTCTTCAACAACCTCGAAAGCGGCAAGGCGAACAACGCTACGCTCGCGCGCATCGTCGTGACGCTTGCCCTCGCCGTCGCGTTCCCGCGACTGGGCCTTGTCGGGCCGTGGTGGGGCGGCTTCGCGCTGACGTTCGGCGTCGGCGTGGAGCTTGTAGTCACGTGGCTCTACGCCCGCCCGTATGTCGCCAGCATGCCCGGGTCGCCGGCGGGCGAGGCGGACTCCGCCGGGATCCCCAGCATACCGCGCCTCACGCTCGAGCAGTTCCGCTTCACCCTCCCGCTTTCCCTCGGCGGCTTCCTTCTGATGCTCTCGCCAGTGTTCATCGCGACTTTCGTCGGGCGCACCGACTGCGCCAAGGACATGCTCGCCATCCACTACGTCACGCTCGGGGTGGCGAACCCCGTCGCGTTCGCCGCCCTGCGCCTCCAGACTGTCGCCATCAAGTTTCCCCCTGAGTACAAGGGGGACAGGCGGCTCCTCGTCTACGCGATCGTCGCCGGCCTCCTGCTGGGGCTCGGGCCGCTGGCGTTCTCGACTCCGCTCGTCGGGAACTGGTATTTCGGCTCGTACCAGAACGTACCGCCGCGCATCATGGGGACGGTGCGGCTCGCCGTCGGGATCTATTCGCTGATCGCCGTGATCCAGGCGGTGCGGGGGCGCATAGAGGGCCTTGCCGCCCTGGCAAAGCGGCCGCGCGCGGTCATGGCCGGGCAGATCGCATACACGCTCTCGCTTCTCCTTGTCTGTTCCGTGCTTCTTCCCGCCGGAGTACGCGGCTGGGCCATCGCAGTCACGGCGATATTCGTCGCCCCGATCTGCGCCGCCGCCACCGTCAGATGGCGGATGTAACCCCCGCCTTCGCTGTCCAGACATTTGAAATTCCCTTGTTGTTTGGTTTGAAGTTTGGTAAACTATGTCATAAGTGGAATAAGACGGGTGGTCACGACATGGCTAAAATGGTAGAAAAAGAAGAAAAGCGGATGCGCGCCGGCAGAACGGCGCGCAGGAAGACTTGTTGTTGCATGCTTGCTGTCATACTTTGTGCGGCACTGGCGGCATCGTCGGCGCATGGGCGCTCGCTGATTCACTCGCACAACGACTACGCGCAGAAGCGTCCGTTCTGGGGTGCATACGAGGCGGGGGCGGACTCCATCGAGGCCGATGTGTTCCTTGTGGACGGGGAATTGCTAGTTGCTCATTCCCGCAAGGAGCTGAAGAAGGAAAATACCCTCCGCCGCCTCTATCTGGAGCCGTTGCGCGAGGTCATGCGCAAAAACGGCGGCCGCGCCTACGCCGACGGGAAGCCGCTCCAGCTGCTCATCGACCTCAAGAACGGGAAGCCCGCTCTCGACCGTCTCGTGGAGATGGTTGAGAAGGAGGGCTATCGCGACTGCTTCGACATCGTGAAGAATCCTTCTGCGACGAGGCTGACGGCGACGGGCGACCATTCCAGAATCGCGGATTTCCTCGCCTATCCCGATTTCGTGTTCTTCGACGTGCCGCCAACCAGGAAGCTGGCCGAAGGGCAGTACAGGCGCGTGCCGCTCATCAGCCATTATGCCCGCGCCTACACCAAATGGCGTTCGGGCGAGATGCCCGAGGCGGACAAGGGGAAAATCCGCGCCGCCGTCAAGGAGGCCCACGCCAAGGGCTGCAAGTTCCGTCTGTGGGGTTATCCCGACAATCCCGAGGCGTGGCGGCTTGCGCTGGAACTAGGCCTTGACTACATAAACACCGACCGTCCCGCCGCCGCGGCCGCCTTTCTGCGCGAATCCAGGCGCGGCGCGGGCACGCCATGAAGTGCATGGCCCGGCAAGATGCACGGAAGTTGGGACTGCAAAGTCTCGTTGTGATATAATATTCACTGTCGGTGCCTTGGGCACCATGGACGATCCAATCAGAAAGGCGCAACGGAAATGGCAGAGATCAAGGTTGGCATAGTGATGGGCAGCGACTCGGACTGGCCGCTGGTGAAGAAGGCGTGCGAGACGCTCGACAAGTTTGGCGTCGCGTACGAGACGCGCGTCATATCGGCGCATCGCACCCCCGAGGTGGCGATCGAGTACTCCTCGTCGGCCGAGAGGCGCGGGCTCAAGGTGATAATCGCGGCCGCAGGCGGCGCGGCGCACCTCGCCGGCGTCCTCGCCGCGGCGACGGTGCTTCCCGTCATCGGGATACCCGTGGCGGGCGGGGCGCTGAACGGGCTTGACGCGCTCTACGCGACGGTCCAGATGCCGTCCGGCGTCCCGGTCGCGACGGTCGCCGTCGGCTCCGCCGGCCCGACGAACGCCGCGCTTCTCGCCGTGCAGATCCTCGGGACCTCCGACCAGGAGCTGCGAGAGAGGTTCCGCGAGCACAAGGCCGCCCTGAAGGCCAAGGTCGCCGCCGCTAACGACAGGATACACCAAGAGGGGTGAAGGGGCCCCGGACGGACAGACGATGATGAAAAATGACTATGCGAGAGTAGCCGTCGCGACGCCGGTGGTAAGCCCGGCGGACGTCTCCGCGAACCTGGCCGCCGTCACCTCGCTCTTCGACAGGGCGTGCGACGAAGGCGCGGACGCGGTGGTGTTCCCGGAGCTCTGCCTCACGGGGTGCACGTGCGGGGATCTCTTCTTCCACCCGTCGCTGCTGGCGGCGTCCGAAGACGCGCTGCGGGAGTTCGCGGCGCACAGCGCGGGCCGCCTCGGCACGCTCGCGGTCGTCGGGCTGCCTTTCAGGACTGCCGGGCGGATGTTCAACTGCGCCGCCTTGGTGAGGTCCGGTTCGCTGCTCGCGCTCGTCCCGAAGTCGTTCCCGTCCAGCTCAAGGGACGGAGGGGACGCTCGCTGGTTCGCGTCCGCCCTCGACGTCGCGGAATGCGAAGTCGAATGCGCCGGCTTCCGGGTCCCGTTCGGCGCGGGGATCGTCGTCGACGCCCCAGAGGCGTCGTACGGCGTCGAGGTGGGCGCTGACATCGCGTCCGCCGTGTCGCCTTCCGTCGGGCTTGCCCTCTCCGGCGCGACCGTGATTCTCAATCCATGCGCGAAGCCGTCGCTCGCCGGGGGCGCGGAGCATTCGCGCGCGCTTGTCGCCGCGCAGTCGGCGAAATGCGTCGCCGCGTACGTGTCGGCCAATGCCGGGTTCGGGGAGTCCACGACGGACTTCGTGTTCGCGGGCGGCGGGGTCGTCGCGGAGAACGGCGCAGTTGTCGCGGAGGCGGAGCGCTTCCGCCGCGAAGGCGTGGTGACAGTCTCCGACGTCGACGTCGGGTTTCTGGAGTTCGAGAGGAGCTCGAACGCCTCGTTCCGCAGGGGGGCGGCGGCGGACGCGCGCCATGTCGCCGTCACCGGCGGCGCGGAGCGCCGCGTTGCGAAGGGGACCGCGCCGAGGAGGCCGGTCGACCCCCGTCCGTTCGTGCCGGTCTCGAAGGACGAGCGCGACGCGAGGTGCGCGGAGGTTCTTGCGATCCAGGCGGCGGGTCTTGCGACGAGGCTTGCGCGCGTCGGCTGCCGCGACGTCGTGGTCGGCCTTTCCGGCGGGCTGGACTCCGCGCTCGCGCTCCTCGTGTGCGTCGAGGCGTTCGGCTCGCTTGGCCTGGACAGGCGCGGCATCCACGTCTACACGCTGCCCGGCTTCGGCACGTCAAGCCGCACCAGGGGCAACGCGGGGCTGCTGTGCGACGGGCTCGGGATCGAGATGGAGACGGCGGACATCACGGGCCTCGTCCGCCTCCACCTGAAGGACCTCGGCCGCGACGAGACCGAGAAGGACGTGACGTACGAAAACGCGCAGGCCCGCGGGCGCACGTACTTCCTTATGGACAAGGCCAACCAGCTTGGCGCGCTTCTCGTAGGCACCGGTGACCTCTCCGAACTTGCGCTCGGGTGGTGTACCTACAACGGAGACCACATGAGCATGTACTGCGTGAACGCGGGCGTGCCGAAGACATTGATCCGCGCCATCGTCGGCTGGTACGCCGAGGGGCATCCCGAGGTGCGCGACGCGCTTGTCGGGATACTCGAGACGCCGGTCTCGCCGGAGCTGCTTCCGGCTGCGTCGGACGGTTCGATCGCGCAGATCACGGAGGACCGGGTCGGGCCATACGAGCTCCACGACTTCTTCCTCTACCATTTCATCAGGCGCGGGGCCGGAAGGGAGAAGATCAGGGCACTCGCCGAGACGGCGTTCGGCGGCGTCTACGACCCCGAGACGATCTCGAAGTGGCTCGACGTGTTCTTCAGGCGCTTCATGACGCAGCAGTTCAAGCGCAGCTGCATGCCTGACGGGCCGAAGACCGGGACGGTCGGGCTTTCGCCGCGCGGAGACTGGCAGATGCCTAGCGACGCGGGGCGCGTTGCGTTTTGACGTTTTTTTCAGATGGAGGGATACGCGATGGACGAGGCTACAAGGAAAGAGTACTACGAGCTGCTGAAGTTCGAGTCGGTGGGCGCCGACCCGCTGAAGCTGCGCGACTGCGCGCAGTGCGCGGCGTGGCTGAAGGCGTGGCTGGAGAGGCTCGGCTTCAAGGGCGAGCTGCTTATGCCGGACGTGAAGGACGGCAAGGCGGCGCCGCCGATCCTCCTCGCCGAGCTGCCCGGGGCGGAGGGTGCGCCGACGGCGCTCGTCTACGGGCACTACGACGTCCAGCCGCCGGATCCGCTCGACGAGTGGGAGACGCCGCCGTTCGAGCCGACGGAGAAGGACGGGCGCGTCTACTGCCGCGGGGCGCAGGACGACAAGGGGCAGACGTTCGCTTTCCTCTGCGGGATGAGAGACTATCTCTCCGGCCTTGCGGAAGGAGCGCCGCGCCCGACGGTCAAGGTCGTCCTGGAGGGGCAGGAGGAGTCCGGCAGCGCCGCGCTCTCCGAAATGGCCCCCGGCCTGCGGCGCCGGCTGGCGGCGGACGTCCTGCTTGTCTGCGACACCCACGCCGCGCCTGGTCTCAGGCCCGCGATCATCGCGGGGCTGAGGGGGGTATCCCATTTCACCATGCGCCTCACAGGCGCGGACCGCGACCTCCACTCCGGCGAGTACGGCGGCATCGCGCCGAACGCCGCGCAGGCGATGGCCGAGCTTGTCGCATCCCTCCACAACCCCGACGGTTCGATCGCGGTGTTCGGGTTCTCCGATGGGATCGAGGCGCCGGAGCACGAGGAGCGCCGCCTCGCCGAGGCGTTCGCGCCGACCGAGGAGGCGATGGCGGCGGAGATCGGCTGCCCGCCGTCCGGCGGGCAGCTCGGCAAGACGATCGCCCAGCGCAACTCCTTCGAGCCGACGATCGAGGTGAACGGAATCCACTCCGGCTACGGCGGCCCCGGCTCAAAGACCGTCATCCCGAGGGAGGCCGTGGCGAAGATATCCATGCGCCTCGTGCCGGGGCAGACGCCGCGCAGGGCGTTCGACGCCGTGCGCACGCACCTGGAGGCGCACGTGCCGCGTGGCATGAAGCTCTCCATCGAGGACTACACGCCGGGGGCGGGAGGATTCAGGCTGCCGCTCTCCTCGCCGCTCTTCCGCCTTGCCGCCGACACGCTCACCGCGATGGACGAACGGGGGCCGGCGTTCGTGTGGTGCGGGGCGTCCATTCCGGTCGTCTCCGCCCTCCGCGACGCGTCTGGCGCGGCGCCGCTCCTCGTCGGATGGGGTCAGGCCGAGGACCGCATACACTCGCCTAACGAAAGCTATTCCCTCGCGCAGTTCGACAAGGCGCGCGAATGGGGCGGGCGCATATTCGCCGCCCTCTGCCAGAGATGAGGAGACGAGCCGCCATAGCCGACGCGGGGGAAAAGACCTCCCTGGCGCTCGTCTCGCTCGGGTGCGCCAAGAACGCGGCCGACCTAGAGGTGATGGCGGGGAACCTCCTCTCAAAGGGGTACGTCCTGTCGCCAGACCCGGACAGGGCTGACGTCGCCATCGTGAACACCTGCTCGTTCATAGCGTCCGCCAGGGAGGAGGCGGAGGCGGAGATCGACCGCGCGCTGCGGCTGAAGGCCATGGGGCGGTACGGCAGGGTCGTCGTGACGGGGTGCTATCCCCAGCGCTACCCTGACGCGGCGGGGCGGTTCCCCGGCGTCGACGCCTGGCAGGGCGTGCCGCAGAAGTGGGTGGAGCCGAAGATGCCGGCCCTGCGCCTCACGGGCAAGGCGTTCGCGTACCTGAAGATCGCGGAGGGCTGTTCTCACCGCTGCGCGTACTGCGCGATACCGGCGATCCGCGGGCGCTTCCGCTCGCGCCCGGTCGCCTCCATCATGCGCGAGGCGAAGGCGCTCCTTGAGACAGGCTGCCGCGAGCTGAACATTGTCGCGCAGGACCCGATGCTCTACGGCTGCGACATGAAGGGCAGGACGCGCCTCACAGACCTCCTGTGGAAGCTTGACGCGCTGGAGGGCGACTTCTGGATCCGGGTCCTCTACTCGTACCCCAGCGAGATAACCGATGAGTTCGTGGAGTGGCTGGTCAACGCGCGCCACGCCGTGAGGTACGTGGACGTCCCGCTGCAGCACACGGTGCCGGCCGTCCTGGAGAGGATGAACAGGAAGGGCGCCATAGAGGCGACGCTCGCCGTCGCCGAGGCGCTCCGCGACCTCGTCCCCGGGGTGACGCTCAGGACGACCGTGATGACTGGTTTCCCCGGCGAGACGCAGAGGCGGTTCGACGTCATGCGCGCTGACCTGAAGAGGATGCAGTTCGACAGGCTCGGCGCGTTCTCGTTCAGCCCGGAGGAGGGAACCCCCGCCGCGAAAATGCCGGGCCGCCCGTCGCGCGCCGTCGCGCGCGAGAGGGAGCGCATAGTGATGGCGGACGCCGCCGCGCTGTGGAAGGCGAGGGCCGCGAAGATGGTCGGCATGAGCTTCAGGGCGCTCGTCGTCGCGCCGATGGTCGCGAGGATGGAGAGCCAGGCGCCGGACGTCGACGGCGTGGTGCGCCTCGCCGACACGCCGCGCGCCCGCCGCGCCCGGCCCGGGGACTTTGTCCGCGTGCGCCTGACCGGCGGCGCGGGTTTCGACTTCGAGGGCGTTGTCACATGAAGAACGTCGTACCATACGTCAACGAGGAGGTCTCCGGACGGGACTTCAAGTACTACATCTTCGACTGGGACGACAACATCCTCCACATGCCCACGAAGATCCTAATGGAGCACCTCGAGGACGACGGCACCTGGAAGCCCGTGGAGCTTTCCACGGCGTCATTCGCGCTTGTGCGATCCGACCACCGGCACTACCGTCCGCCGTCGGACGGCGGATGGCGCGCGGCGTTCCGCAACTTCGCAGACCCCGAGAAGGCCGGCGAGAAGAACAAGTTCATCGAGGACACGATGACCGCGCTTGCCAGGGTCTCCGCGGGCGAGAAGCCATCGCCCAGCTACAGCACCTTCAAGAAGACGCTCGTCGAGGGGCGCATATTCGCCATCGTCACCGCGCGGGGGCACGCGCCTGAGACGATCGAGCGCGCGGTGAGGCTCTTCATCGAGAACGCCCTCACCCCGCTCGAGCGGGAGACGATGATGTCCAACCTCCGCGGCTACCGCAGGTGGCTCGACAAGGTGGAGACGTTCGGGACGGACGAGGATGAGCTCAACTACTACCTGGGGATGTGCCGCTACTCGGCGGTCACCTACGACGGGTTCAAGGAGAGGATGGCGAACGACCCCGTGTACCGCGAGAAGCTCGCGACGGCGACGACGGCGTCGCGCCCGGAGCTCGCGAAGGAATTCGCGATCCGCGACTTCGTGGAGCACGTGTTCCACATGCTCCAGCGCACTGGCGGTCTGGGGAGGTCCGTCGCGATCGGCTTCTCGGACGACGACAAGGGCAACGTGAAGAGCGTCTCGAACTACATACGCTCGGAGCTGGCGCGGCGGTTCGACGGCATAAAGTTCGTAGTATACGATACGTCCGACCGCTCGCTCTCGAAGGGGCGCAAGGTGTGCGTCTCCGGGCAGATGAACCTCCCCGGCTTCTAGGCGTATATTGGTGAAGTTTGACGTCAAGGCTGAAGTCAATTCCGCATTGAATAATGGCTGTTTCCATAATTCCACAATTCCATAATAGAAAGATGACACTCAGTTGGATGACAGATTACGGCAAGATTCACGGAGGCAGTGACAACAAGGCCTTGTTGTGGTATAATATTTCCTATGAGCGATGATGTCAAGATTCCGCTGCCCGGCAGCCTCCAGGAGATCGTGGGCTCGCTTCTGTTCGCAAGCGAGACGCCGCTCACGGCCGCGGAGCTGCGAGAGGCCGTGAAGGCCGTGGAGTGCGAGGAGGGCGAGAACGAGGAGATAATGGAGGTCTACAGGACCTGCACAAGCCGGGAGGTCGAGGCCGCGCTGAAGGGGCTGGAGAAGGCCCTCGACGTCGCGGGCTGCGGCTTCGCGCTCGTCTGCACGGGCGGCGCGTACCGACTCCAGACGAAGCCGAGCTGCGGCAGGTACGTAAGGGCGATGCTGAAGATGGACCGCCCGAGCCGCCTTGGCAGGGCCTCGCTCGAGACTCTCGCCATCATCGCATACCGCCAGCCTATCACCAAGAGCGAGGTCGAGGGCATACGCGGCGTGGACGTCTCCGCGAACATAAAGACGCTGATGGACCTTCAGCTGATCCGCCTCGTCGGCAAGTCCGAGCTTCCCGGCCATCCGTTCCTCTATGGCACCACGGCGCTCTTCCTGGAGCATTTCGGACTCGCATCGCTGCAGCAGCTGAACGAACTCGACCCGACGCTCCAGCGTTCCAACCCGAAGGCGAAGGCGGCGTCGTACAAGAAGCCCGTCCCGCCCGCGAAGACAGAGCTCGAGCAGGCCGCCGAGGAGGCCGCTGCGGAGGAGGCCGCGGCGAACGCGCCTGCGGAGGCGCCCGCCGAGGATGCGCAGGATGCGCCGGAGGGCGAGGAGGAACTGGAGGGCGTCAAGGTCGAGAAGGAACGTGACGACTTCTTCATAGACGACACGCCGGACGAGTTCGACGACGAGGACGAAGAAGAAGAGGAAGACGAATTCGACGAGGAAGACGAGGAGGGGGACGAAGATGAGGAATAGTTTTTATGTCCTGTCCGCGGCCGCCGCGCTCGCCGTCGCCGCCGGCTGCAACCGCGTTGCGAGCGACGACTTCGGCGCGGAGCGCGTGGAGGAGCGCTATACCACGGCGGTGGCCGACTACAGCGCCGGACGCCTCAAGGAGGCCATGGAGGGCTTCACTGCGGTTGTGCAGGCCAATCCCGCCAACTCCAGCGCGAGGTTCCACCTGGCCGTCCTGATGCAGGACTTCAAGCGCGACTTCCTTGGCGCGATCTGCAACTACCGGGAGTACCTGATGCTCGCCCCGGCGAGCGACAAGGCGCGAGTCGCGCGCGAGCGCATGGAGAGCTGCCAGAAGGACCTCGCGGCGGAGTTCGCCGCGAAGTACAACCTCTCCGACAACACGGCCCTGAAGAAGGAGCTGAACATGGTCCGCGACCGCCTGGCGGCCAAGGAGAAGGACGCCGACGACGCGGCGAAGAAGCTCGCGGAGGCGGAGGGGAGCCTGCGGACGCTTGAGAGGGAGAACGCTAAGCTCAAGGCCGTCCTGAAGCGCATGGGCGAGGACGAGGACGAGGCGACGGCCCCCGCGCCGGCGCCGGTCGCCGTAAAGCCCGCCGCGCCGCAGGAAGACGCCGCGGAAAGGCCGCGCGTGGTGAAGCCCATCGACCCCGGCAATGGCGAGGCGGCCGGCGCGCCGCGCCCCGTGAACGTCGCGGCGGCCGCGACGCCGGAGGACGACGCCGCGAAGCCTCGTGTCGTCAAGGTCGAGCAGCCGCCGGACGACGGGCAGCGTCCGCTGACCGTCAACCCGGACGCGAAGGCCCTCTTCGAGGAGGAGGAGCGCGAGGCCGCGGCGCAGGCGAAGCGCGGCCCGCAGTCTCTGCCGGAGCAGAAGCCCGAGGACATCGCGCCGGTGAAGCTCACCGAGATCGGAAGGAAGTTCGGCGACCCCGCGCCGGGCGGAACGACGCCCCGCGCCCCGGGCCGCCCGACGGTCCATGTCGTCCAGGAGGGCGAGACGCTCGGGATGATCGCGCTCAAATACTACGGACGCAAGTCCGCCTGGACGCGCATCCAGGACGCGAACAAGGCCAAGGTGTCGTCCGACGGCAACGTCAAGGCCGGGGTGGCGCTGGACATCCCCTGACGAACGATGGAAACGCCGCTTTCACCGATGATGCCGGGCACCCGGCGCCCCTACACGAAGTCGAAGGCGCCGTGGCGCCTCGACGCCGACCACGAGGCGGAGTGCGAGACGTCCGACGGCGTGAAGTTCGGCTGGAGGCTCTTCCACTACCTCTCCGGCGGCGGCCTCAGGGACTTCGGGCGCACGGTGAAGCAGGAGGAGACGGACATCAGGCGCAGGCGCTTCCTCGTCGCCATGGCGGTGTTCGCCGTCGTCTGGCTATGTCTCTGGATATGACCGGAGGGTTGCTGGATTGTGCAATTGTGGAATTATGGGATTATGGGAATAGCCATTATCCATTTTGAACCTGATAGACCTGAAATCAAAACTGCATAGAGGGAGGTGCAAATTGAAGGGAGTTGCATATACCATCGGCGCGGCGGCGGTCGCCGCGTCGCAGCTGTGTCAGACGGGCTACGCGGCGGCGAACCGCGTCATGTTCAAGGCGGACTCGCCCGACAACACATACGCGGTCGGCGCGACCGCGGTCGTCGAGGCGAGGGTCGTCGACGGCGCCGGCAGGGCCATCCGCAAGGGCGTCGTGGACGTGTGGGCCGACGACGGATGGACGAACGTCGTGATGCGGCGCACGGCGGACCTCTCCCGTGAATGGCCCGTGAAGTTCGAGCTGACGCGCTCGACGCCCGGCTCCATGCGGTTCTATGTCGAGGGGAAGGGCGTGAAGCGCGGGTTCGACCGGGCCATCTTTGGCATAGAGCACATCGAGCCGTTCACGCCGTGTCCGCCGGATTTCGAGTCGTACTGGCGCGGCGAGCTCGCGCGCCTTGAGCGCGAGGTGCCGATCGCGGTTGAGAAGACCCCCGCGCCGAAGCTCGACACTGAAGGCCACAAGGCGTACTACGTGAGCTTCGCGACGTTTGGCGGAGGGCGGATATACGGCCTGCTGTACGTTCCGAAAGGCGAGGGAAGGTTCCCGGCCATGGTGAACGTGCCGGGCGCGGGCCCCGGGACCCGGACGGTGTTCCCCTCCAGTCGGCAGCTTCTGCGCAAGGATTGGATTACGCTGCTGATGAACGTGCACGGCATTCCGATCACCGGCACCGACGCAGAGTACCACGCCCGCTTCAAGAAGTGGTTCAACGACTACGCGACGAGGGCCGGCGAGCCGCGCTACCAGTACGTCGGGTACGCGAAGAGCCGCGAGGCGCCGTTCTACCACCGCGACATCGTCGGCATGACGCGCGCCATAGACTGGCTCGCGCACGAGCCGTACGCCGACCCGGCGCACTTCGTCTACTACGGGTGCAGCCAGGGAGGCGGCTTCGGGCTCTACCTCACCGCGATGTGGGGGAAGTTCTCGAAGTCCCTTATCCTGTGCCCCAACAAGTGCGACATGCTCGCATATCGGGCGGGCCGCCAGCCGGGAAGCTCGCACATCATGAACCAGAAGCCTGAGAACATCGCGGCGGCGGAGAGGAACGCGCCGTACCACGACAACTGCAACTTCGCGCGGATGATCAGGACGCCTGTGAGGATGGTCTACGGTACGGCGGACGACAACTGCCAGACCGTTGGCGGCATCGCCGCGTTCAACGAGATCGCCTCGGAGGACAAGAAGTTGGTGCTGCTGTCCGGCAAGGGCCACGGCTGGCTCACCGCCGGGCTCGACAAGTGGCTCTTCGACCAGACCAAGTGAACAAGGAGAACGCAATGCCGAGGGGGCTGGGAGAGATCGTAATTGAACTTCGCGCCGCCATTTGGTATAATGTACATAGGGAAGATGACATTTGGTTGTCGTGTTTTTGGCAGGCTGGCGTCGGCCGGGTGGCAGGCGCGCGGTTTCCGCCATGTCGGGACGGTGCGCAACGGCGCATTTGCCCCATAAAGTCGGAAAGGCTGAGATGAAGGATAAAGCGAAGGGGCCCGCTCTTGCGGGGCTTGCGGTTGTGCTTGCCGCGATGGTGTCGGGATGTGCAACGGTCAACTATTCATCCCCGGGGGCGCTGAATGGCGTCGCCGTGGAAGGGTCGGAAAACGCAGCGTCGGGACAGGCCGTGGCGATAACCACGTCGGGGTACTACATGTTCTGGACGATTCCGCTCGTCTCCGGCGACCTTCGCTGGGATACGGGGTCGGGCGAGATCAGGGGCGGCACCTCGTTCTTCCAGGACCAGGTCGGCTACCAGGAGCTCCAGAACGCCCTGCACAAGATCGCCGAACGCCGCAACTGCGACCTCGCCGAGGTCTACTTCAGCGACTCCGACTGCACGTACGCCGGGGCGAGCTACTCGGGCGTGATCGGGGCGTTGTTCGGTTCGTCTCACATGAGCGTGTCCGCGGTCCTCGTGCCGCGCAAGGCGAAGGCAAAATAAGGAGGCAGGAAATGAGAATCATCGGAAAAACCCTCGCGGCGCTGTCCTTTGCCGCCGTCGTCCTTTCGTTCACGGGCTGCAGCTCGTATTCGGAGATAGCCCGGTGGAAGTCGAACATCCCGGTGAACGACGGCGAGGTGCCGCTCGCGTCGTTCGTCACGCAGAACTTCTCCTACCAGCTTCTCTGGTGCATCCCGCTTTGCACGGGGCTTCCGTGGACCGAGGGGAACAATGACGTCGTGGACGAATTCAACGTGGAGCTGTTCGCGGACAAGGCGACGATAGACAACAACCTCCGTTCGCTGAAGCATGCGCTGGACGTCGTCGGTTCCCATCGGATTACGCATCTGAAGACGACAGAGGACAACAGCCTGGCGTGGAGCCTCTTCCTCGTCAACCGACACGAGGTCCGAACCCAGTGCATGATCCTCAAGCCGGAGCCGCCGAAGAAAAAGGGCGGAAAGTGACGTCGCTGGAAGTCGGTGCGCCCATGGCGCGGATGGTGGTAAAGTGAACGTGGAAAGGAGAGCCGGATGAAGAGTGCAGTTGCAGCATTGACGGCGGCGGTTGCCGCATTGTGCGCCACGGCCGCGGAGTATGACGCGACCCGCTACGGCGCGAAGCCGGACGGCGCGACGGACAACACCACCGCCATACAGAAGGCGATCGACGACTGCGCCGCGAAGGGCGGCGGACGCGTCATCGTGCCCGCCGGCGGCAAGTACGTGACCTATACCCTCAACCTCAAGAGCAACGTCGAGCTGCACGTCGAACGCGGCGCGACGCTACTCGGCGGAGAGGATCCGCTCAAGTACCCCGTGTTCGAGACGAACGCCGTGTGGAACGCCGAGCGTTCCCCGCGCTTCAACCGCCGCGCGATGTTCTACGCAGTCGGCCAGACGAACGTCGCCATCACCGGCGCGGGCACGATCGACGGCAACGCGGAGAAGTTCCACCACGAGGAGAATCATAACAACTGGACCGGCTACCGCTGGTTCCGCAACAGCCACACGAACATCACGGGACGCTGCGTGTTCTTCGTGGGCTGCAGCGACGTGCGCCTCGACGACGTGCTGATCCTGCATCCCGCCGGGTGGAGCACGTGGTTCCTCGACTGCGAACGCGTGGGCGTGCGCGGCGTGCGCATCGAGGCGGACAGGCGCTTCCCCAACGGCGACGGACTCCACTTCGGCGGCTGCCGCGACGTGACGGTGAGCGACTGCATCGTCCATTCGCAGGACGACGCGCTCATCCTGCGCACGCACCAGGAACAGATGAAGAAGCCGCGTCCCTGCGAGCGCGTGGTCGTGAACAACTGCATCCTCAACTCCTACGGCGCGTTCGCGATCCGCATCGGCTGGACGGGAGACGGCCCCGTGCGCGACATCACGGTGAACAACATCGTGAGCACGATTTCCCGCGCCGGCGTCGGCTTCACGCTGCCGCCCGAGCCGCCCGCGCCGAGGGAGTACATGGACCCGCCGCGCGGACGCGGACTCGTCCCGCCCCCGCTTTCGGAACGGCTGCCGTTCTATGCGGAGAACATCCACTTCTCGAACATGACGGTATTCGGTTCCCGCACGCCTTTCGAAATCTCCATCGGCGGCAACCAGCGTGTTGACTACATCAGGAACATCTCCTTCTCGCACTGCCGCTTCAAGTCGCCGAACCTGCCGCGCGTCAGCTTCCACGAGCGGAACAACGTCCGCGACTGGCGCTTCAGCGACGTCGTCTTCGAGATCGACGAAGGCGCGAAAAAGACGGCGCAGGAGGTGTTCAAGGACATCAAGAACGCGGAGTTCGACAATGTGAAGATTGTCTATGCCCCGGAAAAGGTATTCTGGAACATGGAGGTCGAGGTCGATGGCGAGAAGGCGCCGCTTGTGGTGGAGAGCGTGAAGCAGAAGTGCCGCAGGGAGGGCGACAGGCTCGTGTATGGCCCGCTCACGTGCGACGGTAGGACGCTTGACATGAAGGTGGTCGTGAACGTGTGCGACACGCCGTCCGGGAAAGCCTATTCGGGCGTCGTGGAGAACAACGACAAGCGCGTGCGCGTGACGATGTTCAACGGGCCGAAGCTCGACGCGGTCGCCCTCGACCCCGCCAAGGCGCACATCTACATCCCCGCCGGGTTCGGACGCCGCCTCAACTACTTCCCGACCGACCAGAAGAAGCTCGAACCGTGGGAGAAGAAGTCCAACGAGATCATGTACCTCGAGACAAGCCCCTATCCCTCGCGCCACCTCTCGATGCCGTGGATCGCGATCGACACGGGAAACGGCACATGGTACGCGGCCGTGCATGACGCCCAGGAGCGCTTCAAGCGCATCGGCGTCAGGTGGTATAACCGCGCGAAGAAAACCGACGTGCGCTTCCGCCATCCGGTGTCCATCCGCGCGGGCGACAAGTGGGCGCTCCCCGAGACGGTGTTCGAGAAGGTCGACGGCGACTGGCACGCTGCGGCGAAGCGCTACCGCGCCTGGTTCGACTCCGCGCACAAGGCGGTGAGGTCCGCCGCGCCGGACTGGACGCGCGACCTCACGGGCTGGCTGCTCGTCATCATGAAGCAGCAGAACGAGGAGCTGATGTGGCCCTACACCGACATCCCGAAGCTCTGCGACGTCGCGGAGCGCAACGGACTCAACTCCATCGGGCTCTTCGGCTGGACCGTGGGCGGACACGACCACCTCTATCCCGACTACGACGCCGACCCGAAGATGGGCGGCGCGCCGGCGCTCAAGGCCGGCATCGCCGAGGCGCACCGGCGCGGCATCCGCGTGTGCATCTACGCGAACGGACAGCTCCAGCAGATCGGCGCGACGAAGTTCTGGGGCGAACACGGCGAGAAGATCGCCATTCGCAAGCGCGACGGTTCGCCGTACATCCAGACGTACCACAAGTACAAGGACATCCCCGTCTACCAGTTCGCCCTCGGTTGCCTGCACGCCGCGCCGTGGCACGACCGGATGCTCGCGCTCGCCCGGCAGGCGCGGAGCTTCGGCGCGGACGCGATCCTCTACGACCAGCTGGGCGTGACGACGCCGTTCGAGTGCTGGGGCAAAGGGCACGGACATCCCGTCCCGTGGACCAGCCACTGCGAGGATCGTCCCGGATTCGTCCGCCGCATCGCGGACGAAATGCACGCGACCGACAAGGACTTCGCCGTCTTCACCGAGGGTCTCCACGACGGGCTTCTCGACACCGTCGGCATGTTCCACGCGTGCCAGCCCGGCTCGTTCATGAGCGACGTTAATGCGCTGAAGGCGAGCCGCGCCACGTCGCGCGCGAATGCCGAGCCGTTCCCCGAGCTCTTCCGCTACACGTTCCCGGAACTCGTCACCACCACGCGCAACCCCACGCCGATGACGCTCCGCTCCTTCGTGAACTACGCCGCCGTGTTCGGCCTGCGGCACGAGATCGAGATCCGCTACATGCCCGACCGCACGTACGCGCTCGGAACCTGCCTTCTCTTCAGGCGATGCACGCCGAGCCGCCGGCCGTCGCGAGCGCGTACATGAAGGCCGTGGGCGACTTCCAGCGCACGCACGCGAAGTACCTCCTGCGCGGCAGGTTCGTGGACGACGAAGGGATCACATGTCGGAACAGAGTAGTCGCCAAGCGCTTCATCGCCGATGACGGCACGAGCGCCGTGTGCGTGTGGAACATCACGAACAAGCCCGTCTCCGTCTTCATCACCGGTCTCGGCAGGCCGAAGGGCGTCTTCGCGCCCGCCGGGGAAGGCACCACGGGTCCGCTCGCGGCTGATTCGATAAGGCTTTACGTGTTTGGCGACGTGAAATGACCTGTGGCGAATGGCGGCTGCGCCGATGACGGTCCTTCACGTTGACATGGATGCGTTCTTCGCATCGGTCGAGCAGCGCGACAACCCAGAGCTGCGCGGGAAGCCGGTTATCGTCGGCGCGGGGCCGCACGAGCGCGGCGTCGTGTCGACGTGCTCCTACGAGGCCAGGAAGTTCGGAGTCCACTCTGCGATGCCGTCGCGCACGGCGTACGCGCTGTGTCCGCACGGGATATTCGTCAAGCCGAGGATGAAGGCGTACCAGGAGGCGTCGGACAAGGCGTTCGAGGTGTTCGAGCACTACTCCCCGTTTGTTGAGGGCGTCTCGGTGGACGAGGCGTTTCTCGACGTGACGGGAACCGTGCATCTCTTCGGGACGGCCCGTGCGCTCGGCGAGAGCCTGAGGCGCGAGATCCGCGAAGTCTGTTCGCTCACCTGTTCCGTCGGCCTTGCGCCAAACAGGCTCCTCGCAAAGATCGCCAGCGAGGAGGCGAAGCCCGACGGACTCTTCGAGACGCCGTTCGACCCCGAGGGAATCGCCCGCTGGCTGGCGCTGAAGCCCGTGAAGACGCTGTGGGGCGTCGGGAAGAAGACTGGCGAAATCCTGAACAAATACGGATTCCGCACGTGCGGCGACATACAGAGGGCCGATCCGAGGTTCCTTTCGCGGATCATCGGCGTCGCGGCGGCGAAGCAGCTGATTGACGAGTCGTTCGGGAGGGACGACTCGCCGGTGGACTGGGAAGGGGCGGCGGAGAAGAGCGTGTCGCGCGAACTGACGTTCCCCGTGGACGCCACGGACCGCGAGGAGGTCCGGTCCTCGCTTGTCGAGCTTGTCGGCGAGGTGGCGCGGCGCTTCCGGCGCGAGACGCGGTGGGCGCGCACGGCGAAACTGAAGCTGCGCGATGGCGCGTTCAACACGATCACCCGCCAGGCGAGGTTCGAACTCCCCGCGCGCGACGACATAACGTTCCGCCACAAGGCGCTGGAGCTCTTCGACCGCGAATGGCCGCAGGGCGCGCGGCGCGTCGTGAGGCTTGTCGGCTTTGGCGTGACGGACATCGTGTTCGAGCCGGATGACCCCGAGCCTTCGCTCTTCCCGTCGCCAGCCGCCGCGGAGCGCGATAAGCGCGAGCGTATCGCCGATGTCCTGGACAGGATCCCGTCCGTCGGCGTCCTCTCCGCGGTTCCTTCCGTGCAGACATCGGGACGGCATGGGAGACGGGAGTAATGTATGTGCTGAAGGAATCCAAAGGGAAACAATTTTATGCATACGATTTCATGTCATGTACTTCTCGCCGTTGCGCTTTCTGCGGCGTTTCCGGCGCAGGCGCGGAATGAGGGCCGGCCTGTGCTGCCAAGTCGCGAGTCGGCGCACGGTATTGCGCGGGCACGGCATGGCGGGCCCACGCTTGCCGTCGGCGCGCCTTTTCGCCGTTCCGTGCTGCCGGCCAGCCTGAGCGGCATCACCTGGGCGGGTGGCAACAAGTACTACGCCGTCTCCGACGACGCGTCCACCGGCGAAGTCGGACTCTATCCGATGACGATAGAGCTGTCCGCCAACGGCCTCTCGGTCGTTTCCTGTTCCATCCCGCCGCCAGCCAGCCGCATTCCGCTCGCCGGGGCGCATGACCTGGAGGCCGTGGCGTTCGACGCCGCCGCCGGCACCGTGTGGGCGGCGGACGAGTCCCGCTGCACGGTGAAGGAGTACCGAGTCGCGGACGGCTCCGCCGTGCGCATGTTGCCGTTGCCCAGGGAGCTGCGCAAGCCCCGCCCGAACCTGGGCATAGAATCGCTGACGCTGAGCCCGGACGGCAGGACGTTGTGGACCTGCACGGAGGAGGCCCTTGCTTGCGACGGGCCGCGCTCGTCTCCGTCCGGCGGCACCACGGTGCGGCTCTTGAAGTACACGCGCCCGGAGGCGAAGGGGGATTTCGCGCTTGCGGGCGAGTGCCCATACACGACCGACGCCTGGAGCCAGCCATTCGACTATCGAGGCAGGGGACGCCGCGGCGTTTCGGGATTGTGTGCGCTGCCGGATGGTTCGCTGCTTGTGCTGGAGCGCGAACTGAGCTTCGGCGGGAAGAATCGCCTGAGGGCTGCGGCCACGGCACGCCTTTCCTTCGACGTCTACCACGTGGAAGCTCCGCATGTGAAGGGCTCGCGAGTCGCGACAAGCGCGAAGAAGGTCAAGCTTGCGTCGTGCGGCGGCCCTGTCTTGGCGTTTGGCAACTACGAGGGCATCTGCCTTGGGCCGCGCCTTCCGGACGGCAGGCTGAGCGTGCTGCTCGTATCCGACGCGGGCGACGGGGTCTCTCCGCCCATGATCCTGCCGATGGCTTTCTCCAGCGCGCCATAGCGTCAAGGCGACTTTGGCGAAGCGCATTCGCGTCATTTATGGTATAATCTTGCAAAAGGAAAATACGAAGGTGGAAAGCTATGTTTGAAAAGAGAATGACGGCGTGCGGCGCGATGGCGCTGGCGGGTGTGTTGACGGCGGCGGCGCAGAGCGCGTTTGTTTGTCAGTACGACGGCATGAACGAGACAAACCGCGTGGAGGTGAAGTCGGTGAAGGTGTCCGGCGCGAACCGCACGCTCACGTGGACAGCGGACCGCGACTACCCGCAGTGCGGCGTGGGCTTCGAGTTCGTCGCGGACAACTGGACCACGAAGAACTACGTCTTCGCCCCGGTGGCGATCTACGACGGCAACCGACGTCGAGGGCGCGAAGATTTCGCTTGCGGGGGACGCGTGAATGTGGTATTCTAGTCGTTGAGGGACCTGGACAACAAAGGAGGCGAAATGAAAAAGACACTGTTGGGCTTTGCGCTGGCGGTGGCCGGCGCAGGCTGGGCGGCGGTTGGCGCGGACGGCGAACCGCAGTTCCATGAGAAGGGCGAGGGAATGGAGCGCCGTCTTGCAGTCAAGGCCATGCATACAGGCCATTCCGGATGGGGAGCGATGCGGGTGGATGCGCCGGCGCGCGCCGAAGACCCGCCGCCAAGTCCCGTTCCCGCGACGCTTGTGCAGGGCGACGTCGAAACGATCGAGCTGATGCCAATCGCCTTCACGCAACTGCGCATCACGCTCTTCCCGTGGACAAAGTGAGCCGTGACATAATAATACAAAGGAGAGAAAAATGAGATTGATACATTATGCGCTGTTGGCTGCTGCGATTTCCGCAGCTTTTCCGGCACTGGCGTGGAATGAATGCCGTCTGATGTTCTCCGGCTACGAAGGCAAGGAGACGCTGAAGGACTTCCCCGCGCTCGTCAGGATCCCCGACGGGCTTACGGGATTCGACTACAGAGATTCGACCGCAAACGGCAGCGACATCGCGTTCTTCGGTGCGGACGGCAAACGCCTTGCGCATGAGATCGACACTTGGAACCCGGACGGCGATTCCTACGTTTGGGTGCGCGTGCCGGAACTGACTAAGACGACGACGATCACTGCGAGGTGGAGCTCCTCAAAAACTTTTCAACCTTCAACCTTCGTTTGGAGCGACGACTATCTCGCCGTGTGGCACTTCTCGAAGTTCAAGAAAGGGGTCACGAAGGATTCCAAGCACGGCCTCGCCGCCGAGTTGCGCGGCAAGGACATGCGGAAGTTCATCCACGCCGACGGGCTTGTGGGAAAATCTTACTTTTCCTCGTCGCAGACGACGACGTCCGGCCCGTACTTGCAGGTGGCGAAGGACGACCGCTGGACCGCCTACGGCAAGACCGGCAAGCTCACCGTCTCGTTCCTCCTGAACAGCGC
Source organism: uncultured bacterium (assembly GCA_902799955.1). Taxonomy (GTDB): domain Bacteria; phylum Verrucomicrobiota; class Kiritimatiellia; order RFP12; family UBA1067; genus UBA1067. The sequence goes on along the minus strand of CADCCQ010000005.1, from coordinate 22,877 downwards.
AATCCCAGAAAAGGACGGCGGCGACCGATATGCACGCGTCATCTCCTCCAAGCCGTTCAAGGGCCATCCAAAGGGAATTGACGTGGTGGTGCGCGGGGGCGAAGACGTCTATGCGTGCGGACAGGGAAAGACGAACTTCGTGTTCTGCACAAAGGGCAACGTGGACAGCGATCTTTATTCCTTCCATGACGGCTGGGCGTACGTGACGGTTGTCTACGACGGCGAGGCGCAGGAGGCGTCAATCTACTACAACGGCCGCCTCGGAAGCACGAAGCGCGGGGCCGTGTTCGCGCCGACGGTCTCAGACTGGCCGCTCGCGATCGGGCACTACGGCGACGCCGTCCGTCTTGAACCGCAGGGCCACGAGTGTTTCTTCTGCGGCTACATCGACGAGGTGCGTCTCTCAAAGGCCGCGCTTTCGCCGGACCGTATCCGCGCCGACTATCTCACGCTCACGCGCCCCACGCAGTTCGCCGTGGCAGAGGGCGGCAAGACGCAGAGAATCCTGACGCGCCGCCTCGCCGACGGAGATACGCCGCCGGAAGTCCCTGCCTTCGGCACGTGGCGCGGCGCGAACATCATCTCCATGCTCCTTCCGCCGTGGAATGTGTCCGACCCCATTGCGCCGGGACGCTACATCGAGGAGGTGGAAATTGAGCTTCTTGAGAAATGCGGACTCAACTTCGCGCGCCTTCCCATCGACTACCGGTTCTTCCTGTCGGGGGACGACTGGGAACATTGGCTGGAAGATGGCCTCGAAAAGGTCGACAACGCCATAGAGTACGGGCGCAAACATCACGTCCACATCATGCTCTGCCTCTATCGCGCGCCCGGCTACCGCTACTACTATCAGGACGTCGTCATCACGCTGAAGAAGAATCCCAAGGCGCAGGAGGCGTTCAAGCGCATCTGGCGCGAGTTCGCCCGCCGCTACAAGGGCATCCCCAATTCGGAGCTGACGTTCAACCTCGTGAACGAATCGGTGGGCTTCAACGAGAAGGAGTTCATCAAGGTGTTCGGCGAAACGGTCGAGGAAATCCACAAGGTGGATCCCGGTCGGTTCGTCTGGCTGGACGGAAAAAACACAGGCAAGGTCCCCGTGAAGCATTTCTTCAACGTGCCGCTCACTGGCCAGTGCTTCCGGGGCTACCAGCCGCACCAGTTCACGCATTACGGATTCCGCGGCCAGGCCAGCGGCCCCGTGCCGCGCTGGCCGAAGGGGCCGGACGACAAGGACATGCTCTGGGTGCAGGAGAAGCAGGCGTGGGAATTCTCTCTGCAGGACTGCGTTCCGAAGGACTATCCCGTGATGATCGGCGAGTTCGGCTGCGTTGCCTGCGGCGTGTCCCACGAATCCGCGTTGAAGTTCATGGAGAGCAACATGGCGAAGTGGCGCTCGCGCGGATACGGCTGGGCGATCTGGGACTACGACGGCCCGTTCGGCTTCGTCGATTCCGGCCGTCCCGACGCCGAGTACATCGAGGTCATGGGCCGCAAGGTCGACCGCAAGATGCTGGAACTTCTCAGGCAGAAATGAGGAATCGCACAATGAGACGCATAACTGCAAGAATGATCGTTGGCGCGGTGCTCGCAGTGTACGGGGCGGCTGCGGCATACGAGGTGAAGCTCGACGTTTCGCCAGGCAGGGTGAGAACGCCGCTGAAGGTGGACATGGAGCGCATCGGGACGCTGCGTCCACGCAGCGTTGGCGAGATTCACGGTTCCAACTGGACGCTCGGCTGCGAGACGCTCGACCGCGACTTCGCGGTGTTCGACGAGTACAAGGCGTTTCTCGCGCCGCTCGGCATCAAGACGATCCGTCTTCAGGCCGGGTGGGCGAAGTGCGAGAAGGAGAAGGGGAAGTACGACTTCGCCTGGCTCGACAAGATCATCGACTACGCCTGTTCGCAGGGCATCAACGTCCTCCTCGAGACCGGATACGGCAATCCCGTGTACAAGGGCGGCGGCGGATGGGACCTCGCGGGCGGATTCCCGACGAGCGACGAGGGGATTGCCGCGTGGGACGCATGGGTGGATGCGATGACGAAGCATTTCAAGGGGCGCGTGCGTGACTGGGCGATGTGGAACGAGCCGGACATTGGCGGCAACAAGACGATCAAGCAGATCGTCGCGTTCAACATCCGCACGGCGAAGATCATCAAGCGCAACATCCCCGACGCGCGCATTGCCGGGCTTTCGCTCGCGCACAACAACCCAGAGTACTTCGAGAAGTGCCTCAAGGAAATGGGCGACGACGTGAAAATGTTCGACTGGTTCATCTACCACGGCTATGCGCCCGCGCCGGAATCGTCGTACGAGAACGTTGAGAAGCAAAAGGCGGTCCTCGCGAAATACAACCCGAAGGCGAAGATGCGCCAGGGCGAGAACGGCTGCCCGAGCGAGATGGCCACGAAATTCGCGCTGAGCGGCATCCCGTGGAGCGAATACTCGCAGGCGAAATGGGACATGCGCCGGATGCTCGGCGACCTCGGACACGACGTGGAGTCGAGCGTGTTCACGATCTGCGACTTCAACCACAGGGGACGGGAAATCAACCTGAAGGGCCTTCTGCGCATCAACTGGAACAAGGAAGTCATCGCCGTCAAGCGCGCGTACTACGCCGTGCAGAACGTGGTCAGCGTCTTTGACGACACGCTGGAGCGCGTGAAGGATTCCCGCTTCGGCACGCGGGACACGACCCTCTCCACCTACGAGTACAAGAAGGACGACGGGCGGCGGGTTCTCGTGTTCTGGACACATGCGGACGAGACCAAATCGCTGAAACCGAAGTATGCGCGCCCTGGCGACTCGTTTGAGACCCGCCCCGCAGTGTTCAAGTATCCCGGCGGAAAGCCTTTTGCTGATCCAGTCTGGATTGACCTTCTCACGGGGCGCGTGTATGCGTTCCCGAAGAGCAACCAGATCGTCGTCCCTGCCGGCGTCGTCTTCGTCGACGTGCCCGTCTATGATTCGCCGTGCGTCATCACCGAGCGTAGCGCTGTGGAGATCACGCGTTGAACAGTTGCGATGCCACCAAAAATCAAGGAGCATGGGAAATGAGAAGAGTCTTCCTGGCATTGGCGATTAGCCTCGTTTCGGCTGTGACGTCTATGAACGCCGAGGCCGCGTCCGGGCCGCAGCTCTACATGGCGGGCGATTCCATCATGACGGAATACGCACCGAACTGGTTCCCGCAATATGGCTGGGGACAGTCCCTGAAGTCGTTCATGAAGAAGCCGGAAAATCTCCACAACTTCGCCCGGAGCGGCTGGAGCGCGCGGCGCTTTCGCGAGTCGGGGCGCTGGGAGAAGTGCATCGCGTCCGCGCTCAAGCCCGGCGACTGGGTGATCGTCTCGTTCGGACACAACGACATGAACAAGCGTCGCAACAAGCCGCCGAAGAACGACTATTCCACGGTTGACGAGTACAAGGCGTTCCTCAGGGGCTTCGCAGCCGATGCGCGGGCGAAGGGCGCGAACATCGCCTTCGCGACGTCGATTGCGCATTCGTCCGGGTTCCGCGAGAAGGACGGCATGATGTCAGTGGACGGCGGCGCGACGGGGCTGGGGCCGTATGTCGCGGCGATGCGCGAGACAGCCGCCGAACTCGGCGTGCCGCTCCTCGACCTCAACCGCTATGCCGAGGAGAAGCTTCCGAAGATGGGGCTTGAAAAGGCGAAGGCGCTCTACATGTACGTCAAGCCTGGCGAATACGCAAACTATCCCAAAGGCAAACGGGATGCCGCGCACGTCCGCGACGCGGGCGCCTATTTCTACGCCAGGGGTGCCGTCGAAATGGCGCGCGAGCAGGGACTCCCCCTCGCCGACCTCTGGAAAGACCCGTCAAGTGTCCCGTTCGTGCCGTCCGTGCCGAGCGCAACTTCCCGCGTCGGCGGTCAAGGCTTTTGAAGTTTCGTGAATGTCGCAATCCACTCCGGTCCACCATTGAAGGAGATAAAATGAAGAATAAACACAAAGCTCTTTTGACGCTTGTGCTTTCCGCTTCGATGATGTGTGGTGCGAAAGCGCAGTCGTGCAGATTGACGTTCTCCGGCTACGAAGGCGTGGAGACACTGAAGGACTTTCCTGCGCTCGTGAAGATCCCCGATGGGCTTACGGGATTTGACTACAAGGATGCTACGGTGGACGGGAGCGATCTTGCGTTCTTTGGCGCGGACGGCAAGCCGCTCGCGTACGAGATCGACACGTGGAACCCGGAAGACGATTCCTATGTGTGGGTACGCGTACCCGAGCTGACGAAGGCGACAACGATCACTGCCAAGTGGGGGGCCTCAAAAACTTTTCAACCTTCAACTTTTCAACCTTCAACCTTCGTTTGGAGCGACGACTATCTTGCCGTGTGGCACTTCTCGAAGTTCATGAAGGGCGTGACAATTGACTCCAAGAACGGCCTTGCCGCCGAGGTGCGGGGCAAGGATACGCGCCTTTTCATCCACGCCGATGCGTTCGTTGGCAAGGGCTACTACGCCGCTGCCAAGACCACGACGTGGGGTACGTACCTGAACGTACCGAACGATCCGCGCTGGACCGCGTACGAGAAGACGGGAAAGCTGACGGTTTCGTTCATGGTCAACAGCACGATCGATCCTGACACCAAGACGGAAAAGCACCATGCCCGCATCGTCAGCAACAAGGCGGACTTCGGCGATGACAAGGGTTTCGAGGTCGCCATCGCGGGCGGCGAGCGCGTCTGGTCGTGCGGACGCGGGGTAGCGAACTTCTGGCATGATGCCAACAAGCACGGCGGAACCGATCAATACTCTTTCCGCGACGGCTGGGCGCACGTGACGGTGACATTTGATGCTGAGGCTGGCGAGAGCGCCATCTACTTCAACGGAAGGCGCGTCGCGTCCGCGAAGGGCGTGGCGTATGCGCCGACGGTGACGGGGCGTCCGCTCGCCATCGGACACTTTGCCGAGGCGCTCGTCTATGAGCGCGTGGCGAACGAGGAGTACTTCTGCGGCTATCTCGACGAGATGCGCCTTTCGAAGGCGGCGCTCTCTCCCGACCGCATCCGCGCCGACTATCTCACGCTCACGCGTCCCACGCAGTTCGCCGTGGCGGAGGGCGGCAAGGCGGCGCGCGTGTTGAAACGCCGCCTCGCGGAGGGCGACACGCCGCCCATCGTGCCGGCCATCGGCTCGTGGCGCGGCGTGAACGCCGTCTCGATGTTCTACTCGCCGTGGAACAAGACCGACGACTGCGCGTACGGACGCTACTTCGAATCGGAGTTCGCGCTCTTCAAGAAGTGCGGCCTCAACTTTGCACGCCTGCCGATCGACTACCGCTTCTTCGTTTCGGCGTACGACTGGGAGCATTGGCTCGAGGACGGCCTTGAAAAGGTCGATGCGGCGGTCGAGTACGGACGCAAGTACGGAATCCACGTCAACCTCTGCCTCTACCGCGCGCCGGGGAAGGTGGCCTATCCCGCCGACCCGAATAACAACAATCGCATCCTCAAAGATCCCGTCGCGCTTGAGGCGTTCAAACGCATCTGGCGCGAGTTCGCCCGCCGCTACAAGGGCATCCCAAACAGCGAACTGAGCTTCAATCTCGTGAATGAGCCCTCATTCTCAGAGAAAGACTTCATCCACGTATTCGGCGAGACGGTGGACGCGATCCACAAGGTTGATCCTGGCCGGTTCATTATCCTTGACGGCAACCGAACGGCGACCGTGCCCGTGCCGTATTTCTTCAACGTGCCGCTCACGGGCCAGTCGTTCCGGGGTTATGCGCCGGGTGCATTCAGCCACTACGGCGTCTGGTACGGCGGGCACCCGAAGGTAAAGCCGCGCTGGCCGAAGAACGCGGACGACAAGGCGATGCAGTGGGTGGTGGACGGGCAGGCGAAGATGCTCGCGAAGGGCGAAGATGCTCGCGAAGCAGGACTGCATTCCGAAAGGCTACCCCGTGATGATCGGCGAGTTCGGGTGCTACGCGAAGATGGACCACGAGTCGTGCCTCAAGTGGATGGAGGAAGGTTTCAGGGAATGGCGCAAGCGTGGCTACGGTTGGGCGATTTGGGACTACGACGGACCGTTCGGCTTCGTCGATTCCGGCCGTCCCGACGCCGAATACATCGAGATCGACGGCCGCAAGATCGACCGCAAGATGCTGGAACTTCTCAGGCGGAAATGAGGAATCGGGCAATGAAAACGACAATGTCCAAAGCGATGGTTGCGGTGGCGGTGTTTGTCTGCGCGAGTGCCGCGTCGCCTGCGGCTTCGTCAGTGGCTGCTGCGGACGAGCTTGAGACGGACTGGATCGCGCAGGACGGCGCGGCGGCGAGCTGCGTGGGATGCCATGAGTCGGCGAACACCGCGCCGGACTTCAAGGCCGCGAAGGCCGCCGCGCTGGACGCGGTCGCGGAGGTGAAGCTCCCGAAGCGCGGGTTCAGCTTCGCGAAGGACGTCCAGCCGATCCTCGAGCGCCGGTGCGTCCGCTGCCACAGCCCGCACAGCAACGGGGGGATCCCCGATCTCACGGGCAAGCCGGTGCGCGACCAGCTTTCGTGCCGCGACTGGTCGCGCGCGTACCTGTCGCTCACGCAGGCGCGGCGCGTTTCGCCGCCATTCAACCATCTCGCCATACCGCATCAGCTGGAGCCAAAGTTCCTCAACGGCAACATGCGCGACCCGAACGGACGCTGGGTGGCCGATCCCTACGCGAAGAACGGGTACGTGAACTGGGTCAGTTCGGCGTCCGAGCCGACGCTGATCCCGCCGCTCATGTACGGCTCGCGCACGAGCCGCCTTTTCACGGAACGTCTCGACAAGGGCCACGCCAAGGGGATCACCGACGCGGAAAAGCGCGTGCTCGCGTGCTGGGTCGATCTCTGCGTTCCGTTCTGCGGCGACTACGAGGAGGGCGCCGCGTGGAACGAGCAGGAACGCGCCTTCTGGGACTACTACACGAAGAAGCGCGCTGAATTCGCGACGGACGCGGAACGGTGAGAGGGGATAAAATGAAACTGGTTGAATTTGTTCCGCCGACGCCGCATCCTCTCTGGGAGCTCTGCCCCCAGATGGGGATAACGGACGTCATAGTGAAGGTGAATCCCGAGCTGACGGGTCTCAATGATCCGTGGCGGTACGAGACGCTCGCGGCCATCGTCGGGCGCCTCAAGTCCGCCGGGCTCACGGTCGTGGGGCTCGAGGGCGACCCGTTCGACATGACACCGATCAAGGAGTATGGCGTTGGCGAAGATTTTAGCCACAAAAAACACAAAGATGGATTGTTCACAAATGACAATTATCACAATTGTTCACAAATTACAAATGCAACTTCTACACGTTCTACATGTTCTACACGGCTAAATAATACTGGCAATCCTATCAAAACAGAAACATCAGTATTGCGGGAAGATGCGCTGGCGCACTACCGCGAGCTGCTGGAGTCGATGGGGCGACTGGGGATAAAGCTTCTGTGCTACAACTTCATGGTCGGGAAGGGCTGGTCGCGCACCGGCGTGCGCGAAGGCCGCGGCGGAGCAAAGGCGACGTATTTCTCTCTGAAGGAAACCGAAAAGGAAAGGACTTCCGACATCGGACATCAGACATCCAGTACTGAAGTCCGAAGTCTGAAGTCCGAGGTCCTCATCCTCAACCATGAGCAGGTGTGGGCGAACTATGAGTATTTCATCAAGGCCGTGATGCCGACGGCGGAGAAGATGGGGATACGCATGGGGCTCCACCCCGACGACCCGTGCCTCGATTCCCTCGGCGGCTACGCGCGCATCTTTGGGTCCATCGATGCATACGACCGCGCGTATGCCATCTACCCGTCGCCGTCCAACGCCGTAACGTTCTGCCAGGCGAACTTCAAATTAATGTTCACACACGTCGATTGTAGCTCGAAGTCCGAAGTCCGAAGTCTGAAGTCCTTTCATCCTGTCAAAACACTCGCAGACGCGGCACGGCACTTCGGGAAGCGCATCGCCTTCATCCACATACGCGACGTCGAAGGCGATAAGACCGACTTCACGGAGCTTTTCCACGACCAGGGCGATGTCGACCAGTTCGCGCTCATGCGCACCTACCGCGAAATCGGGCTGGACGTGCCTGTGCGCGGTGACCACGTGCCCGAGATGGCTTACGACCGTATCCTCACGCCGGAGGGCACGCCCGGCTACTTCACCCTTGGCCGCCTCTTCGCCAACGGATACCTCAAGGCGCTCCTGGCCGGTTGCACCTACGAAGAGAAGATGGGCGGCGATGCTGCATGCCCGGGTCTTGCGAATTTCGGCGGAAAGGAGTATAATATTAGCCATCTTGTCCGCACTGATAAACTCTAGCGGAACGAGATTGGATAAACTCTAACGAGAAAAAAGAAAGGCAAAGACAAGATGGCAAGAGCATACAACTTCTCGGCGGGTCCCGCGACCCTGCCGCTGGAAGTACTGCAGCAGGTCCAGCAGGACCTCGTTGACTACAAGGGCACCGGGATGTCCGTCATGGAGATGTCCCACCGCGGCAAGGACTACGACGCGATCCACCAGGAGGCGATCGCGACGTTCAAGGAGCTCTGCGGGCTCGGCGACGACTGGTCGGTCGTGTTCGTGCAGGGCGGCGCGTCCATGCAGTTCGCGATGATCCCGATGAACTTCCTCGGGGCCGGGGCGACGGCGGACTACTCCAACAGCGGCACCTGGGGCAACAAGGCCCTCAAGGAGGCCAAGAAAGTCGCGGCGCTGCGCGGCGCGACGGTGAACGTCGCGGCGGACACCCAGAAGGACATCCCGACGCGCCAGCCGACGGAGTTCGCGTGGACCGAGGGCGCGGCGTATGCGCACATCTGCACCAACGAGACGATTTCCGGCGCGGAGATGAAGGCGATCCCCGAGACCGCGGCTCCGCTCATCGGCGACATGAGCTCCGACATCCTCAGTTGCGAGCGCGACTACTCCAGGTTCTCGATGTTCTACGCCGGTGCGCAGAAGAACCTCGGCCCCAGCGGCATGGCGGTCGTCGCGATCCGCAGGGACTTCGCGGAGAAGGGCCCGGACACCCTGCCGACGATGCTCCAGTACCGCACCTACACGAACGAGAACTCGCTCTACAACACGCCGCCCACCTGGGGCATCTACGTCTTCGGCGAGACGATGAAGTGGGTGAAGCGCATGGGCAAGGAGAACCTCTTCAGGCAGAACGCCGAGAAGGCGAAGATGATCTACGACACGATCGACTCCAGCGAGTTCTGGACGCCGACTGCCGTGAAGGAGTTCCGCTCCAACATGAACGTGACGTGGCGCATCAAGGGCGGCGACGAGGCGCTCGAGAAGAAGTTCCTCGACGAGGCGAAGGCGCTCGGCATGAGCTCGCTGAAGGGGCACCGCTCCGTGGGCGGCCTGCGCGCGTCGATCTACAACGCGTTCCCGGTGGCGGGGGTGGAGGCGCTGGTCGCCTTCATGAAGGACTTCGAGAAGAGGAACGGCTGACGGCGTCCCGCGAGGGGCGGACAGGAGGGGCAAGATGGAGCTTTCAGGCACGATTACGGCCTTGGTCACGCCGTTCCAGCGCGGCGGCGCGGTTGACTACGGGCGGCTCAGGGCGCTGGTAGAGCGCCAGGTCGACGGCGGCGTGGAGGGGATCTGCGCCGTCGGCACCAGCGGCGAGTCGCCGACGCTCGACCACGCCGAGCACCAGGAGGTGATAGAGCGTACGATCGAGTACGCCGCCGGGAAGGTGAAGATTGTGGCCGGCACCGGCGCGAACTCCACCTCCGAGGCGGTGTCGCTGACCAAGGCCGCGCTCAAGTCCGGCGCGGACGCGTGCCTGCAGGTAACCCCCTACTACAACAAGCCGAACGCCGAGGGCCTCTACCGCCACTTCATGACGGTGGCGGACCTCGGCCTGCCCGTTGTCCTGTACAACGTGCCTGGCCGCACGGGGCGGGAGATTCCCGTCCCGGTGGTCGCGAAGCTTGCGGACCATCCGAACGTCGTCGCGATCAAGGAGGCCGCCGGCTCCGTGGAGAGGGTCTCCGCGATCCGCAGCCTGCGGCCGGACTTCACTGTCCTCTCCGGCGATGACTCGCTCGCTCTGCCGATGATGTCCGTCGGCGCAAAGGGCGTCATCTCCGTCGCCTCGAACGTGATCCCCCGCGAGATGGGCGACATGGTGCGCCTTGCCCTCGCCGGGGACTTCGTGTCCGCCAGGGCCGTCCACGAGCGGTTCTACCCGCTGTTCCACGACCTCTTCATCGACGTGAACCCAGTCATGGTCAAGGAGGCGCTCTGGCTCATGGGCCTCGCCGAGCGCGAGTTCCGCCTTCCGCTGTGCGAGACGACCGCCGAGAACCTCGCCAGGATAGCGGCCACGCTGAAGGCCGTCGGGCTGCCAGTCGCGCAGAGTGACCGATGAGGGTGGGGTTCGGATATGACTCGCACGTGTTCGAGGCCGGCAAGCCGCTGGTCCTCGGCGGCGTGGCCATACCCGGATGCGACGGACTGAAGGCCCACTCCGACGGCGACGTGCTGATCCACGCGGTGATCGACGCGCTCTTCGGCGCCGCCGCGCTCGGCGACATCGGCTCGCACTTCCCGGACTCCGACGAGCGGTGGAGGGGCGCGGACTCCGCGCGCCTCCTCTCGCAGACCGTGGACGAACTTGCTCGCCGCGGGTTCCGCGTCGGGAACCTGGACGCCACGGTGATATGCGAAAGGCCGCGCCTGCGGCCGCACGTGGACGCCATCCGCGGACGTCTCGCGGCGCTTCTCCGCGTCGACGCGTCGCGCGTGTCCGTGAAGGGCAAGACGAACGAGGGCATGGACGCGGTGGGCGCCGGCGCCGGAATCGTCGCCCACGCGGCGGTTCTCCTCGAGGAATGTAATTGTGGAATTATGTAATTGTGGGAATGCGGGATTGTCCATTGTTGCGTGTGAGGAAATGTTGCCAAATGGACAAAGATCCCTCTCAACTAGGTTTTGCAATTGGCTCAAGTGTAAAATGTAAAGTGTAAAGTTGTTGAGTCGCTTTCAATTCCGGAATGGATAATGGCTGTTTCCACAATTCCATAATTCCATAATTCCACAATAGCATAGACAGCAATGTTTTGTTGTGGTATAATGTGACCTATGAAGAAATACCTAGCCATCGACATCGGGGCGAGCTCCGGCCGCCACATCATCGGAACCGTCAAGGACGGCAAGATCTCCCTTGAGGAGGTCTACAGGTTCGAGAACCGCCAGGTGCGCAAGGACGGGCACGACTGCTGGGACATCGAAGGGCTCGTGGAGTCCGTCAAGCGCGGCATAGACGCGGCGCTCGAGAAGGGGCCGCTGGAGTCCGTGGGCATCGACACGTGGGGCGTCGACTTCGTGCTGCTCGACAAGGACGGCAGGCTCTGCTCCGACGCGGTCGCCTACCGCGACACGCGCACAGCGGGCGCTGCAGAGGAGATCGAGGCGTCCGCCATCTCCTTCCAGGACCTCTACGCCAGGTGCGGCATCCAGAAGACGAGCTTCAACACCATCTACCAGCTCTGGGCGCTGAAGAAGGAGCATCCCGAGCAGCTGGAGCGCGCCGAGTCGCTGCTGATGATCCCCGAGTACCTCAACTACGCGCTCACCGGGAACATCGTCCACGAGTACACCGACTCCTCGACGACGTCCCTCCTCGACGCCGCGGCGAAGGACTGGGACTACGACCTCATCGAGAGGCTCGGCCTGCCGAAGCGGATATTCGGCAAGCTCGAGATGCCCGGCGCGACGGTCGGCACGTACAAGGGCGTGAAGGTCGTCCTTCCCGCGATGCACGACACCGGCAGCGCCTACCTGGCCGTCCCCGCGCGCGACGACAAGGCCGTGTACCTCTCCAGCGGGACGTGGTCGCTCCTCGGCGTCGAGAACCCCGCCCCCATCACTACGCCGGAGAGCTGTGCGGCGAACTTCACGAACGAGGGCGGCGCATGGGGCCGCTACCGCTACCTCAAGAACATCATGGGCCTCTGGATGGTGCAGTCCATCCGCCGCGAGCTGAACGGCGTCAACTACGTGGAGGGCAGGGCGTCCGACGCGACGGACGCGGCGCTCGCCGGGATCGCGGACTACGAGCGCGGCAGGCAGTATTCCTTCCAGGACCTCTCCGAGGCGGCCAGCGCGAGTTCCTACGGCGTCCTCGTGGACGTCAACGACCAGCGCTTCATGAACCCGGCGTCGATGATCGCCGAGGTCGTCGCTGCCTGCTCCGCTGCCGGCGAACCCCCGAAGACCATAGGCGACCTCGTGCAGTGCGTCTACAAGTCGCTCGCGGCGTGCTACGCCAAGGCGGTGGCGACGCTCTCCGGGCTCGTCGGCAGGACGTTCACCTCGATGAACATCGTCGGCGGCGGCTGTCAGGACAAGTACCTCAACTCCCTCACCGCCGAGGCGACCGGACTCGAGGTCGTCGCGGGCCCGGTAGAGGGCACGGCGATCGGCAACCTCGTCGTCCAGATGATCGCGGGCGGAGAGTTCGCGGACCTCGCGGAGGCGCGCAGGGCGATATGAGCGGACGGACCGACATCGCGGCCCTGATGGAGAAGGTCGGCAGGATACGCGTCCTGACCAACCACCTCATCGACGACGAGCTGAGCGGAAACTACCACTCAACCTTCAAGGGCCAGGGCGTGGAGTTCGACGAGGTCCGGCCCTACGAAGTCGGCGACGACGTGAGGAGCATCGACTGGAACGTCACGGCAAGGACCGGGATGCCGTACATCAAGCGCTACAGCGAGGAGCGCGAGCTCACGATCCTTTTCGCGGTCGACGTCTCCGGCTCGCTCGGCTACGGGAGCCGCGGCCGCACCAAGGCCGAGCTCGCGGCGGAGGTGACGGCGCTCCTCGCCCTCACCGCCATACGCAACCAGGACAAGGTGGGCCTTCTGCTCTTTTCCGACAGGATAGTCAAGTACATCCCGCCGCGCAAGGGCCGCGACAGCGTGATGCGGCTTGCGCGCGAGGTCCTCGCCGCCGGCGAGGGCGCCGAGGGCGGCACCGACGTCGCCGGGGCGCTCAAGTTCCTCAACGGCGTCAGGAAGCGCAAGGCGGTCGTGTTCCTCGTCAGCGACTTCATGGTCCCGCAGACGGCATCCGTGGACGAAGTCGAGCGGCTTGTCAAGGCGACCGCCCGTCGCCACGACGTGATCTGCGTCACGGTGGCAGACCCCGCGGAGTCCGCGCTCCCCAACGCAGGCCTCGTCGAGCTCGAGGACCCGGAGACGGGCGAGATCGTCCTGGCCGACACCTCCAGCGCGTCGGTGAGGAAGGCGTTCGCCGCCGCGGCCGAGGAGGAGGCCGCGAAGCGCGCAGGCTTCTTCAGGCGGTCCGGCATCGACGTCCTCTCGCTTGCGACCGACAGGCCGTACATAGACGACATAAGGGCCCTCTTCAAGCGCAGGGCGAGGAGGCGCGGATGACGGCGTCGATCCTTCTTTTCGCCGCGATTTCGTTCGGCGCGCCGGGCGGGGCGTCCGTGGACATCGACGCGACGTCCGAGCCCGTGGACCCCGCGAAGAGCGTTTTCGTGACGCTCACCCTGAAGTCCCCGAAGGGGATGGAGGCTATTCCGCCCGACCTCCGCGGCAGGGCAAGGGGCTTTACGCTGGCCGAGGACTTCGTTGACGAGCCGGAGAAGGGATCCGACGGCGGAAGCGTCCAGACCGTCCGCTGGCGCTTTGTGCCCGAGCCGTGCGCCAAGTCGTACTCCATCGCGCCGTTCGCCGTCGAGGTGAGGGGCGGGAAGTCGTTTGTCGCGGGGCCGGTCAAGTTCGCAAGCCCCGCACCGCGCGAGTCGGTGACGGGCCCGATGGAGGTGGACCCGAAGGAGGACCTGCCGCCGTTGAGCTGGAAGCTCGTCGGATGGTGCGCCGTCATTTTGCTGGCGATTGCGTTGGTGGGCACGGGCGTGTGGTTCCTCGTGCGCTACCTGCTGCGCCGGGTGAAGGAGCATTTCATGAGCCCTATCGAGCGCGCGTGGGCGGAGCTGGACAGGCTCGTGAGGCGAGCCCTGCCGGACCGCGGCAAGTTCAAGGACTTCTACGTCGAGCTGACGATGGTCGTGAGGCGCTACGTCCAGCGCAAGTATGGCATAAGGGCGCCGCACCTGACGACGGAGGAGTTCTTCGCGGAGATATCCGCCTCCGGCACAGGCGGTGTCGCCACGTCCGGACTTAGGGAGTTCCTGGAGTCCGCCGACCTTGTGAAGTTCGCCGGCGTGGAGGCAACGAAGGAGATGGCGAACTCCGCAACTGACTCCGCCAGGACATATCTCAAGAGCGACTCCATGTCGTCTGCGGGGGGCGCCTGTTGCTGCTGGAGGTCAAGGGGCTCAGGATCGCCTTCAGGGTCGACGGGAAGCTGTCCGTCCCGGTGAGGGACGTCTCCTTCTCCGTCGCGGAGGGCTCCAGGACCGCGCTCGTAGGCGAGTCCGGCTGCGGCAAGTCGCTGACTGCGCTTTCGCTCGGCGGCCTCGTTGACCGCGCCGAGATATCCGGCGAGATTCTCGGCTCGCCCCGGATCTCCTATGTGTTCCAGAACCCGATGCAGTCGCTGAACCCCGTCATGCGCTGCGGCCGCCAGATAGACGAGGCCATCCACGCCAGGATGGCGTCCGCCGCCAGGCGCCGCCGCATCGCGGAGCTGCTCTCCGCCGTCGCGCTGCCGGAGTCCACGGCGCGCAAGTACCCGTGCGAGCTCTCGGGCGGGCAGCAGCAGCGCGTGATGATCGCGATGGCGCTTGCCGCAGACCCCGCGCTGCTTGTCGCGGACGAGCCGACGACCGCCCTCGACGTCACGACCCAGAAGGAGGTCCTCGACCTCATCTTCCGCGTCGCCGGGGAGCGCGGCTTCGCAGTCCTGCTCATAACCCACAACCTCGGGCTAGTCGCCGAGTACGCCGACTTCGTGAACGTCATGTACGCCGGGGAAATCGTGGAGCGCGGCAACGTCCGCGAGGTCCTCGAGAACCCGCGCCACCCGTATACCAAGGGGCTTCTCGCAGCCGTGCCGCGGCTGGACGCGCCCCGGGACGCCCCGCTCGCAGACATCCCGGGGACTGTCCCCCCGCCGACGGACTGGCCCGCGGGGTGCGCCTTCCACCCGCGCTGCCCCGTCGCGAGGCCGTCGTGCTCTTCGCCGGAATTCTCACCCCCATGTCCGGAGATGGCCTCTTGAGCGCGGCGATGAAAAGGACCCTGCTCGCCTTCGTGCTGGCGGCCGCCGCGTTCGCGCATGCGCGCGACGACCAGCTGTGGCTCAACTACGCCGTCAACGCCTCCCCTTGGGACAACGGCGTGATGCTGCACTTCGACCAGGAGGTCGAGTTCGACAACTCGAAGCTGATGGACGAGGAGACCTACATGTCGGCGGGGTACATGTTCTGCGACTACGTCAGCGTGCACGCTGGGCACCGCATCGTCCGCGAACGCGGCGCATCCGGGCATCTTGTCACTGAACAGCGCCCCACGGCCGACATCTGCCTCTACGCGCCGGAGTTCTGGACGCTCAGGTTCAGCCACCGTTCGCGCTTCGAGTACCGCGACAGGTCGCATGTCCAGCCGAACATGCGCTACCGCGAGCGCTTCCAGCTCGCGACGAGCTGGAGCGTCACGGACTACGCCATCTCGCCCTACACCAGCGTGGAGGTGTTCTTCTCCGACAAGTCCGGCATCAGCTCGTCCGAAGTGTTCGACTGCATGCGCTCGCAGGTGGGGTTCACGTTCGTCCCGTGGCCGTCCGAGCCGAGGCTGAAGTGCGCCATGTACTTCATGGCGTTCCACTTCGTCTCGAACGGGGCGAGGGACTGGGATCCGCTAAACGTCTATGGGTTCGACATCTGGTATGACTTCTGAGCGCAGCGCGGGGGACGCCGGGTTCAGGCTCAGGAGCGCCTTCAAGCCGACGGGCGACCAGCCGGAGGCGATAGCCGACCTCCTCGCGGCGCTGAGGCGCGGCGAGCGGCGTCTCGTCCTCAAGGGCGTCACCGGAAGCGGCAAGACGTTCACCATGGCGAACCTCATCGCCGCGTGGGGGCGCCCGACGCTCGTCCTCTCCCACAACAAGACGCTCGCCGCGCAGCTCTACTCCGAGCTGAAGGGCTTCTTCCCCGAGAACGCCGTCGAGTACTTCATATCGTACTACGACTACTACCAGCCGGAGGCGTACATCCCGCAGACGGACACCTACATCGAGAAGGACGCCTCTGTGAACGAGGAGATCGAGCGCTACCGCCTCGCCGCCACGAACGCGCTCATCGCCCGCCGCGACGTCGTCGTCGTGTCGTCCGTCAGCTGCATATACGGCCTCGGCGAGAGCGACGAGTACCGCGACCTGGCGGTGAAGGTCGTCGCAGGCGCCGAGACGCCGCGCACGGCCCTCCTGAACCGCCTCGTCGAGGCGCAGTACCAGAGGAACGACTTCGACTTCGTCCCGGGCGTCTTCCGCGTGAGGGGCGACGTGGTCGACATTTTCCCCGCGTACGAGACGAAGGCGGTGCGCGTGGAGTTCTTCGGCGACGAGGTGGACTCCATCAGGGAGCTCGACCCCGTGACGGGGAAGTGCGGCGTCTCCATGCCCTCGGCCGTCATAACCCCGGCGAAGCAGTTCGTGATGGGCAAGGACAAGATGGAGGCCGCGTTCGCCCGCATAGAGGAGGAGCTGGCGGAGAGGCTCAAATACTTCGAGTCGAAGGGAAAGCTCCTTGAGGCGCAGCGCATAAGGGAGCGCACGGAGTACGACATCGAGATGATGCGCGAGCTCGGGTACTGCAACGGCATCGAGAACTACTCGCGCCCGCTCACCGGCCGTGCGCCAGGCTCCCCGCCGGAGTGCCTGCTCGACTACTTCCCCGAGGGCTTCCTGACGATAGTGGACGAGAGCCACGTCGCCGTGCCGCAGATCCGCGCCATGTACAACGGCGACCAGGCGAGGAAGCAGAAGCTCGTCGACTACGGCTTCCGCCTCCCAAGCGCGAAGGACAACCGCCCGCTGACGTTCGACGAGTTCAACGGACGCGTCAACGAGGTCGTGTTCTGCTCCGCCACGCCCGGCGACTACGAGCGCGGCGAGTCCAGGACCGTCGCTGAGCAAGTCATCAGGCCCACGGGGCTCCTCGACCCGGAGGTGGAGATACGCCCCCTCGACGGGCAGATCGACGACCTCATGGAGGAGATCCGCAAGGTCGCCGCCGCCGGCGACAGGGTGTTCGTCACGACGCTCACCAAGCGCTCCGCCGAGGACCTCTCCCAGTATCTCCACGAGACCGGGATCCGCGTCGAGTACCTGCACAGCGACATCGACGCGATAGAGCGCGTGGAGATCCTGAGCCGGCTGAGGCGCGGAGAGTTCGACGTCCTCGTCGGCATAAACCTCCTGCGCGAGGGGCTTGACCTCCCGGAGGTGGCGCTGGTGGCGATACTCGACGCCGACAAGGAGGGCTTCCTCCGTTCCACGACGTCGCTCGTGCAGACGGCGGGCCGCGCCGCGCGCCACGAGAAGGGGCGCGTCATCCTCTACGCGGACCACAAGACGGACGCCATCCGCGACCTCCTGAAGATCACGAAGGACCACCGCAGGCGGCAGATGAAGTACAACGAGGAGCACGGCATCGTGCCGAAGTCGGTGAAGCGCCCGGTGAACGAGGCGACGCACCTCTTCCGCGCCTCGGCGAAGGGCCTGCCGAAGACAGGCGCCGCCGCGCCCGGCGCGGTGTCCGGCGGCGACGTCGAGGCGGCCCTCGACGAGATGACGCGCGAGATGCTGGAGGCCGCCGAGGCGCTGGAGTTCGAGCGCGCCGCGTACCTCCGCGACCAGATAAAGAAGCTCAGGGGGAGTAAATGAAGTTTCTTGTCCACACCTACGGATGCCAGATGAACGTCCGCGACTCCGAGGCCGTAGAGGCGTTGATGATCGCTGCGGGCCACGAGCGTGTCTCCCGCGAGGAGGACGCGGAGCTTGTGATAGTGAACAGCTGCACCGTCCGCCAGAAGGCCGAGGAGAAGGCCGTGGGCAAGGCAGGGAACCTGATCGCGGCGGGGAAGCTCACCGGCCTCATGGGCTGCGCCGTGAAGAGGCTTGGCGCGGACGTCTTCAGCCGCCTGCCGAAGCTCGACTTCGCCGTCGGGCCGCGCGCCGCGGGACTTATCCCGAAGATCGTCGCCGACGGCAGGTTCCCGAGGCTGGAGCTTGGCGAGGAGGGAATGTCCGAGGCGCTCTCCTCCCACGTCGCCGGAGGCGCCAAGGCGTTCGTCACGATCCTCGTCGGCTGCGACAACAGGTGCAGCTACTGCATAGTCCCGGACGTCCGGGGCCACGAATACTCCCGCCCCGCCAGGGAGGTCGTCGCGGAGGTCCGCGCGCTCGCCGCGCGCGGCGTGAAGGAGGTGTGCCTCCTCGGGCAGAGCGTGCTGAGGTACGGCGTCGCGAACGCCGCATGGGGCGCGTCGGACGCCCCCAGCCCCGGCGGGTATTCGGAGGCGTTCCCGCGGCTTCTGGAGGCGATCGCGGGAATCGGCGGGATTAGGCGCATCCGGTTCACCTCCGCCCATCCGCGTGGATGCACGGAGGAGCTGGCGAGGGCGTTCCGCGAGTTCCCGCAGGTGTGCCGCCACATCCACCTGCCCGTGCAGTCGGGAAGCGACAGGATCCTCGCCGACATGGGCAGGCGCTACACGAGGGCGGAGTACCTCGCCGCCGTCGCCAGGATGCGCGCGCTCGACCCCGCTCTTTCCGTGACGACCGACGTCATCGTCGGCTACCCGGGCGAGACCGAGGAGGACTTCGAGGCGACGCGCAGCCTGATGGACGAGGCCGGGTTCGACAACTCCTTCATATTCAAGTACTCCCCGCGCCCCGGGACGCGCAGCGCGGCGAAGCCGGACGACGTTCCGCCCGAGGAGAAGGAGCGCAGGAACCAGGTGCTCCTGGCGGACCAGGAGAGACGGGGGCTAGAGCGCAACAGGCGGCTCGTGGGCACCGTCGCCGAGGTGATGGTTGAGGGCCCGTCCAAGCGCAACGCATCTCGCCTCTCCGGGCGCGACGGCGGCAACAGGATCGTCGTATGGGAGGCGCCCGAGGGCGAGCCGGCGCCTCGCGAGGGGGCGTTCGTGAACGTCCGCATAGCCGACGCCCATCCCCAGACTCTGATAGGCGAAGTGCAGTAGACAGGTCTCATGGCCACACCAGCCGTCCCACCAAAGCGGACACATGTCCGTTTTGGTGTTGACATTTCCCATGGGGATATAGGTCGTTCTCGATGCGGAGTATGCCGACGTTGATTGTTTTGCCTATGACAATCCTGTAGTCGTCCCGGCAATCACATTCCTCAGCCAGCTCGTCTGAACGAAGATATTTGCGGCGCCCCACTTGAAACTGCCTGAGCATTCTGGTAGAATACTTCTAGAATCTGAAAGGAATACGAAAATGCATAAGTTCGCAAAACTGGCAGGACGCCCCTGTCGTTGTCGTGCGCTTGCCGTTGCGGCGGCGGCGATGGCCGTGCTGTCGGCGGCGGCAAAGGAGCCGGCGCGCCGGCTGGTGCTGTCCGACGAGTCCCGAGGGCGCATCCACTACTACGATTCGACCGACCCTTCCAAGTGCTTCTACGTCAACGCCGAGAAGACCACCTGGGACGTCCAGCGCGTCGGAAAGGCAGAGCCGGGGAAGATCGGGCGCTTCAGGTACGTCTGCCGGAAGGGCTTCAAGGTCGTAGACATGGACGAGCGCCGCGACGTCGACGAGTTCCGCCACCCTTCGCTCGCCGGCATATCCTCGGTCAGCCTGCTGCCGGACGGCGGCTTCATCGCGAGCGTCAACCCGTACGGCACCAAGACGAACCCCAAGTCCCGCTCCGTGCTGCTGCGCAGGTTCTCCAAGGAGAGGGCGCTCGTCGCCACGTATACATGCACCGGGATATTCAACTCTCGCACGATGACGCTCCTCCCGGGCGGAGAGGAGGCGCTGATAGCCCACGAGAAGGGGTTCTCGCGCGTCCGCATCCCCAGCGAGAACCGCGACATGGAGGTCACGGAGATGAAGCACTTCAAGATGCCGCACGGACGCAACATGTACCATGCCGTACCGACGCTGGACGGGAAGGGCTACTGGACCGGCGCCGGGTACTCGGCGGAGGCCGTGAGGTTCTCCGCAGGCGGCGATGTGGAGAAGGTGTGGTCGGCACCGCCTGCGGACGGACGCAAGGGCTTCTTCTTCGCGGAGGTGAAGGAGCTCCCGAACGGACACCTCCTGGTCGCGAACTGGACCGGGCACGGCGCGGCGGACTCCAAGCGCGGCTGGCAGATCGTCGAGTTCGACGAGAACGGCAAGGTCGCGTGGACGCTCTACGACCCCGAGCGCTTTGGCTCGATTCACGGTTTCGTGGTGCTGGAATACGACGTCGGCAGGTGAGGGGGCGCAAGGACATGGCATTGACTCACAGACCAGTTCCCCTTGCCATCGTCGGCGGTGGCGCGGCCGGACTCTTCGCCGCGTCGGTCGCCTCGTCGCGGGGCATCGGCTGCCTGGTCCTGGAGCGCAAGGCGCGCATCGGCTCGAAGATGCTGATGACGGCTAACGGACGCTGCAACTTCACGAAGGACATAACGCCGGAGCGGATGCTCGCGGACATCGGCGAGCCGGTCGCCTCGTTCGCCGCGACGGCTCTGCGCGAGTGCCCGCCCTCCATGGTCGCCGCCGGGTTCAAGGCCCGCGGGCTCAGGCTCAAGCGCATGGTCGACGGCCGCCTCTTCCCGGCAAGCGGCAACGCCGCCGACGTCGTCCACGTCTTCGGGGACCAGCTTCGCGACGCATCCGTCCCGCTCCTGACGAACTGCCCCGTCACGGACCTCCAGCCGGTGAAGAACGGCTTCATAGTCGCGACGCGGAACTTCACGCTCTGGGCGCGGAACGTCCTCCTTGCGACGGGCGGCGCGTCGTTTCCCAAGACTGGGTCGGTCGGCGACGGACAGGAGTTCGCGCGGCGGCTCGGGCTCCGCGTCGAGCCGCTTCGCGCGGGGCTCGTGGGCTGCGAGACGAACGAGCCCGCGATCCTTGCGATGGCGGGCGCGCGATTCGAGCAGGGCGCCACCGCCGCGCTTCTAGTCGACGGCAGGGAGGTCTTCCACGCCGCCGGCGAGGTCGAGGTCGAGCCCTGGGGCGTCTCGGGCGCGGCGGTATACAACTGCACGCGGTACGCGGCGCGGCAAGGCATAAGGTCGTTCGCGCTGAGGATGGACACCCCGGAGGGGAGCTGGCTCGTGAAGCGCCCTGCAATGCGTCCGCTCAAGGAGGCGATCGTCACGATGGGAGGCGTCGCGCTCGACGAGATCGACCCGGACACGATGGAGTCGCGCAGGGTCCCGGGGCTTTACTTCGCCGGAGAGGTCCTCGACATCGACGGGCCGACCGGCGGCTACAACCTGACGCTCGCCTTCGCCACCGCAAACCTGGCGGTGAGGAGCGTCCGCAGCAAGCAGGGATAGGAAAGGCGGTGACGGCATGGCGCTGGTGACGCTTAGGGAGGTTACGGTGCGCTTCGGCGGGCCGCCGGTGCTGGACTGCGTCTCGATCTCCATCGAGAAGGGAGAGCGCGCCGCCGTCACGGGGCGCAACGGAGAGGGGAAGTCGACGCTCCTGAAGCTCCTCGCCGGGCGGCTGGAGCCCGACGACGGCGAGGTCGTCCGGTCCAAGGGCCTGACCGTCGCGTATGTCGGGCAGGAGGTCGGCGAGGCCCAGGACGCCGCGCTCTCGGGCGGACAGATGCGCCGCCGCCAGCTAGAGGAGGCGATCGTCTCCAACCCCGACCTGCTGCTCCTGGACGAGCCGACGAACCATCTTGACATCGCCGCGATAGAGTGGCTGGAGGGCGCGCTGAGGCGCTTCCGCGGCGCGGTTCTCTTCGTCACCCACGACCGCGCGTTCCTGAAGCGCGTCGCCATGCGCATACTCGACCTCGACCGCGGGGAGCTCGCAGGGTGGAACTGCGACTACGCGACGTTTCTCAGGCGCAAGGCGGACCTCCTCTCCGACGAGGCGGTCTACTGGGAGAGGAAGTCTAAGAAGCTCGCGCAGGAGGAGGCGTGGATACGCAGGGGCGTCAAGGCGCGCACCACGCGCAACGAAGGGCGCGTCGCGGCGCTCCTTAAGCTCCGCGAGGAGTTTGCCGCGCGCCGTGCCGCGGTCGGCACGAGCTCGTTCACCATCTCCTCCGGCGAGACGAGCGGCAGGATCGTCGTCAAGGCGACCGGCGTCTCGTTCGCGTACCCCGGCGCCGACGCGCCGGTGATAGGGGACTTCACGGCGAAGATACTGCGGGGTGAGCGAATCGGGATCGTCGGCGGCAACGGAAGCGGGAAGACGACGCTCCTCAACGTCCTCACCGGACGCCTCGCGCCGCAGGCCGGGTCCGTCGAGCTGGGGACGCGCGTCTCGGTTGCGTACCTCGACCAGCTTCGCGGCACGCTGGACCCGGACAAGTCCGTCCTCGCGAACATCGCGGAGGACCGCGACGAGGTGACGGTCGCCGGCGTGCGCAAGCACGTCTATGCGTACCTCCAGGACTTCCTCTTCACGCCCGAGCGGTCGCGCTCGCCCGTGCGCGCGCTCTCCGGCGGCGAGCGCGCACGGCTCGTCCTCGCCAAGCGCTTCATGGACCCCGGTAACCTGCTTGTGCTTGACGAGCCGACGAACGACCTGGACATCGAGACGCTTGAGCTTCTCGAGGAGCAGCTGATGTCGTATTCCGGGACGGTGCTCCTCGTCTCGCACGACCGCGAGTTCCTGGACCACGTCGTGACTAGCTGCTACGTGATGCCGGGCGACGGCGAGGTTATCCAGGTCGCCGGCGGGTGCGCCGAGGCGGCGCGCGCGATGGCGGCGCACGGCGC
>CADCCQ010000004.1 GCA_902799955.1 uncultured bacterium | reverse complement strand
GTAGTACGCCGCGCTGTCGAACTGCGGCATGCCGTCGCCCCACATCGCGGAAAGGCTCGCCTCGCCGTAGCCCAGGCGCTCGCGGTGCGGACAGTCCACTGTCACGCCGCCCATCGTCGTCGCGATGAACGTGTCGCGGTCGAGAGCGAGTATCTTCTCAAGGTCCCTGTCGCCCTTGAACCCGCCATGGATGCGTCCACAGCAGCCGATCACGACACCCGTCACGTCGTCAAGCTCCGGCTTCTCGCATCCCGTGAGGTAGAAGAACCTGCCGGACTGCGTATTCATCCTGTTCTCGAAAACGCCGTCACCGCCGCAGAACTCAAACTCCGCGATCTGCCCGAACACGCACTCGTCAACGAACGTGTCGCTCGCCGTCATCCGCGCGACCGTGCCCTTTTTCCCATTGAGCTTGAGGCGTATGAAACCGGAGAACGCCTCGCCCATGTCGATCTTCCACTTGCCGGGCGTCGCTGTCTCTTCGATTGAGACGGGCCTGATCTCGCGAATCGCGTAGTCGCGCTCGGCAACGTCGCACGAAACGGTGAACGCAGGCCCCGTGCGCACCACGCCGCGCGCCTGGCGCGTCTCGCGCTCCACGTCGCAGAGATGCTCGATGCCGCGATTGCGCCCGTTGCAGTTGTAGCTCAAACGCCCGTACGAGCGGTCCGCGCTTAGCGAAACGTCCCACGGCTCTGCGGAGTCGATCGCAACGCAGCCCTCCTCCGTCACGGCGCGTCCGTCCACGCTCAGACACGACTCTTTCTCCTTGCACTGCCCCAAGGCGGCCCAGCCATCGTGCATATAGACCTTGAACTCGTTCTCGCCGTCCTTCACGAGACCTGTCACATCGTATGTCGTGGCAAGGAGGATGCCGTCCTCCACGTGGCTCCGGTTCGGTCCGAAGCAGTCGCTCGCCGGCTTGCCGTTCACGTATAGCCTGTGCGACCCGAGCGACGCGAGTGCAATGATCACGCTCTTCGCGTCTTTCAGCGTCACCTTCCTCCGCGCAATCCAGTATTCCTTCTGGTCGTGCTGCCACGGCGGCTTGAAGAACGGCTTTTCCCACTTCTCGATGCCCGTGACGAACGTGGCGGTTTCACACCCACCGTCACATATCACATACCACGCATACTCCGTAAACGGTTTGAGTTCCAGCTTCGGTTCGACGTAAAGATGTTCCGACGTCTCGTACATCCCAACCATACCCTTGACACCTTGCGTAGCAACAGTATGATCGAAGAGATCGAAAACGGCGAGTTTGAACTTCTCCGGCCTCTTGCCGGCCCACTTCCAGAAGAAGCGCGGCTTCACCACGCCAAAGGGTTTGGCAAGGTACTCGCAGCGAAGGTCGTAAACGCCCTGCGAGGGCGGGCTCCACATGAGGCGCGGATTCTTCACGTCGCGCGCTTCGGCCACCTTGTTCAATCCCGGCTTCAGGACAGACGTGATTTCACGCTTGAAACCATCGCCTACGAAGAAGAGACGTCCCGGCGGCACGAACATCCCCAGGTCGAACGAAAGCTCCGTGGAGTATGACTTCGGCAACGGCTTCTGGGTTGCATACCCTTTCGCGTTGAAGCGCAGCCACGGCATGTCGCCATATTTACCCGCGCTCTTCGCGCGCTTGAACGCCTTGCCGTCAAGCGACGCCTCCCATGACTTGTCGTTCGTGAAGACGCGTATCTTCTTCCCTCCCACGATCATGTCGAGAGAGGCGATGAACCCCGCATCTCCAGGAATGAAATTGTCGCACGTCGCCTCAAGGACGTTGCGTCCCGATTTGAGCAATACGCGTAAATCAGTATTTTTCGAGAGCTTCATCCACGAAGACGAGTTCGTCGCCTGCTTGCCCACGACCTGCCCGTTCAAACGCACCTCGCCGCCGTTGTCGAGCGAGAACGTGAGCGTCGCAGCATCGACAGCCGCGCTTTCGGGAATGTCGAATGACGTGCGCAGTGTCGCGACGGCCTTCTGCTGCATTGCGTCTGGATGCCAGATCCACGCCGCGCCCTCAAGCGCCGCGCCGCCGTCGCGCTCGATCGTCTTGCGCCGCACTACGCGCGCCGGCTGTTCACGGCCAACGATTTCCGGTAACCTCAACGGGAGTGTCGCGCTCCGTCGCGACATCGGCCACGCCAGAAACAGCGTCTCGCCCGGCGCGAACGTAAGAAAGATCTTCCCGTTCTCAACGAAGGGACGCTCCGCCGTTTCGCCTTGCGGGTATCGCACCTCGGCCGCCTCGGCCTTCAACCCGTCGCCCGGCACAACGACGATTTCGCGCGCGTGCGTTCCACTCTTCTCCGTAAACTGGTAGATGCGGTCGCCGTCCTTGTCTGCGCGTTCGATGTTGAACGCCGCCGCGTCAACGGACGAAAGCCCATCGAACGAAATGCCGTCCACTGCCGCGGCGGGCATCACCAACATTCCGGCCAAGGCCGGCAAAAGCAACATCCTCTTCATTCCCAACACCACTTTGATTGTTCTCGCCAACTTGCATTCCCGCATCCACCGCGAGACGCAGACCTTTTACTTTATCACGACCTGTCCGTCGCGTATCCCGGCCGCGACGACCTCCTGTCCGTCCACCGCGTCGGCGGGCGGATTGGAGACGGGCCAGAGCTCGTCGCCGTTCCAGCGGAACATGACCTTGCCGTCGATCACCCGGAGGATTCCCTTCGCGCCCTTTATGGCGGTGATCCTCTCCTCCGGCGCACCCCTCTGGAAGATGCGGCGAATCGGCTGGCCGATCAGTCCGCGGAACAGCAGGTTCCACGCAAGGCCGGACACTATGAACGCCCCGATGTAGACCAGCACGCTCCACTTCAACGGAGCTCCGATCCTCCACGTCGCCCATGCGGCGACAACGCCCACTCCGCACCACGACAGCACTCCCTCCTCGTCGGTAAAGAGATCGACGACGAAGAGAGTGAGCGCGAGCGCGAGCAGCCACTCCGGGACGAGCCAGCTCATTTCGCGGACTCTCCCGTGAGGACGTTCGGCAGGGCAGAAAGAGGCAGGAAGACCTTCGCCGCGGGATCGCCAGTCGCCTGCCTGTAGGCGTCGAGCGTCTTCTGCGCGATAAGCACCTTCGCCGCCGCGTCGGGGCCAACCGTCTCCTTCAGCATGTTCAGGTACGCCTGCTCGCCCTCTGCGACAAGCTTCATCGACTCGCTCGTGGCCTCGGCGCGGAGGATCGCCGCCTTCTTCGCCGCCTCGGCCTCCTGCACGACGGCGAACGCCTTGCCCTCGGCCTCGAGCTTGATCGCCTCCGACCGGCGCGAAGCCTCAAGCTGCTGTAGCATCGCGCCCTGCGTCGCCTCGTCGGCCTTCAGCTCCTGCACCTCGACGCCGGTGAGGTTGACGCCCCAGCGGCGCACGGTCTCGGAGACGACGGTGACGACATTCTCCGAAATGCGCGAGCGCGAGGCCAGCACTGTGTTCAGCTCGTTCTTGCCGATGAAGGACCTGATTTCGCCAAGCACCGACTCCTTGAGGGACTTGTGCAGCTGGTCGACCTCGTAGACCGCCTTGATGGGGTCGGTGACGCGCCAGCGGTAAACGCAGTCGACGATGAGCTTCACGTTGTCCTTGGTGAAGCACTCCCTCGATCCGGTGTCGCATATCTGCTCGGTGAGCTCGATGAACACGCCGTCCCTGTTAGTCCTGTCCTCCCAGGCGGCGCTGACGTTCTTGAGCTTGTCGAGCCCGGGCAGGAAGAAGCGAAGTCCGCTCTGCGCGACGCGCACGGGCTTTCCGAAGCGTTCCACAATTACGCAATGTCCCTGAGGGATTATCTTTGACAGCATGGCTTGTACTCCTCTCTTTTTTGTTTGGGTGGGTGGTTGTTGGTCGTTAGTGGTCAGTCGTCAGTCGTTAGTGGTTAGTCGTTAGTCGCTAGTCGTTAGTGGGTTCATTCCGTAACCGCGTCGAGGGAGGTCCAGTCGATCTCGCCGTCGAAGATCTTCTTCACCGGCCCGGTGAGCGACAGCGACTTGAATGCGTCGCCGTCGAACTCGCCGTCCACGACGAGCTCGTATCCCTGCGACGTGAGCACGTGCACCGGGAAGGAGAGCCCGTAGTCCCTTACCCCGATGACAGCGGAGGCAACCGCGCCGGTGCCGCACGCGCCGGTCTCCGCCTCAACGCCGCGCTCGTACGTCCTGATATACACGCGGTCGGGCGTCCTGTACATGACGAAGTCGACGTTTGTGCCGTCGGGGGCGAACTGCTCGTCCATGCGGATCCTCCGCCCCTCGCCGGCGACGTCGGTCCTGGCCAGGTTCTCGACGGGGACGATCTTGTGGGGCACGCCGGCGACCACGAAGTCGTCGCCGAAGTCCCTCGGAAGCGGCATGGACACCTTGACCTTGCCGGGCCCGACGATCTCCGCGTCGATGAACCCCGCGGCCGTCTCGAAGCGCATGGAGTCGGAGTCGACCGCCCCCACGGCGCGGGCGAACGCCGCGACGCATCTCGCGCCATTCCCGCACAGATCGGCCTCGGTGCCGTCCGGGTTGAAGAACCGCATCTTGAAATCGGCCTTTGCGGACCTCTGAAGGACGATCACGCCCTCGCAGCCGATGCCGTCCGGCCGCGTGGCCATCGCCGCGATCCCCCTGTGGTCGTCCACGGGGAAGCGCTCGTCGCGGTCGTCTATTAGGATGAAGTCGTTGCCCGCGCCGTGCATCTTCGAAAACCTGACGATGTTCATACGCCCTACTCTCCTTATGCAGTTCGCCGCCCGGAAATGGTTGTCAGAACCCCAGCAGCGAGTTGTACCAGTCTACCGCCGCTGGCGGCAGCTCCGCGCCGCCATTGAGGCGGATCAGGTCCGCAAGGACCCTGTACGCCTCGTCGAGGACGAGGTCGTTCGACTTCTTTGCCTTGTTGCGGCGCCTGCCCCGGCGCCTCTTCGGCTTGTCGTCGTCGTCCTCCTCGTCGTCGCTGACGTCGCTGAGCGCGCGGTCGGCCTTCATCATGCGCTTCCTCGCCTCGCGCTCCAGCGGGACGACCTCGCGGTCGTAGACGGCGCGGGACGCGGCGACGTTGGCGACGTGCTTGACGAACGCGGGGTCGGCCTCAGTGCGCTTTTTGGAAAGCTCCGCGAGCTGCGGCACGTACTGGCTCATGTTCCAGCTCTGGCGGTACCTGAAGGGAGTCACCTTCGTGAACGGGAGCGCGTTAGGAAGCTTGTCCTCGCCGATGTCGAGCGAGTCAAGGTACGACGGGAGGTGGATGTCGGACTCCACTCCCTCCACCTGGGTGGAGGACCCGTTGACGCGGTAGAACCGTGCCGTCGTGATCTTCATCGAGCCGTACTTCTCCGGCCCAAGGCGCATGACGGTCTGCACCGTACCCTTGCCGTGGGTCCTCACGTCGCCCAGGACGACCGCCCTGCCGACGTCCTTGAGGTGCCCGGCGACGATCTCGGAGGCGGATGCGCTGGCGCGGTCGATCAGAACTACGAGCGGCTTCCTGAACGCGACGGGGTTTCCGCGCTGGATCTGGAGCGGAACGGTGCGCTGCAAGTCCCTGATGAGCACAACCGGGCCGCTGGAGACGAAGAGCGACGAGAGCCTGACAGCCTCCCTCAGGCTCCCGCCGCCGTCGCCGCGGAGGTCCAGCACCATCCCGTCGACGTCCTGCGCGTTGAAGTCCGCTATGTACGCCGCCACGTCCGCCGCGCAGCTGAGGTACCCCTCGTCGCCCGGCGACTTGTCCATGGAGCCGTAGAAGCTGGGCAGGTACACGTAGCCGACCTTCCTGTCGAAGCCGTCCATGCTGACGCGCTCGACGTGCCCGGTCGTCGCCTGCTCCTCGAGCTTGATCTCGTCGCGGACCAGCTCGATGAGCTTGCGGGTCGTGCCGGTCGGGTCGCTCCTGGGCATGATCTCGAGCGTGACGCGGGTGCCCTTCTTGCCGCGGATCTTGTGGATGGTCTTCTTCATCGGGCGCCACATTATGTCCTCCATCGGGCCGTCAGCCTGCTTGACGCCGACGATCTTGTCGCCCTCCTTGATGCGCCCGTCGAGGTCCATGGGCCCGCCCGGCATGATCTCCGCGATCTTGAGCGCGCCGTCGTCCATCGACAGCACCGCGCCGACGCCGCAGAGCGTGAGGTTCATGTCCATGTCAAAGTCCTCCTTCGTCATGGGCGACATGTAGTCGGTGTGCGGGTCGTATGCGCGGCAGACCGCCGACATGTAGCTCTGCAGGACGTTCTCGCCGTCGGGCTCCGTCAGGGCGATGTAGTACTGGCGGTACTTCTTGATGAGGTTCTGCTCGGGCGTCAGGGACTTGTCGTCGAACTCCTCGTCGGAGTCGCCGGGCTTCTCCTCGTCGTCCGCCTTGGAGTCGTCCTTCCCCGGCTTTCTCTTCGCGTCCCTCTCGGCCTTCTTCTCGGCGTCGAGCTCCCTGGAGAGCGTCTGGGCGAGGACCTCGTTCTTTATGCGCCTGCGCCAGTGCTCCTCCGCCTCCTCGCGAGTCTTCGGCCACGGGGCGTCCTTGCGCTTGATCCGGTACGTCTCGTCGACTGAGAAGTCCCACTTTGCTGTCGCGAGCAGGTTCGTGGCGAAGTCGACCCTCTCGCGGAGCCTCTTGCAGTAGAGGTCGTATATCTCGTAGCCGAAGGATATGTCCCCGGCCTTGAGCTCGTCGTCGATCGTAAGCTCGTGCGCGGCGAGGCGCTCGAGGTCTGACTCGAGGAACACCGAGTGGTCGAAGTCGTAGTACGTCACGAGGTTGGTCCACGCCATCCGCGAGACCTCGTCGTCGAGCTGGCGCTCGAGCACGTGGTACCTCGGCAGTATGGCGGCGACGCGCTGGGCGATCTTGCCGTAGTATTCCTCGCTCTGTGGCTTCTGCGGCTCCGAGAAGAGCCTCGACACGGTGAATACCGCCGCGGACAGGAACAGAGCCGCCGCTAGATGTGATTTCTTCATGTGTTGTTCTCCATTAGGCTTACAAGACGGTCCAGCTCGGACGGCGCGAGCGTCACGCGCTCGGTGGCGAAGCTCGCCGCAAGGTCGCGGGAGTTGATGACGACGGCGCCGTTCAGGTCGGCGACGCGCGCCTGGAAGGTGTCGGACGCGAACACCAGCACTGGCGTGACCGGGCCGTCCCACCCTGCCTTGGCGAGTGCGGCCTTGACCTTCGCGGCCTCCCGCAGGACCTGCGAGAGCGGCGCGCGGCTCGGGAGCCGCCCGTCGACGAGGATGTGCCCGTCCTCGATCGTGACCCTGCCACGCCAGAACTTGGTCTCGACCGCGAACACGCCGGCCGGGCCGACGACGACGTGGTCGACGTGGGTGCGCCCCGCGACGAAGTCGTTGAACACGTGGTACTTGTCCGATATCTCCGCGAGGATCCGCGACACGCGCTCCTCGCCCCTCGCGCCGACGAAGAATCGCTCGATGCGCCTGAGGCCGTGCATCAGCCCGAATATCGCGCCGACGAGGACGACGCACAACGCGGCGATGCCCCACTGGAGCGACCTGAATATCCCGAACGCCGTGGCGAACCCCGCCGCGAACGTCGCCAGGAAGACCGGCCAGAGTCCTGCCACCGTCCCCTTCACCCGGGCCCATTCGCCCGCCATGCCATGTATGTGCGCCATCTTTAGTCGTTAGTTGTTAGTCGTTAGTGATTAGTTGTCAGTCGCTAGTGGTTAGTCGTCAGCGGTTTGAGGGCGGCGACTATGGCATCGACGTCCAGGCCGTACCTCCGCTCAAGCTCGGCCTGCGTGCCGTGCGGTATGAACACGTCCGGCCAGCCGAACTTCACGTCTGCCCCGATCGCCTCGCCGAGCCCGCCCGCGACGGCGGCGTTCTCGAGGCTGACGATCTTCATCCCCGCCGCGCGTTGCTCCGCGAGGAGCTTCGCGTCGAACGGCTTTATGTACCTGGCGTGGACAGCCACGCCGCCGGCCGCCTCCGCTACTGCGCACGCCTTGGCGTACCACCCGCCCGTCGCCCAGATCGCGAACGCGGGGCGGTCCGGGGGCGTCCGGGGCGGCTGCGGCGAGGCCGCCGCCGCGACGGCGCCGCGGGGGTAGCGTATCACCGTGGGCCCGCGCCTGGCGAGCGCCTCGTCGAGGAGCGCGGCGAAGTCGGCCTCGTCCTTCGGTTCGCATATCGTCATGTTGGGGAGCGTGCGGAGCATCGCGATGTCGTATACGCCCTGGTGGGTCACGCCGTCCGCGCCGACGACGCCGGCGCGGTCCACGCAGAACACGACCGGCAGCGAGGAGATGCATACGTCGTGCATAACCTGGTCCACCGCCCTCTGGAGGAACGTCGAGTACACGGCCACCACCGGCTTCATGCCGCCAGCGGCGAGGCCGGCCGCGAACGCCACCATGTGGCCCTCGGAAATCCCCACGTCGAAGAACCTCCCGGGGAAGCGCTGCGCAAAACCGGCGAGGCCCGTGCCGTCCTTCATCCCGGCAGTAAGCGCGACGATCCTGTCGTCCGCCGCGGCCCTCTCAATGAGCGCGTCCCCGAACGCCTCGCTCCAGCCGCGCCGCGGCGCCGACGCGCCGGCAGGCCGCCCGGTCGCGACGTCGAACGCCCCCACGCCGTGCCAGCTGGTGGGGTCAGCCTCCGCAGGGGCGTAGCCCTTGCCCTTCTTGGTGACGACGTGGACCACCACGCTGCGCTTGTCGTCGCGGGCGACTGTGAGCGCCGCCCTCAGCGCCTTGAGGTCGTGCCCGTCGACCGGGCCTATGTAGCGCATCCCGAACTGCTCGAAGTAGCGGCTCCCGAGGAACAGCGACTTCAGGCGCGTCTCGAGGGCGTGGTAGGCGTTCCTCAAGAAGGTGAGGCGCATCGCGTGCCCGGCCTTCTCCGCCGCCGCCTTGACGCGGTTGTACCTGACGCCCGATATGAGCCGGCCGAGGAAGCGCGAGAAGCTTCCCGTGGGCTTCGATATGCTCATGCCGTTGTCGTTCAGCACGAGTATCACCTTGCCAGTCGCCGCGACGCAGTTGTTCAACGCCTCGAAGCTCGTGCCGTTGACGAGCGACGAATCGCCCACCACCGCGACGGCGTGGCCCCCGCCGATCCTGTCCCTCGCGGCGGCGAAGCCCTCCGCCACGGACAACGCGACGCCCGCGTGCCCGGCGACTGCCGCGTCGCAGGGCGACTCAGCCGGGCTAGGGAAGCCGGATATGCCGTCAAGCGTCCTGAGGGTGTCGAACCTGTCGGCGCGCCCGGTGAGGATCTTCCAGGCGTACGCCTGGTGCCCGACGTCCCAGACTATGCGGTCGCGCTCCGGGTCGAAGACCTCCGCAAGCGCCATCGAAAGCTCCACCGCGCCAAGCGACGAGGCGAGGTGCCCGCCGTGCCTGGAGGCGGCCGAGAGTATCGCCGCGCGTATCTCGTCCGCCGTCATTCGCCGCCGCCTTTCCCGGAATTCCCGTCGGCGCCGTCGCCGGTCCCGGCGCCCTTCGCCGGCCTGCGGCGCAAGATGAACAGCGTGGTCGCGCCCTGCCCGAACGCGTCGACGACCTCCGCGCGCGAGTACTTCCCGCCGAGTATCGACCAGAACACCATCTGGTCCTCGAACGGACGCTCCTTGCACTCCGGCGCGACTATGGCGAAGGAGTAGCCGGAAAGCGCGGCGACCGGACACGGCGCCGACAGCAGGAGCTCCTGCCACTCTTCGTCTGAAAGCTGGCTGAACGGCCCCATCTCAAGTCCTTCCGGGACGCGCCGCCCCGTCTCGACAGCGAGATAGAGGTCCTGCGTGAGAAGTGTCTTCCCGCCGGGGTCGAGCTCCTCTATCTTCTTCGCCGCCTCGCGGAGCTGCGCGAGCTCGCACTTGTCCTTCCTGAGGACCCAGAACCTGTCCATGCCGTTCGTCGTCCACTTCTCGAGGAGCGGAGAGCCAAAGGAGACCCCGAAGGAGAGACCTGTCGCCAGCAGCAGGACGAAAGACTGCCCGACGCGCGGCGACGCCGCGGCGGACGCCGCCATGAGCGGCACGACCGCCAGCACTGCCAGAAGCCCCATCACCGGAACCTGGTAGTCCTCGTACGGGAACGGAGCCGTCACATGAACAATGACCGCCGCGATGAACGACGCGGTCAAAAGGCGCATCGCGACGTCCCTGAAGCCGTTGTCGTCCCCACCGTCCGCGCCGCCGTCGCCGTCGCGTCCGCCACGGGCCATGCCGAAGACCGCGAGACCGCAGAGCGCAAAGAGAGGAAGATACCACCTCACCAGCCGGCTGATGCTGCCGACCGTGAAGACTATGGAACGGCCGCCCCTCGCCGCATGGTACTCCTGCGCGGCGCGAAGCCCGTCGAACGCCGCGGGGTCCATGAGGCTCGGGCCGTACGCCACGCACAGCCCGACGACCGTGCCGATCGCGAGCCACACAGCCGCCAGCGGACGCCTCCGCCAGTCGGTCGCCAGCGCCACGAACGCGGCGGCGGGTATCGCCGCCATCGATATGCGCACGCCCGCCGCGAGCGCGAACACGAAACCGCTGGCCGCGAACAGCGCCAGGCGGGAGCGGGCCCCGCCCGCCGCGAGCGCCTTCACGGCGAGGAACGTCCCGAGCGCGACGAAAAGCGACGCCAGCGCGTATGTCTTCGGAATCGTCAGGTAGTATACGTGGTAGAGGTTGCACCCAAGCAGCGCGAACACCGCCGCGAACGCCGCGCCCTTCGCCTTCTCCGGCACGAGCGCGCGCGCCGTCAGAGCGAAGAGGATCATCCCCGAGAGCCCCAGCAGGCACGTCGCGACCCTCGCCCCCGCGAGCCCTGCCCAGTGCCAGGAGAACCGCAGAAGCGAGTAGATCGCCGGCATGAGCGGCCCCTGCGTGAAGAAGAAGTCGCGGTACGGCATCCTCCCGTCGCCGACCAGCTCCGCGGCGTAGAGATACCAGCCCTCGTCCTGGTTGAGCCCGCCCATCCAGACGGAGGCGGCCGCGAGCACCGCGAACGCCAGAGCAGAAACGAGGCCGTATCTCTTCGCCGCCGACATGACCGCGCCGCCTATCCCTGGGCCTTCTCGCCCTCGTTCGTGCCGCGGATCTTGATGTGCAGCTCGCGGAGCTGCTGCTCGGTCACGTAGTTCGGCGCGCCCATCAGGAGGTCCTGCGCCTTCTGGTTCATCGGGAACGCGATGACCTCGCGGATGTTCGGGGTGTCGGCGAGCAGCATCACCATGCGGTCGACGCCCGGGGCAATGCCGCCGTGCGGCGGCGCGCCGAACTGGAACGCGCGGTGCAATGCGCCGAACTTCTTCACGACGTCGTCCTTCGTGTATCCGGCGATCTCGAACGCCTTGTACATCACCTCGACCTGGTGGTTGCGGATCGCGCCCGACGAGAGCTCTATGCCGTTGCAGACGACGTCGTACTGGTACGCCTCGATCGTCAGCGGGTCCTTCGTCTCAAGGGCCTCCAGACCGCCCTGCGGCATCGAGAACGGGTTGTGCGAGAAGATGATCTTCCCCGTCTCGGGGTCCTTCTCGAAGAACGGGAAGTCGACGATCCAGCAGAACTTGTAGCATCCCTTCTCGCGGATGTCGTTAGTCATGTGGTCTGCGATGTCGGTCCTGACCAGCCCGGAGAGGCGGTGGCACTCGTCGACGGGCGCGGCCATGAAGAAGAGCGCGTCGCCCGGCTCCATGCCGGAGAGCGCCTTCATCTCCTCGAGCTGCTCGGCGCTGAGGAACTTCGCGATCGGGCCCTTCAGCTCGTTCTCCTTCGTCCAGCTGATGTAGCCGAGGCCCTTGCCGCCGTTCTCCTTGACGAACGCCTCGCGCTTGTCGAACCACGTCCTCGTCTCCACGCCTACGATCCCCTTGACGAGGAGCCCCTTCACAAGCCCGCCGTTCGCTACGCACGCCGCGAACGCCTTGAAGTCGGCCTTCGCGAAGAAGTCGGACATGTTGATCCACTTGAGCGGGTTGCGGAGGTCGGGCTTGTCGGAGCCGTAGACCATCATCGCGTCGCGGTACTTGATGCGCGGCCACGGCGTCGAATTGCACTCCCACGTCGAGAACTTCCTGAACGTCGCGGAAACCACGTCCTCGACGACCGCGAAGATCTCGTCCTGCGTCGCGTAGCTCATCTCTATGTCGAGCTGGTAGAACTCGCCAGGGCTGCGGTCCGCGCGCGCCGCCTCGTCGCGGAAGCACGGCGCGATCTGGAAGTACCTGTCGAAGCCGGAGACCATCAGCAGCTGCTTGAACATCTGCGGCGCCTGCGGAAGCGCGTAGAACATCCCGCGGTGGATGCGGCTCGGCACGAGGTAGTCGCGCGCCCCCTCCGGCGACGAGGCCGTCAGGATCGGCGTCTGGAACTCGTTGAAGCCCTTCTCCCACATCTTCTCACGGAGGAAGCGGATGACCTGCGAGCGAAGCACGATGTTCTTGTGCAGCTTCTCGCGGCGGAGGTCGAGGAAGCGGTACTGAAGGCGCATCTCCTCAGACTCGTCCGCCTTCTCGTCCGGCACGTACAGCGGCGGGACGTCCGAGGCGGACTCCATCACGAGCTCGTTCGCCTCGATCTCGACCTCGCCCGTGGGCAGGTCGGGGTTGATCGTGTCGGGCGTCCTGAGCTTCACCTCGCCCGTCACGGTGATGACGCTTTCGAGGTGCGCCTTCTCGACGAGGCCGAAGAAGCTGCGCGACGGGTGTACGACGATCTGCGTCAGGCCATAGTGGTCGCGGAGGTCCACGAACAGGATTCCGCCATGGTCGCGAAGGCGGAACATCCAGCCCGAAAGCCTGACAGTCTTGCCCGCGTCAGAGGCGCGGAGCTCATTGCAAGTGTGTGTACGATACGGATGCATCTTTCTATGTTCTCCTATTAACTATGATATTATATCAAAATCGCCGCATTCTGGCAACTACCGAGAATCGGTTTGGACGCTCGCCCCCGTTGTCACCTCGTTTCCAGCCTTACCGGGCCGATCAGGCCCGACGGTTCGTTCTCCACCGTCGTGCGGTAGCGCGTCGGGATCGTCTGGTAGTGGTTGTTGAGCGTGTTGTAGACGGTCACCTTGAGCGTGTTCTCGCCCGCCTTGAGCCCTTCGATCTCGACGCGCCACGGCGGACAGCACAGCACCTTCTCCTCGCCGCCGTTCACCGACACGCCGC
This sequence comes from uncultured bacterium, assembly GCA_902799955.1. GTDB lineage: Bacteria > Verrucomicrobiota > Kiritimatiellia > RFP12 > UBA1067 > UBA1067. Next base: position 73,696 of record CADCCQ010000004.1, on the reverse strand, counting down.
AGCACGCGCCCACGCGCCCGAGGTCGAGCGTCGCGGACGCCGCCGCCTGCTCCTTCGTGAGCGTGAAGGTCTTCTCGTAGATTGCCCCGCCCGAATAGAAGCGGAGGCCGTCCGCGATCAGCGCCCAGTTGCCAAGGGATATCTTGCCCTTCCCGCACTTGAGGAGCATCGGCTCCGTGAACGCCGCGCCGCCGATGAAGCCCGGCTCGTGCGCGACCCTGAGCGTGAGCGCGGCCACGCCCGCGTTCACCAACCGCGGCTTCACGCGATACCCCCCATCAACGCGCGCCACCTCAGCCTCCGCGCCGGCGATGTTCGCGGAGAGGAGCGTCCCGCGCATCGTTATCTCAATCGCCTCGCACGCGGGCGGCAGCGTCGCCGTATACACGCCCTCCTTGATCTTGCCGCCGAACGGATCGAACGGCAACACCGCCGGGTCGTTGTACCAGCACATCGAAAGCGGGGCCTTCGACGGCACACTCTCTACGTCCGTGCGCATCATCACGAGCGCGGCGCGTCCGAAGTCGTCGTAGGTCACGGACAGTTCGTGGTATCCCGCCGTGAGCGCGATTTCCTCGCCCACCTTGCACGCCTTGCCGTCAAGCGTAAGGGCCTTCGGCTCCACGCCGTGCGAAACGGGTTTCGCCTTGCAGGCGCAGGGCGCATAGACGAAGGTCTTGTACGCCGCGCCGGGCTTCGCGCCACGCGACGGCGAGACGTCGTAGAGCCTCATGCTGTACGGACCCAGCACGAAGAAGTCGTCGCCCACGATGCCGTTCAGGCCGTGGTGCCAGTTCTGGAAGCCCGGCTTGCCTTCCACGCCCTCGCGCCAGGAGAAAATGTAAAATGGAAAGTGTAAAGTGTAAAGTGAAGAAGAACCGTCCATGCGTCCCGCGTGACCGCTCATATCCTCAAACTGCGGGCCGAATCCGACCGTCATCTCCGCGGGAAGGTTTAGCGCCTCCGCGCCGACCATCTTCACGCGGCGAATCTCCGCGCCGATGTAGCGCTCGCGCACGGGCAGACGGAAGTCGCCCCATTTGTTGTCGAGCGTGGGCTTGAGCGTGAAGTCCCATTCGCCGTCCAGAGTGAGAGCGCTCTGCACTTGCTGTTGTACGCTTGCTGTTTTCCCACTTGCCGGTGTACGCTTGTTGTCCCCATTCGCGAACACCACGAGCCGTGGCGCACCGTCGCCCGCGATCTTCACGGTCGTCGTGCCATCGGCGTTGCGCTTGAAGTCCGTGAGCGCCTTCTGCGTGCCGTCCCACGGGTTCCACAGCTCGGGCGTGCCCGTGGCGCGGAACGTGCAGTCGCCCGTCTCGGCGAGGTCGCAGATGAAATACACGTCGTATGCGCCCACGCGGCGGTGGAGCGCCTTGGCCTCGCCGGGCGCGCGGAAGTCGGGCGTGCCGACGCTGGCGGCAATCGCCTTCAGCTGCTCGGCGGAGGGCTTGGCCGGTAGGGTCACGCGTCCCGCGTGACCGTCCGCAACCAGTTCTGCGACGAGCGCGTCAATCTTCGCCTTCTCCGTGTGCGGGGCGTCGGTGAACTGGGGCTTTGCGCCGAGGACGATCACCTTGCCGCCCGCGCGCTTGAACGCAACGAGCTTCTCCAGCGACGACCGCTTGATCGCGATCATGTCCGGCACGACAACCATCCGGTACGCCTCACCTGCCACACTTAAAAATACCTTATCGCTACCTGCTTCTACATGTTCTTCATGTTCTACATGGACATTTTCATTCCCCGTACCTACATGGACTTTTCCACCCTTGACCGTCGCCCGTGCGAGCGAATCGGCGTCGATGAAGTCGACGTCCGTCTGCGCCTCGGTGACGAGGCGGCGCACGATGTCGTGGGCCACGCCCACGGAGACGTTCCCTCTGTTCCTGTTATAGACGCACGGCTCGAGCGGATTCACCACCGCCACGTCGCACACGTGGACGCCCTGGCTGAGCACGTAGCTCAACCGCTCGAAGTACTTGAGGAACGTCTTCATGTACGTCCAGTACGGCATGCGGAAGTGGTAGCACGGCGGCGCCCACTCCCACCAGCCGCCGTAGGTGGAGTAGTAGAGGCCGTGGAGGTTGAGGAGGTTCGAGCCGTAGAGGTAGTTGTGGCAGGTGGAGTCGAAGATCGTCGAGGTCGACGCCTGCCAGCCCTGCGAGTGGTAGCCCTCGAGCCACACGCGTGGACGGTTGTAGAGGTGCGCGATGGAAGAACCGACCTTGTTCTTGATGAGGTCGGCGGAGCGTCCGGGCGTATCGAATCCGGGCGCGGTGAAGTACTTCATCACGCGCATGTAGTCGATGTACTTGTTCATCGGATGCTTGCCGCGCGTCGCCTGGTCGCATCCGTAGATGAGCCCCCGGCTCGCGTGCCAGTCGTAGATCGGCTTGTAGTAGCGCTCGCAGGCGAGGGCGCTCATCACGTCGTTCATGTCGAGGCGCACCTTGGCGGTGTCGGGACCGTGGTCGCCGAAGAGCGCGGGCAGCATCGGCTCGAGGTCGTAGCCCTTCCGCTTCTTGAACTCGGCGGGCAGGTCGTCCGACCACAGCCAGAGGATGTCGCGCGTGAGGACCAGCTCGTCCTGGAAGAAGTAGTTGAGCCCGCCGCGCAGATGCTCCGGCACCTTCTTCATGAACGGATTGAAGAAGCGCTCCACCACGCGCTTGCCCGATTCGGGATGGAGCGGATTGTACGTGCGCGGGACCTTGCGCTTGACGATCTTCCCGTTAACGTACGAAAGCTCGGTCGCGTACATTTCAGGCGTGCTGATCTTGAGCTTGCGCCAGAGGTTCTCCGCGTCCGGGAAGTCGAGCGTGTAGTTGGAAAGCGAAATGCCCATACCGCGCTTTCCGCATTCCTGCGCGGCGAACGAGAAGAAGTCCCACCACTCGTCGGTAAAGAGCGCCGGGGTGGAGTCCTGCGTCGGCCACGCCCCCGAGCGGTAGTGCGAGTAGTTCACCTGCACGCCGGCGATACCAGCCTTGTGGATTTCCTCGATCTGGTAGAGCAGGCGCTCCTTGTCGAGCGGTTCGCGCCCGCTCCACCACCAAAACGGCACCTCGCCGTAGCCGGGCGGCGGCGCCTTGAAGTCCGCGCGGATCGTCTTCGCCGCCTCGTCGCCCGCCTTGGGGAAACCGAGCCCTGTCGCCCCCTCGGCCGCCGCCACCGCCGCAACTGCCGTCGCCGCCGCAAGCACAAGTCTTCCTGTCGACTTCATTCCATTCACCTTTCCCCTTTTCGTTGCATTGCCTGGCATACCGGCGCAAGCGGCGGTCAGACGACCGTGAGCTGGATGCCCATGAGATCGGCGACCTTCCGAAACAGCCCAAGGTTGTGCCCGACCGACATCGCGAAGTGGTGGATCGGCGCCTCCTGAAGCCAGCGCTCGAACCACACGTCCGGCTCGACGCCGAGGCGGACGTGCGTCTGCGTGTTGCCGATGGCCATGATCGGGTCGTCCGTCGCCTCGGCCTCCGACACGATGAACTTGAGGCGTCCGTCGCCGGTCTGCGTGACGCCTAGCGTCGTGACGGGGCCGTCCTTCACCTTGGCCTCGACGGACACCCCGCTGCCGCGCTTGCCGTGGTAGAGCCCGAGGCCGCGCAGGATCGGGCGCCCCTTCGCGATCGCGAGGTGGAAAGGCCCGTCGTGGCCCATGAGAATCGTGCCGCGGACGTAGTCGGTGGTGACGATCTCGCAGAAGCTCCCGCCCGTCCCGAGGAGGTCGCATATCTTCATCGCGAGCGCGGTCTTCATGTCGCCCTCGCCTGCGCACGGCACGCCGTTCGCGGTGAGCAGCGAGTGCCCGACGATGAAGCCGCTCTGGAGCTGTTCGTAGTCGTTGCCGTCAGCGCCGTGGTAGTAGTAGGCGAGCGCGTCGAGCCTGAAGTCCTCGACCATGCGCTCCTGCGCGGCGGCCACCTTCGCGCTCCACTCCAGCTGCTCCGGCGCGGGGCGGCGGGCGAGCGGGTCTGACGGCGAGTCCTCCGAAATCTCGAACATCGACGTTATGTCATCCAGCTTGCGCTTCACGTCGGCTTCCGTCACCTTCGCGAGGCGCGAGGCGAGGTCGCACATCTCCAGCAGCTCGACGTGGATGCCCGTCCCGCCCTGGAGCATGGTGAAGTCGGAGTACATGTCGAGCATCCCGGAGTAGTTGCCGCCAAGGAAGCCGAAGCGCGCGCGGGAGAGCGCGGCCTTCACGGACGCCGCCTTCGCCCACTCGCGGATCTCACGCCAGGCGCGGACGGCCTCGGGGCGGGCGCATGTCGTCTCGTCCGCCACGGAGATCTCAGGCGTCTCGCGGAGCCCGAGCAGCCCCGACACGACGCGGAACCTGATCCCGGCGCGGTTGAAGGCGTTCGCGATCTCCGGCGCGGGGCAGGCGTTGCAGTGCGCAAGCCACTCGCCGGTCGTCGTCTTCGCGTAGTTCACCTGGATCGCGGGCTGGAGATTGAGGATCACCGTCGGCGCCTTGCATATCTGGTGGACAGGCAACACGGCGTCGCTCGTCACGTACGTCCCGACGTGTTGGAACACGATGTCGACGAGATTGCGGCAGAAATACTCGCCTGCGGCGATTCCGCTGTCGGAGCAGTCGACGAGCCCGAAGTTGAACACCTCCACGTCGCCGGACGCCTCAAGTTCTTCCGCGATGAAGCGTCCGTACCCCTCGAGCCTCTCGCGCAGCCCCTTGAACTGCGGCCAGTACGCCTTCAGCCCGGTCGTGTACAGCCCGACCCTGGCCTTCCTCTTTTCCGTGTTCATTGTCGTTTTCCTTTCTAGAAACTCACCAGCCCCGGACGGCTACTTGACGAGCGACAGCTCGATGCTGTCGACGTAGACCGCCTTGATGCTGCTCTTGCCGTCCTTGCCGAAGCGGCCCGGGCCAATCCAGAAGTGTTCCCTGCCGTCCGCGCGCGGCGTCCAAGTGCAGATGTCGTACCAGGCGTATTCCGCATCCTTTATGGCGTCCGTGCGCGGCGCGATTTCGCCAAGCCCCTTTTTCGCCGCCGGGTCGTACACCCCCGACCAGAACGCCTCGCCTCCGTCGCGCTCCTTCTCCACGCGGATGCGCGCGCGTACCTTGTACTTTGCGCCCGGCTTGAACGCCACCTTGCCCATTGCGAAGGAGGTGCACCACTCGAAGTGCGTGTTGAAGAGCTTGAGCGCCTTGCCGTCCGCCGCCTTCGGGTCATCCACGAAGGCGCCCCACTGTCCGGGGCGCGAGAGACTGAGATAACGCTCCTCCAGCACCGCGCACTGCGACTCGACGGCGTTGACGGCGGCGTTGGTAGCGGGCGCGACATACTCCTTCCATCCGGCGATGAGGGCGTTGTGCCGCGCCCGGCTCTCGGAGAGGCTGATGTCCTTCGCCTCGTCCATCCTGTCGAGGAGCGACTGCGTGAGCGCCTTGACCTCCGCGACACGCGCGTCGTTCTCGGGAGACGGCGCGAAGAGGACCTCCTTGCGCATTGGCTTCGGACGGAGGCGTTCGAGACGCAGGAAGTCAAACGAGAACTCGGACATCCTCACGTTGTACGACAGCGCCGGGTCGTCCTTCACCCAGTAAACGGCCTTCTTCCAGAGCGGCTTCGCCCATTCGACGAAATCGTCGTCCAGCGACCTGAAGGCCGCGCTTGTCCAGATGCGGAGCGGATTGTTGGGATTCGCCGACCAGACGGCCTGGCGTCTGTGCATCTCCTCGAAGTATTTGCGGATGAACGGCGCGGCGTTGCCGTAGTAGCCCGCGAAGAAGTCGTCGATCAGCGGCTTCACGTCCTGGTCTGGGTTCCACATCAGCTTCGCGAGCAGCCAGCCCTTCAACTCGGCGAACTCGGCGTGGCGGCCGAGCTGGGCGCCTTCCGCGAACATCTCCTTCACGTTGTTGTCGCGGAAGAACTGCAGGTTCCCCTTGAGCGCGTAGACGTTCGGGAACGGCAGCGTGAAGTTCTGGAACTCCGTCACGTAGTCCCAGAGGTAGAGCTGGTCGGTCTGCGTCTTCCATCCGCAGATGTCCTTCATGAACGACTTGTCCTCGGCATACGGGCTTTCGGGGATCGGGCGCGTGAAGTCGCACTCAATGGAGCAGAGGCACGGCACCACGTTGCGGCGCAGGCGCGTCTTCTTCGGCGGCTTGCGCGTGTACTGGTAGGCGAGCGTCTCGATCACCGCGTCGGGGAACTCCTTCTCCACCGCCTCTGCGATTGCGTTCACGAAGCGCACCATCGTTCCCGCGTGGCTCTCCTCCTCGGCGTCGATGGCGGCGCACTTCTCGCACTCGCAGTAGTTGTACCAGTCGTTCTGGCTCACGCCGTAGAACTTCGCGCCGGGATCCTTGCGGATGCGCTCGAGCACATTGGACGTGACGATGCGCAGCACGTCGGGGTTCGTGAGGCAGAGCTGCGTGCGGTCCTTGCGACGCTTCCCCTTCACAAGGCTGTAGTATTCGGGGTGCTTGTCGAAGTAGACGCCTGGAGGCAGCAGCGCGTTGAACGTGTGGCAGTTTCCGAGCCCGCCGCCGAAGCGGAACGTGTCGCCGCCGTACTTTTCGTCGACGTCGCCGCGCGTGCAGTTGAAGCCGTTCACGCGAAGGCGCGCCGCCAGGTCGCGGTGCTTGTTGATGTCGTACCAGTACGGCTGGCGCATGGCAAAGGCAGGAGCCTGCACGTCGTCGAGGTTGGCGGGCACGCGGACGCTTCTCTCCTTCGGGATCACGCTGTGCCACGAGGAGTACCACCTGCATCCGGCGTAGGTCTCGAGGATCTCGTACGCCGCATACAGCGCGCCGCGCTTCGCCGAGCCGTAGGCGACGAGATGCGGCGGACGCGCCGCAAGACGAAATCCGTCGCTGCCGAGCGCCTTCGGATCGAAGCCGCAACCCAGCAACGAGAGCGAATGCCTCGTCTCGCCCAGCAGGATCGCCTTCGGAGGAAGAGGCGCGGCGTCAGAGGCTACGGGCAGCTTCACGCCCGTGACCTGCTCGAGGAACCCCTGAAGCTCCTCGGACGCGTACTTCTCGACCGGGCTCGCCTTTTCAGGGATCACGATCGTGTACTCCGCCGGCTTCCCGCGCATGGCAAGCGTGAGCGACGCGACGCCGGGGCCGGCAAAGGCCGCGCCGCCAACGAACAATGACGCCGCAAGGAGAACGGGCGCGGCAAGCGCGTACGCTCCAGTGGAAATACAGCAGTTTCCGATCATGACGTCGTCACCTCACGCGCTTGATGGCACCGAACTTGCAGACCTGAGAGCACTGCTTGCATCCGGCGCAGAGATTGGGGTCGATCGCCATCTGGAATGCGCCGGGGCGGACTTCCTTGCCGCGCGTCATCGCGGGGCAGCCCATCTTGAAGCACGCGCCGCACGCCTTGCACTTCTCGGGGTCGACCTCGCAAAGCCCCTCCTTGGTGAGCTTCGCGGCGATGCGGCACGGGGCGTACGCGATTATGAGCGCGCCCTCGTCGCCGTCCATCGCGTCAGTCAGCACGCGCTCCAGCTCGCCAAGGTCGTCGGCGGAGACCTTGACGACCTTCTTGTAGCCCATTGCGCGCGCGATGTCGCCGATCTCGGTGACGGGCGCGGGGTCCCCGGCGAGCGTCTTTCCGGTGCCGGGGTTGTCCTGGTGGCCGGTCATCGCGGTGATGCGGTTGTCGAGGACGACCGTGGTCACGGGCGTTCCGTTGTAATGCGCGGAGAGGATTCCGGTCATGCCGGAGTGGAAGAACGTGGAGTCGCCGAGAACCGCGCAGATGCGCCCCTTCAGCCCCGCCTTCTTCATGCCCGCCGCGTTGCCGATCGAGGCGCCCATGCATATCGTCGAGTCCATCGCGTTCAGCGGGGGGAACGCGCCGAGCGTGTAGCAGCCGATGTCGCCCGTCACGGTGGCCTTCAGCTTGGAGAGGACGTAGAACACGCCGCGGTGCCCGCATCCCGCGCAGAGGACCGGCGGACGCGTCGGCAGGTCTCCGGCGGCGGATGGGGCGGCCGCCTCGTCAACGTCGCCAATCAGCTCGTGGCGGAGGTTCTGCACGCGGTCCGCGTTCAGCTCCAGCATATTAAGCTCCGTCTTGTGGTCCTCGACCTTGATTCCCATGGCGCGGATCTGGTCCTCCATGAACGGATCGAGCTCCTCCACGACGACAAGCCTCTCCACGGACGCCGCGAAGTCGCGGACGAGTTGCTTCGGCAGCGGATTCGTCCAGCCGAGCTTCAATATCGAGAACTCCGGGAATATCTCCTTCACGTACTGGTACGCGACTGCGGAGGTGACGAACCCGAAGTCGGTCCGCCCCTTCTCAACGCGGTTCAGCGGCGAGGCCGCGGATGCGGCCTCCATCGCGGCGGTGCGCTCCTGCGCGGCGAGGCGCTGGCGGCGCGCGAACATCGGCACCGGGATGGTGCGCGTGATGTCCTTCACGTACGGTATGAGGTCGTGGGGCTTCGGATTGAAGTCGCCGAGCTCGACGAGCGAGGACGAGTGGCTCGTGCGCGTCGTGAGGCGGATGAGCACCGGGACGCGGAACTTCTCGGAGATGTCGAACGCCGCGAGCGTCATGTCGTACGCCTCCTGGCTGTCGGAGGGCTCGAGCAGCGCGGCGCGGGCGAACTTCGCGAGGTTGCGGTTGTCCTGCTCGTTCTGCGAGGAGTGCATGCCGGGGTCGTCCGCGGAGACGACGACCATGCCGCCGGTCGCGCCGACGAAGGTGAACGTCATCAGCGGGTCCATCGCGACGTTGAGCCCGACGTGCTTCATCGCGGTGAGCGCGCGCGCGCCGGCCATCGACGCGCCTATCGCGGTCTCCATCGCCACCTTCTCGTTCACCGCCCACTCGCAGCGGACGGTGTCCTTGAACTTCGCGATGTTCTCGAGTATCTCGGTCGAGGGTGTGCCCGGGTATGCCGAGGCGACGACGCACCCGGCCTGGGCCGCGGCGTGCGCGACGGCCTCGTTTGCGCTAAGGAACTTCTTCATCTTCTGTGTTCTTCTCCTGTATGGTTCTGGATCAATTGCCGCGGGCGGCGGTCGCGAAGGCGTAGGCGTTGCGGAACATCCGCATCCACGGACCGTCCTTCGCGAACGTCCCGGGGTTGTAGCTGAGCTGGCAGGCGCGGAACCCGCGCTCCGGGTGCGGCATCATTATCGTCGCGCGCCCGTCCGCCGTGGTGAACGCCGTCTGCCCGCCGATCGACCCATTGGGGTTGTAGGGGTAGCGGACGGTCGCCTGGCCGCGGTTGTCGACGAAGTGCGCCGCGCAGATCGTCGGCGTCCAGCCCTCCGTCCACACGCGGCCCTCGCCGTGCGCGACGGCGATCGGGAGCCGCGAGCCCTCCATCCCGCGGAAGAAGATGGACGGCGAAGGCTCGATCTCGATCGTCGAGTACCTGGCCTCGAACTGCTCGGATATGTTCCTCACGAACTTCGGCCACCCCTCCGCGCCCGGGATGATGTCCTTGAGCTGCGAAAGCATCTGGCAGCCGTTGCACACGCCCAGCGAGAAGGTGTCCGGCCTGTGGAAGAACTCGCGGAACATCTCGCGCAGGCGGTCGTTGAAGAGGATGGACCTTGCCCAGCCGGAGCCCGCGCCCAGGACGTCGCCGTAGCTGAAGCCGCCGCATGCGACTAGCCCGGCAAAGCCGTCGAGGTCGACGCGGCCGGAGACGAGGTCGGACATGTGGACGTCGCGGCAGTCGAAGCCGGCGAGCGCGAACGCGGCCGCCATCTCGATGTGCCCGTTGACGCCCTGCTCGCGGAGTATCGCCATGCGGGGAGCTGGGCGCGAGATGTTAGACGCGAGACGCGATTTGCCCTCTCGTCTTTCGTCTCTCGTCTCTCGTCCCTTCGCTTCAACCTCCCCGTCGGGGTCGTAGGTGACCGTGAACTGCATTCCGGGGTCGGCCTCGTCGAGGGCGTTGTCGTACTCCTCCCTGGCGGACGCCGGGTTGTCGCGGAGGGCCTGCATCCTGTACGTCGTCTCGCTCCATGCGCGGCGGATCGTCGTGATGTCGGTCTTCAGCGCGAGGCGCGAGCCGACGTACACCTCGAACGCGCGCAGCGAGCGCGAGACGGCGCCGACGATCGTCGCCTCGACCCTGGCGGACTTGAATATCGCCAGGACCTCGGAGAGACGGCTCTCGGAGACCTGGAGGACCGCGCCGGGCTGTTCGTTGAAGAGCTGCTCGAGCGCGTCGCCGTCCGGGAGCCTGGCGATAACGCCGCGCCCGCCGCCGATCGCCATCTCGGCGAGCGTGACGGCGACGCCACCGTCGGAGCGGTCGTGGTAGGCCATCGCGAGGCGGCCCTTGACGATCTTCTGCATGGCGTTGAAGAAGCGGCGGAGCTTCGCGGGGTCGGCGTCGGCGTGTACGGCGCCGAGCTGGCTATAGACCTGCGCGAGCGCGGTGGCGCCGAGCGGGGCCGTGCCGTCGCCAAGGTCTACGAGGACGAGGAACGAGCTCTCCCCGGGGGCGTCCGGCTTCAGGTCCGGCGTGAGCGTGAGGCGCACGTCGTTCACCGGCGCGAACGCGGATACGACGAGCGAAAGCGGCGCGATCTGCTTCTTCTGCTCGCCATGGGAGTCGGTCCAGACCGTGTGCATCGAGCAGGAGTCCTTGCCGACGGGGATGGAGACGCCGAGCTTCGGGCAGAAGTTCATGCCGACCTCCTCCACCGTGTCGTAGAGGATGGCGTCCTCGCCCGGGTCGCCGCACGGGGCCATCCAGTTGGCGGAGAGGCGTATCTGCGAGATGTCGCCGACGTCAGCGGCGGCGAGGTTGGTGATCGCCTCGGTTATCGCCAGGCGGCCGGAGGCCGGCCCGTCGACGAGGGCTACCGGGCTTCTCTCGCCAGTGGACATCGCCTGCCCCTCGAACGTCTTGTAGCCCATCGTGGCCACGGCGCAGTCGGCGAGCGGAAGCTGGTACGGCCCGACCATCTGGTCGCGGGCGACGCGGCCCGTCACCGTGCGGTCGGCGATCGTCACGAGGAACGTCTTGTCGGCCACCGCCGGGAGGTGCAGTATCCGCATGAAAGCGTCGAAGGGCCTTACGCCCTCGAAAGTCGTCGCGGGGATGCGCCGCTTGACGCGCCTGACGTCGCGGACCATCCTGGGCGGCTTGCCGAGGAGGACGCTGACGTCCATGTCAATCGGCCTGTCCCCGAAGTGCTCGTCCTCGAGGACGAGCCTTCCGTCGCCGGTCGCGACGCCTATGAACGCGACCGGGCAGCGCTCCCTGGCGCACAGCGCCTCGAAGAAGCCCCTCGCCTCCGGGCGGAGCGCGAGTACGTAGCGCTCCTGCGCCTCGCAGCACCATATCTCCATCGGGCTCATGGAGCGCTCCTCGTTGTGGATCGTCCTCAGCGAGAACTTGCCGCCTGTCGCCTCGACCAGCTCGGGGCAGCCGTTGGAGAGCCCGCCGGCACCAATGTCGTGGATGGACATGATCGGGTTGGCCCTGCCGAGGAACGTGCACGCGTCGATTACGCCCTGGCAGCGGCGCTGCATCTCCGCGTTGCCGCGCTGGACGGAGTTGAAGTCCAGGGCCTCTGAGTTCGTGCCGGTCATCATCGAGGACGCCGCGCCGCCGCCGAGGCCGATGCGCATCGCGGGCCCGCCGATCTGGACGATCAGCGACTTCGGCTTCACCGGGCGCTTCTCCACCTGCCCGGACCTTATCACGCCCATGCCGCCTGCGAGCATCACCGGCTTGTGGTAGCCGCGGAGCTCGCCCGCCACCTCGCCTTCGTACGTGCGGAAGAACCCGCAGAGCTGCGGACGCCCGAACTCGTTGCCGAAGCTCGCGCCGCCTATCGGACCGTCCACCATGATCTCAAGCGGCGTCGCAAGGCGCGTCGGGAAGTCCGCGAAGACGCGCTCCCACGGCTGGGGGTAGCCGGGGATGCGGAGGTTGGAGACCATGAAGCCGCAGATGCCCGCGACCGTGCGCGAGCCGGAGCCCGTCGCCGCCTCGTCGCGGATCTCGCCGCCGACGCCCGTCGCCGCGCCGGGGTACGGGGAGATCGCCGTCGGGTGGTTGTGTGTCTCCACCTTCATGAGCTGCTCGAGCTGCGTCTTCCTGAAGACGTACGCGTTCGTCTCGGGGTCGATCGCGAAGACGTCAGTCTTGAACCCCTTCACGACGGCGGAGTTGTCCTTGTACGCGGAAAGAGTGTCCTGCGGGCGCTTCGCATGGGTGTTCTTGATCATCTCGAAGAGCGACTTGCCCCTGCGCTTCCCGTCGATGATGAACTCCGCGCCGAAAATCTTGTGGCGGCAGTGCTCGGAGTTGACCTGCCCGAACATCACCAGCTCGGTGTCGGTCGGGTTGCGCCCGGCGGCGGTGAAGCTCTTCGCGAGGTACTCCATCTCCGGCTCGGAGATCGCGAGGCCGAGCTCCTCGTTCGCCTCCCTGACGGCCTCCACGCCCTTGGCGAGGACGTCGTACGTGCGCCCGGGGGACGGCTCGCCCGCGTCGAAGAGGTCGTCGATCGACTCGTACACGCCCTCGGTCATCCTGTCGTGGAGCGCGCCGAGGCACTCAGGCCGGAGGCTGACGGGGGTGTCGGACCCGCTGACCAGCACGCGGTAGCGGATGCCGCGCTCGACCCTGGCGATCGTCGTGAGCGAGCAGTTGCGGAAGATGTCCGTCGCCTTTGTGCTCCACGGCGAGATCGTCCCCTTGCGCGGCGTCACGAAGAAGTGCGCGGCGTCGAGCGGCCCCTCGGCGTTCAGCAGCGTCGCGGCCCTGTCGAGGTCCGCCTGCGACGGTTCGTCGCCCTCGGCGGCGATGGCGTAGACCCACCTGGCGTCGAGCTCAAGCGGGGGAAGGGATGGGTCGGCCTTTGCGATCGCGGCCTTGAGGGCGTCGAGCCTGAACGGCGAATACGCCTTCGCCCCCAGAAGAATTGTCGGTTTCATTTGTCCTGTGGTCTCCTAAGATTGTGGATTTCGTGGTTGTGGAAAGCTCCCTTTAGCTACAGCGCGGCGCGGCCCAGCTCCTTCAGGGTCGTGCGCCCGTCGTACAGCGCCTTGCCTACGATCGCCGCGCGCAGGTTGGGCCTGCCGAGCGCCTTCAGGTTCTCGATGTCGTAGGGCGAGCTGACGCCGCCGGACGCCGTCACGTCGCACTGCGGCGCGGCGTCGCATATCGCCGCCATCTGCGTGAGGTTCGGCCCCGCCAGCATCCCGTCTGTCGCCGTGTCGGTGTAGATGATCGTCTTCACGCCGATCTTCGCGACGGCCGCCGCGAGGTCCGTCGCCTTCACGTCGGTCGTGTGCACCCAGCCCTTCGTCTGCACGAAGCCGTCGCGCGCGTCGATGCCGACCGCCACCCTGTCGCCGAACTCCTCGACCGCGGCGGACAGGAACTCGGGGTCCTCGAGCGCGGCGGAGCCTATTATCGCGCGCGCCGCGCCGCATTCCAGCACCGACCTGAGGGCGTCGATCGAGCGTATCCCCCCGCCGACCTCAACGGGCCCGGGGAACGCGCCGATTATCGCCTTGATCGCCTCCGCGTGGCGCATCTCGCCGTCGAAGGCGCCGTCCAGGTCCACGACGTGCAGCTCGCGCCCGCCTTCGTCCGCCCATATCCTCGCCTGCGCGGCGGGGTCGTCGCCGTACACCGTCACGTCGTCCGCCCTGCCCTGCCTGAGCCGGACGCATCTGCCGCCCTTGAGGTCTATCGCCGGGATTATCGTCATATCACCCCCTTGGACGACGGAACGCCCCTCTCCCTCGGGTCGAAGGCGACGGCCGCGCGCATCGCCCGCGCGTACGCCTTGAAGAAGGCCTCGCAGACGTGGTGGGCCTCGTCGCCGTAGACCTGGCGCACGTGTATCGCGCTCCTGGACTCCACGCTGAGCGCCCTGAAGAACTCCTCGACCAGCTTCACGTCGAAGTCGCCGGCGCGCTCGTGCTTCATCGGCGAGATCATCACGAGGAACGGCCGCCCGCCGAGGTCGACCGACGCCTCGCAGAGCGTCTCGTCCATCGGTATCGACGCGAAGCCGTAGCGGACGATCCCGCGCCTGTCGCCCAGGGCCTCCGCGAGGGCCTTGCCCATGACGAGGCCCGTGTCCTCGACGGTGTGGTGGAAATCGACCTGCAGGTCGCCCTTCGCCTTGACGCGCAGGTCCACGAGCGAGTGGCGCGCGAACAGCTCCAGCATGTGGTCGAAGAACCCGATGCCGGTGTCCACCGACGCCTCGCCGGACCCGTCCAGGTCCAGCTCCACCTCTATCTCCGTCTCGCGCGTCCTGCGCTCCGCCTTTGCCTTTCTCATGTTCCGTCCCTCCATTGGTTCTCCTCCCTGCGACTACTTCCGGTTCTTCAGCGGCACGTACGTCCTCGGGCGGTACAGCGGCTTGTACGCGGGGCGGATGATCGGCCCGGCGTTGACGAGCTCCTCCATGCGGTGCGCGCACCAGCTCACGCACCTCGCGACCGCGAAGAGCGGCGTGTAGAGGTCCTTCGGTATCCCGAGCATCTCGTAGACGAAGCCGGAGTACAGGTCCACGTTCGCGCAGATGTCCTCGGCGCGCGGGTGGCGCGACCTGATGATGTCCGGCCCGCGCTCCTCGATCGTCTCGAAGAGGCGCATCTCGTCCAGCTTCCCCTTCGCCTTGGCAAGCTCCCTGGCCTTGCGCTTCAGCAGCTGCGCGCGCGGGTCGGATATCGTGTAGACCGCGTGCCCGAGGCCGTATATGAGGCCCGTCCCGTCGCCGGCCTTGCGGTCGACGATCCTCTCCATGTAAGCCGCGACCTTGTCCGGATTCCGCCAGTCCTTGACCTTCTCCTTGATCTCGTCCATCTGCCGCATCACGCGGAGGTTCGCGCCGCCGTGGCGGGACCCCTTCAGCGACAGCACCGACGCCGCGAGCGAGGAGTATATGTCGGTGAACGCGCTCGTCACGACGTGGGTCACGAACGAGGAGTTGTTGCCGCCGCCGTGCTCAGCGTGCAGGATGAGCGCGAGGTCGAGCGTCTCCGCCTCGAGCTTAGTGTAGCGCCCGTCCTCCCGGATCATCGAGAGGATGTTCTCGGCCGTGGACTTCTTGGGGTCGGGGTTACGGATCATCAGGGACCCGCCGCAGTGGTAGTGCGCCTTGGCCTGGTAGGCGTACGCCGCGATCGTCGGCAGCGCGCCGATCATCTCCACGGACTGCGCCAGGCAGTTCTCCAGGGCTATGTCGTCCGGCGCGCCCTCGGCGTCGAACGCGTACGCAAAGAGGATCGCACGCGCGACGGCGTTCATGATGTCCTTCGACGGGTTGCTGAATATCGCGTTCTCCTTGAATCCGTCGGAGAGGCGCCGGAACTCGCCTATGCGGTTCTTCCAGTCCACCAGCTCGCGCGCCGAGGGAAGATCCCCGAACAGGATGAGGTACGCGACCTCCTCGTATCCGAAGCGGTGCTCGCGCCTGTCGGCCGCAACGACGTCCTTGACGTTTATGCCCCGGTAGTAGAGCTCGCCCTCAACGGCACAGCGTTCGCCCTCGTCCATGACGTAGCCATGCACGTTGCCGATGGTGGTGAGCCCGACGAGGACGCCGGAGCCGTCCTCGTTCCTCAGCCCCCTCTTCACGCCGAACTTGCGGTACAGCGCGGGGTCGATGTGGTCAACCCTGCGTATCGCCTCGGCCTTCTTCTTTAGCCACTGCTTTTCTATCATCTGCTCTTTCTTTGTCTTCTTCCTTTTACCAGGGAATTAGACATTATACAAAAAATTGCGGGATTTGGCAACCTTCCCACGTCACTCCAGGACGCTTCCCAGCTTCATGCCGTGCGACGCCTTGAGGAGCGCCACGCCCCCCTCGCCGACGATCCTTGGCAGCTCGGCCCTGAGCGCGGCGACGTCCGGGAAGCGCTCGTCGGCGTCGCAGAGCGACGCGCGCTCGCCAACGGCGACGACGGCGTCGAGCCCCAGCGACGCGGCGTGCGCGAACACCCTGCGGTGCAGCTCCGCGGACATCTCGCCCAGCTCCAGCATGTCCCCGAGCACCGCCACTCGCCTCTTCCACTTCCGCGGCATCTCCGCGAACGCGTTGAGCGCCGCGATCATGGAATCCGGGCTCGCGTTGTAGGAGTCGTCGATGAAGAGCGACCCGAAGCGCTCGACCCTGTGCCACCGCGCGCCCGGCAGCGAAAAGCCCGCGAGCGCGGCGGCCGCGCCCTCGCGCGTCGCCCCGAAGCGCTCCGCGACGGCGAACGCCAGCGCGGCGTTGGAGACGTTGTGCGCCCCGGGCAGGACCTCCGCCATCACCTCGGCGAGCCACCGCGGCGACGGGTCCGCCGCCACCAGCTCGCCCCGGCACATCGAGCGCAGGATGCCGATCTTGTCGTTGGCGGACGACACCACGCCGAAGTCCCGCGCCCTCTCCAGGAGGACGCCCTTCTCCCTGGCGATGCCGTCCCTGTCGCCGAAGAACTCTATGTGCGCCGTGCCGATGTTCGTGACGAGCCCGGCGTCCGGCCTCGCGACGTCGCAGAGGTGCGCTATCTCCCCGGGGTGGTTCGTGCCCATCTCCAGCACGAGGAAGTCCGCGTCGAGCGGCGTGTTGAGGATCGTCACCGGGAGGCCGAGGTGGTTGTTGAAGTTCTCGGCGGTGGCGTGGACGGTCCCGACGCCCGAGAGGAACGCCTTCAGGAGCTCCTTCGTCGTCGTCTTCCCGGCGGACCCGGTGACGCCGACGACCTTAGCGCGGAGCGCGTCCCTGCGCGCCTTCGCGTATTCGTCGAGCTCCCCGTAGCCGTCGACGACCCCCGCCGCGCCCCTCTCCAGCGCCTGCGGGATGAAGTCGTGCCCGTCGACCTTCTCGCCCTTCACGGCTATGAAGAGCATGCCGGGCTCCACCTTGCGGCTGTCGAACGTCGCGCCGCTGTATTCGTCTGGATTCAGCATGTCCTATTTCCCCCCTTCGGCGCCGCCCGGCTTCGCGCCGCCGCGCGGCCTCGCCTTCACGAACATCCTGAGCGGCGCGCCCTCAAGCCCGAACCGGGCGCGGATGTTCTTCTCTATGTACGACATGTAGGCGGGCGTCACCAGCTTCGGGTCGTTCACGAAGAGGCGTATCGTCTGCGGGTTCGTGGAGACCTGGAGGGCGTAGTATATCTTCAGCCTCTTTCCGCGCACCATCGGCGAGAGCGTCTTCTTCGCCGCCTTCTCTATCGCGTTGTTCAGCATCCCAGTCGGGACGCGCTCCGAGGCGGACGCCGCGGCGCGGTCTATCGCCTCCACCGTCCGGCGGATGTTGTACCCGGACTTGTTCGAGC
Organism: uncultured bacterium; assembly: GCA_902799955.1. Classification (GTDB taxonomy): domain Bacteria; phylum Verrucomicrobiota; class Kiritimatiellia; order RFP12; family UBA1067; genus UBA1067. The sequence continues at coordinate 56,417 of CADCCQ010000004.1, read as the reverse complement.
AGAAGACGACCGGCGCGAAGTTCAGAAACGGCATCATCGTCCGCAGCGCCTCCGACGCCTTTGTCTCCGTCATCCCCGCCTCCTGCGCGATGTCCCACTTGTTCATGAGTATCACGCACGCGCGATGCGCGTCGAGGATCTTGCCCGCTATGCGCTTGTCCTGCATCGTCGGGCCCAGCGTCGGGTCGAGGATCAGCACGACGACATCCGCCTCCTCGATAGCCTGCTCGGAGCGGAAGAGCGAGAAGTTGTCGACGGACGTCTTGGACATCTTCGTGTGGGGCTTCATCCCGGCGGTGTCGACTAGCGTGTACCTGCGCGCGTCCGGGCCCGACCCGATCGTGAACGGGACCTCGACCGCGTCGCGCGTCGTGCCCGGGATCTCCGAGACGATCACCCTCGGGGCCTTGAGGAGCCTGTTTATGTAGGAGCTCTTGCCGGCGTTCGGGCGCCCGACGATGGCGACGCGCAGCGGCTTCGCCGCCTCCTCCGCGTCGGCCTCAGGCGCAGGCGGCAGCTTAGAGACGAGCGTCTTGACGAGCGCGTCGACGCCGCGGGAGTGCTCGGCGGAGACGGGGTAGACGGGAAGCCCGAAGCGCTCGAACTCGTGCGCCCGCCAGTCGTCGTCGGGGGTGTCGCACTTGTTCGCCGCGATGACGCACGGGACGCCCGACTCGCGGACCCTCTGGATCACCTCCTGGTCGAGGGGCGTCACGCCCTCCCTGGCGTCCACGACGATCGCGCAAACGGCGGAGTCCTCGACGGCGAGCGCGGCCTGGCGGCGCGTCTCGTCGTCAAGCGGGTCGCCGGTGACGGACCTGTCGAAGGCAATTCCGCCGGTGTCGGCCAGCATCACCCGCCGCCCCTCGAGCTCGACCTCGCGCGTCACGCGGTCGCGCGTCACGCCTGGCTGGTCGAAGACTATCGCGACGCGCTTTCGCGCAATCCTGTTGAACAGGGCGCTCTTGCCGGTGTTCGGCCGCCCCACGAGGCTCACTACGTTCATCTGCCCTCCCCGCCGGACGCCTTCACAGGCTCCATCTTCACTGTCCACGAGACCTCCGCCGACGGGTCGAAGCGGTATGCGTCGAGCGGCCCGGGCCCGCAGCTCGCGCCGCCAAGCCCAGTCTGCCGCGCGTCGAGGCGCAGGACGACGTCGTCGTTCGGCACAAGAGGCGTCCTGTGGCGGATCGCCCCCCTCTCGAACCGCGAGAAGTACAGGTCCTCCCAGGTGTAGTGCGTGGCCGTCATGAACATCGGCACGTCGGACGAGAACCTCACTCCCACTCCGTAGTCGCTCGTGAACTCCGCCCACCTGACGCCGCACTTACAGCCGCAGTCCTGCGGCCTTATGTAGTCCACGTACTGCCCGGTGACCGTGGACTTCCAGATGCCGACGAAGCTCGCCGTGCAGCGGTCGACGTAGTTCTCCTCCGGGCCGCGCCCGTACCAGCGCATATTCTCGAGAAGCGGCGAGAGGAGCATCTCAAGGCCGAGCCTCGGGATGGCCTTGGGCATCGTCCCGTAGGGAGTAGCCTTGTTGGATATCGTCACGGAGCCGTCCGCCCCGAAGCTCCACACGCTCTCGTGGATCCATCCGCAGCCCTTCGCGCCGGAGACGTCGACGACGCACTTCACGCTGTTCCCCTCGACGACGAACGGCTCGGCGGTGTACTTGAGCTGGGTGAGGCCGGAGCGCATGAAGTCCTCCTTCATCCACTTGTCGTTGTCGACGAACGCCCTCGCGCACGTGAGGCGCGGGCCCGCGACGATCCCCGGCGCGGGCGTGTCGAACACCCTCGCGCCGCCGCGGAGGACGAGCCGGATCGCCGTCCCGGCGCGGCGGCTGAACGTCGCCGACGTCCCGCCGCGCTCGACGCGGAGGATGTCTCCGCGGCGCATGACGCCCATCGCACGGCCTTCGTCCGCCGCCGGCTTCTTGTCCGCCACCGCGGCCCCGGCGGCAGGCGGCAGCGCGATCTGGTCGCGCGCGACGACCCACCCGGCGTCCGCCCACAAGGTTTTCGCCTTCGTCGCGTACTCGACGTTGAGGAACCGCTCGGCGTTCGACGCCCCGTTCGTGGCGCACGCGGCGACGCGCCCGGCGAGCGCCTCGTCGAACCCGGTCGCGACGACCCTGCCGCGGGAAAGCGGCGCGAGCGCCGGCACGGCCAGCTCGCCCTCCGCCACCTTCTCGCCGTCCTCAAGAAGCTCCCAGCGGCCCGCGAAGGCGTCCGCCTGCGTGAACGCAAACCTGTTCCACAGCTCAAGCGAGCCGTCCTCCAGGCGCGTGGTCACCAGGTTGCGGTGCACGTGCGCGACCTCGAGGAGCTTTGGGGAGACGTTGCGGAGCGGGTCGACAACGCCGTTCAGGCAGAACGGGCCGTCGTTCGGCTGGTCGTCGAAGTCGCCGCCGTAGGCCAGGTACCTCTCGCGCTTCCCGGTCTTCGGGTCGATCCGGTCGGTGTACTTCCATATCCCCTGGTCGACCCAGTCCCAGATGCACCCCCCGCTTAGCGAGTCGTACTTGTAGAACACGTCCCAGTACTCCTGGAAGTTGCCGATGGCGTTGCCCATCGCGTGCGCGTACTCGCAGAGGAAGAACGCCTTGTTGCGGGAATTGTCCGTCGGATCGGGCTTGCGGTCGTTTGTCGACATCGACTTGCGCGTCATGCGCTCGTCGAGGATCAGCCCGTCGCCCAGCCGCCCGCGCTTGTCCAGCCATTCCACCGTGGGGTACATGGTGGAGTCGACGTCCGCGTCGACATTGCCGCGCTCCCAGTGGACGGGGCGCGACGGGTCGAGCGTCTTGACCGCCGCGATCGCGTGGCGGAAGCAGTCGCCGTGCCCGGTCTCGTTGCCCATCGACCACAGCGTCACGGACGGGTGGTTGCGGTAGAACTTCACATGCCTCAGGTTGCGCTCGACGATCGTGGAGTCCCACTCCTTGAACCTGCCCAGCCCCTTGTCGCCATAGCCCGGCTCGTGGCCCTCTACATTCGCCTCCGCCACGAGGTAGATGCCGTACCTGTCGCAGAGGTCGTACCAGAGGTGGTGGTCGGGATAGTGGCAGGTACGGACGGTGTTGACGTTGTAGCGCTTCATCAGCGTGATGTCGGCGACCATGTCGTCGAGACTGACCGTGCGCCCGTTGTCGGGGTTCGTCTCGTGGCGGTTGACTCCCTTGAACTTCACTGGCTTCCCGTTCACGAGAATCTTGTTTCCGACGACCCTCTGCTCCTTGAGGCCGACGCGCTTCATGCGGATGTCGTCGCCGCACCTGAGCACGAGCGTGTAGAGGTAGGGATCCTCGGCGCTCCACAGATGAGGAGACGAGAGGGAGATTGTGGAATTGTGGAATTGGGGAATTGGGGAATTATGGGGTTGCGTGACTGGTGGGATACCGGCCGTCGCCCTCCCGACTTCCTTGAAATCGGCGTCGTAGAGCGTGGCGGTGACGTCCTTTGCGCCGCCATAGGTCTCCACGGCGACGGCGACCTCGGCATTCTTGTAGTTCTTGCCGAACGTCTGCGTCACGCGGAAGTCCGCGATGCCCGCCTTCGGGCGCGACCAGAGCGACACGTCGCGGAAGAGCCCGGAGAAGCGGAACATGTCCTGGTCCTCAAGGTACGAGCCGTCGCACCATTTGAAGACCTGCACCGCGATGGTGTTCGTCCCCGCGACGAGGAAGTCCGTCACGTTGAACTCGCTCGGCAGCTTGGAGTCCTCGGCGTAGCCGACGGGGCGTCCGTTGACCCAGACGTAGAGCGCCGAGCCCGCGCCGTCGAAGCGGAGGATCGTCTCGCGCCCCTGCCAGTGGGCGGGCACCATGAAGGCGCGGCGGTAGGACGAGACGGGGTTGTAGTCGGCGCGCCCGGTAAAGCGGTCGCGGATCCTCGGCCAGTCGTTCTTGTGCGGGTAGTTGCGGTTCGTGTAGATGGGCGAGCCGTGGCCGCGCATCTCGACGCACGACGGCACGTCGATGTCGGTCCACTTCGAGTCGTCGAAGCCGACCTCGTGGAATCCCGCCGGGCGCCGCGCCGGGTCGCCGACCCACTTAAAGCGCCACACGCCGTTGAGCGTCATCTTGTACGGGGTCACGGGCTCCAGGGCGCGCGTCAGCGCGGCCGCCTCGTCCGCCAGCGGCATGGCGTACGTCGCCGCCGCCATGCGGTTGGAGGAGTTCACACGGGTGTTCTCCCAGTCATTCTCGCCGCGCGCCGCGGCGCACGCCATGGCCGCCGCGACCATCGCGAACGCGGCGCAGACGCCCCCTGTCGTCTTGAAGTGTTTCTGTTTCATGCCATAAATTATATCACAATACCCTTGTGTTTACTAGGCAAAAATTGGCAGACTCACTCGCCGCTGTCCCAGCCCACGGCGAATTCAACCTCTTCGCGCTCCTGCGCCCCGTTCTCTTTGGCGTCGACAAAGAACCCCGCGAGAACGCAGTTGTTCGTCACGGCGTCAAGCTCGATGGACAGGCGGAACCGGTTGTGGCCGACACAATAGTTAGATTATGTCGCAAACCACTCCCCCTTCTGTGGGGACACTCCCCGCAAACACAAGCCGGAAACTGAAAATGAGAATTCTCTGCGGAAAATTCTCAACCAAAGAAAATCAACAAAAACTGTAATTGTTTTGCTTGTTTATGAGATATATTGCAAAGCTCTTGCAATGGGGCCGCACAAGGGTTCTACAATATCGCCTGTCAAAAATGTGTGGCGAGCGACGCAAATGTCTGTCAAAAACGTGGTCGCACCCCGTTGATTTCCTGTCAAAAAGTACTTGCGGGGAGTGTCCCCACAAGGGCTTGAATAAACGAAGGGTTTTACGGGTGAGTGGATGGTCGGCTTTCGCTCCGCGAACCCGCGCGTCCGCGCGGGACGCTTTCGTCCGCCGCTCGCCCTTGCCTGCTTTACCGGTTCACATTCTGGGTGGCCGCAAGGCGGAAGCCAAGGTAGCCTTCGCGGAAGTCGGGGTAGAAGTAGCTCCGAACGCCTGCCGCGCAGATCCCGGACCTGTCTTTCCAGCTGCCGCCCCGGAACACGCGCGTAGGACTGCCGGCCTGATACAAGTCCTCACACCATTCCCATACGTTTCCATGCATGTCGTAGAGGCCAAACGCATTCGGCTTCTTCTGTCCGACAGGGTGTGTCTTTTTCCCGCTGTTGTCTTCATACCACGCCACTTCACCCTGTGTGCCCTTCGTGATCTCCGTTCCATCAGCAAGCTTGCAGTAATCACCTGTCGATCCCGCACGGCAGGCGTATTCCCACGCCTTTTCCGTCGGAAGGCGGAACGTCAGTCCAGACTTCTTCACTTCTGGCATGGAGTTCAACTTCTCCAGAAACTTCTTGCAGTCCTCCCAGGAAACATTCTCCACTGGATTATTAGGAGCTTTAAAGTCAGACGGATTCTCGCCCATAACCGCTTCCCACTGTTCTTGCGTAACTTCGTACTTCCCCATTTTGAAGTTCTTGCCGGGAATCGCAACCATGCTGTTGATGATATTCGAAACGGCCTTTTTAAGTCGCCTCTCACGGGACGCGCCAGTATAGGCGTCCGCGATGTTGCCAGTATCGCGAACTGCCGACTGTGCATACACAGTGGTCATGCTCGCCGCAACAAATGCGGCAACAATGTATTTCTTCATTGAGGGCTTCATCATCGCTTTTCCCTTTATTTGCGGTGGACGCGAGGCACACGTTCTACCAATTCCCACGCGGGAAATCTAGCGCCCTGCGTCAAGGCGGCATTACCCGCCCTTCAGCAGAACACGAAAATTATATCACAAGATCCCTCTAAAAGGCAAGAGTGGATTTGGGGGATTTATTTATGTAAAAGGGCGCATCTCGGTCATAAACCTAGGGTGTATTGGCAATAGGAAACAACCTTGACAACTTTGAAGATGGTCCGTTGAGGGTGCGGCGGAAATTTTTGTGAACTGTTGGTCGGGACTGTTTCGCAGAGTTGTTTAGGAAAGCGGCGGAGATCGCATTTCCATTCACTCATTTTTTCGGGACGAGATGTAAATTATTCACTCATTTTTTCGGGATGCAAGCAATGTCATTCGCTCATTTTTTTCGGAACAACTCTTGCATTGTGAGTAGTTGTATGATATAATATGCGAAAAATAGGAGAAGATATGCGGTATTTGAAGCGAAAATTTGATGACTGGCTTGAGCAGTGGTTAGCGAATCCAAATCGCAAGCCACTGCTCGTCAAGGGCGCTCGACAAGTCGGCAAGACGGAGTCCATACGTCACTTCGCCCAAAGGCACTATAAAAGTGTCATAGAGATCAACTTTGCGTTTCAGCCAGAGTTTAGGCAGATTACGGCAGATGGCTACAAGGCTGCAAGCGTGATAAAGCGGATGTCGGCGTTGGATCCGTCATTGCGGTTTGTCCCCGGCGGCACACTCATCTTCTTCGACGAAATACAGGAGTTCCCAGACATAGCGACTACATTCAAGGATTTCAAGGCCGACGGCAGGTATGACGTAATCTCCAGTGGCTCCATGCTTGGCGTCCACTACAAGCAGATAGCGAGCCTTCCGGTAGGATCGAAGACGGACTACGACCTTGCCTCGCTCGACTTCGAGGAGTTTCTGTGGGCGTGCGGATATGACGCGGATTTCATCAGCGAGTTATTCTCCCGAATGGCTGATCGTTGTCCGTTCGACGACATGACGCTTGACCTCATGGAGCGGAGGTTCCTCGACTACTGTGCGTTGGGCGGGATGCCAGAGATTCTCCGCAACTACTTCGATACCGGGACGTTCGAGGGGTCATCCGCTCTTCAGCGCGAGCTTTTCCTTGCCTATCGGGACGATGTTAGGAAGTATGCGCAAGGCGTTGACCAAACGCGAATCCTGAATGTGCTCGACCATGTGGCACAGCAGCTCGCCAAGGAGAACAAGAAGTTCCAGATATCGAAGGTCGCAAAGGACGCCAGATTCAAGGACTATCGCGGATGCGTCGAATGGCTCAAAGACGCCGGTGTGGTCAACGTCTGCCATGCGATGGTATTCCCGGAACTACCGATAGGCGGCAACCAGCATGACGACAGGTTCAAGATATACCTTGCGGACAGCGGTCTTCTGCTCGGGCAGTTGGACGAGGAGTCGCAGTACGACTTTCGCGCCAACCGCAGCCTCGGCACGTACAAGGGCGGGCTCTTCGAGAACATCGTTGGCGAGGCATTGGCGAAGAGCGGCGCACCACTCGTCTATTACAAGCGTGAGGATTCGACGCTCGAGATGGATTTCCTCCTTCGCGACGCTGAGCATCTTGTGCCGGTCGAGGTGAAGGCAGGTTCGGCGAAGGCGAAGTCCATCAGGACAATGGTCGCCAGCGACCGCTATCCAGACATACGATGGGGCATAAAGCTCATAAAGGGAAATGTCGGCTTTTCCAACGGGATTCTTACGCTTCCCCACTGGTCTGCATTCCTTCTCAAGCGGCTTCTGTCCACCGGGGTCGCGCAAGGCGGCTGAGGCCCACACGAGGCGGCTTGTCGCCTGCCTATTCCCAAACTATGTCTGCCTCCACTAGGTGAACCGCACTCGCGGTCGCCCTCGCGAAAGCGAAAACATTATATCATACCCAACCCATAAATTGCAAGAGTGGATTTGGGGGCGTTGTAAAATGAGGAACTTTAGCACTTGCAGATACGGAAACTGTGTAGTATAATGTATCGCCTGATACCCTCACAGGGAGAAAGGAAACCGTGAAATGAAGCAACCTATAGCCGCAGTGCTCGCAGCAGTGGTCGTGGCCGCCGCCGCGTGCGGGGGATTCTTCGCAGGGAAAAACTCCGCAGCGAAAAACGCGGGGCCGACGCCGACCGAGACGAAGCCGGACGACTCCGCCAAGAAGCTCGCGGACGCGCAGAAGCGCATAGTCGAGCTTGAGGGACAGGTCGCGAAGCTGAGAGGCGACCTGACTAAGAAGCTGGCCGCGAAGCCAGCGCACGCCAAGCCCGAAAAGGCCGACAACGAAGACAAGGACGTTATCAAGATCACGGGCGGCGACATGGACGTCCTCGGGGAGCTGAAGAACCACCTCTCGGAGGAGGAGTTCTCCCAGACAACCAACGCCATGGCGCAGCTGAAGATGAAGCTCTCCAAGAAGGCCAAGGGCCGGATGGACTTCCTTGCCTCCATCGACACCTCGTCGATGACGGAGGAGGAGAGGAAGAACCACGAGCGTTTCCTCGAGCTGATGGCGAAGAAGGAGGCCATCGCCGCGAAGATGAAGGGCCTGATCCCGGACGTCAAGGCGATACAGGAGATGGTGATGCTTGAGATGGAGATGCGCCCCGCCGCCAAGCGCGAGCGCTCCACGCTCGTCCGCCAAGTCGCCAAGGAGCTTGGCTATTCAGGCGACGACGTAGACGTCATCCACGACACCCTCAACAACGTATACGACAGCACCGGCGGCGGCGGCGGGATCGCCGGAATCGGCGACATGATGGACGAGGCCCTGGACGAGGCGACGCCGGGGAAAGGCGGCAATGTCGAGACGATCGTCATGCCGCCAACCGTCGAGATCCAGACCGTGACGCCATGACCCTCCCCGAGCGCCCATTCGCCGGCGCAGAACATTCTCTTGAAAAAAATGCGAGAATGTGGCATAATATAGGTATTCGCCGGCGAAGGCCGCCGGCGGAGCCATACTGCCATGCAAACAACTAAAATACTTGTCGTCGACGACGAAAAACTGATAAGGCTCACGATCAGCGCCAAGCTGAAGAAGGAGGGCTACGAGGTCGTCTCGTCCGCATCCGTGGCGGATGCGGTCGCCGTGCTCAAGAAGGCCCCGAAGTCCTTCAGCGTGATCATCTCGGACATCATGATGGGCGAGATGGACGGGTTCGTGTTCCGCGACATCGTGCGCGGCATCGAGCCGAAGATACCGATCTTCTTCCTCACCGCCCTCGACCCCGAGGAGGGCGGCGGCTTCCTGAAGCGCATCCTCGAGGACGCCATAAGCTACTACCTTCCGAAGGCCATCGGCACCGACGCGCTGCTGAAGCGCGTGAAGCAGGTGGTCGCGTCGCACCGCGTCGAGATGTTCATCCAGAACAAGATGGACGAGGACCGCAAGTCGCTGGAGCTGGCCTCGCACATCCAGCGGAGCCTCCTGCCCGCGCGGGCCATCCAGACGCCGCGCGGGTTCTACACGACGTACTGGCGGCCCATGGACATCGTGAGCGGCGACCTCTTCGAAGCGATCCCATTCGGCATCGGGAGCTACCTCTACGTGCTGGGCGACATCCAGGGCCACGGCACGAGCGCGGCGCTCGCAATGACTGCCGTGCAGTCGTTCCTGAAGACGCTCGCGCGCATCGACGGCGCGCCGACGATGGGCCCCGACGCCATCGCCAACATGATCCACGCCTTCTTCCGGGCGAACCTCGCGGACGTCTCGTACATGACGGCCCTCATCTGCATCCACCGCCCGCTCGTCGGGCACGTCAGGTGGATATCATGCGGCGCGCCGGACCTCATCGTGGTCGACAACGGAGAGGGCCTCAAGATAAACCCGGACCACAAGGGCGGCCTGCCGATAGGGCTCTTCCCGGACACGGTGTACACGCCCGCCGACGTCGTGGAGACCCCTCTCACCAAGACCGCGCTCTGCCTCGCCTACACCGACGGCCTGGTAGACCTCTCGTGCGACGAGGAGGGCAACGACAAGCTCCCGATCCAGCTGTCGAAGGCCCTTCGAGGGGAGATCACGTCGTCCGTCAGGGCAAGAGGCGACTGCATAATCGCGCCCGCAAAGTACATGAAGGCGCTCTCCGACCTCGGGTACGACAAGTGCCAGGACGACATCTCCCTTCTGATGTTCGGCGCGACGAACCCCGTCCCGGGGATGTACGAGGCCACCGTCAGGCTCCTCCCCAGCGACGTAGACGCCGCGGCGCAGGACATCGGCAAGTGGTGCCGCGAGCAGGGCTGGCCGGAGGAGGGCATCATGCGGCTCCAGCTTGTCATCGAGGAGAAGCTCATGAACGTGCACGACCACGGCTTCGACGACCGCGACCGCCTGCGCGAGGTCGTCTCGCTGCGCCTCAAGCGCCTGCGCGACAACGCGATGCTGACGGTCTGGGACGCAGGCACCGAGGAGCCAAGCGTCGAAGTGGCAGTCGGCGACTCGGACACGGCGTTCGAGCTGGCCAACCAGAACATGAGCGCGCACGGGCGCGGGCGCCTGATGGTGCGCGAGCTGTGCGACGGCATCGAGCGCAACCGCTACCCGCCGTTCAACGAGACGACCTACCACATACCGATGTTCGGCAAGAATGCCGGACAGGGCAAAGACAACACGGAGGCAAAGTAGATGAAGGAATGCTGCAAGAAGTACCTTGACGAGCAGTTCGGCGACGACGACGTCGTCAAGGAGATATACGACGAGTACGCCTCGTCCGCGCACGAGAAGATCGCGGAGGCGGGCGCCGCCCTGGCGGCGGGCGACTGGACGCTGCTGGACAGGGTTGCGCACACGCTGAAGGGCAACGCCCTGGCGGCGGGCGACGAGGAGCTGGCGAACACGGCGATCGAGCTGCGCAAGGCGGCGACGCTCAACGACGCCTCCGGCGCGGCGGCGCTCCACGGGAGGCTGAAGGAACTGGAGGCGCTGCTGTAGCCCGGCAACGGAGGGCAACTTGAGGAAAATGGAAAGCTTTCTAGAGAGGACAAAGGGCGCGGACCTGGACCAGCTGGTCAGGGAGCTCGCGTCGAGGACCCACGGGAACAAGCGCAGGAGCCTGAGGCTCCGGGCGTGGAAGTTCACCGTGCGCTTCTCCTACGCCATGAAGCGGGCCATCGACATCTTCGGAAGCCTCGCGTGCATGATCCTGCTCTCGCCCGTGTTCCTCGCCATCGCGATCGCGGTGAAGCTGTCGAGCCCCGGCCCCGTCATCTTCAGGCAGGTGCGCGTCGGACGGTACGGCCGCCACTTCAGGTTCTACAAGTTCCGCAGCATGAGGACGGACGCCGAGGCGCTCAAGTCGAAGCTCATGGCGAAGAACGAGTCGAAGGACGGCGTCATTTTCAAGATGAAGGACGACCCGCGCATCACAAAGGTGGGCAGGTTCATCCGGCGCACCAGCCTCGACGAGCTGCCCCAGCTCTGGAACGTGTTCATCGGCGACATGAGCCTCGTCGGCCCGCGCCCGCCGGTGCCGTCCGAGGTCGCCGAGTACACGCTCGAGGACCGCAAGCGGCTCGACGTCATCCCCGGCATAACGTGCCTCTGGCAGATCAAGGGCCGCAGCGAGATCCCCTTCCGGGAGCAGGTCCAGCTCGACAAGGAGTACATCCTCGCGCCGGGCGTGTGGAAGGACATCGTGATCCTGCTCAAGACGATCCCCGCGATCCTCGGCGGAAAGGGGGCGTACTGATGGACAACATCCTGTTCGTGCCGGCGATCCGCGAGCTGGAGTGGGTGCAGGACATCCTCCCAGGCACCAGCCCGGCGGAGCTCTCCGTCGGCGGACGCCGCGTCATCGAGTACGCGCTCGAAAGCGCGCACAAGTTCGAGGTGATGTTCACCGAGGTCCTCGACTGGCGCTTCTCCGAGCGGCTCGCCGACTACTTCGCCGACCCCACGCGAACCGGCTACCCCGTCTTCTACGTCAGGGGCGAGGGGCCGATGCCGACGGGCCTCAAGGGCATAGAGGGCTACTCGAGCCCGCTGACGAGCCACATCGACGACGGCCTCGTCGTCGTCTGGGGCGTCGCGCTGCCGATGAACGGGACGAAGGACGTCTCGCTGGAGCCGGTCTCCGACGTAGACCTCGCCGACACCCCCGCCGGCGTCTACAGGCGCGAGGGCGGACGCTGGATGCGCATCCTGCCGCGCGGCTTCGTGGTGGACAGCATCAAGGCGTGGCACTCGCTGAACTTCCAGGTCCTACGCCAGCCGGAAAATTTCACGCTGCCGGGCTACTCCACGGAGCCAAACGTGCACCTCGGCAGGAACGTCGTCCTCGAGCACGGCACGGAGGTGAAGCCGCCGGTCCTGCTCCAGGACAACACATGGTTCGCCAGGAACGTCCGGCTCGACGGCGACGTCATCGTCAACAGCGGCTCGTACGTAAGCGAAGGCGCCAGGCTCTACCGCACGATCGTCGGACGCGACACGTTCATCGGCGCGGGCCTCGACCTGGACGGGAAGATCGTCGCCGGGCGCAGGGTCATCGACCCGGAGACCGGCACGTGGGTGGACCTGGAGGAGCCCGGCATCGCCCGCCACATCCCCACCGGGCTCGGATGGATGCGCAAGCTCTGGCGCTTCATGCGCGGTCGTTCCTTCGGGAGGAGAGGATAGCAGATGGGACGCCACACCGCCATCGAATGCCCGGAACTCGACCGCCTCGTGGACGACTCGTGCACGGAGGTCGGCCGCGAGGTCGAGGCTCTGCGCATCCCCCGCCTCGCCGGCGTCGTGCTCGGCGGCGGCTATGGCCGGGGAGAGGGCGGCGTGAGGGAGACGGGGGACGGCGCGCGGACCCTGTTCAACGACCTCGACTTCTTCGCCATCACCGAGGACGGCGCGTCGGCCGACGAAATCGCCGCGATCACCGCGGCGCTCGAGCCCGTCTCCAAGAAGTGGACCGACAGGCTCGGCCTGGACGTGGACTTCACCGTCCGGACCCCGTGGCGCATCAAGCACGACGAGGACCGGCTGATGATCCAGGAGCTCGTGCGCGGCTATTTCGACGTCGCGGGCTGCAAGGGCGAGAGGCTCTTCGCGCACATCCGGCTGATAGACGCCATGAAGGTCCCGTGGATGGAGGCCGCGAGGCTCCTGATGAACAGGGGCATGGGCCTGCTGCTTGCGATGGAGGAAACGGGGAACGGGGAAGAGGGAATGGGGAATGGGGAACGGGGAATGGGGAATGGGGAACGGGGAATGGGGAATGGGGAACGGGGAATGGGGAATGGGGAACGGGGAATGGGGAATGGGGAACGGGAAAGAGAATTTATGCTGCGCAACATAAACAAATGCGTCCTGGGCGCGGGCGACGCGAGGCTCGTGGCGCGCCACGACTACCGCTGGAAGGCGGCGGAGCGCGGGGATGCGCTCGGCGACGCGCTGTACAGGGCGGCGGTCGAATGGAAGTTCCTTCCAAGGGACGAGGCGGTGTGCAGCTGGGAGACGGCGCAGAAGAACTGGTGCGAGGCGTTCGACGAGGTGATGGACGCCGGGCGCGGCGAGGGCGCCCTTTCGCGCTCGCTCTGGGAGGGCGCGCGCTGGGTCGTGCGCCGCCGGGCGCTTGGCGACCTTTCGGGATTCGGGCGCAACTGCACCGTGCGCGTCCTGGAGGGCGTCGCAAGGTGCGTGCGCGAACGCCGCCGGCCGGACGACGCGCTCATGCGCGACTGGAGGATATTCAATTGATGGGAAATGAAGAATTAAAAGCTAAGAGCTTAGAGCTTGGAGCTAAGAGCTTAGAGCTTGGAGCTAAGAGCTTGGAGCTAAGAGCTTAGAGCTTGGAGCTAAGAGCTTGGAGCTTAGAGCTTGGAGCTTGGAGCTAAGAGCTTAGAGCTTAGAGCTTGGAGCTAAGAGCTTAGAGCTTGGAGCTTAGAGCTTAGAGCTTGGAGCTTAGAGCTTGGAGCTAAGAGCTTAGAGCTTGGAGCTAAGAGATTGGAGCTTGAAGTAAGAGACAAAAGCAAGACAGTAAAAAAAACAAAACAGAAGGAGGAAGACAATGGGATGGAACATAGAGGAACAGGGCAAGAACCTCAAGGTTGAAGTTGACGGACGCCTCGTTGCGGCCGTTGCGCCAGTGCTTCGCGAAGAGGTCCTGGGCAAGATGGGCGAGGGCACGAACGTGCTGTTCGACCTCGGCAAGATGGTGCACATCGACTCGAGCGGGCTCGGCGTCCTCGTGCAGATCCTGCAGAAGGCCAAGGCAGGCGGCGGCAGGGTCGTGCTGGCGGCGCTGCAGCCCGGACCGAAAATCGTCTTCGACATAACGAAGGTGAGCAGGGTCTTCGAGATCGTCCCGACAGTCGCGGACGCAAAGTTCGAGTGAGAACGTAAAGTGTATAATGTAAAGTGTAAAGTGCAAGGAGTCGGAGGAGTTGCATGAAACGAATTAGATTAGGGAATGTAAAGGTGGCCTGCGCCATCATTTTACATTTTACACTTTACACTTTACATTCGCTTTCGGCGTCAGCCGAAAGCGTCAACGTGGTGGACTGCGCGCGCGACCCGGCGCTCGACGTGTGGGCGGCCTCAGACGCGAAGTTCGCCGGCATCGTCATGGAGGACGTGTTCAAGGCGGCCGGGGTTGAGCCGCGGCGCATGGGGTACCGCGCGGACGGCATGAGCGACACGTCGAACGCCGTGGTCGTCTGCTCCGCGTTCCGCACGGATCGCCTCCGCCAGGACTACGGCTTCCCCCTCCAGCCGCTCGGGCGAATGCACTTCGCGCTCTACGCCACGCCCGACCGCGCGCCGAAGATGCTGTCCACGAAGATAACCGACTGGCCCAGGATGCGCGTGGCCTACTCGCCTGTGTCGCAGGGGCAGGGCCGGGACCGCGAGCGATACTTCGAGCACGCGACTCTCAACCCGGAATACGTGGAGTACAGGACCAGCGCGGGCGCGGTGCAGGCGCTTCGCGACGGCAAGGTCGACCTGATCTTCCTATACACGCCGCAGGGGAAGCGCCCGGAGGGGCTGGTGGAGGTGGTGCCGATCGGCTCGCGCAACGTCTACTTCGCCGTGCGCAAGGACCATCCCGAACTGCTGGCCAGGCTTTCCGCCGCCTACCGCGAGTGCTACATCACCAACATCGCGAAGTACGACAAGCTGCGAGAGGAGCTCCTCGGGGTGCCGACGCCGTCAAACCGCGTGCGCGTGGCGGCGTACTGCCGGGGGAGCCTCTTCGACGTCTCCAAGGACGGCGAGCAGCGCTCGGGCGTCATAGAGGAGTGGCTCAAGGCGATCGCCCCGCACACGCACTGGTCGTTCGACTACGTCTACGGCGAATACGACGAGAGCCTGAACGACGTCACGGCCGGGCGGCTCGACCTCGTCGGCGGAATCGGCTTCACGGCCGGGCGGGGCGACAAGTTCTTCTTCCCGCACACGCCCATCGGGATGCTCCGCGTCTTCCTCTGGACGCATCAGGGAAACAGGTTCAAGGCCGGCGACCCGTCCAGCTGGAACGGCATGAAGGTAGGCGTCCTGGCCGGCGCGCTCAGCGCGCAGAGGATCAAGCGCCAGCTCGAGAACGACGCGCTCGGAATCTCCTGCCACGAGTACACGACGGACCAGGCGCTGCTGAACGCGTACTTCTCCGGAGAGGTGGACGCCCTGGTCGACATCGAGATGCCCGAGCTCGACAAGGAGCGCGCGCTCCACATCTACGCCTCCCATCCGATGTACCTCTGCGCCTCGCCCAAGTCCCAGCGGCTCTTCAACGAGCTGGAGCGGGCCCTAGACGAGGTGTGCGACGACTTCCCCAAGTACATGAAGATGATCACATCGCGCCACTACGGCCTGCGCACCGAGATGTCCCTGCTCACGCTCAAGGAGGCGAACTGGCTTCGCGAGCGCCTGAAGGACCCGAGGCCCGTGATGATCGACTTCTCGCCGTGGCCGGTGTCGCTCAAGGACTCGAAGGGGCGGCACACGCACTTCGCCAAGGCGTTCCTCGCCGAGCTCGAGGCGAAGACGGGCCTGAAGTTCGACACGCACCCCCAGACCGGCATCCAGACCGCCGAGGCGAAGTTCCTGCGCGGCGACACCGACTTCTGGATCCCCTATCCGGCCAAGATCGACCCGGCGGCGTTCGGCGCCGTCTCGGTGTTCTCCATCCCCGTGCCGGAGAACTACGCCAAGATGATCGGCGCCGAGGAGCGCAGCGAGGAGTTCGAGCTGTGGGCGAGCCATTCGGTGCCGGAGGAGGAGGTGGCCGTGCTGCGGAAGGCCATCAACACGATCGACCCGATCCGCCTGCAGGAGATGTTCATGACCGCCGCCGCGGAGCGGATGATGGTCCACCGCGTGTTCGGCCTCACGCGAGACGAGCTATCGCGGCTGATCGTCTCGGCGGTGATCGGCGTCCTGCTCCTCGCCGCGCTCTACGGCACGGTGATGATCGTGCTCCTCAAGCGGCAGGCCCGCCGCGCGAACGAGGCCGCCGCCGCCGCGGAAAGCCACGCCCAGGCCAAGACGCGGTTCCTCGCGATGATGTCGCACGAGCTGCGCACGCCGCTCAACGCCGTCATCGGGTTCGCGGAGTTCCTCGCGAGGGAGAAGCTGGGCGAGGAGAGGAGCAGGGAGTACACCGACGGGATATTGCTCAGCGCAACCGCCCTTCTCGAGCTCATCAACGACATCCTCGACCTATCGAAGCTCGAGGCCGGCGCGATGAACATGCGCTCGGGAGCGTGCGACATAAACCAGCTCCTCCGCGAGCTGCCGGCCATCTTCGGCTACCGCGTGCGCCGCCACGGCGTGAAGCTCGGCATCGAGACGTCCGGCGACCTGCCGATCCCTGTGGTGGAGCTGTCGCAGCAGGGGATGCGCCAGATCCTCATCAACCTCGTCGGCAACGCGGCGAAGTTCACGGAGCAGGGGGAGATCGTGGTCAGGGTGACGTGGGCCAGCGACACCCGCACGCTCTCCCTGGACGTGACGGACACCGGCATCGGCATCTCCGAGGAGAAGATGTCAAAGCTCTTCGACCCGTTCGTGCAGGACATCGCAAGCCGCATGCGCCGGAGCGGCGGCGAGATGAAGGGCACGGGCCTCGGACTCCCCATCGTCAAGCGCATGGTCGAGAACGCCAACGGCACGATCAAGGCCACGAGCGAGCTCGGCAAGGGCACGACGTTCCTCATCGAGATCTCCGACCTCACCGTGGTCGACCACATGTCCGCCGCGCCCCGCGCCGCGGAGGAGACCATCCGCGCCGCGATGCCGGAGCGCGTGCTGGTGGTCGACGACATGACGATGAACCGCAAGATCCTCGGCATCCACCTAGGGAACCTCAAGGTCAAGGACATCCGCTTCGCGGAGAACGGCGAGGACGCCCTCAAGGTGATGAACGAATGGGTGCCGGACCTAGTGCTCTCCGACATGTGGATGCCGAAGATGGACGGCACGCAGCTCGCGGAGGCGATGCGCAGGGACCGCAGGCTCGCAGAGGTCCCGATCGTCGCCGTGACGGCCGACGTGGACGTCGGCTCCTCCTACGACATGAGCCTCTTCGCGAAGATCATCGCAAAGCCGGTGACCACCGACAAGCTGCGCGCGCTGTTCGGCGACATCGCGGACGGCTGAGGATATTGCCAGCGGAACAAGGGGATACGTCCATGAGGCTTCTGGTTTCCTGCATACCCTACGACAAAGGGAAGAGCGGCATCTCGGAGTACATCCGGGAGGTCGTGCGGGAGCTTGCGGCGCAGGGCCACGAGCTGACGCTTCTTTGCGAGCCCGAGGCTCGCAAAGAAGCTGAGTGTAAAGTTGAAAGTGTAAAGTGTAAAATTGAACATGCGCCGCGCTGGACGCGCCGCCCGGCGCTCTCGATGCTCTGGCACCTCTTCCTCCTGCCGTTCTGGGTCAGGCGGCACAGGCGCGAGTTCGACGGCTTCGTCGTCTGCGCCGCCAACCGCCGCGTCTGCGCCTGGTATCCCCTTCCCACCACGGCGACCGTCCACGACCTCGCGAACTTCCACATCCCCGGCAAGTACTCGCGCGCCCGGATGTTCTACCTCGCGCACGTCCTGCCCTTCTTCGCGAAGCGCGCGCAGCGGCTCGTCGCCGTGAGCGGCGCCACGAAAGCCGACATGGTGAAGTTCTGGCACTGCCGCGACGAGGACGTCACTGTGCTTTACAACGGACTTCGGACTTCGGACCTCGGACTTCAGGCCACTTCGAGCGCGGGGCTTCAGGCCACCCCTGGTTCAGGACTTCGGACTTCGGACCTCGGACTTCAGAAAAATTCCAGACGCAAAAATCCCGAAGTCGGAAGTCCTAAGTCTGAAGTCTCAGCCCTCCTCTACATCTCCCGCATCGAGCATCCCGGCAAGAACCACGTGCGGCTGATCGAGGCGTATTCGCGCCTGCCGAGGGACCTCGCCGAGGCGCACCCGCTCGTCATCGCCGGGGCGGACTGGAAGGACGCCGAGGCCGTCCACGAGGCGGCGGCGAAGTCGCCCTACTCCGACTTGATTCGGTTCACCGGCTTCGTTCCGGCAGAGGACATCGAGGGCCTCTGGTCCCAGACCGGGTTCTACGTCTTCCCCAGCCTCTTCGAGGGCTTCGGCCTTTCCTTAATAGAGGCGATGGCCCGCGGCGTGCCTTGCGCCTGCTCGAACAACGGCTCCCTCGGGGAGATCGCAGGCGACGCCGCGATAACGTTCGACCCGGAGAGTGTAGAAGCCATCGCCGACGCGCTCGTCAGGCTCGTCTCCGAGCCGGAGCCGGAAAGGGAGGCCCGCATCGCCCGCGGCCTCGAGTGGGTGAAGCGTTTCTCCTGGGCCGACCATGCCGCAGGCCTCGCAAAACTAATCAAGGAGGTGAAAAGCAAAACCTAGAAATCTAGTACCCTAGTAATCTAGAAGTCTAGAAGCCTAGAAGCCTAGTAATCCAGAAAACCTAGATAAACTAGCCAACCTAGAAACCTAGCAGCCTAGAAAACCTAGAAGCCTAGAAACATAGAAACCTAGCCGCCTAGAAACCTAGTAACCTAGAAGTCTAGTAACCTAGAAAAACTAGAAATCTAGTAACCAACCACCATGGAAACTGTTTCACTATTCAAGATCCCAGTCGCCCGAGTAACAGAGCCGGAGGCCGTGGAGCATATCGTCGCGCTGGCCCGGGAGGGCCGCGCGCGCCGCGGCCACGCCGCCTTTGTCGCCACGCTCAACGTCGACTTCGTCTGCAACGCCGTCAGGGGATGGCCGTTCGGCGGAAACGACGAGCTCTGGGGCTACCTCCAGAAGGCCGACCTCGTGACTGCCGACGGAATGCCGATAGTGCTTCTCTCGCGGCTTATGTTCAGGGGGCTGCCGGAGCGCGTGACCGGCGCGGACATGGTGCCGGCCATCTGCCGCCGCTGCGCTGAGGAGGGGCTCTCTGTTTATGTCCTGGGCGGAGACAGGGATGCAGTCGAAGAGGCGTTTGAGAAGATTGGCCTTGGGCATGAGACGTCAGACGCAAGACGCGAGGAAACCTCTCGTCCCACGTCGGATGCCTCAGGTCAAAAACCATCGTTCCGCGTCGCCGGCATCGACCCGGCCTTCGTGAAGCTGGACGAGCCCCAGCCCGAGATCGTCGAGCGCATCAACGCCGCCAGGCCCGACGTCCTCTTCGTCGCGCTTGGAAACCCCAAGCAGGAGCTGTGGATTGGGCGCAACGCCGCCAGGCTCGACGTCGGCGCGATAATCGGCGTCGGCGGCACATTCAATTTCATCGCAGGCCGCGTGAAGCGCGCTCCCAAATGGGTGCAGAGAAGCGGCCTCGAGTGGATATACCGCATCATCCAGGAGCCGGGGCGCCTGTGGCGCCGCTACGCCTACGGACTGGTGAAGTTCTCGTGGCTTTCGCTGCTCTCCGTCTTCGGCGCATACGGCAAATGCAAGGAAAGAAGGGACTCAAAATGAAGAGCTCTCGCATATCTGCGCTCGCGGCGTGGGCGCTGGCCTTCGGGTGCGCGATCGGCTGGGACGCAATCGTCCTGCCGTGGACGACCTTCCTGCCGATGGCCGGGCCGGTCGGCATGGCCATCGGCATCCTCATCGGCGCCGTCGCGATGGGAGTCATCGCGTGGAACTACCACTACATGATAAACAGGAACCCCGGGCCCGGCGGGGCGTACACGTACGCGGCAAAGGCATTCGGCAGCGACCACGGGTTCATCTGCGCGTGGTTCCTCTGCCTCGTCTACACCGCGATCGTGTGGATGGACGCCGTGGCGCTCGTCATCGTCTCGCAGTTCGCCTTCGGGGACTTGATGCGCTTTGGATTCCACATGACGGTGGCCGGGCACGAAGTCAGCCTGGGGCACGTCGTCCTTTCCTCGGCCGCGATCGCGGTCTCCGCCGCGGCGTGCTGCCGCCGCTCCCTCTCCTGCCGCGCGCAGATCGCCTTCGTCGCCCTGCTCTCCGTCGGGATCGTGGCGTGCTTCTGGTCGACGCTGGCGGTGCACGACGGCGGGATCGGCTCGGTCCTGCCGGCGTTCGCCCCCGACGGCGGCAGCCCCGTGTGGCAGGTGCTGCGGATCGTGTCCGTCGCGCCCTGGCTCTTCGTCGGTTTCGAGGCGATATCGCAGTCGTCGGCCGAGTTCGGCTTCCCCCACCGCAGGTCGTTCCTGGTGATGACGTCCGCCCTCGCGGCGGCGACGCTGGGCTATATCCTGCTCACGGCCGTACCAGTGCTCGCCCCGGCGTCTGGTGGTTGGGTGCAGACGGTGCGGGAGATGGGGCCGAACGTGGAGCTGCACGCCTTCGCGGCCGCTGGAGGCTACCTCGGGAAGGCCGGCGTCGCGGTGGTCGGGCTTACGCTCGTCGGGCTGATATTCACCAACCTAGTCGGCAACATGTTCGCGGCGAGCCGCCTACTCTCGGCAATGGCGGACGACGGCGTGCTGCCCGCGTGGTTCGGGGGCAAGGGCGCGGACGGCTCGCCAAGGAACGCCGTCGTCGCGATAACGTGCGTCTCGCTGGGTGTCGTGTGGCTCGGGAAGTCCGTCATCGGCATCGTGGTCGACACGTCTCTCGTCGGCGCGGCGGTCGCGTCCGCGTACACCTCCGCCGCGACGTACCGGACCGCTCGCGCGGCAGGCGCGCGCGCCTCCGCCGCCGCGGGAATGTGCGGGCTGGTAGTGGCCGTCTCGTTCATACTGCTCTACATTCTGCCGAACTTCCTATCCGACGACCCGACGATGATGTCCACCGAGTCGTTCCTCGTGCTCATCGCATGGTGCATCGCGGGGCTGGTCTCGTTCCTCTCGCTCTTCCACCACGACCGCCTGCGGAGGTTCGGTCGCTCAACGGTGGTGTGGACGTCGCTCCTGGGGGTGATACTCCTGCTGTCGTTCCTGTGGATGCGCCAGAGGACGTACGAGACGACCGAGCTGGCGTTCAACGACATCGTCACCACCCACTCCAGGTCATGCAGGCCGATCGACGACGGGCACGGCGGCGCGCACGACTGGAAGACCGTGCTGCGCGGCAGGCTCTCGGACGTGAACCACTCGATCATGCGCAACAACCTCGTCCAGGGCGCGCTCATAGTCCTGGCCCTCGCCCTCATGTTCTGCATCTACGCCATACTCAGGCGCCGGGAGCGCGAGCTTGAACGCGAAAAGGCACAGGCGAAGAGCTACTTCTTCTCGACCGTGAGCCATGACATCAGGACCCCGCTCAACGCCATCATCGGCTTCTCGGAGATGCTGAAGTCGGGGCTGCGGACGGAGGAGGAGCGCGAACAGGCGATAGACTCCATCATGGTGAGCGGCAGGACCCTGCTTGGGCTCATCAACGACGTGCTGGACCTCTCGAAGCTCGAGTCGGGGAAGATGGACATCTCGCCGGAGCCGACGGACGTCCCGAGGCTCATGCGCGTGGTGATGGACGCGTTCCGCGTCTCCGGCGACAGGCCCGGGCTGGAGCTGCGGAACAGGGCGGACGACATGCCGCCGCTCATGCTCGACCCCCAGCGGCTCAGGCAGATCGTCTTCAACCTCGTCGGCAACGCGGTGAAGTTCACCCAGCACGGGTACGTAGAGCTGCGCGCGTCGTACACCCGCCGCAAAGGCGCGCAGGACGGCGAGTTCAGGCTCGAGGTCGAGGACACGGGCTGCGGGATATCCGACAAGGACAAGCTCAACATCGGCTCCGCGTACGTGCAGGTCGGCTCAAGGCATTCGCGCAACGGCGGCACCGGGCTCGGGCTCGCCATCTGCAGCCAGCTCGCCGCCGCGATGGGCGGCAGTCTCGGCGTGGAGTCGGAGCTAGGCAAGGGCTCGACGTTCTCTGTCACCATCCCCGGGGTGAAACCTGCCGCCGCCGCGCCGCAGGACGCGGACGCCGGCGACAAGGCCCCTGCGGAAGCGGCCACGCAGGCCGGCCCCATGCACATTCTTCTCGTCGACGACTCGAAGATGAACGTCACGGTGCTGAAGGCGCTACTGAAGCACATAGGGAACTTCAAGACCGCGTCCGCCAGCGACGGGCGCGAGGCGCTTGCACTCCTGGAGGCATCCGGCGCGGATCCGTTCGACATGGTGCTTACGGACATGTGGATGCCGAACCTCGACGGCGAGGGGCTCGTCAAGGCGATCCGCGCAAACCCCGCGCTCGCCTCGCTGCGCGTCGTCGCGGTGACGGCGGACGTTGAGTTCCAGGGCAAGGCAGCCGACATCGGGTTCGACGAACTTCTCCTCAAGCCAGTCACGATAGACAAGCTGAGGAAGACGCTCTCGTGGAAGGGGCAGCAATGAGGATCGCGCATGTACTGAGGCGGCTCTCGTTCGACGACTGGGGCGGGACGGAGCAAGTCGTCTGGAACCTCGCAAAGGCGCAGCGGGCGGCGGGGCACGAGGTGCGGCTCTTCGCGACGACCGCGCTGTGCGGCAAGGAACGCGAAACCGTCGACGGACTCGACATCCTCCGGTTCAAGCCCATCTACCCCTGGTGGCCGATGCCGAAGTCGCTCGTCGCTGAACTCGACCGCAAAGGCGGCAACCCCTTCGTGCCAGGCCTCGGAAAGGCGCTTCGCGAATGGAGGCCCGACGTCATCCACTGCCATGCGATGGCCCGAATCGCCGAGCTGTGCCTAAGGGTCGGGGAATGGGGAATGGGGAACGGGGAACGGACAAGGTGCGTGATATCGCTCCACGGCGGCGGGGCGAATGTTCCCGGCGTGGAGGCGAAGAGCCTGAAGGCGCCGACGCGCAGGCGCATCCCCTGGGGCAAGATGCTGGACTACGCGCTTGGCTGGACGCGACGCATCCCCGAGGACTTCGGCGGCATCGTCTGCGTCGGCGAAGACGAGTACGACCGCTACAAGGCGATCCACCCGCATGTGATGTTTCTGCCCAATGGCGTCGACACGTCACTGTTCCCAACTCCAAGCTCCAAGCTCCAAGCTCCAAGCTCCAAGCTCTCCCTCCTCTGCGTCGCGAGAATCGACCGGCAGAAGAACCAGATGGCGCTTGTCGAGGCGCTGGCCCGCCATCCGGGCACGACGCTCCGGCTCGTCGGCCCCGCCACCCAGCCGGACTACCTTGAGGAGCTGAAGGCGAAGGCGGCGGAACTCGGCGTCTCGGACCGCGTCGCCTTCGTCGGGGCGCTTCGCCCGGGAAGCCCTGAGCTGATTGCGGAATACGGAAACGCCGACGCCTTCGTACTTGCAAGCCGCCACGAGCCATTCGGCATAGTCGCGCTGGAGGCGTGGGCGGCAGGGCTGCCCGTCGTGGCAAGCGACGTCGGTGGGCTTGGAAGGCTTTGCGCCAGGCACCCCGACGCGGCGATCACGTTCGACTCCGCCTCCGCCGCCGACCTCGATCGGGCTCTCGACGAGCTTTCCAGGCGGATCGCTTCGGGCGCCGCAAGGGGGATGTCAGAGGCCGGCCGCAAAGCCGCAGCGGAATATGACTGGAACCGCCTTTCCGCCAGACTCGTGGACTTCTATTTGGAAATCAAATGAGCTTGTCCCCCCTCCATGTAAAATTCCTATTAAAAACTGGTTGATTTTTTCGCGAAAATATGCTTTAATATCCCATCTTCAAATCAAAAACTAAAACCGATGGAAGATAATACGACTACGGAAGCTGACCAAGCTAGGCTTCGCAGCCTGTTTGCCTTCAACAAGGTAGCGTGGATCATCGTCAGAAAATGGTGGTTCGTGTTGCTTATGGTCTTCTGTGCCCTGTCCACGGCGCTAGGCGTGTATCTTGCGAAACGCGCCCAGAGAAGCGTCAACCGCTACGAGGCCACGACCCGCCTCATGTTCACGCCGAAGAAGATATCGAGAATCGAGAACATGGGCAACAGGCAGCTGATGTCCATCCTCGAGCGCGGCTCGATAAAGCGCGAAGTCGCCTCGCACGTCAAGATGGACGAAGAGGAGCGCATGTGCGTGGGCATGGCACTGAAGGTCGAGCAGGACAAGCGCCAGAGCAACCTGTTCACGCTCACCGCGACGTCGAAGTCGCGCCAGGGCGCGGCCGACAAGGTCAACATCTACGCGGAGCTGCTTGCGGAGGAGTACGTCAAGTTCAGGTCGGCCGACTTCGGCGACTGGAAGAAGAACATCGAGTCGAGGCGCGACAACGTCGCAAGGGAGATCGCCAAGCTGGACGTTGCCGAGTCCGAGCTCACGACCCGTATAGGCGTCCTCTCCCCGAAGGAGGCCCTGCTGGCCCTCAACTCGCTGATCTCCGACCAGCGGCGCAACCTCTCGGCTCTCGGCGTGGACCTCGCCAACGAGGAGCTCAAGAAGAAGAAGCTCGAGGCCGCGATCGGCAACAACGGAAAGGCCGTCATGGACAACGCCCAGGCGATCCGCCGCCGCGTTGATGCGATAACGGCGGTGGACGACGAGCTGACGAAGCTGCGCGAGAAGTTCACGGACACCAACCCGAAGGTGGCCGGGAAGATCAAGGAGCGCGCGGACCTCGTGAAGGAGCTGGAGGACTTCCTGAAGTCCAAGGGCGCCGAGGGCGTGGACATCGAGAAGATGGACCACCTGGAGAAGACCGCCGGCGCCCTCGCCGACTGCGCGACGAGGATGGAGGCGATCGACGAGCGCAAGCTCACCCTCGAGCAGGAGATCAAGGCGAACGAGAAGGACGCGTCGAAGCTCGTCGCGGACGTCATCGAGTACGACAAGATAGAGTCTCGCCGCAAGGATTTGAAGGCGTCCCTCCACGACCTCGAGGAGCAGCTCGACAACATCGCCTACGCGTCGGTGGCCCTCAGGAACGATCTCCGCCAGATCGAGCGCGCGTCCGGCGCGGAGGACCACGGCTCGTTCGGCATCAAGGAAGCGGTGTTCTCCCTCGGCGGCGCCGGCGCCTGCACCTTCGCCATCATGCTGATCATACTCACGTCGGGGCTGATGTTCGGCTACGTCCGCGGCGGAAAGGAGATATCCGTCTACAGCGAAATCAACTTCCTCGGCTCGCTCCCGAAGTGCAAGGCAATGTCCGAGGAGGAGGAGCGCGACGTCATGGTGGTCGTGGCGCAGAAGGCGCTAAGCGCCGGACGCGACGCGAAGATCGTGCTCGAGTGCAGGCTTCCGGGCGTGAAGATAAACCCGAAGTTCGCGGAGGTCATGGACTTCACGGCGTCGATGTCCGGAGTCAGGTGCTTCATCGTGGACATCGTGTCGCAGGAGGGATTCACCCCCCACGACGGATGCCAGGAGATGCTCGGCGTCGTCCGCAACGAGCAGCGCGGCTGGTTCCCGATGGCGAGCAAGTATTCGCTCGCCCCCACGGAAATCGAGATGCTCAAGGCAGACTTGGCCACTCTCAACGAGGAGTACGACAACATATTCATCCGACTTAAGGAGCATGTGCGCGTCGGCGGGGCGTTCTTCGACCAGATCCTGCAGCTGTGCGGCGCGGTGCTGCTGGGCGTCGGCGACCGCACGACGACCCGCCGAGCCTTTGCGTACGCAAGGCGGCACATGAAGGCGTCGGGGAAGACAATCATGGCCATAGCCACAGGCGCGAAGGCCAAGGTCGTCCGCGAGGAAATGGAGGTGCTGAAATGAGTCGTATTGCACTTGCCACGACAGGACTTGCGGCGCTGGGGCTCGCGGTCGGCGGATGCTACCCGGACAGGCTGACATCCCACTTCGACACTGCATTCGAACTCACGAACACCGACGACGACAGCGCCATCCTGGACGAGACCGCCCGCACGGAGGAGGACGAGGCCCGCATCAGGAAGCGCCTGATGGAGCTCGAGATGGAGGAGGAGCCGGTGTACCACATGAACGCCGGCGACGAAATCGAGATAAGGGTGTACGACCACCAGGACCTGGGCATGCTGACGAAGATCGGCCCCGACGGCATGGTGGGCTTCGCGTTCATGGGCCAGGTCAAGCTGAGCGGCCTGACGATCGCCGAGGGCGCGGAGGCCATCCACAACGGGCTCAAGGACTACGTGAGGAACCCGGTCGTGAGCATAACGGTGAAGACCGTCCACAGCGAAACGGCCACCATCTCCGGCCTGTGCGCCCACCCGGGCGTGTACCCAGTCTCGAACGCCACGAGGCTCGCCGACCTCTACGCGATGGCGGGAGCCAGCGCGGCGCGTCTCTTCAACGGCGTCGCGGTCGACGCGGCCGACCTCGACCACTCGTACATCATCCGCAACGGCGCGATCCTCCCGGTCGACTTCCACCTCGCCATCGAGAAAGGCGACCGCCTCAACAACATCAGGATACGCAAGGGCGACTACGTCTTCATCGCGCAGAGAATGGAGGCGTCCGTCACCATCTGCGGCGAGGTCAAGAACCCCCACAAGCGCCTCTACGAGCCTGGCATGGGCCTGATAGAGACGCTCACCTCCGCGGGCTGGATGCTTGAGACGCACTGGAAGCACGTGATCATCATCCGCGACGGCCTCGTGCATCCCAAGATGTACAAGGTCAACGTGGACGGCATACTTGCCGGCAAGTGCAGGAACATCAACCTCAAGTCCGGCGACATCGTCTACGTGCCCAAGGACGACATCTCGGAGTACAACGTGTTCGTGAGGAAGCTCCTCCCGACGGCGCAGCTGATCAACCTCATCACGTCGCGCGTCGCGGTGTTCTCGTCCAACTAGGGACATGAAGTACTTCCTGTTCACACTTGCCGCGCTGGGTGTGGCGCCGCTCACGTTCCTGCTGGCGGCCAACGTCAGGTGGATGCGCTACATCGTCTTCGCGATCATGCTGTCGCTGTGGAAATACCAGTCCACCGCCATCAACTTCTTCTCGCACGAGGAGTACCACGGCTCGGCGCGCGGCATGGAGGTGAGCCTCATCTACCTGTTCTCGATTGCGATCCTCTTCGCGGCGAAGCTCAAGGGAAGGGTCAAGGGCTTCTTCCCGGAGGGGGGATACAAGATCTACGCGCTGTACTTCCTCCTCTGCCTCCCCAGCCTCGCGAACGCCGAGGACGGCCTGATCTGCTGGCTTGAGATATGGAAGATGATGATGCTCTTCATCGTCTACCTGGCCGTGTACGCCTTCCTCAGGACGACGAACGACTTCAAGGCGCTTACCACGTCGTTCCTGATCATCGTCTTCGCCAACTTCTTCCCCGTGCTCTCCCAGCACTTCTCCGTCCGCTTCCAGGCGCACGGGCTCTTCGCGCACTGGAACTGCATGGCCATGGCGCTGCACCTCTTCGGGACGCTGCTCTTCGCGAGGTTCCTGACGCACGGCGTGCGCACGGTCTTCGACAAGGTGTGCTTCGCCGGGTTCTGCATCGCGATTCTCTCCACGATGTGGTCATACTCGAGGGGCGCCTTCCTCGTCATGCCCCTCTCGTACGGGCTGACGGCCCTCGCGTGCATGGTCTACTCCGACAAGAAGGTCTTCGTCAGGCGCATGATCCCCATCGCCGCGATCGCGGCGATGGGCCTAGTCGCCATCATGCCCAGGATCATCGACCGCTTCGTGCACGCGCCCCAGGCGTCGAGCGACACGCGCGTGGAGCTGGCGCACTGCGCGTGGGAGATGATCAAGGACAAGCCAATGGCCGGGGTGGGCATCAACAACTGGAGCCTGAAGATGTCCCCGGACTACCCCTACCAGGCCCTCGCCAGCGACGAGATGGGCTACGAGCTGACGTACGTCGGGATCGTCGAGACGGTCTACCTCCTCGTAGGAGCAGAGTGCGGCATCCCCGCGCTCATCGCGATGGTCATCTGGTTCCTGTGGTACCTGTACCTGTGCGTGCGGCTGCTGCGGCGGCTCAAGGGGACGCCGTGGTTCTTCATCCCCGCCGGGCTGCTTGGCGGCCTGACCGCCAACTACCTCCAGAGCTTCCTTGAATGGGTCCTCCGCCAGCAGATGAACCTCGTCTGCCTGCTGTTCATGTTCGCCATGCTGTCGTACCTGGCAACGGACGGGCAGAGGATCGCGGACGACTGGAGAAAGAAGCATCCATGAAGCTGGACTTCGCGAGGAACATGAAGCGAAACGTGGCGTCGTCCGCCATCAACAACATCATCCGGCTGCTTTTCCCCTTCCTGAACCGGACGCTCTTCCTCTGGCTCCTCGGCCCCGCCTACCTCGGGCTCAACGGGCTCTTCGGCTCCATCCTCGGCGTGCTGATGCTCGCGGAGCTCGGCTTCGGCTCCGCCGTCATCTCCTCGATGTACAAGCCCATCGCCGACGACAACCGCGAGCTGACATGCGCCTACCTGCGCTTCTACCGCACCGTCTACCGCTGGGTGGGCGGTGTCATCTTCTTCGGCGGGCTGTGCCTGCTGCCCTTCCTGAGGAAGCTCATCCACGGCAACGTGCCGCCCGACATAGACCTGCACATCCTCTACGTCATCCACCTCGTCAACGCGGCGGCGAGCTACTTCTTCTTCGCCTACCGCGGCTCCGTCCTCGCCGTCCACCATCGCAACGACGTGCTGAACAACGTACGCACCTTCACCTCCATCGTCCAGTACGTCGTCGTGTTCCTCATCCTGCTCCTCACCCGCAGCTACTACCTCTACGTCATCGCGACGGTCTTCTTCACGATCATCTCCAACCTGCTTATCTTCCGCGAGTCGCGGCGCCTCTTCCCGGCCATCGAGCCGCGCGGCGCCCTCCCCGCCGAGAACCGCCGCCGCGTCCTGTCGGACGTGAAGTCGGTGTTCCTGCACAAGATCGGCGGCGTCGTCTCCTACTCCTTCGACAACATCGTCATCTCCGTGTTCCTCGGCCTCGTCGCCGTCGCCGCGTACGGCAACTACTACTACGTCGTCACGTCCGTCGCCGGCCTGATCAGCATCATCTACAAGTCGGTGCTCGGCGGGTTCGGCAACAAGATCCACACCGAGACTAAGGCGGAGAACTTCAGGCTCTTCATGAAGATGGTGCGCATGACGCAGCTGTGCATCCTCTGGAGCTCCGCGATGATGGCGGCGCTGTACC
This sequence comes from uncultured bacterium, assembly GCA_902799955.1. Classification (GTDB taxonomy): domain Bacteria; phylum Verrucomicrobiota; class Kiritimatiellia; order RFP12; family UBA1067; genus UBA1067. The sequence continues at coordinate 27,282 of CADCCQ010000004.1, read as the reverse complement.
AGCCGTTCATATCCGCGTGGACAAGGGGAGACCCGGCGCTGATGCGCCACGCCCTCACGCCCATCCTGATGATCCTCTACTTCTACGTCAACCAGTCGCGGCAGATGCTGCTCTCCTTCAAGGCCGCCGCCGCGCTCTGGAAGCAGGACCGGTGGAAGCCCATCGTCGCAAGCATCGTGAACCTCGCCTTGAACTTCGCGTTCGTCATCTGGCTCCCGGACGCCTACAAGCTCGACGGCGTGATCCTCTCGACGATCATCAGCTATGTCTTCATCCAGGTCCCGTGGGAGGCGCACGTCGTGTTCAAGTACTTCTTCAACGGGGCGCAGGCGAAGGTCTACTGGTGGATGCACGTCCGCTACGCCCTTCTCACCGTCGTGCTCTGCGCCATCGCATGGGACACCGCCCGGCTGATTCCGTTCGACGGAGTCGGCGGTGTCGTCGCCAAGGGCGCGGTGGTCGCGACCGTCACCGTCTTCACGATGCTGATGGTGTTCCCCAACGTCATCTCGGCGTTGCGCGACAGGAAGGCCAAGTAGCGCGCCGCGCCGCGGTGGCCGGCGCGGCTACCGCCCGCCCGTGAGCAAGGCGTACGCCTTCGGGAGCCACCTCTTCAGGGTCTCCGCCGCCGCGAGCGCCAGCAGGATCGGCACGGCTATCCTAATCGCGAACAGCCCAAACGCGGGGACGTGCAGGCGCGTCGCGAGGATGTCCTGCGTCCGCGCGCACGTCACCGTCGAGATGATCCCGAGATGCGCGGCATAGACGAAGAACGAGTCCTTCACCACCGAGAGCCGCAGGAAGCGCGACGCCCCCGGCACCAGGTCGTACAGCGTCCAGACCGCCAGCACGCCAATGGCGGTGACCACCTTGGCCAGCATCCTCTGGACCGCCAGAAGGCCGCCGCCCGTCGGATGAAGGAAGTGTATGTACGTGAAGAGCGCACACCCCCCGAGCCAGAGAACAGGCCACAGCGGGTTCCGCTGGCGGCGCAGCGGGTAGTCGGCGGCGTGGATCGAGAGGAACAGCCCCACGGAGAAGTAGAATACGCCGGCGAGGCTGAACCCCGTCTCGAACAGGTTCCACCAGCGCCCGGGAATCCAGTCGTGCATCAGCAGCGCCCCGAACGACGCGCAAAGGAAAGCCGCGCCCGCCAGCCTGGATCTCAGCAGCCTGAGGAGCGGCGGCGCGATCAGCACGAGCATCATGAGGTTCCTTACGTACCACATCACGCTTGCGACGGGCAGATGGAAGAGGTCCCCGCCGTATACGTACACAATGTTCCAAAGCGACCCGGGCGCGGCGTGGAGATGCGTGTTGTGAAGAAGCGCCCTCCCCGCCGCGTGGTTCCCGTACATCGTGAACGGCACGACCGTCAGCGCGTAGACCGTGCACCAGAGGAGGTACGGCACGAGCAGCGTCTTCGTGCGCTTCCCGAGCGCCTGCGCGTACCACCCCTCCCGCGATCCTCCGCATGACTTCACGCCAAGCAGATAGCCGGAGATCACGAAGAACACCGGGACGGCGAAAGTCGGCATGATCCTGCCGATGAACACCACCGCCCACGCAGGCAGTCCGCCCCCCGCCGCGAACGACTTGTCGTAGGCGTGCAGCACGACGACGAAACACGCGCTGATGAACGACACCACAGTGAGCTTCGCGCTCAGCTCCGGCGATATTGCAGTTGTTGTCTCCTGTTTCGGCATACGGAGATTATACCACATTTCGCCGGCTCCGGCCCGCGAACTTTTGAAAAATGTTAATGGCAATGTCGCATTCGATTTGGTATAATTAACGCAACCGAGGAAACAATGAAACGTAAATTGCCAAAACTGACGGTGGTCGTGCCCTGCTACAACGAGGAGGCCACGCTGCCGGTGTCGTACCCGCTCTTCGCCGACGAGCTGGGGCGGATGACGGCCTCGGGGCGCATCGCCCCGGAAAGCGGCGTCCTCTTCGTGGACGACGGCAGCTCCGACGCCACTTGGCAGACGATATGCGACATCGCCGGCCGCGACCCGCGGTTCGCCGGCATCCGCCAGAGCAGGAACCGCGGGCACCAGTGCGCACTCTGGGCCGGGATGACCGAGGCGCGCGCGCTCGGATGCGACATCGCGATAACCATCGACTGCGACGGACAGGACGACGTGCACGCCATGTCCGAGATGGTCGACGAGTACGCGAAAGGCGCCGACGTCGTCTACGGCGTGCGCAACGATCGCTCCTCCGACACGTTCTTCAAGCGCTTCACGGCCGAGAGCTTCTACCGCATCCAGGCCGGCATGGGCGTCGAGGCCGTCTACAACCACGCGGACTACAGGCTCCTCTCGGCGCGCGCGCTCGACGCCCTCTTCGAATACGGCGAGACGAACCTCTACCTGCGCGGGATGATCCCGCTCGTGGGCTTCAAGTCGGCGAAGGTGTTCTACTCCCGCAAGGAGCGCGTCGCCGGCAAGAGCCACTACCCCTTCCTGAAGATGCTGGGGTTCGCGGCGGACGGCATCACCTCGCTCTCCATCAAGCCAATCCGCCTCATCACGTTCTTCGGCGCGATCGTCTCGCTCCTCTCGTTCTTCATGGGCGTCTGGAGCCTTGTCTCCTGGATGCGCGGCACCGTCGTGCGCGGCTGGACAAGCGAGGTCCTCTGCGTCTGCTTCCTCGGCGGCATCCAGCTTCTCTCGCTGGGCGTCATCGGGGAGTACATCGGGAAGATATACCTTGAGACAAAGCACCGCCCGCGCGCGATCATAAGCGACCGCACCTGGCAGCGCGAGAAGGACGGCAATCCCCAGAAGGAGGGCGACTCTTGAACATCGTCGACTGGACCGCATCCCGCTTCGACTCAATGCGCGAAAGGCTGGGGGAGGGACGATTCTACCCCCTCATGCTGGGCGCGCTCCTCCTCGCCGGGCTCCTCCCGCTGCTGATGCCGGGGATCCCGAACGGACACGACCTCTACTACCACCTCTCGCGCCTCCACGCCATGGGCGTGAACTTCAGCCTGGGCGAGTTCCCCTCAATGATCAACCACGAGGCCCTCGCCGGCTACGGCTACGCGTCTGGGCTGTTCTACCCCGACTTCTTCCTGTACCCCGCCGTGCTGCTGATGAAGTGCGGCCTCGGAATCGTCGCGGCCTACAAGTTCCTCGTCGTCGCCTGCGTCGCCGCCACCGCATACGGCGCGTACTTCTGCGCGCGCAGGCTCTCGGCCACGTGCTTCGGCGCGTTCGCCACCGCCCTCCTATACACGTGGAGCAGCTACTTCGCCGCAGACCTCTTCGTTCGCGCGGCGTTCGGCGAATGGAGCCTGTTCGTGTTCGCCCCGTGGATCGTCCTCGGCCTCTACGAAACCGTCCTGGGCGACCCGCGCCGCTTCCCGTACCTCAGCTTCGGCTTCGCCGGGCTCGTCCTCGCGCACAGCCTCTCGCTCCTCATGATGGCCGCGGTGTGCGCGGTCTTCGTCGCGTTCAACGCCGTCCGCCTCCTGCGAGAGCCGCGCCGCATCCTATACCTGGCGCTTGCGCCCATCCCGACGATCCTCGTGGGAGTGGCGTACCTCCTGCCGATGTACGAGCAGTTCGCCCACCTCCACTTCCACATAGAGGTCGAGAAGAACGCCGACATCCTCTCGCACTGCATGCCGCTCCTGAAGCTCTTCCTGGAGATCCCCACCAGCAAGGCCGACGTCTGGATCCCCCCGGGGATCGGCATCATGCTCGTCGTCGCCGCCCTGCAGCGCTTCAGGCTGGCGTCCCGGCGGACCGCGCCGGAGGTCTTCCGCGACATGCTGCTCATCACGGGCGTCGGGTGCCTTCTCATGGCGACGGAGATGCCGTCGTGGAAAGGCGCCTTCAAGCCGCTCGCGGTCGTCCAGTTCCCCTGGCGCTTCTTCGGGCCCGCCACCGCCTTCCTGGCGTTCGGCGGAGGGCTCTCCCTCTCCGCGCTCGTCGGCGAGGACCGCGCGAGAGAGCGCTCCTGGGCCTGGCTTGTAATCTGCGGCGCGGCTTTCGCCTGGTTCGTCAACGTCGGGTACTTCTACGCTGCGAGAATCTCCGAGCGCGACTTCATCCGCTCCTACCAGGGCGGACGCCCCCAGGAGGCGAGCGGCATCCACTACCTCATCCGCGACGGCCTTCTCGACACCGAGATCCGCAAACGCGGCGACGTCGCGACCGCCGCGCACCCCGTCGGCGTGAAGCTCTCCCGCCCGCGGAGGGACGTCCTCCAGATGGACTTCACGGGGAACGCCGCCGACAACGACGTGGAGCTGCCGCTCCTCCCCTACCACGGATACGCGGCAAAGCTGCAGCGCCCCGACGGATCGGTCGAGAACCTCAAGGTCGGTCTCGGCCCGAACAAGCTCCTCTCCGTCCACATCCCGAAGGCATGCGCGAACGGCGCAGTAACCGTCCGCTACGAGGCAACCCGCCTGCAGCGCCTCTCGCAGATCGTCTCCCTCGCGTCGGGAATCGCGTTCCTCGCGCTTTTCATCGCGGCGAGGCGGCGGAGGCGCAACATCGGAAAGGAGGAGTAGGATGGCGTTCTTCAACTACCTGCCCGCATACGAGCTGAACCGGTCGCCGCGCATCATCGCCGCGTTCGACACGGACTTCCTGCGCAACCTCGACACCTTCAGGCGCTCGCTTCCGCAGGGCAAGCCGTTCACGATGCTACTCCAGACGGGCTGGTCGGTCCTGGTCCCTAAGTTCGCCGAGGAGCTGAAGACCGGCATGGCCAGGGCCCACGACCTCTTCCCCGAGGCGCGGATCGTCTTCCTCGTCAACGAAAAGGAGGCGATCCCGATCCTGAAGGACTCGGCGGAGTGCGTCTGGTGCCACCAGAACGCGTTCCTCGACCCTGACCGCTATCCTCTCGCCTCCGGGAAGCGCCAGTTCGACGCGATATACGTCGCGCGCATCACGCCGTTCAAGCGCCACGCCCTGGCGGCCAAGGCCCCCAACCTGCACCTCGTCGGCGCGCACTCGCAGCGCGAGGAGGACTACTTCCAGGAGATCATGCGCACCGTCCCGTACGCCCGCTGGGACGAGAAGGTGAACTCCAGGCTCATCGGGCGGCGCATGGCCAACGCCTCGTGCGGCCTCGCCCTCTCCTCCATCGAGGGCGCGATGTTCGTCTGCGGGGAGTACTCCCTCTGCGGCATCCCGGTCGTGAACACGAAGAACATCGGCGGACGCGACCTCATGCTGCCGGAGTTCTCGGAGTTCCGCGCGGAGGACACCCCCGAGTCCGTCGCCGAGGGCGTGGAGCACTGGAAGGCCAACCCCGTCCCGCCGCAGGAGATACGCGAGGCCTTCCTGCGCATGGCGGCGGAGCACCGCGCCTGCCTCGACGACCTTCTCGCGTCGATCGCCGGGAGGCGCGTGAAAATCCCCCACAAGCTCGGAATCCGCTGCAGGCTCCTCCCCCTCCAGAAGCTCCTGCACGGCGTCAGGAGACGCGGATGAACAAAGGCGGCACGAAATGAGCGAACAAGGCGTCAACAACACGATCGTCACCATCGGCGACATCAACTACCTCTGGGGCATCTTCCTGCTGATCGCCTCGGCCCGCAAGGCCGGGATGAGGGAGCCGTTCCTCGTCGGATGCAAGCGCTTCACGCCGCGCGCGCGGCAGGTGCTGGAGGGCCTTGGCAACGTAAGCTTCGCCAACCTCGACGACACGACGCGGTCCCTTACCTGCTACAAGCCGTTCACGATGCTGCAGGCGAAGACCGAGTTCGTCACGTGGGCGGACTCCGACGCCTTCTTCACCGGCAACGTCTCCGAAATCCTGCCGCCGGCGAACCCGGACGAGATTCATTTCCGCATGCGCCCCCCTTCCGAGCTTCCTGGCCTTATGTGGAAGAAGCTCTTCGGCGGCGACGGCACCGCCGTGCCGCAGCAGGTGCTCGACGCCTGGCGGCGCGACGTCGCCGACGTCGGGCAGAAGGCCTCCCCGGAGCCTCGCTTCACGACGACCGGCTCCGCGTGCTTCTGCTCGCTCTCCCTCGCCCGCCACCGGGAGTTCCTCGAGGTGTGGCACCGCCTGCAGATGAAAGTCCTGCCCGAGAAGAACGTCGGCGTAGTCGACCTCTCGCTCCAGTTCTACCCGCAGCTCGACGAAAGCACGCAGAACGCCTGCCTCGCCTTCTGGCCGGGCGCCCCGCGCCCGCAGGACACCTTCAAGATGAACAAGGACCGCTCGCGGCTCTTCGTCCACTTCATCGCCCAGCCCAAGCCGTGGCAGGGATGGACGCGGCGCTCGTTCAGGTTCTTCGACGAGTACGTCGCAGTCGTCGACTGGGCGCAGTCGCAGGGGCTCGAGCTTCCAGGCCCGGTTCCGTCCTGCCTCAAGGCAAGGAACAAGGCCCGTATGCGCCTGCTCATCCCGTGGATGACCCTGAAGCCCAAGATCGTCCGCCGCCTCAGGCGCCTCTTCGGGAAATAGAAGGCTTCGCATGGACTTGAGCCAAGACAGCGGAACATCCGTACGCCCCACGGAGCCGACGCGCTACAACGGCTTCGACTGGCTGCGCGGCTTCGCCGTCCTTTTCATAATCTCCGTCCACCTGTCCGTCAGGACGGCCCCTTCGTGGACGCGCATCTCGTTTATCGGATCGCAGACCGGCGTGGAGCTCTTCGCCGCGACAAGCGGCTTCCTGCTGGCCGTTCTCCTCGACAAGTCGCGCGGGAAGTCGATCGCCGGACTGGTCGCCCACAGGGCGAGGCGCCTTCTGCCGTCGTTTCTGGCGTGGACTTTCGTCTACCTCGCCGCGCTGGCGTTCCTCGACCGGGCCTTCGGCGTCCCTCCCGGCTACCTCGCCGGGATCACCCCTCGCTTTCTCGTGAAGGCATTCTTCCGCGGCGCCGCCGAGATCCACCTCTGGTTCGTGCCAAGCCTCTTCATCGCGTCGGTAGTGCTCATCGCCGCGGACAGGCTCCTCCGGCCGCCGCTTGGCGGCAACTGGGTCTACCTGGCCGGCGGCGCGGCGATCGAGCTTGCCGGCAACTGCATCGGCTCGAACTTCGCCAGCCACGACGTCCGCCTCCTCGGTTGGGCGATGTTCGGGCTGGGGCTCTCCCGCATAGTGCGCGGGGCGGACGCCTCGGCCGCCCTGCGGCGCATCCGCAAATGCGCCGCCGCCGCGCTTGTCCCGGCCCTGACGCTCTGCATCCTCGCGCAGGGCACGCCCCTCTGGCACCTGTCGGACTTCGTCGTCGCCTCGATGCTGCTGCTGGCGCTCTCCGCCCCCTCGATCCCGGGCTCGCGCATCGCGTCGTTCCTGTCGCGGACAAGCCTCGACGTCTACTACTTCCACCTGCTCGTGGCCCGCGCGCTCTCCGTTGCGATACGCGCGAAGCGCCTTGAGCCGCTGGACATGTGCGGCTCGCTCTGCCTGTGGATGTCAGTCTGGCTCGCGTCCCTCGCCTTCGCGGCGCTCTTCGGCTATGCGCGAAGCCGCCTTTCGCGGCGTCCGCCCGCCTAGCCCGCGCTTCCCCTCTTGCCGGGGAGAAGCCTCCTCACGGCCTTCGATATCTTGTGCACGCGCACGAACAGCCGCGGCCAGCGCGCAATCGCCGCCGCAATCGCGTCCACCCGCCCCTTCGCATGCACGCGGTTCACCAGGACCGACAGAAACGCGCCCAGGCCGAACGTCGTGTAGTAGTGGAGTATCTTCGCCTTCTTCGCGTAAGGTTCATAGTATCTGTAGTTCAGGAACCTGTACTGGCAGTTCCATATCCCGGAGAGCTCCTGTATCGGATGGCCCATTGTCCTGTTCGTCTCGCAAAGCGGCGGCTGGTCCAGGTGCACGCCGTTTCCGGACGACCACTTCCAGGTCTCGTGCCATTTGCGGAAGAAGTCGTGCGCGAGCTTCGTGTCGCGCACGAACATGACTCCGCTGTTGAAGTACGGCTCCTTCTCCGTCCCCTCGACAAACAGCCCCGCCTTCTTCGCCATCTTTATCCCGTATTCGATGCGTCCCATCTCAATCGGGCGGTTCAGGTCGGTGACCATCGCGATGTCGGCCTTCACGTCGTCGATGTCCACAAGGCTGTCCGACACCAGCGTGTCCCCGTCGAGGAACAGGAAGTCTCCCTGTACCCTCTCGCGCATCGTCGTCTTGAGGTAGCGGGAGCGCTGCACCTTCCCGTATTCCGGCGGTATGCGCACGACGACCGGCGTGGCGTACGACAGGATCGGCGAATGCAGCTCCTCAAGTCTTTGGTGGGTCGTCTCGTCCATCACAACGAGGACTTCCGCCTGGGGATTGCGGACCCGCAGCGTGTGCAGCGAGACGAGCAGCATTGCGGCATAGATGTCGTCACCGCTGCTGACCAGGGCGTATGCTATCTTCGTTTGCATTTGGCTTGCGTCCTTTCCATCTCCGCGGATTTAGGTTCCCCACTGCGTCCACATTCCGTTGAATCGTCATCTCCCATTGCGGCTCCTCCGCTCGACCAATGGATAGTAGAGCATCCCGAAGAAAAGCCGGGCCGGGGCCTGCCAGCCCCTCGCGGCGAGCGAGACGAAATGCGAGGCCACGCGCTTCGGGCGCGACGCGAACCTCACCAGCCTCCTGAACAGCGCGCGCCCTTCCCCGTCGAACAGCGCCGCCAGCGCGCGAGCGCGGCCTTCGGCTGACACCTTGCGTGACGTCACCGGATGGAAGAGGAACCAGTACAGGACCGACAGCCACTGGTTCGCCCAGATGCGTCTGACGTCGTCCGGGATGTCGTGCGCCGCCGCGAAGTCCACAAGCGACCTGAACTGCCTCGCGAGGTCTACCGTTATTCGCGACGACGACTCGGTCGTCAGGGAGTTCGGCCGCCTGCGGTAGACGTAGAAAGGCTCGTCGATGTACGCGAAGCGCTCCGCGAAGAACCAGATGCGCGGCGTACTCTCCATGTCCTCCATGAGAACGCCGTCCGTCTGCCGGATGCCGCGCTCGCGAAGGAACTCCGTCCGGTACGCGTTGAGCCACGTGTAGTTGCGGAACGCGCCGCCGTTGCGCCCGGCGCGGCGGATCGCGTCCAGGCCCGTGAACACAGACTTCTCGTCCGCCGCGCCGAAGTTGGAGAACGGCCTGGCGCCCGGCGGAACCTCCTCGCTGCCGTCGGTCGAGAACGCGGCGAACGCCAGCACGTCCACCCGGCCCGTCTGCCCCAGCTTCGCCGAAATCTTCTCCAGCATGTCGGGCTCGAGCCAGTCGTCCCCGTCGAGCGCGACCAGGTACTCCCCGGATGCGTGCTCTATGCCGTAGTTCCTTGTCGTCGCCACGGCGCCGCTCTTCGGGGCGGTCGCCACCTTGAAGCGCGGGTCCTTAGCGGAGAACTCCCGGCAGATCGCCAGCGACTCGTCCGTCGACTCCTCCACGTAGCATATCGCCTCGAAGTCGCGATGCGTCTGCGCCGCCACGGACCCCAGGGCCTTGCCCAGGAATGGCGCCGTGTTGTAGCAGGCGATCACAATGGTGAATGTCGGCTGTTCGTTCATTTGTTCAGGATTGTGTCCAGGAGGGCGCTCTGCCTCTCCGCGTATTTTTCACTGGTGAATTCAAGGGCCCTTTCATGGCAGTGCCTCTGCCGCCCCTCTCGGAACGCCTTGTCGGTGACGAGTCGCACGAGGATCCCGGCCGCCTCGTCTATCGTGGAGTACGTCAGTTCCTTCGAGTCCACGATCTCGCAGGCGCCCCCCTCGTCCGGCACCAGCGGCACCAGCCCGGACTTCAGGTATTCGGTTATCGCGATGCCGAACGCCTCCACCCGCGTCGCATGGACGGCGTATGCCCCGGAGCAGAGGAACTCCTCCTTCTCCTTCCCGTACTTGGGGCCTACGAACCGGATCCACCCCTTCTTCGCGCAGACGGCCTTCATGTGCCTGCAGTAGCGGTTCCTCTCCACCCTGCCGGCTATGTCCAGCTTGATGTCCACACCGGACATCCCCCTGGCGCGCTCGACGATGCTTATGATGTCGCTCAGGTGCTTGTGCGGCGACAGTAGGCCGATGTACACCACCTTCAGCGGATCGTGCGCCGCGTCGTCGACCGGGCCGGGATGGTATGTCGTCGGCGGATAGAACGGTATGCCGTTGAACGGGCCGAAGAACTCCCGCATCGTCCTGTTGACGTAGAGCGACGTCGGGTACACGCGCTCCCGCGGGTCCTTCAGTATCGCCCTCGGCGAGCGGACCCCAAGGAGCGGCCTTACCACGTAGTTCACAAGCAAAGAGCGGCACTTCCTGTACATCCGCATCAGCCGGCCCCGCGCACGGTGGTGGGTGTAGTAGTCCTTGAACTCGTTGTCGTTGATCCCGAGAGTCAGTATGAAGTGATGCGCGCTCCTGCCGAAGTCGAAGATGTTGAACGTCGAAATGCAGACGTCGAAATGCCTGGCGCGGCGCTTCATGAGCCGCGAACGGTAGAAAGGCAGGGCCACGTCTATGTCCCGAATGAACCGGTTCTTCGGCTTTATGTAAATGACGTGGATCGCGTCCACGTCGATCTCCACCCCGAACCTCTTCGCGCAGTCCGCCACATCCGACGGCCAGTCCAATGCCAGAGTCACCTCGCAATGCCTCCGCTGCAGCTCCGATATCAGGGTCAGCGGCAGGAACTCGCCACCGGACGCCGTCGCGTCCAGGCTGCGGTGGTATATCAGAACCTTCTTTGGAGTTTGGCTTTCCATCTTGCTACGAAACACCTTTCGCCTTGGATCCGTCGGGCACTGCCTTGCAGAACGAGGGGCCCTCGCCCGACTTTATTCTAATCAGGAAGAAGTAGAACTTGAAGCACAGCTCCGCCAGCCATCGCATGGAGGGATGCCTCACGAACATCGCCACGACCCTCCCGGCCGTCCGCTTGGCGAAGTTCGCGCGCGCAAGCAGCTCGTCGAAGTCGCCGAAGCCGTCCGCGAAGAGCACCTGCAGCGTCTCGACGCGCCAGCTCCGCGGGACCGACTTGACCGTGCGCGCGTTGAACCAGTAGAAGAAGAGCGGCGGCAGCCACTGCCGTATCCAGCACGGAACGACGCGCGCGTCGAAGCCCTCCTCATGCGAAACCTTCGCGTGAAACGCGAGCAGCGATTTCGTGATGACCGCCCAGTCCCTTAGGAAGTGCCCACGCCCCTTCGCCTCCGTCGACACCGAGTTCTCGCGGATGCGGTAGACGTAGAAAGGCTCGTGCAGCGGGACCACCTTCTTTGCGAAGTACAGCGCGCGCGGGGTGAATTCGCTGTCCTGGCGCCGGAGCCCGTACACGCACTTCAGGCCGTGCGCAACGAGGAACTCGCGGCGGAACACCGACAGCTGGAGCATGGGGCAGAACTTCCCCGCCCACAGCCTGTCGATCTCAAGCGTCGCCCTCACCCCCGTCATCTCCTCGGGGGAGCCTTCCACAAAATTGTCGCGCAGCTCCCGCTCGCCCGTCATCTCGTTGATGGCCAGCATCGCGCACTGGTATATGTCCGCGCCGGGCCGCCCCGCGATCCTGTCGTGGAGCCGCTGGAGCGCCCCCTCGGCGATTGTGTCGTCCCCGTCAAGGAAGATGACGTACTCGCCCGTCGCCACGTCGACGCCAGTGTTGCGCGAGGCCGAGCACGATCCGCTGCGCGGCCCCGTGAACACCTTGAAGCGCCCATCCCTCGCCGCGTATTCGCGCACGACCTCCTCTGTCCTGTCCTTCGACGTCTCCACCCCGATTACGCACTCCCAGTCCGCGAACCCCTGGTTCAACACGGAATCAAGGCTTTCGCGGACGTACTGCTCGACGTCGCAGCATGGGACGACTATGGAGAAGAACGGCTTCATCTGTCTGGATCTCCGTCGGCGTGCCGCGACGGGATGTCGAACACATACGGTTTTTCCACGTGGAAGTACAGGTAGGCGCTCCAGAAGGCAAGTGCCACCGTGAGGAAGCCGTTTATCGGGAAGATGTGCGGTATCTGGCGGTCCCAGGACGGCGCAAGCCAGAATATTGAGTCAAGCCCGGGAATCGCCCCGATCTTTGACCCCACCTTCTCCACGATCCTGCTCGGGACGAGGAAATACGCCGGGAACACCGCCGTGCCGCAGAAGAGCGCCCACTTCCTCTCCTTCGCGAATGCGAAAAGCCGGATGAAGAAAAGCGGGAACACAAGCGTGTAGTCGTGGTGCCCGTGGTACGAGACCAGGAACGTCAGGGAGAAGGCAAGGAGCATCAGCGTGTCGGATACCCCCGTCGTCTTCCGCTCCCTGAACAGCAGCCATGCGATCGCGCAGACCACGAGCCCCTTCATCACGGCGTTCAGGACGTCCGATCTGAAGAACGCAAGATGGCAGCAGTTGCAGTTGACGCTGTAGTGGTTTACGGTCCCCGGCTGGATGATGTTCCTCACCGCCTGCGCATACCCGCTGTAGACTTCGACAAGCGAATTGCCGAAGAACATCGGGGATATGGAGAGCACGACGAACAGCGCAAACGCGGTGATGCAGAACAGCTTGTGCCGCTTGAAGAACAGCAGCGGGGCGACGACAGGAAGAAGGCTGTACTTCGTGACCGCGATCACCGCAAAGGAAACCGTGCGGCAGACGGCGCTCTTCGGGAACCAGAAGATCCCGTAGAAGAGAAACGCCAGTATCACGGTGATCTGCCCGAGGCGCATGGTCTGCATCGCGCACGCCGACGAAAGGAAGCAGAAGCAGCATACTGCGTACACCAGCTGCCGCTTCCCGGGAAGCGCGATGTCGCGCCAGCTGTAGCCGCATGCCTTCCTTAGGGTCAGGGCGGTGACGACCAGCACTAGGAAGATGTTCACCAGCACATAAATGGCCTGGAATGCATTCCCGTAGAAGTAGCTCGGCCACGCGAAGAGCAGCATCTGCCCCGGGAACACTATCGGCACGTCCGTTCGGCTGGGATCCACCTTCAGCAGGAAATTGACGAACTCCATGCGGTCGGGGAACGGGTTGTTCCCGTCGAAAAGCGCGCGCGAGACGGCGCAGTAGGCCGCGAGATCCACCAGGAACCAGTCGTGCACCTTCTTCGCCAGTATCCTGGCTATCGGCAGCAGCACGACGACTGCCGAAACCGCCGCGTACGCGAAGGCCCTCCAGCCACGAACAGGGGGTTTCACTCCATCGCACTCTGCGCCGCGCTGAATTTCTTCCTGTTTCATCTGCCGGTTCTCCTGTGTTTCAAGTGGATGTGCCGCCTGCCGCGGTCTGCCTCAGTTTCCGTAGTACTCCCGGTACCACCTGGCGAAGACGGGGATCCCCTCGCGGATCGTCGTCTTCGGTTCGTAGCCCACCGCCTTGTTGAGCTTGTCTACGCTGGCGTACGTCGCGTACACGTCGCCCGCCTGCATGGGAAGCATCTCCATCTTCGGCTCGACACCCAGCGCGTCGGCGAGGACGTTGACGACATCAAGGAGCTTCTCGCTCCTGTGGTTTCCGATGTTGAAGATGTCGTAGCGGGGAAGGCTGCCCGCCTCGACGACGCGAACGATCCCGTCGACTATGTCGTCGATGTACGTGAAGTCGCGCAGCATGTCGCCGTTGTTGAACAACTTGATCGGCCTGTCGTGCAGCATCGCGTCCGCGAAAAGCGAAAGCGCCATGTCGGGGCGGTACCACGGGCCGTACACCGTAAACAGCCTCAGACCTATCGTCTGCATCCCATAGAGGTGCGTGTAGGTGTGCGCCATCAGCTCGTCCGCCTTCTTCGTCGCGGCGTAGAGGCTCACCGGCGCGTCGACCTGGTCCGACTCCTCGAACGGCATCTTCGTGTTGCCGCCGTAGACCGACGACGACGACGCGAACACTAGCTTCGGGACTTTCGCCGCGTGGCGGCAGCATTCAAGGATGTTGAGGAACCCCTCGAGGTTGGCTTTCTGGTAGACGAAGGGATGCGTTATGGAGTATCTCACTCCAGGCTGGGCGGCGAGGTTGAGGACGACATCCGGCGACTCCTCGGCAAACACCTTCCTCAGCCCCTCGATGTCGCAGATGTCGAGCTCGCGAAGCGAAAGGTACGCGCCAGCCGGCCTCTCCGACTCCAGACGTGCGGCGCGCTCGCGCTTCAGCCGCACGTCGTAGTAGTCGCAGAAGTTGTCGACGCCGACTACATCCCACCCTCGGCGCAGGAACTCCCGCGCCGCATGGAAGCCGATGAAGCCGGCATGGCCTGTGACGAGTATCTTCATGTTTTGTTGTTATATGATACCATATTCACAGGCATAGCGCAATAGTTAACAATCAGTTTTCCCGCGCCGCCCCCTTATTTCGTCATCTCCACCATCTGCACCACCGGGGTTACGTAGAGGTCCATGTGGCCGTCCGCGTTGTTGGCCGTGCAGACAACGTACTTCGCTTTCATCACGAAGTGCGGATGCGGATCGGGGTGCATCTTGCTCTGCTTGTCCAGCGGCATGAGCGGCGGACGCGTGGAGTAGAGCCACACGTGCTTCCCGGTCTCGCGATTCCAGAACCCGACGCGCCACTTGCAGCCGCGCCACCACCTCTCCGGCGCATCGTCGCAGACAACGTACTTCTTGTCGGGCGAGACGTTGTTGTGCCGCGCGCCGCTGATTCCGCACCATCGCTCCTGCTTGCCCGTCGCGAGGTCGTGGTGATACACATAGTCTCCTGGCCGTCCGCACCAGCTGAAGCCCTTCCCATCGTCGTCCCAGATCTCGTGCGAGGCGAAGTTGCGGTCCTTCGCGGGGATCATCTCCCGCCAGCCTTTCCGCATCAGCCACATGCGCGGATACCAGCCGGTCTTCTTCCGGTATTCCCGTCCGTCCTTCTCCCAGCACGCCTCCCAGGCGCACATCGCAAGCGTGTCGTCCGCCGGGTTGACCTGGCCGTGGTTGCAGCAGAACGGCGTCTCGCCCCACTTGTCGAAATCCCCCGTCGCGAGGTCGAGCATCCCCTGCACCCAGCGGCGCTTCCCGGCGGCGTTCACGAGCGACGTGTCGAGGAACGCGCGCTTCCTGTCCTTCGTGAGCGTGAGGTGCGTGTAGTAGCGCTCGGCCTTGTACTCGTCGTCGTCAAGCCCCTTCGGAAGTCCGCACAGCTTGACGGCCTTCGACGGCTCGGCGAGGTCGCAGCGGAAGAACCCGCCGAGCTTCGGGCTCCCGAACACGACGTAGTTCTCCTTGCACTCGATGAAGGGATCACCAACGAACGGCGTGCGGCTCTCGATGTTCTCGCGGCTGATCTTCTCCGTCCGGGCTACTGGCTTCACCGTGTCGTTGAGAAGGTCGGCCACCATCAGTATCTTCGGACTGCGCTTCGGCTTTTTCGTGTAGTTGAAGAGCAGGAAGCGTCCGTCCTCGGTCATCGACTTCGTGATGAAGTAGAGCGACTGGCGGTTGTCGTCCGGCGCGCCGTAGACGAGCGCGTACGAGACGACGCCGCTCTCGGGATCGACGCGCGTCTCGAAGAGCTTGGACGTGGCGGGCGACTTCACGCCCTTCACCGCGCCCGCGCCGTCCGCGAGGAGCGTCGAGGCGATCCAGAGCATAGGCGCCTGCGCATGGGGGTCGCCGTTCACCTGGCGGCGCTTGAAGTAGTATTCGAGGTTGTTGCGCTTGCCCGTGCCTTCGCACGTGCCAGCCACATTGCCCCACTTGTCCATGCGCGCGCAGAGCGCGTCGTACGCGCGCCGCGCCGCGGGGCCGTACTTCGCGCCGTCGAGCCAGCCGCGCCGCACGCCCACGAGGTAGGCGTACGCGAACATCGCCGTGCAGGATGACTCGCCCCAGTTGCGCGGGTCGTCGGGCATGTCTATGAGCTGGCTCCAGAGCCCGTCCTTGCGCTGGTACTTGAGGAGCGTCTCCATCATCAGCTTGTAGCCGTCCATAATGCGCGCGCGGTGCGGGCTGTCCTCTGGAAGCAGGTCGAGGAGAAGCGCCATCCCAGCCGCCATCCAGCCGTCGCCGCGCCCCCACACGTACTTCACGTCCGGCGCATGGTAGAAGAGCCCCTTCGCCGGGCCGTCCTTGAGCTGAAGCCTCTCGAGGTAGAAGATCATCTCCGCCGCCGCGCGTTCGATGTACTTGCGCTCGCCCGTCGCGCGATATGCCTGGCTCTGGAGCGCCGTTATCATGTACATGTCGTCTATCCAGAGGCGCGTCTGCACGGAAAGCCCCTTCGCGTAGTATTCGCGCTGGACGTCCGGCGGCGCGCTCTCGCGCTCCTTGAAACTCGCCTCGCACGGTTCGCACCACTGCGTATCGGCATACATAAGCCCCATGTCGAGATATACCTTGTTCCCCTTGTTGTCATCCGCTTGTTGTCCCCCTACCATGTAGATCTCCAGCGGCAGCGAGCCGAAAATCGCGTCGTCGACGTGGCGCGGCCTCGAACAAACCTTGTGTTTCTCGCCGCCCGGCAGGAAGTCGTCGAAAAGTCGCACCAACCTGCCCACGCGGTACTCGTCGCCCGTCAGCCGCGCGCATTCAATCGCGTTCATCCAGAGCGACACCACTGAATACTGCACGATGCGGTTCCAGCCATAGCCCTTGTTGCCGTAATACCCGGCCGGCTTGTAGTTCTCGGGGCGCGTCGTGAGGAACTGGTCCGTCACGCGCCGCGAAATCGTCGCGGGGTCCGTCCCCTCCGGGAGCCCTTCAAACCACTGCGCAAGCTTCCCCTTCCCCGGCTCGGCCGCCGCGCATACCGCCGCGTGCGCCGCCACAAAAGCCGCGGCGCACGCCGCGGCGGATCTCCATGCCTTGTCAATCACCATGCCCTTTCCCTCCTTCAGTCTCCTTCAGTGCCTCATTCCCTGTCCTTGAGCGAATCGCAGAAGTCCATCAGCCACGTCCAGTCGTGCGCGGAATACCCGTGCCCCTCCGTACGGCGCACGAAGGCGAGGTCTTCGCCCATGCAGTCGGTGGAGTAGTCGGCGGGGTACGGCACGTCGGGGAGCCCCTTCCTGCCGAGGAACGTCCACGCCGGCGAAGCCGCCCTGCACGAGAGGTACTCGCCCTCCGGGTCGAACCACTGCACGTCGTACCCCTGCACGAAGAGCTTGCGCGGCGCAATCGACGCAAGCAGCAGATGCTGGTCGAAGGTGAGCAGCTTCGCGGGGTCCTTCTCGTACTTC
Source organism: uncultured bacterium (assembly GCA_902799955.1). GTDB lineage: Bacteria > Verrucomicrobiota > Kiritimatiellia > RFP12 > UBA1067 > UBA1067. The sequence goes on along the minus strand of CADCCQ010000004.1, from coordinate 10,196 downwards.
TTGTACGCGGGGCAGTACCAGTGGCGGAAGCTCCGCATCTCCGTGGCCACGTTCTCGCCCCAGTCGCGCTTGGCGAGCGGACACCCCCCGCCGCCCGTCTGGTTGGGCACGCACGCCGCGAAGCGCTCGTCCCTCGCGGCGGCGAGAAGCGCCGTCTTCCCGAGGCGGGAGTATCCGGCGGCGATCGCCTTCTTCGCGTCAACCTCGGGAATCTTGCAGGCGAGGTCGAGTCCGCGCGAAAGCGCCCACGCCCACGCGCCGATGGACGTGGTGTTGTCGTCGCGGCCCGGGTCGCGCTTCGGCCAGAGGTCGAAGACCCCCGACCACGGCGAAGGCTTACCGCCTGGCACCGAGCCGTCGGCGTTCGGGCTCACGTCGGGCGAGACCTGCGCATAGCACGCCGTGACGAGCGCGTATCCGCGCGCGAGGATCATGTGCGCCGGGAACACGAACTCTACGCTGTTCATGTCCTCGTACCTGCCGCGCAGCTCCTCCACGCACTTGTGCGCGGGACGCAGCGCGATCCACATGTCGGGCGTGACCACCTGCTTGTCGCGGATGAGCTCGTAGTTGCCGCCGTAGTTCAGGAAGATGATGGGCAACGCGGGCTTCTTCGCCCAGCGCGGCAGCAGCACCAGCCAGTCGATCGCGGGGCCGCTCTTGTCCGCCTTGAACCATACGCGGTACTGGCGGCGGATCCCGAAGCCGGCGAGCGTCACGCCCTCCTCCACCTTCTCGACCACGACCGCCTCCGGCGCGGGCGGCTCCTCACCGAACATCTCCCGCGCGAAGATGCCGAGTATCTCGCGCCGCCGGCGCGCCCAGTCCGCGGGCGTCGCCACCTTCGTGCCGTCCACGAACGTGAGCGGATCCTCAAGCGTGTAGGGCGCGATCTTCGACTTGTTGTAGTTGGGCGTCCAGTAGTCCGGACGCGCCGCGTGCGCGCTCGCCGCGGCGAATGCGCCGGCAAGGCACGCCCCAATCAGGATGGTCCTCTTCATCTTCATCCACCTCACTCCTTGAATCAGTCTTTGAAGACCACCTCCACGCAGGAGAGGCTGTAGTCGCCATTATGCATGGCCTTGCCCTGGTAGAAGAGGTAAATTCGCCCGTCGTCGTCGACGAAGAGGCCGGGGTGTCCGCTCTCCCATGCGTTCCACGAACCGGGCTTGCCGTGCGGGAACACGGGCTCGTCGCGGTAACGCTTGAAGTTCACGCCGTCCGCGGACCACGCCACGCCGATCTGCTGACGCTCGTGGTTGTACGCGCCCGCGTAGAACATGTACCAGATCCCCTTGTGCTCCACCACCGTGGGCGCCTCAATGCACTTCATCTCCCATGGAAGCTCCGGCTCGAAGAACGGCTTCTCGACTGAAATCTCCGTCCACTTGTCCGCAGCCCAGTCGCTCGCGTAAGGCGCCCAGGCGATGCCGAGCCGCTGGATCTGCGCCCCGGGCGTCTCGCGCGTGGCGTACATGAGCATCAGCCTGTCGCCCACGCGATACACCTCCGCGTCGATGGCGCGTGTTAACGACCACTTGTTCTGTGGCGTGAACATCGGGCGCGTCTCGGTGAACTTGAAATTGAGCCCGTCCTCGCTGGTGGCGTGCCAGATAAGGCATTCGTTCCTGCCTGCATGCTGCCGTACGCGGCATTGCGCGAACATGTGTATCTTGCCGTCGATTTTCTTCACGCACGGCGCTATCCACATCTCCAGCTGCCCGGGCACGTCCAGACCGTCGGCCTTGATGTCGCCCACGCGCTTCCAATGGACAAGGTCCCTGCTCTCGGCAATCGCGCCCCACCATCCGTTTGGCCTCTTTCCAAAGTCCTTGGGAAGATGTTCTTTGTCGTACGACCACACGCTGTAGTACATCAGGTAGCGTCCGTTGTGACGGATGACCGTGGGGTCCTTCGCGAACGAATGCGCCTCTCCCCGCCGCGTTGTGTCGCCGTACTTCATCAGCGTCGGCATCTCCTTGAACGTGATCTCGGAGCACGGACGCTTCGCCGCATCCGCCTCCATGGCGGACATAGAAGCAGCCGCGGCTGCCGCGAATGTCATAAGTCTGCTAATACTCATCTTTGGGTTTCCTTTCGGTTGGTTGCTGGTTTTCAAATGTCGGACACTCAGAACGGGCATACGGCGCACCACGCGTCGTGTTCGCTCATTCCTTGCGCATCGTGACGGAAAGCCTGTCCGTGATCATGACAGGCGAATCCCACATAGGGATATTGCTAAGAACCGTGGATTCATTTTCGTACTTCACGCTCTCCGCCGGGATCTCGAACACGCGGCCCGTGATCATGTCAACCCACACAGGGTCCACCACCTTCTTCCCCGGGAAGTTCACCGTAACGTGGTCGAACTCGAGGAGGGACGACGGACGCGAGTCCGAGAACCAGAGGAAGCGCAGCGTCTTGCCGTCGCGTATGAACCTGATGGACGTTAGCGTGCGCTTGCGGTTGTCGCGCGGATCTGCCCTCTTCGTCACCTTGAAGTTCGGCTGTATCGATATCTTCGTCGGCCGCGCCTCGTCGTCGAGGAGCCCGAAAATGTTCTGCATCGCGAAGTACGACGGGCGCCGGTACACGAACTCCTTGAGCGTGTTGGAGCGCACGAGCCCGAAGCTCTGGAGCATGAAGGTGTACTGGAGGTCGATCATCGTGAACACGTTCGACGGGATGTGCCGCGCCGCGTCGCCGATCGTGCGCCGCAGGAGCCACTTCGCCTGCGCGTACTCGCTCCACTCGATTTTATTGAGCGCGTGGCCGAACTCCAGCTGCGACGGACACCCCACCTCGCCCTGCATGATTTCGAACGATTCGCTGTACGACTTCACGAGCTTGCGCAGCTCCGGCACGCGCTTCTCGTAGGTCGTGTCGGGATTCGGATCGTACGGATGGTAGATGAAGTACGAGCCGAGGTCGAGCGCGTTCTCCTTCTTCAGCTTCTCCAGGACGCACTTGTAGTCCTTCGGGAACGTGACGGCTGTGCAGTACAGCTTCGCGTTGGGCTGGACGGCGCGGATCGCCTTCGCGGTGCGGTAGAACATCTCCGCGTATTCGGGCCCCTGCCCGAACGGCTCGTTCCAGATCTCCCACTCGTCCACCACGTCCTTGTAGCGCTCCACGCACACGACGCAGTACTTGATCCACGCGTCGAACGACTCCGGGTTGTCCGTTACCTGTTTCACCTTCATGCCGAGGCGGAAGTCGCTGCCATAGACGGGGTTGCCGTAGGCGAGGCATATCCAGGGCTTCACGCCCATCGCCGCCATCTCGCGCACGTGCGGGTCGAACCACGAGAAGTCGTACTTGCCCTTCTCCTGCTCGGTCTTTGCCCAGCCGGAGAAGAGGCGGCCGTGCTTCACGCCGAGGGGGGCGATGAGGTGCTTATAGGCGTCCCAGTTCGCGTAGTCGCGGTCCATCGTCTCGCAGCCGACGGACCACTTCGATGACTTCACGTCCTTCGAGTCGCGCACGGCCAGGCGTCCAATCTCCTTGAGGCCGGGGTTGAGCGCGTTGAGCCGCTTCCACGTGACGCACGGCTTCTCCTTGCGCGCCTTGCGCACCTTCGCGACGGCGTTCGACGCGCTGGGCGGCGCATTGTCGCCCCAGGCGTCCCAGCTCTTGATCTTCGCGGCGTCCTTGAACGACACCACCTCCGCCGAAACGGTAATAGTTGCGGCGGCGATGGCCGCCCCGACAGTCCAGATGATTTTACTCATGTCTACATTATACCATCACGCCCGCCGCACCGCAAGAACAAATTCATCCAACCCCTCTCGTCCCTTCCCGTCCCGCCAGTCCCGTCCAGTCGCTTCCGTCCCATCTCGTCCCTTTCCGTCTCGCCAGTCGCTCCCGTCCCGCCAGTCCCGCCAGTCTCACCCTCCCAACGCCTCAATCGCCAGCGCGATGACCGGCGGCATCGTCAGCATGCTCAGCAGCGTCGTGCCGCTCACCAGCCCGACGGAGAGGTCCACGTCGCGCTCGAACTTCGCCGCGAACATCGTCACCATCGCCGCGACGGGCGCGGACGCCGCGATCACCATCGCGAGCGACATCGTTCGGTCGAGGTGTCCGCGCATGAGCCACAGCGCGCCGACGAGCGAGAGCGGGAACGCGACGAGCCTCACGAACGCCGCCACGTACGCGGCGGGCGTCGCCAGCACCCTCCGGAAGTCCGCGCCCGCGAGGTAGAACCCGATGACGAGCATCGCAAGCGGCGTGTTGAGGCCCGCCATGTGGTGCACCGGCGCGCCCAGCACGGCCGGAAGCCTGGCAGACAGGAGGAAGAGGGGCAGCCCCGCTGCGAGGCCGACCGTCCCGGGGTTCACGACCATCGGGCGTATCGACTTCCAGCCCGTCAGGCCCCCGCCATCGCGTCCGCCCCTCTTTCGCATCTCCCAGACGCCCCAGCTCCAGATGAAGAGGTTGAACATCACGACGTATGCGATCCCGTAGAACACGCCCGCGTCGCCGAGGATCGCGTACTCCAGCGGAACGCCCATGAAACCGGCGTTCGAGAACACCATCGCCAGCCTGAGCACCGGCAGGGAGTCCGCGCCGCCGCGCGCCGCCGCGCGAGACGCAAGGATGGCGGCGACGTGCACGACGAACGCTATCGCGAACGCCGCCCCGAGCGCGCCAAGCGCGGCGCGCTCGAACGGCCGCTGGAAGACGTCCACCACGAGGCACGGCGTGACGACAAGGACGAGGACGTTGACAATGCCCTTTATCGCCCTGTCGTCGACCAGCCTGAACCAGCGGCAGGCCGCCCCCACGCCCATCAGGGCGAACAGCACGCCGACCTGCGCCGCGACTGTCGTCAAGTTCTGCATCGAGCCCCTGCGTCAGCCCGGAACGCCGTCACTTGTCGAAGAGGCGAAGTCCCTTCGCGTCGACGGCGCGGACCTCTATGCCCTTCTTCACGGCTTCGGCGGCGGCGGCCCCAGCGCCGATGCCGGTCGCCATCGAGGGACCCATCACACGGCAGCTCGCAAGCGCCTCATGCGAAGCGGAGATGCAGCGTCCGCAGAACAGGAGCCCGTCGACCTTCTTCGGCACGAGCGCACCGTAGGGGATGTCGTACGGCTTCACGCGGCGCGCGCCGCCGGTCACCGCCTTGTCGTGTCCGTCAGCCTGCCCAGCGCCGGCCGGGTTGTGGATGTCGATCACAAAGCTGCACCTGCGCGCCACGGCATCCTCGCGCTTGCGGCCGGAGAGGACGTCCTCGGTCGTAAGCCTGTCCACGCCCTCGAAGCGGCGCGTCTCCCTGACGCCCACGACGGCGGGCATCTCGGCGATCCTGGCGTTCTCGTAGCCCGGGAGGTGGCGGCGCATCACGTCGACGATCTGCGCCGCCTGCTTGCGGGTGGCGATCTCCGCCTTGGTTAGGTCGGCGGACCGCGAGCCGAAAAGCCCGTTCACCTGGGTTGCGTTGACGACGTTCAGGCCCTTGGTCCGCCCGGGGTAGAGGCGAATCACGCCGACCTCCGGCGGAAGGTTCCCCGCCTTGATCTCGTCCTGCACAATGTCCTCCCACTTGCGTCCGTTGACGATGCAGCGCTTGCTGCGGGCGTGCTCCTCGGAGACGCATATGAACCTCTTCGAGGGGTCGAACCCGCCGACGGTGAACATTATGCTCATCGGCTGGACGAGCCCGTCGCCCTTGCGCCCTTCCTCGTAGGGAACGCCTGCCGCCGCCGCGACCACGCCGTTGCCCGTGGCGTCGATCACGACTTTCGCCTTGAACGTGCGCTCGCCCTCGACGCAGTGGACGCGCACACCCGTGACGCGGTTCCCCTCCATCACCGGCCCCAGCACATCCGCGTGAAGCATCACGTCCGCCCCCGTCTCCTTCAGGAGGTCGTACGCGCGGACGTCCGCGGCGTGGAAGTCGACGCTGCCGCCGAACCCGACATTCTTCGCGATCTCCCTTACGATGGGGCTGTCCGTGGCAAACGAGAACGGACTCACCATCGCCGACACCGCCATGCCGCCGAGACGTCCGCTCTTCTCCAGGACGAGCGTCCTCGCGCCGCGCTTCGCGGCCATGTAGCCCGCGCCGATCCCGGCCGGACCGCCGCCCGCGACGATCACGTCGTAGTCCTCAAGCCCGGCCTGCATCCACTTCGCCGTGTCCGTCTCGCCTCCGTTGGCCTTCGCCTCGAGGATGGCCTTTACGAGATCTCCGTCGGCGAAATAGCGCCTGACGGTAACCGGCAGCGGCGCGGGGCCGGCCGCCGTCGTCTCGAACGAGAGCGTCTTCGGGGCGACGGGCGCGGCGAGCAGCCTGATGCGGCGGCGGCCTACGGCCTTGCCCGCGAGCAGCTCCTTCCCGTCGCCGACGAGCTTCCAGCCGTCCACCTGCTCGCCGTTCGATAGGTCCTCGGAGAGGACGACGACGTTGAACGGCTCGCCGTCCTTCGTGACCTCCTTGGCGAAGAGCGCCCTGCGCATCGTGTTGAACCCGGCGAGCGCACGCGCGTCCGCCGCGTCGAGAAGCCCGTCGGCGTTCGGCGCGAGGCCGATGTTCATTATGCCGCCGTTGCCGACGGACGACAGGTACAGCTTGGTGAGGTACGCGGCGTTCTTCGTGGTCCCGTCCTCCTTCTTGTGCCAGAACCAGCCGCGGCGGAGCGGGAAGTCGGCCTCGCATGCACGGAAGTACGCGCCGTTCGGCGAACCGCAGTTGATCTGCGCACGATAGTTGGGGTTGCCGTACCTGCCGCCGGCGAACCCGCCGACGGTCTCGATCGTCGCGCGCGAATCCGGCACGAGTATCCCCTGCTCGTTGCCGGGCCAGCGGAAGTCGGAGGCGTCGTTCTCTCCGGCGAAGATCGTGACCTCGGGCTGTAGCTCCCTCACGAAGCGGAACACATCGGAGAACCGGTAGTAGCCGTCGGCGGACCCTATCTTGCGCCGCTCCCTCGCACCGCCGTAGTACCCGTCGCCGCCGTTCGCGCCGTCGAACCACATCTCGAACACCTCGCCGTATGCCCCACCCAGCAGCTCCTTGATCTGCGCGTGGTATATCTCGGTGTACTTCTCGGTTCCGTAGTGCGCGTTGTTGCGGTCCCACGGCGAGACGTAGACGCCGAACTTGAGTCCGTGCCTGCGGCAGGCCTGCTCCATCTCCTTGACGTAGTCGCGCCCCGTTTCTCGCTTTAGTTCGAGTTTCGAGTTGGAGTTCGAGAGTGGTATCTTTCCTTTCTCCAACTCCAACTTTTGACTCCAACTTTCCCCAGTCCCCTTCCAAAACGGAGTTTTGGTAATGTTGTACTCCGTCGTCTTAGTCGGCCAGAGGCAGAATCCGTCGTGGTGCTTGCAGACGATGACGAGCCCGCCGAGGCCGCCGGCCTTCGCGGCGGACGCTATCTGGTCGGCGTCGAACTTCGCCGGCGCGAGCAGCTTCGGATCGGCGTCGCCGAATCCCCACTCCTTGTCGGTGAATGTGTTGAGTCCCCAGTGGACGATTCCGATTATCTCAGGCCCCGCCTTCAGGCGCTCCGCAAGCGCAGGGCGCGGCACGGGACGGGCGGCCTTCGCCGTCTCCGCCACGGTCGCGGTCGCCGCCGCGCAGAACGCCAACGCGGCAATCGCCGCCAGCCTTCCTCGTTTCACGAGGGTGTCCCTCGTTGTCTCAGCATTCATCATCTCATGCCTCTCTTTCTTTGCTGTCGTAATCATCATCAAGTCTTCTTCGATCCGCCATCTGTCCGGCGTTTCCGCGGCCACCTTCATCCGCCGCGCACAACCCGACATAGTGAATTATACCAGATTCGGCATTAAAAACGCAATGTGAAATTGCGTAATGTGAAATTGCGCAATATGATATAATGTAGCCATGACACATTCAACTCCTATCTGCCCTCGTCCGCGCCGCCGCGCCTGGCGGGGCACAGCCGAATCAATCCGCGAACTCATCCGTGCCTGCGGCCTGTTCATCAAGGACATCGACCGGGAGAGCCTGCACGTCGACGCCAAGAGCGGCCGCGCGGACCTCGTCACGCAATACGACAAAGAGGTGCAGGAACGCCTGCGCAAGGGCCTCCTGGAAATCATGCCCGACGCGCATTTCGTCGGGGAGGAAGGCTCGACGCAGGCCTTCGCCCCAGTCGGCAAGTTCTTCATCGTGGACCCCATCGACGGCACGACGAACTTCGTCAAGGGCTACAACTTCAGCAGCATCTCCGTCGCCCTCGTCGTCGACAACGCCGCGGAGCTCGGCGTCATCTACAATCCCTACGCGGACGAGATGTTCTGGGCGCAGCGCGGGCAAGGCGCATTCTGCAACGGAAGGCCCCTGCACGTCTCGGACGAGCCGCTTGAGAACGGCATCGTGGTGTTCGGGACGGCCCCCTACCACGAGGAGCTCAGCGAGAGGACGTTCCAGCTCGCCTACGACTATTTCAAGAAGGCCCTCGACATCCGGCGCAGCGGTTCCGCGGCGCTAGACCTATGCTCAGTCGCCGCCGGGCGCGCGGAGCTGTTCTTCGAGCTGTTCCTCTCGCCGTGGGACTTCGCGGCGGGAGTGCTGATCGTCACCGAGGCCGGCGGCGTGGTCACAGACTGCGACGGACGCCCCCTTGCCTACGACCGCCCCTGCTCGGTCTTGGCCCGAAACAAATTGGCCGTCCCGCTTTGAGTATCCGCCATCTCATCCAGTCCCTCCCGTCCCGCCAGTCCCGCCCGCTAGGGTGCAGAAACGCCGATCACAACCTTGATAAAAGCGCCTGCCGCGGACGGCACCGTAATCGTCGCGGTTTTCCCTTCGCCGGAGAAGGTCGTGCCCTGCACGGCCCTCTCGACGAGGTTAGTCACAGTATCGCCCGCCGCGACATAAAATATGCCGTTGGCCTTTGAAAGGTCAACGCCGTCGCCGCCCGCCGCTGCCGCGACCCGCACCTTCGCGCCGCCTTCCACAACCTCGATGCCGACGACCCGCAGCTCCACCGGCGTCGCGGTCTGCGCAACGTTCAGGAGAAACGCCGCCTCATGCTCGCCGGTGATGTCGGCGCCATTCAACGCCGCCCAGGCGTTGTATTTAGCCTTCATCTGGTCGTCCGCCCCTTCCAGATACGACGGCACCGCCACGAGCTCGGGTCCGGCAATAAAATCCTCGTTGCTGTCATCCTCGTTGCTATAGGAGAAGGAAATGGTGCCATGTACCTTGTCGTAGAGCCCGGCGCGACGCCCCTTCTTGCATGGCAGATAGTGGCGGATGAGGTCGAGCTCGCCGCTCTCGAGGTTGTTCTTCCAGATCTTCAGCTCATACAACTTGCCCTGGCTGTACCACTTGGGAACTCCACTTAAGTTACAGGCAAACACGAAAAGATTGAGATTGAGATTGACGACACCGTTCGTCTTGAACGTCTCCAGGTCTTCTTCGCTGAACGTCTTCACCCCATTCTGGTAAAGCTCGAGCGAATCGGGGTCGGTCATGTCGGTGATAATCTCGCAACGCTGTCCACCGACGAACGGGAACGAACCAGCAGGGTTCCTGCGCTGCTTGACACCGTAGCCGAAGAACGGCTTCTTGTTGGACATGTGGCACATGAGGAAACGCGTGCGCTTGTTCGAGTCGCTGTTGTTGATTGTAGCGTCGAAGAGCGACCAGTCTTTGCCGCTTAAGTCCCCGCTTGCCCACGCGAAGTCGATCTGCGCCTTGAGTCCGGTCTCGGCGTTGACGTCGGTGTCGATGTACTGCGAGCCCGTCGCCTCGATGTATTCGAGGAACGCATCCGGCTCCTCCGTGACGGTCTCGCCCTTCGCGCAGATGCTGGCACACAGCAGGACCGCCGCGACGGCCATGCTCCCTGCACCGCAATGTCTCCATTCTGCTTCCATACTTTTCCTCTCGCCAAATACTATATCACAGTTGGAGGAACATAGTTGGAGTTAGAGAGGGAATTCACCCAAAAACTCAAACACTGAACCCTCTTGGAGTTCAGTGTTTGAGTCGGAAAGAAGTAGATTACCGGAAGTAAATGGTAAAGCCGGTTTTGAAGCGAATGCCGTCATCGCCGGCCTGAACATGTATGCCGCGCCTGCGCATGTTTTCGGAACGGACGAATTTCACCGTTTCGTCCGGAGCATCCTTCCAGAGGAAAGCGGGCTTCCCAAGTCCCTGGGTGCGTTCGCCGATGTCCACCGTCACGGTCGAGCCGGCCTGGAACGTGAGCGAACCT
>CADCCQ010000003.1 GCA_902799955.1 uncultured bacterium | reverse complement strand
TCGATGATTTGTTTTTCATAGCATATATTATAGTATATGCGTATCGAAAATGCAAGCGGAAATTTGGGGGTGCCTGCATAAATCTCTCGGTGCACCCGACGGAATATTCCCTAGCGTTTTCACTCGCGTTTTAACCCTGTTTATGGTATAATATCCATATATGAGCGAAGAGACAAAAGACACAGCTGGAACCGAGGAAGTCAATGGTGCCGAGCCCGCCGTCGCCGTGGGCACGGCGGCCCTCGAGGACATCAACATCGAGGACTCGATGTCGCGCGACTACATCGACTACTCGATGAGCGTCATAATCGGGCGCGCCCTCCCCGACGTCAGGGACGGACTCAAGCCCGTGCACCGCCGGTGCCTCTTCGCCATGTACAAGGCGGGGAACACCTGGAACTCGAAGCACCTGAAGTCCGCGCGCATCGTGGGCGACGTCATCGGCAAGTACCATCCCCACGGCGACAGCGCCGTGTACGAGACGATCGTCCGCATGGCCCAGCCCTTCTCGCTCAGGGCGCCGCTCGTCGACGGGCACGGCAACTTCGGCTCCATCGACGGCGACAGCGCCGCCGCCATGCGTTACACCGAAGTCAGGATGGAGCGCATAACCGAGGAGATGCTCGGCGACCTGGAGAAGGACACCGTCGACATGGCGCCGAACTTCGACGAGACGCTGGAGGAGCCGACCGTCCTCCCCGCGAAGCTCCCCAACCTCCTCCTCAACGGCTCCAGCGGCATCGCCGTCGGCATGGCCACGAACATCCCGCCCCACAACCTCGGCGAGCTGTGCGACGGAATCGACTACTACGTCCAGCACCGCGACGACTGCACCGTGGACGACCTGATGCAGTTCGTGAAGGGACCCGACTTCCCGACCGGCGCGCAGATCTGCGGGCACAACGGGATCGCCGCGATGTACAAGCTCGGCCGCGGGCAGCTCACCGTGCGCGGCAAGGCCAGGGTCGTCGAGGACAAGGGCGGGCGCTCGCAGATCATCATCTCAGAGATCCCCTACGGCGTCAACAAGGCCGAGATGATAAAGCACATGGCCGACCTCGTCAAGGACAAGGTGATCGAGGGCGTCAGCAACATCCGCGACCTCTCCGGCGGGCACACCAAGGACTCCAAGGGCAACGTGCGCAAGGGCGCGAAGGAGGACGAGATATGCATCGTCGTAGACCTGAAGCGCGACGCCGTCGGCGAGATCGTCCTCAACCACCTCTACAAGCACACGCAGCTGCAGACGACGTTCGGCGCGATCATGCTCGCCATCGACGGCGGCCGCCCGAAGCTCCTCAACCTGAAGGACTTCTTCCGCTGCTACGTCGACCACCGCTTCGACGTCATCACCCGGCGCACCAGGTTCGAGCTCAAGAAGGCGCAGGCGCGCAAGCACATCGTCGAGGGGCTGCTGCTCGCGATCGACAACCTCGACGAGGTCGTCCACATCATCCGCTCCTCCAAGACGCGCGACGAGGCCAAGACGCGCCTCGTGGAGCGCTTCGGCTTCACCGACCAGCAGGTGAACGCGATCCTCGAGATGCGCCTCTACCAGCTCGTCGGGCTCGAGCGCGACAAGCTCACTGAGGAGCTAGCGAAGCTCCTCGCGGCGATCGCCGAGTTCGAGGCGATCCTCGCCGACCCGGAGCGCGTCTACGCCATCATCCGCACTGACCTCGCCGACATCAGGGACCGCTACGCAGCGCGGCCCGACGCCGCCAGGCGCACCGAGATCGTCGCCGACGAGAACGAGGTCTCGATGAAGGATCTCATCCCCGACGCGCCGTGCGTCATCACCCTCTCCAACCGCGGCTACATCAAGCGCGTCCCGCTGACGGAGTACCGCGAGCAGAAGCGCGGCGGACACGGCATCAAGGGCGCGCAGGTGAAGGAGGAGGACTTCATCCGCCTCGTCTTCGTCGCGCAGACCCACGACTCGCTCCTCTTCTTCACCAACACCGGGCGCCTCTTCATGAAGGACGCCTACCAGATCCCGGAGGCCCCGAGGGCGAGCTTCGGGCGGCCGCTCATCAACCTCCTGAACCTCCAGGATGGCGAGCAGGTCCTGAACCTCCTGCCCATCCGCTCCTTCGAGGGCGACGTGGACGTCTTCTTCGCGACGCGCGGCGGCACGGTGAAGAAGACGCTGCTCGGCGACTTCAAGAACGTGAACCGCAACGGCATCAAGGCGATCAACATCGACGACGGCGACACGCTCGTCGACGTCAGGCTCGTGAAGCCCGACGACGACGTGATCATGCTCACCGGCAACGGCAGGGCCATGCGCTTCGCGGCGTCCGACGTCAGGCGCATGGGCCGCGCGGCGACGGGCGTCAGGGGCATACGCCTCCTGGGCGACGACAAGGTCGTCTCGCTCGACGCCGTCGACGACGGGAAGACGCTCTTCATAGCGACCGCCAACGGCTACGGCAAGCGCTGCGAGTTCAAGGACTTCACGCGCCACGGGCGCGGCGGTCAGGGCATGATCGGCATCAAGGGCGCGGACCGCAACGGCGCGGTTGTCGCCGCGCACGCGGTCTCCGACGACGAGAGCGTGATCTCCATCACGAGCGACCAGCAGATGGTCAGGAGCGCAGTCTCCGACTTCAGCGTCCAGGGACGCATGGCCCAGGGCGTGAAGCTCGTCCGCCTCTCCGAGGGCGCGACGCTCGTCTCCGTCTCCGTCTGCGAGGGCGAAAACGACGACGAAGTCGCCGACGCCCCCGAAAGCGGCGACGCGGCGCCCGCCCCTGCGGCGCCCGAGGCCGGCGCGCCAGACGCATCTGGCGCGGCAGGCGAAAGCGCGGATTCCGGCAGCGACGCCCCGGGCGGCGTCGAGGCATGAGCCGCGAACTGTCCTTCCCCGGGTTCGTGGACGTGCACGTCCACTTCCGCGACCCGGGCGTCCCGGAGGCCGAGACGACGCAAAGCGGCCTCGCCGCCGCGCGGCGTGGAGGCTTCGCGGCGGTCGTCACGATGCCCAACACGTCCCCCGCCATCGACTCCCCGGCCCTCGTGAAGGCGCAGATCGCAAAGCGCGACGCATGGGCAAAGGCCCACGGCCCCGCCCCCCTTCTCTTCCCGTCGGCGTGCATCACCAAGGGGCGCCTCGGCCGCGAGGTCGCGGCGCTCGAGGCGCTCGCCGAGGCGGGCGCGGCGTTCTTCACCGACGACGGCTCGTATGTCTCCGACGACAGGGTCATGGAGGAGGCGATGCGCCGCGCCGCCGCGCTCGGCCTCGTCGTCTGCGACCACGCACTCGACCCGACGATCGTCGCCGGCGGCGTGATCAGGGACTGCCCTCTCTCGCGCTCGCGCGGCCTCGCCGTCATCCCGGCGGAGGCGGAGGCCGCCGCCGTCCGCCGCGACATATCGCTCTGCCGCACAACGGGGTGCCGCCTGCACATCCAGCACATCTCCACCGCGCAGGGCGTATCGCTCGTCATCGACGCGCAGAGGGAGGGTCTGCCCGTAACGGCGGAGGCGACGCCCCACCACCTCATGTTCTCCTGCGAGGCGCTGACGGACGACGACGCGAACTTCAAGATGGCCCCGCCGCTGGGGAACGACGAGGACCGCGCCGCGCTGCGCGAGGCGGTTAAGGGCGGGCGGCTCATGTTCGCCACCGACCACGCCCCGCACCCGGCGGCGACGAAGTCCCGCGGCTTCGCGAAGTCCGCCAACGGCATAACGGGACTCGAGACCGCCCTCGCCGCGACGTGGTCCGTCATGGTCGAGGAGGAAGGCATGGACCCCATCGCCTGGGCGCGCGCGTGGAGCGCAATGCCCCGCGACCTCCTTCCGGAGGCCTGCCGCCGCGCGATGGACGCCAGCGGCTGCAGGACGCACGTCTCCGTAGGCGAAAGACGGCGCGTGGAGGCGGACGCCTTCGCGTCGCTCTCGACAAATTCCCCGTACATCGGAATGGAGTTCGACCTGGCGGCGCGGATCGAACAGAACTGACGAAGTAGGAACCTAGGAACAGGAGGCAGACATGGACTTCGAGATATTCAACAAGGCGGCGGGCTACCTTCCCGACACGTGCTTCGCCGAGCCGGCGGACTTCGGCCTCGTGCTGGGCAGCGGCTGGGGCGGCGCGCTCACGATGGACGAGACCATCGTCCGCATCCCGTATGCCGACATCCCCGGCCTGGGCGCGTCGACCGTCAGCGGGCACTCCGGCGAGTTCATCCTCTATCGGCGCGGCGGAAGGCGCATAGCCGCGTGGTGCGGACGGCGCCACTTCTACGAGGGGGCGGGATGGGAGAGCGTCGTCATGCCAATCGAGATACTCCGGCGCATGGGCTGCCCGAGCGTGCTGCTCACCAACGCCTCCGGCGGCATAAACCCCGCCCTGAGGCCCGGCGACTTCGTGATAATCCGCGACCACATCAACACCGCAGGCCTCAACCCGCTCGTCGGGCCCGCCCGCGAGGAGTGGGGCGGGCGCTTCCCGGACATGACCGAGGTCTACTGCCGCCGCCTCGCGGAGCTCCTCCACGCAGGCGCGAACTACCTCGGGCTGAGGGCGATGGACGGCACCTACGCCTTCTCCATCGGCCCGTGCTACGAGACGCCCGCGGAGATCAACGCCATGAAGACGGCGGGCGCCGACGTCGTAGGCATGTCGACGGTCCCGGAGGCCGTCTTCGCCAGGGCGTGCGGAATCAAGGTGGCCGGGCTCTCGCTCGTCGCGAACCTGGCAGCGGGCATCTCGCGCCGCCCGCTCAACCACACGGAGGTGATCGCGGCGGCAGACGCGGCGAAGCCCGCCATGGCCGCGCTCATCGAAGACCTGCTGGAGCGGCTTTGAGCCTTGACGACGCGATAGAGGCTTTCGCGATGTCCCTCCGCTTCGAGAGGGAGATGGCGGAGAACACGTGCCTCGCCTACGAGCGCGACCTCAGGGACTTCGCCGCGGCGATGGCGCGCATCGGCAAGCCCAACGCGCAGGACGCCACGCGCGAGGACATAGCGGGCTACTTCAAGGGAAGCAGGATGGACGGCATGCGCCCCGCGACGCGTGCGCGGCGCATGGTCGCCGTCCGCGAGCTCTTCAGGTTCCTGAAGGAGCGCAGGCACATCGCGCAGGACCCCACCGAGCTGATGGACGCCCCCAAGAAGGCGAAAACCCTCCCGAGGATGCTCTCCGAGGAGGAGGTGTTCGCGATGCTGGACGGCATCGACGGCGAGACGCCGCGCGACCTGAGGGACCGCGCGATGCTCGAGACGATGTACGGCTGCGGCCTGCGCGTCTCGGAGACGTGTTCGCTGAGGATGGACGACGTGGTCTCCGAGGGTGAGCTTCTGCGCATCCTCGGCAAGGGCTCGAAGGAGAGGCTTGTGCCCATCGGCGGCGCGGCGGGGCGCGCGCTCGCGAAGTACTTCGAGTCGGCCCGCGGCATCCTCACAAAGGGCCGCGCCACCGAAACCCACGTCTTCGTCACGCGCCTCGGGAAGCCCTTCACGCGGCAGGGCGTTTTCAAGGTGGTCAGGGAGCGCGCCGCCGCAGTCGACATCGACGCGAACCGGATATCGCCGCACGTCCTGCGCCACTGCTTCGCCTCGCACATGCTCCAGCACGGCGCGGACATCCGCGCGATTCAGGAAATGCTTGGCCACGCGGACATCTCGACCACGCAGATCTACACGCACATCGACACCGCGCGCTTCGGGGAAATCCACCGCCGCTTCCACCCCCGCGCCTCGACAAGCTGACGCTAGTCCTCCGATTCGCCCTTGCTTCAACGAATCCCATAACAACACAAGCTACTGGGGCGCATCTGTATAATTCACCACCACATCCTCTAATGATGGGAAACAACTTGTCTGAAACAACTTCCCTTTGCGTGCGGCGGGCAACCGCCCGTCGGCTTAAGAACGCCGTGTAGTTACACGGCGAGAAGAAAAAATTGGTTTTGCAAGTTGTTTCAGTTGTTTCAAAATATGCGCGGATGAAAAATGCAGATGCGCCCATCTTCGTCAGGATGTTCGCATACGAGCATTCCGCCACAAGCAGGAGAAATTTGGCCGTGAAGAAGTGTAGAAAATGCAGAGGGAACGGGGAACGGGGAATGGGGAATGTTGCCGACTAGCAGACAATCAACCATCCACATTATCCACACGCCAGATATGGCAGGGCATGGTGGGGAAATCAACTGAGTTGAATGCATTGCAAGCAAGTCGTTTGATGCCAGCGAATGTCATGTTTTTTCGTAATGTTCCAGGAATCACACGATACAGATTTGCACCCATCGTATGCGGCAGCACCAACAGCCTCACCGATTCCGGATTCGGGCATTGCGCCGCCGGGCACGGACACCATCCACTTCTGTCCACGGCGCTCTTCAACCCGCCTTTCACACCCGAGACGACCTGCACACCCGTCTTTCCATCGTACGCCGGGCCATGCCGTACCGGATGCGCTTTCTCCATCTCGGCAAGCTCCTCGCTCGGATCCTCGCCAAGCGCCAAGGGTTCGGTCACGTAAAACGCCGTCTCCAGCAATCGAAGTGTTTCCGCGTTCTCAATTTTTGCCTTCTCTTTGAATGTCATTTGCCCTTCGGGTGAAACAAGGTGATCAGGAAGGATATCTCCGATCCTTTCTTTGAGCAGGGCAAGCATGAAAATCGGCTTCCCATCCATCGGTGGATAAGGTGAATACACCTTCCCTATTGTCACTTTGAAGTTCTCTTCAAAGAACAGTTTCGGGGAAATGCCATCGTGAGGCATGATGGCGCGGAACTCGAACCTATCGGTGAGCACCTTCCGAATGCGGTCTCGGAATACCTTTCGAACATCAGCCCTCCATCCGTCCCGAAGCTCTGCATCATTTCCGGCGTACAGTTTGACGAGGAAAAGGAAGTTCAAATCATAGTGAGACAAAATGAGAGTGTCTCGGTCAAAGAGACGATTCGGGAAATGAATACTGTGGTATTCACGCGATGTGTCATCTTCATAAATCGGCGACAACCCATCTCTGTCGTAGTCGAAATCCTTCTCCATCCGCGCGCTGATGAAGAAGTTCGGGATGACGTCGTAGCCCTCCGTGTCGGGGTCTCGCAGCATCTTCACGCTCTTGCCGTCGAAGAGCCGGCGCCCCTTCAGCACCGACGCCGACGCGTCGTCGCCCGGCAGGAACAGGTCGAGGTTGAGCTGGAGCATGTCGCGCGCGTACGTGAACTGCTTGGCCACGCTCTTCTCCTCCAGCGCGCGCCCGATCTTGTAGTACTTCGAGTCCGCGATGTAGAACGTCTGGCGTCCGTCCCGGTGCGTCAGGCTGTCGTCGACGTAGAGGTGGTCGATCTCCTTGCCGTCCCGCAGCTCGCGGATCGGGTCGAGGTCTCGGTCGCCGATCAAGTCGTCGATCATCGACTCGAAAATGATCTCGAAGTTCTTCGCGATCAGGTACTCCTCGCCCTCGTTGACGACGTTCGCCCGATGCGACTTGAGGAAGAACGCGAAGCAAAGTTCCCAGAGCGCCAAGTCGCGGTCGGAGAAGTACTTGTACTTGATCTGGCGGAGACGCGCCTCGCCGTACCCGGAGAGATATCGCTTGAACTCCGCCGCCGGGATGAGGTCGTACGCGAGGTTGAACCGTTCCTTGAACCCGTAGTGGCGGTTCACGTAGTCCAGGATCGAGTAGAAGATGACGAGCAGCTCCTCGTCAAAGTTCACCACCTTCTTCTTTGTCTTCGGCTCCAGGTAGAACGGATCGCCGTCCTGCAGGAGCGCCGTGGTCTTCGAGATCGTGCGCGACCAGTTGATCTTGTGGGCGCCCGAATGCTTCTCCTTCACCCGGAACGTGAAGTAGTCCTGGTTGTCGCGGTTGAAGCGGATGAGGGCAAGGATCACGTCCAGCAAGGTGTTTGTCACGTACCGGCGGCGGAACCCGCCCGACTGCCTCTCCCGCCGACGCCAGATGGCGTCGGACCCGGGGTGCGTCTCGTCGAAACGCGCGATGGCGCGGTAAATCCAGACCGCGAACTCGTAGAGGAAATCTCGTTCCCGCTCCTCGAGTCCGTGCCCATCCTCCGCGACCGCCGTTTCGGGGTCGATCAGCGCCTCGGGCGAGAAGCCCAAGGGACGCGCGGCGGTGCAGAAGACGCGGTCAACCTTCTCGCCGTCGATCACCTTCGGCTCGAGCACGACCTTTGGAAGGAAGAACACGAAATCGTCGCACGCGGCGCTTCGGAAATAGCCGACGTGCTCGACCTTCACCTTCTCGTCCGTGAGCAGGAGCCGGTCGCGCGGAAGAACGCCTTCCAATACCTTCGGATCGTACCGACACTCCTCAATCAGGATTCGCATCTGCCGCCCCGCCCTTGGGTTCCTCCTTGACGCCCTTCTCCTTCCATTTCAGCCCCCTGAGAAAAGCGGCAACGACATCAAGCTTCCCGTCGCCGGGCTTGTGCGTCACGCGGTTCTCGCCCTCGCCTTCTTCCACCTTCTCGGAGTAGAAGAAATCGCGGAACTTCAGTACCGTGTTGTCCGCCTGCTGGAAGCAGTCCTTCTTCGGAAGCTCGTACGACTTGAACACGTCGCCGTAGAGATAGAAAAGGACCTTGTTGGCGAACTGCTCGGCGGAAATGCAGCCCGTCGCATCGTCCGCCTTGACGAAGAAGTAGCCGAGCTGCTTGTCCTCGCTCTCCGTCGCCTTGGCGATATGTCCGTTGATCGCCGACAGGAAGTCCCACCAGTCGAACAGGGAGTCCCCGACCTCGATCTTGCGCTCTTTCCAGTTCGAATCATCCGACTTATCCGGCTTCGTGATCGGTACGTACTCCCAATCCCACCGTCTCTTGAACGCGCTGTCGATAGGGAACAGCGACTGGTCGGACGTATTCATCGTCGCCCAGATGTAGAGGTTCGGCGGAAGCGCGAGCTTCCTGCCTTCAAGAATCTCCGTCCAGTCCGATTCCTTCTTGATGTCATCGGGCTTCACAAGTTGAGCAAGCGTGTCGCCGAACTGTTCAGCAAGCCATGTCGCGAGATCGGCATCGGCGTCGATCGGATAGGTCGAGTATCCGCCCTTCCCGCGGTCGAGCAGCTGGAACAAATCGCCGAAAATCTGCGCGCAGTTGCCGCGATTGATTTCCTCAATCACGAGAACGACGCTCTTGACCTTTCCGTCCGCCTCGGGCTTCGCCATCTCCTGCCACGCCTTCACGTAGGCGTTCATGAACGCCTGCGGGCGGAACTTGTAGGCGATCTTCTCCCCGTCCATCACCGGCTTGTACGCGCCGACGAACGTCGCGTAGTCCGAATCCGGGTGGAACGTCGTGCGCACACACGCGGCGACATCCGGATTATTGGTAAGTCCATCCACTTTATGCGATTTCCCCGTCCCCGGCGCCCCGTAGGTTATGAGCTGGCGTGGGATGTTTAGTAAAGTTACAGGAGGTTCATTCGCTACTTGATTTACTTCTTGATATATCGTCGTTCGTTTCGGTATTAGTGACAGTGACGTTTGCACCATGTCAGCATACGCCGTAAATGCTTCGGACGAAGATTTTACCACAAAGCCATTAGGGCCTTCACTCAAATACGGATGCATTCCTTCCTTAACATACGATTTGAGGATTCTGAATGGTCCTACAGGTTCGCTGGAATCGGTACTTTCAACAGAATCATGAGGATTACGCAGACGGTCATAGATTCCGTCCTGTTGGAAGAACAACTCCCCAGATTGTGTCCTGATCTTAAATTGACATTCTTCCGTGAAGGCTGCTAGTATTTCCTTCACTCTGTTTCCGACCTTCCCATCATCCTGACCAGAAAGCCACCCCTTAACGAAAGATTTTCTGTCTATATCAGGATATGCAGATATGGTCTCCGCAAGAACCTTCATGTTCGTGGAAAAATACAATGCCTTGTCAAACCTGTTGCCGCCGGTTCTCTCAACAGCATCAGGGAATGATGAATTGACAAAACCGACTTTGGACAACTTCAGAAATAGCTGAAGCCCCACTTGTAAATGTTCCATCTGTGCTATGTATAGCGGACATTGTTGAACAAGATCGGTGACATTTGCAATATCACCCCAATTCTCAGCGAGCCAATTTGCAAACGCAACACTCACCGCAAGCGACACCTTACCCCCAGTCTTAACCTCCTTGCTGTAAATGTTATCCCCACCGTCAATGACGTACAAATAAAACAGATAAGCTGAGGCAATCAGTTGCCGCCAATGATTGAGAGACGATTTAATGCCCTGCCGAAGATTCAACTCCGGGCGATCGTGTATGGCGACAGGAAGAACCTTACTCATTTTACTGTCCCTTCCGCTTTTAGGATTTCTTTTGCAATAGCATTTGCGAAAACTGGTGGTACGGCATTCCCAACCTGCTTCATCTGTGCACACTTCGATCCGAAGAACACAAACGAATCGGGAAACGATTGTAGACGTGCCGCTTCTCGAACAGTTATGCACCTATTTTGGTCAGGCAGGGTAAATCGGCCTGATGATGGCGTGTCAAATCGAGTTGTTATGGTAGCAGCTTGATCGTCCTCGACAAGCCTACACCATGTCCCACTATAGATTGACTTCGTGAGATGTTCTGGCGGCAAAACCTCTTTTCCCTTACCTTTAGGAATCAGTGACAATCTTTCCAACGCCAGTTTGGAATGCTTTGTAGATTCATGGTTCACTATTCCAGTTGATCCCATTCGCATCTTTCGTTGATAATCAGATTGCGGCTTCATAGTATAAACGCCATCGACATATGCCTCGCCGGAAACAAGCCGAGGCAAATCCGACAATGCCTCTTTTACCGTGACCCTGTACTTCACTGGGCTTGGGAATTGTACGGAAAGATGTTTTTGTTGTCCAAGGAATATCGCCCTTCGGCGATGTTGCGGGACGCCATAGTCAGCGACATCAAACACATCAGCCTTGACCTCGTAGCCAAGCTTGGAGAACTCGCGGATTATCTCATCCTTAAAATATCCCTTTGCAGTTGTAATGATGTTTGGCACGTTCTCAAGAACAAAATACTTCGGTCGGAACTCGGCAACAAAGCGCACATACTGCTTGAACAGAAAATTTCTGTCGTCATTAACGCTCAACCGCTTACCTTTTTGCGAGAACCCTTGACACGGAGGGCCGCCTACAATAACATCTACATGTCCAAATCTCTTTACCAGCTGACGTGGATTTAATTTCGTTATGTCCTCATTGAACATGACAGCAGAGCTGTCATTACGCGAATATGCATCTGCAATTTCTTTATCATGCTCCACGGCAAAAGCAACGGAGAAACCCGCCTGCCTAAATCCCAGAGACAATCCTCCAACTCCGGAAAACAGATCAATGACCTTCATTCAAAAATCCTCCTTCTGGCAATTTCACAATACTCAGGAGAAACATCTATTCCCAAGAAACGACGATTCAAGTTCCTACAAGCCACGCCCGTCGACCCGCTTCCCATAAAAGGATCCACCACCAAATCGCCTTCATTGGATAGCAGTGAAACGAAATGTTCCATCATTACTAGCGGTTTTTGAGTTGGATGAGCACCAAACTTCCGTTCTATTCCTCTTACAGCAGTTGTCTCATAAAAATCATGCACAACTTTACCATTGTTGTTGAATGTTCCTGTCGTGGCACCGTTAACGAGATATATCCAACTCTCTGTAGAATTCACGAACTGCAGATTCATGTTCCTAGGCATGGGATTCGTCTTATGCCATATTCCAATTGTTTTGTAGTAGAATCCATGCCGCTCGGCAAGTTGTTTGACAGTCTCCAATTTGATGATTGACATGAACATGAGGACGGCACCACGTTTTTTCAGTATTCGGGCTGCCTGCGCGAAAAAAGAATCCATCTTCGCCGTCCATTCCTCAAAGCCAAGAAGATCCCATGATGCTACTGCAAAATGATTCGCCCTCAATTTGCCAATGTTCGTTCCACGTTTCTTCATGAACAATCCCAGATTATATGGGGGATCGGTCAGAATCAAATCGCAGGAAGAGTCGTCCAGCTCCGAAAGTACACTCAGAGAATCCCCACAACGTAAAACACTCTGGGGCTTCTCGTCTCCTCCAAGAGTGGCAGCATTCTCCGCACCATTCTCAGCGCGTACAGATATGCCCACTTCCGCCTTTGCGGTATCTCGGACCGGAGGGGTGTCGTTGTCTTTCTTTTGAGTTTGCGTTTTCATGGCCGTGGTGCGGCTGCATCACGGCGGCATGAAAAGAGCGCGCTCTCAATCCATGCCCTCACCGGAAGCCCTACCACAGGCCTGCCTGATTACACGGGAGAACGCGCCCTGGGGGGCGCGTTCTGCTGGCAATGAATCAGACGAAGCCTGTGCGGCTTCTTGGTTTGCATACGACGTTGGAAACGTGTGGTAGTATTTCCGGTGAGGCGTCGTTCAGCAGTTCGCTAAATTGTCTTGTTTACGGGTTGTTGTTTTCTTTCCTTGGTTCTCCTTGCGGGGTTATCGTGGTTAATATTATACCATACTTTTTGGAAGCCGCGGTCAATCTTTCTTCTCTACTTTCCTTATGCGCCGTACAGTGTGCTTGATTTTTCCAATGAAGAAGTTGAGTTCAAGCGAAGATTCCGTCTCTACGGTGTCCATGTCCGGCATGACTATGTCCGCAAGCGCTTCGCCGAAGTGCCTCATCTTGTCGGCCTGTCTGCGCTTGTCCCCTTCTTTGTGCAACTCAACCAGTTCACGTTTCAACCCACGCACCTTCGCAAATGTCTCAATGATCGCAAAAGTAGCCGCCGTCGCCCTCTTGCTTTTGAGAACGGTGGCTAGCATGTAAAGGCCCTTCTCAGTGAACACTTTAGGCGCATAACGAGACTTCGGGCTGATGTCTAAGGTTGCATTTTTCGACCTTGGAGGATTTGCGGTCAAAAATTTTGACCGCAAATCGCTAACTTCATCCGATGTCAGCTCAAACACGTAGTCCGCAGGGAATTTGTCGCGGTTGTTTCGCACCGCCTGATTCACATGCTTCGTTTCTACACCGTACAATGCCGCAACATCCGCATCAAGGATAACCGGCAGCTGTCTCACGACAACAATCCGATCCCGCACATCAACATAGGGCTCAATGCGCTCCAAATTGCCCTTGGCAGTATCTTTCGGCTTTTTTCTCATGCGACTTCCTTGTTGCGTACGACGTAGGAAACGTGTGGTAGTATTTCCAGAGCGGCGTCGTTCAGCAGTTCGCTAGATTGTCTTGTTTACAGGTTCAGATCGGTTTCTTGTTTCTCTCTTGGGTTTGAGAATGCATATATTATACCACAACAAAACATTGTTGTCACTACTTCCGTGGATCATTCCTCTTCGTCAGGATGTACACTTAGAAGAATTATACCACAAATCGAAGCAGATTACTGAAATGAAGACGAAAAAGCGGTCTGCTTGATATGCGGGATTTCGCCCGCGTCAAGCTTCGTGACAAGATTTGCATCTTCGATCGCCGTGCGTTCGCGGCGAAGCTCGGCGATCAGCTCCTGTTCGCTCGGCAGGTGCAACTTGTATTTTGCGGCGAAGATTCGCTTGTTGTGCAAAGGCAGCGTGTAGCGGACGAGATCTGATCCCTTGTCAGTGCAAAGGACAATGCCGATCGGCGGATTGTCGCCGGGATTCATCAGTTCGCGCTCGTAGTAGTTCACGTACATCTGCATCTGCCCGAGGTCGGCATGCGTCAATTCGTCCGTCTTGAGGTCGCACAGAACAAAGCAACGCAGAATGTAGTTGTAGAACACGAGATCTATATGGTAGGATTTCCCGTCGAGCGTCAGCCGCTTCTGCCGCGCCACAAGCGAAAAGCCGCGCCCAAGCTCCATCATGAACTTCTGGAAGTGCGTGATGAGCAGACTTTCCAAGTCCTTTTCAAGATGGCTTTCGCTCTCGTCCAGTCCAAGAAATTCCAGCACGAGGGGATCGCGTATCACACTCTGCGGTGCCATCTTGCCCGTTGGCTTGAGCGGGACAATCGCAGTCTTCTTGCCGCCGCGTTTTTTGGTCCGATTCTCAAGCAAGCGTTCATAGTAGAACGAGTTTATTTGGCGCTGAAGTTCGCGGACGCTCCAAAGCGACTTCCGCGCCTCTTCAAGATAATACGCTCGCGCCTCTTCGCTCTCCACCGAAATGAGAAGCCTGTAATGGCTCCAGCTCAATTGTTCACACATGTGTGAACATTTTGAAATGCCAAGTAGAACCTACGCATGTAAAACAGATTCACGCGTGTAAAACCGACACCAAGGTCTTGTGTCAACCGTACAGACAATTCATCAATCAGTCTGTCGCCATACGCCGCTTTTGCCTCGCCACCCTGCTTCTCGACAATCATCTTCCCGACAAGCCAATACGCCTTGACCATCGCGAAATTAGCCGTCCTGTGTACGAACTGCCGCGCCTGAACGAACACATCGCGAACCTGCGCGTAAAACGCAGATTCGGTCTTCACAACGGCTTTCTGCTCCTTTGACTTTGCCATGCGCATAGTATATCACACCCTCGCCTTTCCGTCAGATCCATGCGCCGACTTCTTCCCCCTACCGTATTCCCGCCGTTCCGACGTCGCCTTGCGGATTGATTCAAGAAGCCCAGGGATGATCTCCGCGCACCCCGCATTGAGCCTGCTTCGCAGCTCGCTTCGCTCGGGGGATACATCTTCGCCGCTGCGAAGGTGAGTCGCCCAGCATCCTTCAGCGACGCGCCCGTCCAGAAGATTTCCTTCTGGTCGACGATGATGAAACGGTCGTTGTTTAATGTTGCCAATGTGGAAGTGTTGCCAATTCCAATGTTGCCAGTTCCCAATTGTTCCATCATGCCGCCTCCTCAATTGGAAATTGGAATTGGCAACTGGTAACATTTACACACTGGCAACATTCCCCATTCGCCACGCCAGGATAGGCGTCGATCACGATCAGCTCCTTCTTTGCCCTGCGGATGAACTTGATCAAGAGCGACTTCGCGTCCCAGAACTTGTTCTGGTAGAAAATGCTCTGCAACGGCGGCTCCTTGGTCTGCACGAAAAAATCGACCTTCTCCTTCAAATCAACGATTGCCTGATCATGTTGGGCGAGACGGCGATCCATCTTGTCTTCCAACTGGTTCATGCGAGCATTGAAAGAATATCCCCGCAGCAGATACTCTTTCAGCACACGAGTCGCCCACCGTCTAAACAGCACCCCGCGCAAGGACTTTACGCGATAGCCGACGGAAGTGACGACTTCAAGGTTGTAAACGACCTCAGGGCGCCCTTTGGTATTTGTTTGCAAAATATGCAAACAATTCTCTTTGTCCACTTCGCCTTCTTTGAATGCGTTTGCGATATGGCGGCTGATAACAGATCGGTCTCTTTGGAAACACTTGCGGGGAGTGTCCCCACATGAGTTCTGTGATAGCTATTGTTTTGCTCCTTTCTGTTTTCTCTGCCCCGTCTACACGCCGCCGGGCAGAAGGTTACACGTCATCTTGCCGCGCCTTTGGCGTATTGAACCTTGTCGAAGGTCTCGACGACGATTGCGGGCGGCGTTCCCCTGTAGTTTTCAAGGTCTTCCGGCGTCGTCTCGCCCGAAAGGACGCACACGAAGTCGACGCCCGCGTTGTCCGCGATCGCCTTGTCCGTGTAGAGCCTGTCCCCGACGACGGCGATTTCCTCCGGCGCGTACAGCGCCAGGACCGGCGCGAGCAGAGTGGGCGAAGGCTTCCCGAAGACATGGCTCGGCTTCATCCCGTTGGTGGTCTCCAGAAACTTCATCATGCCGCCGATGTCGGGGATGGGCCCGCGTTCGCTCGGACAGCAGTTGTCCGGGTGCGTCGCCACGAAATCCACGGGCGTCTGGTTCTCCGTGCGAACCGGACACATCGGGCTTGGCGGACAGTTCCGCATGTTCCAGAGGCTCGTCGCCTTGGCGAGTTTGTCGTACGTCAGCTCCTTGTCGTACGTGAGCGCGATCAGCTCGTTGCGTTCCGGGTCGTAGTCGAGTGACACCCCCGCGTCCGCAAGGCGCTCCGCCATGTGGGCCTTGACCTTCTCGCTTGAGATGAGGTAGACCGACTTGTAGCCCTTCTCGCGGATGTACGACTCGAGCGTGATGAGCGGCGTCAGGATCTGATCCTCCGTCACGGGAATCGCCGCGCCCGAAATCTTCTTCATGTACTCCTCGGGGCACTTCGAGGTGTTGTTCGTGAGGTAGAAGAACCTGAATCGTCCGCTGTTCGTGCTTTCGATGACGAAGTCAACGGCCGACTTGATGGGGTTCGCCCCCATGAACAGCGTCCCGTCGAGGTCGCAGACAAACGACTTCTTTTTTGCTATGTCAAACATCATTCCTCCTGTTGTACGCCGTCGGCTTCGTACGAATTCGCCCTGGTGCGCCAGAGGCAGAGAAACACAGCCGCGCCGACGGCGGCAGTCGCGACCATGACGAGAAGCGGAAGCCTCCAGCCGCCAAACGACTGCGCAAGGTTGCCGCAGACCTTGCCAGCGACGGACGCCCCGACGTAGGAAAAGAGGGAGATGAAGCCGATGGAGTGCGACGTATTCCAGACGCTCATCTTCGTCGCGAGCTCCTTCGGCGGAATCCAGAACGCGATGAGCTTCGCGCAGGGAGGGAAGCCCGTCCCCTGGAAGAACTGGTTTACGACGAGCAGGATGCCAAAGGTCCAGGCTAAAGCAACACTCCCGTTCCACGTTCCCTGTTCCCCGTTCCCCAACCGCGCAGCGATTTCTGGCGCAAAACCGAATGCGACGTTGACGAGCGTACAGGCGAGAAGCCCGAAGCAGAGCATCCGCCGGGGGTTCACCTTGTCGCCGACGATGCCGTTCAGGAACTTGGAGAGCCCGTACACGATGCCGCCCCAGAAAAGGAAGTTGCCGAGCATCGACTTCGAGATGCCGCAGTCCTGCTGGAGGCCGGGCATCGCGAAGGAGAAGTTCTTCCGCATGAAGTAGAACAAGGTGTAGCCGATCATCGTGGCGAAAAGCATCCGCCACTGCATGCGGTTGAACCGCTTGTCCGTCTTTTTATCCTCGGACAGCTTCATCATCGCCCTTTAAGCTTGCGAATGACGGAGAACATCACGCTCGGGTAGTCGGTGGAAAAGCCGTCGCATCCCAGCTCGAAAAGCTTGAAGTAGACCTCCTCCGTCTCGCCGCCCTCGAACGGGATGGAGCAGACGGGGATGTTGTGCGCGTGGAACTCGGCGATGATCTTCTTGAGATACGCAGTGCTCGGCACGAATGGGTCCGCGGCCTTCGGGTCGTAGTAGGTGTGCAGGGAGACGGCCGACACGCCCTTGAAGTCATTGGCGCGCATCTCGTCCATCTTCTTCTCGTAATGCGCCTCGAAGCGCGCGGTATCCTCGGCAGTGTGCTTCGGCTTCGGCCAGGTGCCGATCCAGATGAGCGTCTTCCCGCTCTTTGTCGCCTTGTTCCATTCGAGCGCCTTGCCGTAGTCTTGCCCCGTGTAGTACACCTGGTCGAGCACGCCCGCCTCGCGGGCCTTCGCGGCGATGTACCCGGGACCCGCGCCCTTCTCGTCGACGAAGCAGAGATAGGTCGGATGCCCCTTCATCGCGGCGAAAGTCGCCTCGATCGTCGGGATGCGGTGGTGGCTGAAGTCGGCGGCGGCGGGGTTCAGCTCCTTGAGGTACGACCCGACATCGATATCCTTGATTTCTGCCCAGGTCACCTCCTTGGAGACGTCCTTCTTCGCCAGCTCGGCGGGGATCCCGCGCGCCGTGCGCTTGAGCGTCTTGTCGTGGAGCATGATGCCCACGCCGTCCTTGGTCTTGCGGCAGTCGCACTCAAGCGCCGAGCCGTTCTCCCAGCACCACTTGAAGGTCTCGAGCGTGTTGTCGGGCCGCTCCAGCTTGCCGCCACCGCGATGGACGTGGCTGAGATGCAGAAGCCCGGTACGCGGCCCCGCGAACGCTGAAGCGACGACGCAGAAGAGAAGTGCCAGCGACAGTTTTTTGATGTTGATGTTCATTCCTTTTCCTCTCGATATGATTCCTGTGGGAGCGCCAATTATACCATATTCCGCCCTATTCGGCGTTGAGATAGTATTTGCACGTCAAGGCAAAGAATCAGGAAATATCGCGGGTATGATTCTGCTGTTTTCATCACCTTGTCGCCCAACGGCGGAAAACAGCCTCGGCTTTCTTTCCGCGAATGGTGAAGTCGCGCGCACGGACCTGATCGCGCGTCACGCCCTTGCGCCTCGGGGAGTGCTGGTCCCACTTCCACCAGTGGAATCCCCGGCACCACGTCTCGTGCGCGAACACGCTGAACAGCGCCTCCATGTACGTGGCCTGCTCGTCCTCGTCCGGCTCCGCATCCACGTCGAGGCCGGACGGTGACGCCGCGCCCTCCTTGATCGACGCGCATCCGCACTCGCCGAAAACGATCGGCTTGCCCGTTGCCTTCGCAATCGCGGACATCCGCGCGTGTGCGCCCTTGAGACGTTTCGCCATCTCCTCGACAGAAAGAGCCCTCCCCCTGTCCGCACTCGTGCGTGCAGGGCAGTAGTAGCTAATCGTGAGGTAGTCGAGCGAATGAAACCAGTGGTTGCGGTCCGCGAGGCACTTCTTGAAGTCCACGACGCCCGTATGAAGCGTGTGGCAGCTCGTGACGGGACCTGAATACACGCTGCGGACGGCGGCGATCACGGCCTTCCACTTCTGATTCTCCTCCACCATGCGGTCAAGTTCGCTGTCGAGGCAGAACGCCTCGCATTTCGTGCGTTCGGCGATGCGCGCGTAGTAGGCGCTGCGCGCGGCCATGGAGGCGAACCACTTCGCGCGTTCCCGTGTGGCGCGGCCGGGCATGCGCTCGCGGTCCGGAATCATCCACACGCCGAGGCGGCCGATGCCGTCCTTGCACTCGAGCATGGGGCGCAGCTGCACCTTCATGCCCTTGGCGTGGATGAGGTCGATGGCGTCCATGAGCTCGATGTCGTTCGGGGTGAGGGCGAAGTCCTTGTACTGAAAGGCGGAGGAGCAGGAGTCCTGCCACACGGTCGGGACCACCGTCACCCACGTGGCGCCCGCACGGGCGATCGCGTCGATCTCCGCCTTCGCCTCGACGGAACCAAAGTAGCCGTTCGTGGCGTAGAAGCCGAACGTCACGCCCCACTGCATCCCGTCCGGAATCTTTGCGGCGAATGCGGATGATACAACCAGCGCAGCCAATGCCACGGCGCTTGTCTTGGTCAAATGACAATTTTTCATAGGATGATTATAATTGATTTGTTTTCTTTATCGTTGACACACCTGTTCTCAAACACCCCGCCGGAACCACGGCGAAACCGTCGGCCACGACGTAGCCCTTGGATTTTGCGGGCAGCAGCTTGAGCGTGGCGCCGGGCGCGAGATCGAACTCGCCGAGTTTCCTCCACGTGCCGTCGGCAATGGCCTGGTCGATCGTGAATGTCTCCACACGCCCTCCGCTCGTCAGCTCGCACACCGTCTTGGAGCCGGGCTTCGCCCCCCAGCTGAACGGCACTCGCCCCATCAGCGCGTAGCGTCCTTCCTTGTCCACCGGTAGCGGATAGACGGCCGGCTCGGCTTTCTTACCAGGGAAGTGAGCGTACTCGCCCACCTGGTCGCCGTAGTGGACATGGCGCTTCTGCCAGCCTTTTCCGAACTTCACGCCTTCCGACTCGTCATCCACAATGCGCCAGTCCGCGAGCTTCGGGTCTGGCACCCCCGGGAACTCGCCGCCCAGACGTCCCTGAAGCTTCCGTATGTGGCCGTGGGCGTATATGCCGCGCGGCGTTTCGCCGAGCTCGCGGCACATCGCCGCCGCCTCTCCTGCTGCCACGCCGAGCTGCGCAAGGGTATTCATCACGCGCGGTCCGCCAAGGCCCACGTGCGTGCAACTGAAGCAGCGTCCGACCATGAAGAGGTTCGCCACGTTGCGCGAATAGATGCTGCGGTACGGAATCCAGTAGCGTCCGTACGTTTCGCCGTGGTCTGTCGTGCCATGGCATGTGGTGAGGAAGTCGACGCCGGGCTTGTAGTTGTCGAAGTGGAGGTCGATGCCCCACGAACCGGAGGCGATGGCGTCGGCAAACGGACGGCGGCTCGTGACGTCCTTCTCGGAGTACACCCAGTCTCCGAGCAGGCGGCGCGACTCGCGCTTGCCCAGCAGAAACGGACAGAGGTTCAGCGCGTTGTTCGTGTTCTCCGGACGCCTCTTCGCGAGCGAGAACGCGCCGTATGTCGCGAGCAGCAGCCTGTCGCGTATCGCCTCTCCCTCGGCGATCATGTCGCGGTGGATGCCATACTCCCAGTTCCACCATCCGTTCACCGCCACAACGCCCTGCGCGTGCGGTTCGGCCCAGGGAGCGGAGAACTCCATCGGCGCATTCGCGACCACGCTCGTCCACATGAGCGACGCGCCAAGGGTGTCGCCATCCGCCTTCTCGGGAGCAAGCGACTCGCCGTACTCGCTCTTCGCCTCGCGACCCATTCGCCAGTCCGCGCCCGCCCAGTAGCCGACCCATCCGTCGCCCGTCGCGTCGCAAAAGAGCGGCGCCTCGAAACGCACCACGCGGTTGCGCTTCAGGTCGAGCGCCTTCACCGCCGCAATTGTGCCGTCCGCGTTCTTCTCCACGCCGAAGGCGCGCGTGTTCACGCGCAGCGCGATGTTCGTCTCGTCCGCCACGATGCGCATTCGCCGCGCGTCGCACAGGGCGAGGTTGGCGTCGCTGTTCGTGAAGCGTCCGCGCAGCTCGCGCACGAGGTCGTAGCGCGTCTCGCCGCCGCTCCACACGCGGATTTCGGAAGATGCGTTGCCGCCGAGCATCGGACGGTCCTGCACAAGCGCCACCTTGATTCCCCTCCGCGCCGCCGCCACGGCCGCGCACGTTCCCGGCAGACCTCCGCCCACCACAACGAAGTCGGCCCTCACAGTCTCCGCCACGGGCTGCGTCTCCGGTGAGAGCGCTCCCTTCGGCGGCACGTCCCCCTGTGTCAGCACCACGCCCGCGCAGCGTCCGTCGAAGCCGTCGAGGTCCGTCAGGCGCACCTCGACCTCGCCCTTCTCAAGGCGCACTGCGCCGCCGCTCTCCCAATTCCATTCCGACGCGCCCCTGCCGAACACCGTCGGCAGCGTCTTTCCGCCAATCGAAACCCTGAAGGCGCCCGCACCGTCAACCCATTTGCGCGTGCGCACCCATACGCGCCATTCGCCGGACTCCGGCACGTCCACGCGCGCGGTCGCGTCCATCACGCGCACGCCAAGTCCATGCGCGAGCAGGTAGGGCGAGCCCATCACGTCCATAAACTGCGGGTCGAGCGACCATCCGCCAGGCTCGAAGCACTGCGGATGCACATCCACGCGCGCCGCCGCGCAGACTTGAAGCATCATGCTTGCCGCAACCGTCGCGCATAAGACGGCCTTCAGCAAATCTCTCGTCACGAGCATCTTGACACCCTTGATCTTGTCCATCATATACAGAAGGGTCCCTCCAATTGCAAGGGGGGCGTAAAAAGACAACATCGCCACCGATTACTTCACAATGACCATCAGGCCGCCTGCGATGAGACTGAGTCCCGACTCATCGCGGCGCAGCGCGTAGCGCATGCGCGTTGAATCGTCGAGCTTGAACTTGACGGACGCATCCGGCGCCGTCCCGGCCGTCCAGGCGACGATGCGCGGATCCGCCGACTTGCGAAGCGCGCGAAGGTCCGTGCGTCCTGCGAGGTTCACCGTGACGTTCGCGCCGGACGCGAATTTGAGCGAAGGCCCGCCGTCCGCGATCGCCGTGGTGAACGCCGACGCGACTGGGCAGGCATTCGTGCGCGACGTGAGGTCCAGCACCGAGCCGTCCTGTAGCTCACAGGCGTGGAAGCAGTTGTGGGCAGACGGCTTGAACCGGCCAAACACATTGAAGCGGTACGCTCCAACATCGTAATTGGAATAGTATTGCGCCTCGTA
The DNA here is from genome assembly GCA_902799955.1 of uncultured bacterium. Lineage (GTDB taxonomy): Bacteria > Verrucomicrobiota > Kiritimatiellia > RFP12 > UBA1067 > UBA1067. Next base: position 74,967 of record CADCCQ010000003.1, on the reverse strand, counting down.
GCCGCGCACGTCCACAGGCGCAAAGACTTCAAGCGCGGAACGGATTATGACATCGACGTTCGTGGCGACAATGTGGCTGTCGCCCTCATGGAAGGTGCCCTCTATCCCGAACCGCGTCCATCCGCCGCTGAGGACATCGATCGTTCCGTTTTTGATTTCCTTCATCCTCAGGAAGAAGTACTTCCTGTTGCCAACGTTGACATGCAGAGCATGTCCGCCAAGGTCCAGACTGACCTCCTCTTCCGTCGCGGCTGTCAATCCCATGTTGTGCGTCGCCGTGATATGCGAATCTGCGGTGAGGCGCATGGTCTTCAACTGCGGCCTGTCGCTTCCGATGTCGCTGGCGGTGTTCTGCACCCGCCCTCCGTTCATCACGAAGGTGTAGGCCGCATAGATGTCCGCCCTGCCGTTCATTTCCATCACGCCGATCTGCGTCCCGTTGGTGGAGACGACGACCTCGCTCCCCGCGGCGCCAAAAGGCGCAGACGCCGCCGCGCCCCTGACCATGCCTTCAAGTATTTCCACGCCGCCCGTGTTCGTCTGACCCGTCTTCGTGGCCGCCAGCGTTCCCGCGCCCTGCTTGACGAGCTTCAGCGCCCCCGCAAGCGACATCGCCGTGTTGTCCACCGTGCCGCTCGCCACGTCAACGAGCAGTTCTCCGCCATCGACGGACGAGGTCACGGTGAACGCCCTTGTCCCGCCGACAACTGAGTTGGGCAGCTTGAGGCGGCGTCCCTTCACGTCGATCGTCACGCCAGGCAACACGCCGAACGCAAGGCCGCCCGTCATGTCCACCACGCCTTCGCCCTCCTCCAGCACAAACGTGCCAGCCAGCAGGAACTCGCTCGGCGTGACCGGCGTCGCAAGAGCGTTGATGGCCGCGAACTCCGCATTTGAAAAGAACCTCACCTGCATGTCCGCCGTCACCCCGCCGCTCCAGCCGACGACTTCCGTCCCGTTCGTCGTGTAGAACTTCCACTCAGGCTCTTCGCCTTCGGTCGAAAGGCGCGCGTATGCGGGCGTCGTCGCGTCCTTCACGTAAAGCCCGTCGTTCCGCACCGAAAGCGCAAGGCCGCGCTCCTCGGGCGTCTCGCCGTCGCAGACGAGCGTAAACGTCCACGGCAGGTCGAGCGCCGGACGATCCGACCACGCAAGGAGCTTGTCGCCGGCGGCGATCGCGCGGTCGCCCGTATGGACAACGTACGCGCCGCCGTCGTCCAGCGTCAGCGCCTTGCCGCTGACCGCGCTCGTGAAACTCAGGGGTGACGTGTTTTCGGAAAGGTCGAACGTCGCGCCGTCAAGCAACTTCACGTTGCAGTAACTCGCCGTCAGGCACTTGAACCGCCTCCACACCTCCAGTGTCTGCGAGACAGCGGAATCGCCCGTGACGTTCGCCGCCAGCGTCAGATCCCGGAAAACGCCCGCGTCGGAATATGGCCGCAGCCCGCACGATATTTCGAGATCGACATCGACCGCGCGCGAGTTCCCGTCGATGAACGCCAGATAGGAGGAATTGTCACTGGCGGAAACGCGCAGCGTTCCATTCGTCATGGTGCAGTTTGCAATGTATGTATGGTCGCCGACCAATTGCACATCGAGCGTGTGTCCGCCGAGGTCAAGGAACGTCTCCCTGTACGTGCCGTTCTCCTTCACGTAGAATCCGTACGCATGGGCAAGCACGAACGACGAGTCCGCCGTGAGCAGCATGCGCCCGATCGTGGGATTGCCGTTGTGCGCTACACGGTAGCCGCTGTTCACGAGAACGCCGCCCGCCATCATGAACGGCATGTCGTGGTGCAGCGCCGTGCCGTTCATGTCGAGCGTGCCGCCGGTCTTCACCGTCATTCCCTGCGTGAGTTCGAGCATCACGTCATCGATGTTGGTTGATCTCACCGCGCTGCCGGTCAGGTGCGTGCCCTTCTGCCAGAACTGCAGCGTCCATGCGCCGGACTCGAACATGTTCACAAACGTGGAGAAATACAGCTTGCCGAAGTTCGCCGGAGCCGTCACCTTGCCCACGAGGTTCGTCACGCCGTTGTGGATGATGCGCACCTCCACGGGCTCTCCCCGGCGGCCGGTGTTATAGCATACGCTGTAGGCGAACGAGAGGCGGTAGATGCCGGGCGTAGCCACCTGCACCGTCTGGGCAAGCCATGCGTCGCCGCTTCCTGCAGCAGTCCTCAAGTACGCCGCATACGTGCCCACATCGACTCCCGACTGCACCCACGTGTTGTTTGCCGTCGTCAACCCCATGTTCGCACCGTCGCAATTCCAGCCTGGGTTGTTGAAGCCACCTTGGTTGGCATAGCTGTATTTCCCGCTGTTCTGTGTCACCGTTCCCTGGTCGAACGATCCGTTTACAAGCAAATTGCGCTCCACGTTCACCCGCTTGAACTCCACATCGTCGAAGTTTGTCGAAAGTACCTTGGTTCCCGCCGGCTGATAGAACTGGAGCGTCCATGCGCCCGGCTCTGAAACGTTCACCGTGCCGGAATAGAACCGCTTGCTGAGATCGGAGGTTGAAAGCGTGCAGATCGTGTTCGTGACGCTTCCCTTGATCAATCTGGCGTAGAATGTGGCGCCACGTCTGTCTTTGTCGCCGTTGCAGGTGATATACGCAAAGCGCAGACGGTACGTGCCAGGGCTTGTAATGTACAGCATCTGCTCGGCGTATGCGGCGTCTCCGTTTGCATGTGTGCGCATGACCATCGCATACGTGCCGATGTCCATGTCCTTCGGCACCCACGTGGAGACAGTCGATTTGGTAAGTCCTACGATGCCATTATTAGGGTTGCACGTCCAATGCATGCAGTTGGTCCATGCGGCATCATTGGCGAATGTGTAGTCCGATGTCAGGTCTGTCGCCTCGAAGTCTCCGTTCCGCACGAGGTTCTCGTGGTCCGCACCGAATGGATGGTGGTTTCCATGCTCGCTGCATTGCAGCGTTCCGCCGCCCACCTCCGTGCCGCCGAGGTAGGACTGATGGTATTTAGAGGCGACGAACGTGCCGCCGCCAGACTTCACAAGCTTGACGTTGCCGGCGATTTCAACGGCGCTGTTCGTCACGGCAACGCCTTGCGCCACATCTACGGTGAGCGTCGCCTCCGTGGCGGACGTGTTGACCACGCATCCGCCCATGTCCTGATACGTGCCTTCCGCCGTGAGCGTGCCGGCGCTCGGGGCGTGGAACTTGCCGGTCACAAGGTCGTAGAGGCCCACGACATCCGTTGTCGTGTCCTTTGCGGGAACGATGTAGCACTTGATCGTACCGTTGGCATCGAACACCCTGAACCAGTAGAGACGGCACTTGCAACGATAGCTGGTGTTTTCCGTGAACGAACCGTTCGCTTCGTAGCTACCGCCCGAAAGGAGCACGAACGGGCCGGGAGACTGGACGTAGTTCTCCGTGCGCGTCCAGCTGCCGCTTTTCCCCGTGCCGGCCGTCGTCAGGATGGAATAGGCCCCGGCTTCGCCGTTCATCGTGACGATGTAGTCGGTGTTCTGGGCGACCGCGCTGGCCGCCGAAACGGAAGCCGCGCCGTGGTCGAGGCGCATCGAGGTGTTGTTTTTGTCCCTCAGGCAGGTGAAGGACTGCTTCCCGCCGAGGCGCGTGCAGAAGAGGAACTGGTATGTGCCGTTGTTGTTCGTGTAGCGCACCTTTGCCTGCACGCGGTCGGTGGCGGCGGGTATGTAATCCGTCATGATGTACTGGTCGCCCGTGGCGAGGACGTATTCGTAGAGCCTGTAGCGTCCGGCGATCATGCCGCCCGCGCCCGGGCGGATGTCGCCCACCGTGAGCGAATGCCCGTTCAGGTCGAGCGTCGCGCCAGGTGAGACCACGAGCGCGTCGGCCGTGGCGTCCGCCGCAAGCGACGTATCGGAGGTGATTTCCAGATTTGCCGCGAACGACGGCAGCGCGCACAGCGCGGCACACGCGACGACGCACAGCAAACGGCCATACGCCGCGTCACGGCGTACCACATTGCAATCGATTTCCAGATTGCAGAGTAGAGACCCACGCCTCGGCATTGCCGCGCACACGCTTGCGCGCAGACCTCTAGCGACTTCGCTCCGCGAAGCGACATGCGGTCGGGCCATAGCTTCGGGTTGCCTTCGGCAATGTACCCTCCGAAGCGAAGCTTCTGCGGTGCATGATGCAACTTCCCCCTCGTCAAACCGTACGTGCGGATTTCCCGCATACGGCTTTCCATTGAGTGCCTTTCCTGTTGCCATGGCTTTCTTCCTTCCTTGGGCTGTTGAACGTATATTATACGATTCTTTTTTTCCCCTGTCAATTCCGTTTCGGCATTTCTTACCTTGCCCTCCTCACGTTTTCTTTGCCGTACAGATTCCTTTTATTCTGTTAGTTCTGCCGAGCTTTGCTTGGCGCACCATCTCGTCATCTCCTTTGTCTTCCGGGCTTTAGCGTGCTCATTAAAGGCAAGGTGCCATGTACAACGGCAGATACGTGATCCCGTCCGAGACGACAACATCTTTCGTATGCAGCACGTACGGCGTATGAAGGAATTGCCTGTACTTCCTCGTGAACTTGTCGAGCGACACGTGGTCGTAACGCCTTGACGACTTCACCTCGACCGGGGATATGTTCTTCCGCCGCGTCAGGGAAGGCTTCGCGATGAGGAAATCCACCTCCATCCGCTCCGCCCTGCACCCCTGCGTTTCCACTCAAGCAGTATATCGTAGATTTTCCGTCTCATCATCATCTGTTATTTTCCTCTTGATGTCTCATATTATAGCATCATCCCTGTTCCAACGCAACAACAAAATACACATTTTGACGGGTTACGAAATCCGCTTCAATACACGTTTTGACGAGTTACGCCAATCTCCTAGTTTAGGTTAACAATTGTCTATAATATCTGTTATTTCTAATTTGTCAATTCCGCAATAGAGAAACGACTTTATTCAAAGGGGAACCCTGTGGGGACACTCCCCGCAAACACCACTTGGGAGCAAGATGAGAATTCTATGCGGAAAATTCTCAAGAAAGAATAACCATACAGAACATCAATCATTCTTGCCATTTTTGAAATATAGCAGAATCACCTGCGGAGAGTGTCCCCACAAGGATTTACGGGACGGGCGAGACTAGCGGGACGGGCGGGACGGGCGAGACCCTGGAGGGACACTCCCCACAAGGGTTTCGAACCACAGAATACACGGAACACACGGAAATGGGGAAGAGTCGCCAGTCGCTAGTGGCTAGTCAATCCACCTGAAGTGGTCCGCAGCGGGGTAGTTCCGAGCGAGCGCGTAGAGCGTTGCGCGGAAGGCCCTCTCGTCCTTGTAGCCAGGTTCGCGCGGCAATTTCGGTAGGAGGCAACCATTGTCGGCCCGTCAGCCTCCGGCGCGGAGGGCGGCGGCGAAGGCGCCGTCGTGTCCGGAGATATGGGGGACCGACTCCTCGGAGCGCTCCAGGGCGAAGTCGCCGTGCCTGGAGAGGAACGCATCGACCTGCCGCGCATTCTCCTCGGGCTCGTTGGAGCAGGTTGAGTACACCAGGAGCCCGCCGGGGGCGACGAACGGCGCGAACGTATCTAGGATCGACGACTGCAGCGCGGCGAGCGACGCGAGCTTCTCCTCGCTCCACCCCCACCGGGCGTCAGGCCTCCGCCTCAGGACGCCCGTGTTGGAGCAGGGCGCGTCGACAAGCACCTTGTCGAACTTCTCCCCGGCGAAGTCCTCCGGCGACGCGGCGACGCGCACGGCGCCGAGGCCCGTCCGGCCCAGGTTCTCCACGAGCCGCCGCCGGCGCCTCGGGTTCACCTCGCACGCGGTCGTGTCCGCGCCGCGCCACGCGATCTGGATCGTCTTCCCGCCGGGGGCGGCGCATGCGTCGAGCACTTTCTCGCCGGGCTTCGGCGACAGCAGCGAAACGGACAGCGCCGTCGCCGGGTCCTGCACGATGAAGCGCCCCTCCGCGAAGCCGTCCACGTCGCCGACGCGCACGCCGCGCTCAAGCGGCGTGAAGGAGCCGTCGGGGCGGGCGAGGTAGGTCACGGCGGGTTCGTTGTGCCATTTGGCAAGCGCCTCCGCGCCGTCGGCGCCGTAGCGGGCCGTCCAGCGCCCGACGAGCGCGTCGGGGAAGCTCTCGCGCTCGCCGAGCGGCGCGGACGCTATGAGGCGCTCCACCTCGTCGCGGCGGCGGAGCAGGTTGCGCAGGACGCCGTTCACGACCCGCGGGACGCTCCGCTGCTCGCAGCGCTTCGCCGCCTCCACCGTCTCGTTGACGGCCGCGAAGTCCGGCACGTCGTCCATGTAGAGGATCTGCGCCGCGCCGACGTAGAGGAGGGCCTCCAGCTCTCCCTTCGGCCAGCGCTGGACGAAGAGGCCCAGCGCCTTCTTGAGCGTGCGAAGCCGCCGCAGGGCGGTGTACACGAGGTCCTGCACGAACGAGCGCGACGGGCCGTCCGCAATCAGGTCCGCCGCGAAGTCGCCCGTCTTCAGATACCTGGCGAGCGCAAACGCCGCCTCTCTTCTTGAATTCTCCATTATGCCTTGCGTCTGGTGCCAGGAGCGGGACTCGAACCCGCACGCCCGATACTGGGCAGGGGATTTTAAGTCCCCGGTGTCTGCCATTTCACCATCCTGGCCGTGAGGCCCCGTCAGGGGGCCATTGTCGACATCGTCGCCGCCATGCGGGCCTTGCGCTCCCCTCCGGCGAAGTAGAACTCCTGCCCGGTGGCGTCCATCACGCTGCGCCACAGATCGCTCTTGAGCGAGATGCGCTGGCGCTCGATCGTGGCGAGCTTGATGGGCACGAGCGCGTAGCTCTCGCCGAGGTTGCCGATGACGCAGTTCGTGCGGCCCGCCATCGCGGCGTGGACGGCGTTCCTCGCCAGCATGTAGCAGCGGATCGCGTCGGTGCCGCGCGCGGGGACGGAGCGGATCGTGTAGCTCGGGTCGAAGTACTTGACGGAGCTCGCGATGCCAAGCGCCTTGAAGTGCTCGGCGATCTTGCGCTTCAGGAACTCGCCGATGTCCTTCTTCAGGATGTTCCCGCTCGCGTCGCGGCGCTCGGGCTCGCCCAGGATGAGGTCCTGCCCGGCGCCCTCGGCGACGACGACGACGGCGTGGGTCTTGCCGGCGGCGAAGCGGTTCTCGAGCGCCTGGAGGATGCCGTTCGGGCCTTCGAGGGCGAACGCCATCTCCGGCACGAGGCAGAAGTTGACGACGGGGTTGGCGATGGAGGCGTACGCCGCGATGAAGCCGGAGTCGCGCCCCATGAGCTTGACGAGGCCGATGCCGCCCGCGGTGCCCTTGGCCTCGACGTGGGCGCTCCTGATGACGTTGGCGGCCTCGGCGACGGCGGTCTCGAAGCCGAACGACCTGCCGACGAAGTTGAGGTCGTTGTCGATCGTCTTGGGGATGCCGACGACGGATATCCTCAGGCCCCTTCTCATGCACTCCTCGGCGACGTCGCGCGCGCACCTGAGCGAACCGTCGCCGCCGATGCAGAACAGGATGTTTATGTTCATCCTGACGAGCGTGTCGACGATGACGTCAGTCGGCTGCTGCCCGCGGCTGGAGCCGAGGATGGTGCCTCCCAGCTCGTGGATGGTGTCGACGGTGTCGGGGTCGAGCATCATCGGCTGGTACCCGCAGGAGGGGTTGAGCCCGGCGTAGCCGAAGCGTATGCCGAAGATGCTCTTCACGCCGTAGTCGAAGGAGAGGATCTCGACGAGCCCCTTGATGACGTTGTTGAGGCCGGGGCAGAGGCCGCCGGCGGTGACGATGCCGACGCGCGTCCAGCTGGGGTCGTGGAATATCCGCTCCAGCGGGCCGGCGCGCTCGAAGGTCGGCATGTGGCCGAGCTTCGCGGCGATGTACTTGAGGAAGTTCTCGTTCTCGGTGACGAGGATGCGCTCGCCGTCCGTGATGAACTCGTGGTGGCGCACAGGCGAGGCGATCGTCCTCTCGCCGAGGACGTCCACGCTGCAGGAGTAGCCCGCCTGATCCGCGATTATCTTGTCCAGTACCGACATGTCAGAGTCCGAATCCAAAGTAGTTGTTGGTGTTGTTGAAGGAGATGTCCTCGACGACCCGGCCGAGGAACTTCATGTCGGGGATGAGCTCGCCGTCCTCGACCCACCTTCCTATGACGCGGCAGAGGATGCGGCGGAAGTACTCGTGGCGGGCGTAGGAGAGGAACGAGCGCGAGTCGGTGAGCATGCCGACGAACCCCGCGAGCGCCGAGAGGTTGGCGAAGTCGCGCAGCTGCTTCTCCATGCCGAGCCTGTGGTCGTTGAACCACCACGCGGAGCCGACCTGGACGCGCTGCGGGAACGAGCCGTTCGTCTGGAAGCTGCCCGCGACGGAGCACATGACCTCGTTGTCGTTCTGGTTGAGCGAGTAGAGGATGACCTTCGGCATCGTGCCGGCGCGCTCGAACGAGTTGAGCAGCCCCGCGAGCGCCTCCGCGCCGCCGGCGTCGCCGACCGCGTCGAAGCCGGTGTCGGGGCCGAGGGCGGAGAGCATCGCGTCGGAGTTGTTGCGGATGCACCCGTAGTGGAGCTGCATGACCCAGCCGCGCTTCGCGTACTCCCCGGCGAGGTGCCGGAGGACCGCCGTGCGGAACTTGTCGCCGTCCGCGACGGCGACCGCCTTCCCGGCGCGGCCCGCGCGCAGGATCGCGTCGAGCTCCCTCGGCGAGGCCTCGGAGCAGACGACGCGGTCGAGCCCGTGGTCGGAGACGCAGCATCCCCTCTTCGCGAAGTACTCTATGCGCAGGTCGAGCGCCTTCAGGAGGTCGGCGAACTTCGCGATCCTGAACCCGACGACCTTCTCAAGCGTCTTGACGTACCCGGCGAACGGCTTCTTGTCCACGTTGAACGCCTTGTCGGGGCGGAACGCGGGGAGCACCTTCACCTTGCACGTCTTGTCCGCCGCGATCTTGTCGTGCCACTCCAGGGTGTCCACCGGGTCGTCCGTCGTGCAGATGAGCTTCACGTTCGACTGCTCGATGATGCCCCTGACTGACATCGACTTCCTGGCGAGGACCTTGTTGCACTTGTCGTAGATTCTCTTCGCGGACTTCCCGTCGAGTTGCTCGGTGATGCCGAAGTAGTTCTTGAGCTCGAGGTATGTCCAGTGGTAGAGCGGGTTGCCGATGAGCCGCGGGAGGGTCTCGGCCCAGGCCTTGAAGGTGACGAACGGGTCGGATGCGCCGGTGATCTCGGACTCCGGGAAGCCGCACGTGCGCATCTGCCGCCACTTGTAGTGGTCGCCGCCGAGCCACACCTCGGTAATGGTCTTGTAGCGCCTGTCCTCCGCGATGTCGCGTGGGTTGATGTGGCAGTGGTAGTCGATTATGGGCATCTTCGCGGCGTGGCCGTGGTACAGCGTCCTCGCCGTCGGGGTGTCCAGCAGGAAGTCCTTGTCCAGAAACTTCTTCATTCGTCTTGCTCCCTTCTCTTTCATGTATCGTCTATTATACCACAACAAAACAGCGTTGTCACTACTTCCGTAAATCATTCCTCTTCGTCAGTACGTACGCATACAAGTACCACACCACAACAAAACAGCGTTGTCACTACTTCCGTAAATCATTCCTCTTCGTCAGGACGTACGGGGAGTGTCCCCACGGGGTTTTTGTTAAGCTGGACACGGGACATGCGACACTGGACACGGGACATGAGACGCGAGACGAGGGGAGGATCCCAGCAACCAGGACGGAGGAAATGACGGCGAGGGCGGCGGCGCGACGCAGTGGCCGCGTCACTTCTCGTTTATCGTCCCCTTGAGGACGGCGATGAAGGCGGACTGCGGGACGTTGACGTGGCCGAACTCCTTCATCCTCGCCTTGCCGCGCTTCTGCTTCTCGAGGACCTTCATCTTGCGCGTGACGTCGCCTCCGTAGAGCTTGGCGAGGACGTCCTTGCGGAACGGCCTTATGTCCTCGCGGGCGATGATCTCGCGGCCGATGGCGGCCTGGACAGGGATCTTGAACTGGTGGGGCGGGATCGTCGCGGCGAGCGCCTTGCACATCTGCAGTCCCCTGGCGCGCGCCTTGTCGCGGTGGACCATCGTCGCGAACGCGTCGACCGTCTCGCCGTTGAGGAGGATGTCCATCCTGACGATGTCCGAGACCTGGTAGCCGGAGGGCTCGTAGTCCATCGAGGCGTAGCCGTGGGAGACGGACTTGAGCGTGTCGTGGAAGTCGATGAGAATCTCGTTGAGCGGCAGCATGCAGTGGAGCATGACGCGGCGGGCGTCCATCGTCTCGGTGCCCTCGACGAGCCCGCGGCGGTCCATTACGATGCGCATCACGTCGCCGATCGACGCGCTCGGGGTTATTATGCGCGCCTTGAGGGTCGGTTCGGCGATGGACTCCAGCGCGGACGGGTCGGGCATCTGCAGCGGGTTGTCGAGGTCGCGCTCCTCGCCGTTCTTGAGCTTCAGCTTGTATACGACGCCCGGCGAGGTGGAGATGATGTCGAGGTTGAACTCGCGCCTCAGGCGCTCCTGCACGATCTCCATGTGGAGGAGGCCGAGGAAGCCGCAGCGGAAGCCGAAGCCGAGCGCGAGGGAGCTCTCGTGGTGGAAGGTGAAGGCGGAGTCGTTGAGGTGGAGCTTCTCAAGCCCCTGCGCGACCTTCGGGAACTCGTCGGTCGACATCGGGTAGATTCCGCAGAAGACGGTCGGGTGGATGTCGCGGAAGCCCGGGAGCGGCTCGGACGAGCCGAGCTTCGTGGTCGTCACCGTGTCGCCGATCTTGATCTCGCTCGGGTCCTTGACGGTGCCGACGATGTAGCCGACCTGCCCCGCCTCGAGGCAGTCGACGGGGCGCTTGTTCGGGGAGAACACGCCGACCTCGTGGACCGGGGTCTGGATGCGGCTTCCGATGAACGAGACGGACTGCCCGGCCTTGAGGGAGCCGTCGACGACGCGCACGTAGGTGATCACGCCGCGGAACTCGTCGAAGACGGAGTCGAAGACCAGCGCCCTCAGCGGCGCGTCCTTCCCGGCGGTCTCTGGCGGCGGGATGCGCTTCACGATCGCCTCCAGGACGTCGGCGCACCCGACGCCGGTCTTGGCGGAGACGAGCAGCGCGTCGTCGGACTCTATCGCCAGCACGTCCTCGATCTCGCGCTTCACCTCCTCGACGTTGGCGCCCGGGAGGTCCACCTTGTTCAGCACGGGGATGATCGCGAGGTTCGCGTCCTGCGCGAAGTACGTGTTCGCGACGGTCTGCGCCTCGACGCCCTGCGCGGCGTCCACCACGAGCAGCGCGCCTTCGCACGCGCCCATGGAGCGCGACACCTCGTAGGCGAAGTCGACGTGCCCGGGCGTGTCGAGGAGGTTGAAGAGGTAGGTCCTGCCGTCCTTCGCCTCGTAGTGCATCGACACGGGATGGGACTTGATCGTTATGCCGCGCTCGCGCTCGAGGTCCATGGCGTCGAGGGTCTGCTCCTTGAGCTCCCTGGCGCTGACCGCGTGGGTCAGCTCGAGGATGCGGTCGGAGAGCGTCGTCTTGCCGTGGTCGACGTGCGCGATTATGCAGAAGTTTCGTATGTTGTCGAGCGTCATTGGCGGGTTTCCCGGTTCATCGTGTACTTGGTGAGATTATATCACAAAGCCCCGTTCCTGTGTGGCGCGGATTGCAAAAAAACTCGTCATCCCACGACCAGCTCCTCCGTTGGGTAGTGGACGCGGCGCGTGGTCTCCCGCTCGCCGATCATCATCACGACGGTGAGCGCGCCGAGGCGACCGACGAACATCGCCGCCATGATGACGTACTTGCCGTGCGCCGAGAGGTCGGCGGTCGTTGAGCCGACGGAGAGCCCCGTGGTGGTTATGGCGGAGACCGCCTCGAAGAATAGCGCGTCGAAGGCGACCGCGCCCGACTTCACAGCCTCGCCCTCCGTGACGAGAAGCGCCCCGAGGACCACGAGGACGAACACGATGAGCGCCATCACGATGACGATCGACTCGCGCACGACGGCCGTCGGCACCGCGCGCTTGGAGATCACGGTCTCCTGCTCGCCCCTGCACATCGCGACGAGCGTGTAGACGAGGACGGCGAACGTCGTGATCTTCATGCCCGCCGCGGCGGAGCCCGGCCCGCCGCCGACGAACATCAGGAACCCGTACACCAGGCGCGTGAGCGGGTTCAGGCTCTCCGTGGGCGTCACGGAGAAGCCGCACGTCCTCGGCGTCACCGCCTGGTAGAACCCGACGACGAGCTTCTTCGAGAACGAGAACTGCGCGAGCGCGCCGTTCCACTCCGACACGAGGACCGCCAGGAACGACGCGACGAGAAGCCAGAGCGTGAAGCGCAGCACGATGCGCGTGTGGAGCGACAGCCTTCCGCGCCCGCCGGACGTCCGCCGCAGGAAGCGGTAGGTGCAGAGGTTGTAGATTACGAGAAAGCCCATTCCACCGATGATCGTCTCGATAGCCATCACGCAGAGGAAATACGGGCTGCCGGAGAACGACGCGAGCGAGTCGGAGCGCAGCGAGAAGCCGGCGTTGCAGAAGCCCATTATCGAGTAGAACACGCTCTGGTAGACGTCGCCGAGGTGGACGTACAGCGCGACCGCGCCCACGAACTCGACCACCATCATCGAGCCGACGACCCAGCAGATGAGGCCCTTGAGGCCCTGCACCTGCGCGACGCCGTAGGCGTTCATTAGCGAGAACTCGCGGCTCAGGGAGAGCCGCCGCCCGATCGCGATCAGGAGGAACGTGCCGCACGTCATCAAGCCGAGGCATCCGATCTCGACGAGGACGAGCAGGACGATCTGCCCGGCGAAGGAGTACGTGGAGCCGATGTCGACGACGGTGAGCCCGGTGACGCACACGGCGGAGAAGGCGGTGAAGAGCGACGGGAGAGTCCCGCCCCACTCGCCGTCCGCCCTTGCCCAGGGCGCGGCGAGGAGGACCGCGCCGATTGCGATGAGCACGAGGAAGCCCAGCGCGATTGAAGTGTGCCTGTTCAAGCTCAGCCCTTCTTGAACGAAGCCTTCTCCTTGAACCAGACGGCCCAGGTCGCGACTTCATAGAGAATGCAGAGCGGGACCGCCATTATGATCTGGCTCATCGGATCGGGCGGTGTGAGGAGCATCGAGATGACGAACGACATGACGATCGCTATGCGGCGCTTCGCCCTGAGCGCGGCGCTTGATATCACGCCGAACCAGCCGAGGACGAATATGATCAGCGGGACCTGGAATATAAGGCCGAAGGCGAAGAGCGTCTTCAGGATCACCGGCATGTAGTCGGAGGCGAAGTACACCTCGCTCTTCATCCCTATCCACTCGTTTATCTGCTTGAACACCTTCAGCATCACGGGAAGCGTCTCGCGGTAGGCGAGCCACACGCCGGAGATGAAGAACCCCGTGCCTATGACGAGGATCGTGAGCAGCACGACCTTCTCGCGCTTCGTCAGCGCTGGGAAGACGAAGCGCAGGATCGCGAACATCGTGAACGGGAAGCTGAGCGCGGTCCCGCCCCAGAAGGCGATCTGGAGGCCGACGGAGACGCCGTCCACCGGCCCTCGCGCCGCGAGCAGCCCCGCCTGGTCGGCCTGGCTCTGCGCGTACGCCGCCATCGGGCTCTGGAGCCAGTGGAATATCGTGCGCGAGAGGCACCCGCAGACTATGACGCAGATGATCCAGGATATGGCCGCGAAGATGAGCATGTCCCTGAGCGCCATCAGGTGCTCAAGGAGGGGACGCGGCGGATCGTTCCTCTGGTCGGGGTCCTTTATGAGGGTAATCGCCATCGCCGCGTCACTCCTTCGGCTCGGCAGGCGGCTCCGCCGCGGGAGCCGCGGGAGCCGCAGGCGCGGGGTCGGGAGCCGACGCGTCCGCCGCGGGCGCGGGGTCGGGAGCCGGCGCGTCTACTGCAGGCGCAGGGTCGTCGGGCTTCACGTCGGCGTCGCCGCCGGAAGCCCCCTCCTCCTCGCCCTCGGGATTGAAGTCGTCGCCGTCCTCGCGGTAGCCGTCCTCGTGCATGTAGTCGTACATGCCGTCGTCGTAGTTTTCGCCTTCGCCTTCACCTTCGCCTTCCGAATTGCCCTCGGCAAGCGGGTCCGTCGGATCCGCCGCCGGGTCAGCCTTCGACTCGTCGCCGTCGACGCGGAACGCGTCGGTCATGGTGTCGGCCTCCTTGGTGACCTCGGTCTCCATCTCCATGATCTGGCGCTTGAAGTTCTCGGCGGTGCGCCGGAACCTGGCGTAGTAGTTGCCGATCGTCTTCGCGACGCCGGGGAGCTTCTGGGGGCCGACAAAAATCAAGACAACGGTGAGCAGCACGAACCACTCACCGAAGCCGACGCTGTCGAATATGAAGGCTAGCATCATTCAGTCTGGCGCCGCGACCGCGGCGCGCGACCTACTTCTTCCAGATGACGAACTCGCCGCGGCGGTTCTTGGACCAGACGCTCTCGCCGGTTCCCTCCGCCGCCGGGTTCGTCTCGCCGCGGCTGATCGTCTCCATGCGCTCGCGGGCGATGCCGTTCTGGGCGAGGAAGTTGCTGATGATGATCGCGCGGTCCTCGCCAAGCGACATGTTGTACTCGTTCGAGCCACGCTCGTCGCAGTTGCCCTCGATGGAGACGACGCGGTCGGGGTTGTCGAGCAGATGGCGCGCGACGGCCTCGATCTTGCCAAGCTCCTCGGGACGGATGGACGTCGCGTCGAACGCGAAGTACACCGGGGTGAAGCTCACGTCGGTGCACAGCGCGTAGCCGCGGTCCTTGAAGCTCTTGCCCGCCGCCGCGAGGTCGTCGAGGGTGCCGGACGTCGCCGACTCGTCGACGTCGGCCTTGACGTCCACGCCCTGCTGCGTCGAGAGGTCCTTGGCGGCATCCGCGTCGCCAGTCTCGTCGCTGTTCGCCTTGTCATAGCGGCATCCGCTGGCAAGGACAACAACCGCCACCGCCGTGGCTGCCATGCTCATTGAGATTTTCATCTTCTTTGCTCCTTGTTTTTTTGTTCCTGACTGTTTGGGAAAGACCTGACCTTCCTCGTCCGTCGTGGCGCGGCCCTGCGCGATAGTCAAGCGGCTTGCGAAAAAACAAGGCGGACGCAACCCTGCATGGGCCGCCCGCCGTGTCGTTTGACTTCGCGCCTCGGGCCCAACGTCACTTGGCCGGGGCGGCTCCGTCGTCGCCGTAGCCCTTTGACTTGAGGTACTCGACGACCTTGCCGACGGTTGTCAGCTTCTCGGCGTCCTCCTCGGGAATCGCCGCGCCGAATTCCTCCTCAAACGCCATGATGAGCTCAACGCTGTCGAGAGAGTCCGCGCCGAGGTCGTCGATGAACGACGCCTCCTGCGTGACCTGCTCTGCATTGACGCCGAGCTGTTCGACGATGATGTCTCTTACGCGATCTTCAAGCTTGCCTGCCATTTTATGTTGTCTCCTTCGTTATTACGATTTGTTGGTATATATTTTACTAAATTCTGTCCGTATGTGCAAGGGGTGATTTTCAAAAATTTTTCAGGGGCCTTTCACTGCACGTACGCCGCCGCCCACCTGGCGAGCGACGAACACTCCCTCACGGCGGGCATGTGCGCCGCGAGCAGAAGCAGCATTCCGCTGCAAAGCAGGCCTATCGCGAGGCCCGCGATGGCGTCCACCGGCTGGTCGAGAAGACCGTTGACGACCTTCTTGACTATGATGCGCACGACGCCGAAGACGACGACGCCCGCGAACACGGCGAGGCCGATGCGCAGCCACGCGACGTCGGTGAGCGCCGCGACGTGCGGCCAGATCCTGACGCTCGCGAAGGCGGTGGACACCGACGCGACGAGGAAGGCGAAGACGCCGGAGAAGCCCCTGTAGAGCCCCAGCCCGACGAACAGCGCCGCCGCGCCGCACAATGCGTAGTCCGCACCCTGGAACTGCATGGCCGAGATCCTCCCCTCAGCGTTTCGCGACAGGCCCGGATATCGCGGCGCGGTAGCTCTGGTACACGGCGGCGGACTTCGGCCTGCCCGCCTTCTTCAAGGAGATGATCAGCCCGTCGAGGACCGTGTAGTCCCTGGTGTTGACCGACGCGAACGCCAGCGCGCGCGAGTAGAACCTCGCCGCGAGCGGCGCCTTGCCCATCCGCATCGCGACCGCCGCCGCCTCCTTCAGCAGCTGCACGTCCTTCGGCGAGACGGTGCACGCGTTTACGTACGCGCGCGCCGCCTCGGTCTTCTCCCTGTCGGTGCGCGCGGTCTGGACGAGGCACTGCGCGTGGCGCTTGGCGGCGAGCGCGTCGAGCGGGTCGCTCTTGAGCGCGGCCTCGTACACCCTCGCCGCCTCCTTGTACTTCCCCTGCACGAACAGCGCATCCGCCTTCTTCGTGTGCTTCGCGCAGGCGACCTTGTCCCTGTTCGACGCGCCGGGCATCTGCGCAGTGCGCTTCGCGACCTCCTCGCGGAGCTGCCTGATGAACTCGTGCTGCACGCGCTGCACGCGCTCGTCGATCCCCTGCTGCATCATCTTGGGGCTGACGAACGCCTCGAACATCTCGATGGCCGCCTCGCCGAAGCCGTACGTGTCGCGGTAGAGCCTGCCGAGGTGGTAGCGAGCGGCCGCGTTGCGCTTGTCCAGCCGGAGCGCGTGGAAGAAATCGGTCCGCGCGCGGTCGCAGAGCATGTCGCGCTCGGACTGGTCTGTCTTGGCGTCGCTGAGCATGATGTCGACGACGCCGAGGCCGGACCACCCGGCGGACCTCGTGACGGCATCGAGCGTCTCGTCGTCCGCGAGCGAGCGGAAGAGCTTCGCCGCGGCGGCGTAGTCCTGCGAGTGGTACGCGAGCTGCGCCTGCAGCTGGACGACGTCGGCGTCGGCCTTGTTCCCCTCGGGCACGCCGGCGAGCGCGGACTTGCCCTCGTCGGCGAGCGCCTTGCGCGCCTCCGGGTTCTTCTCGACCTCGGCCATCGCGAGCCACGAGCGCGCGAGCATCACCGACGCGTCGACGTTGCCCGGCTCGGCCTTCACCACCTTCGCGTAGTGGTCGCGCGCCTTCGCGTAGTCCCTGTTGTTGAACGCCGTGTCGCCAAGTGCCTTCTCCTTGGCGGGGTTCGGCCCGCCGCATCCCGCGCAGAGCGCGAGCGCCGCGGCGGCGCACGCGCTAAGCGCGTATCTGTGCGAGAAATTCATCGCGCTTCTCCTCCATCGTCTCCTTCGTCTTCCCCTCGAGGTTGAGCCGCACCAGCGGCTCGGTGTTGGACATCCTCACGTTCGCCCACCAGCCCTCGGAGTCCCATGCGTCCACCGACACGCCGTCGAGCTCGAACACCTTCGCCCTTCCCTCGTACGCCGCCTTGATCCTCGCGAGGACCTCGGCGGGCGGCGTCGTGGTGCGCGTGTTGATCTCGCCGGACTGCGAGTACTTCCCGAGCGGCGCGACAAGCTCCGAGAGCGTCTTGCCCGACGCCGAGACGAGGTTCGCGAGCGCGTACACCGCCATCGACGAGGACTCCGCCGTGTAGTTCGCCTTGAAGTAGTAGTGGCCGGAGAGCTCGCCCGCGAAGATCGCGTCGTTCTGGCGCATCTGCTCCTTGATGAAGCTGTGCCCGACGCGGGACATCATCGGCCTGCCGCCCGCGGCCTCGATCGTCTCCGCCGCCATCCTCGTCGAGCGCAGGTCGTAGAAGCACGCCGCGCCGGGGTTCGACTTCAGCAGGTCGCCGGCGATGAGCGCCGTCGTGAAGTCCATCGGGATGATCTCGCCCCTCTCGTCGAGGAAGCCCGCGCGGTCCGCGTCGCCGTCGAACGCCACGCCGAACGCGTACTTGCCGGGGTTGGCCTTCATGAAAGCCTGGAGGTCCTTCAGCGTCTCGCGGTGGAGCGGGTTCGCGTCGTGGTTCGGGAAGTCGCCGTCGTACTCCCCGAAGAGGTCGTCGTGCGTCAGGAGGTCCTGCCCGGTGAACGCGACCGACTCGGCGATGCCCATCCCGTTAGCGAAGTCCATCGCCACGCGCACCGGCCCCGCGAGGTGCGCGAACTTGCGCACGTGCTCGCCGTACGCGGCGGAGATGTCCACCTTCGTCACCTCGCCGACGCCAGCCGGCGGCTCGTTGCCGTCCATCCCCGCGACGAGCGCCTCGATGTCCTTGATGCCCGTCGCGCCGGAGATCGGCACCGCGTTCGCCCTGCACAGCTTGCAGCCGTTCCACTCCTTCGTGTTGTGCGACGCGGTGATCATAACGGAGCCGTCCGCCTTGAGCGAGCCGTTGGCGAAATAGCTCATGGGCGTCGAGGCGAGCCCGATGTCGATTACGGTCACGCCCTCGTCGACCAGACCCTTGGCGAACGCGGCGAAGAGGGAGTCGGAGGACTTGCGGCAGTCCCTCGCGACAACCACCCTGCCGCCCCTCACCCCGGTGAACTGGACGTAGGCGCGCGCGATCTTGTAGAAGTCGTCCTCCGTCAGGTCCTGTCCGTATATGCCGCGTATGTCGTATGCCTTGAAGATGCTCATCTGATTTTCTCCTCTTGTGTCTTTTTTAGTTGGAACCGGTATATTTTACCATAATTCCCGCCGCGAGGCTACAGGAATCGCGCGAAACCGCCGGCCTAGTTGCCGAACTTGACCCTGAAGAACTGGCTCGGGGGATTGCCGGGCGGCGTCACCTCGATGACCGTCTTGACGGCGCTCTTCTTCTCCTTCACCCTCACGCCATTGTTCGACATCTGCGAAGAGGGATCGTCCAGCCCCTCGACCGTGGGCGCGGCATAGACCTTGATCTGGCCGTCCTCGACGTCGGAGCCCAGGGCGTCGTTGGCGAGCTCCGCGAACGCCGTGAGCGTCCACTTGCCGTTCTCGCCCTGCTCGAACCTCGTGGTCGCCGCCTCTCCGGTCGAGGCGAACGCCGGAGCGGGGAGGCTCGCGCCGCCGCCCGCGCCCTTCGTGATCGTGCGCGTCGAGCCGCTCGTGGTGTCGCCCAGGGAGCTGTCCACGACCACCGCCGTGCAGTAGCCGTTGCGTCCGCTTCCGATGGGGGCCCAGCCGCCGGTGGCGTCAATGCTTGTCACATTCGGCCCGATGACGACGAGGCCGCAGCCGGGAAAGTTTTCGCCCGCGCCGCCGATTCCAGCAGCGTCGGTTCCGCCAGTGGCTTCTATGACGCCGCTCTCGATGACGATGTTACCGCAGTCGCTCACATTCGCATCCGACCCTCCGCCTATGCCCGCCGCCCAGCCGTCAGCGAAGCTAGACGCCTTGAGCTTGCCGTCGCCCTTGATCGTGAGCGTGTATCCGGAGCCGATGAAGATACCGGGGAACTCGTAGTGGAATGCATTCACGACGTTCGTGCCCTCGAGGATGATTGTCGCGTTGCCTTCACAAGCCAAGCCCGCCCCGAACTCGACCCACTCCTCGGGGTCGTACTCGGGGTCTTGGACGAGACCTTCGTTTATCCTGACGTCGCGGAGAACGACCGTCGCGTCATTGTAGATTCTAAGTTGGGCGTTGGTGGCAATCGTCCCGGTGACGATGGTCCCGTCGAGGATTCTCGCCTCGCCGTTCTCGTCGAGCGGCAAGTTGCCGAGGTCAAAGTAATACCAGGGCCGTATCATGCGCTCGTGATCATAGGAACGATAGCGATCGTACAAGGAGGAGTCAACGGTGACGGTTCCGCATGTGCCGGCCTTTCCAGCGCCGATGGGCGTGTCGTGGAAATCGCCCGATATTGCCTTCACCAATTCGATGCCGGGGCCGATGGTGATGTCGCCGCAGGAACCCCAGTACCCGCTGCCGATTCCGGCGGCACAGTAGTCCGTCCCCGATTCGTCATCTCCCGATCCTTCCGACGAGGCATCCGATATCCTACCGCCTGTTATTGTGATGTTGCCGCAGGAACCACGGTACCCGCTGCCGATTCCGGCGGCGTTCTTTCCGCCATGGGCAGTGATGTTTCCCCCTCTGATCTCTATGTTCCCGCAGGAAGCCCTGGGCGTACCGCCAATGCCCGCCGCTGCTTCTCCGCCCTCCGCTTGTATGTCACCACCCTCAATGACAATGCTGCCGCAGTTATTCCCTTTGACGCCGCCGATGCCGGCGCCATAGCCTTTACCTTCGTCGTCGCTGCCGCTGTACACGCGGAGGTAGTCATCGTCACCGCCTCTGATCGTCAGCGTCGCGTTCGTCCAAACTTCGATACCGGGATAGTCACGGCAAAAACCCGAAATCGAGTTGTCGCCTTTAAGAATGATAGTGGAGTCCCCTCTACAAGTTATTCCGGCATGGTTATTGGTGAAGGAATGCCCGCCAGAGGTGATGGCGTGCGAACCTGTGATAGTTACGTTGCTGAGCGTGACAGTCGCGCCGTCGGCGATTGAAATCCTGCATATATGGGCCGAACCGTCGAGCGTGCCCGAACCGTCGAGCGTGCCCGTCAGAATCGTGTCGCCGTCGAGCAGCAGGGGGCTGTTCATGACGCTGTGGAGGCTAGAGAGGTCGATCGTGTCCGCGAACGCGCCCGTCGCCATTCCGGCCACAGCCGCGATCATTGCGAGTGTTCTTTTCATAGTTCCATTCTCCTTTTTGTATTTGGTTCTGACAGCCTGGGCCATTCGTTCTGCGGAACAACGCCCGATACCGCATATTATACCATTTTCCCGGTCGCCTTTGCAAGGGCTTTTGACGTCAGCCGCGAACCTGGCGGATTCCTCCCGCGTGAATTTTTCGTCAATTCCACCTTGACATACATACCTGGAGGTATGTATAATATGTGGCTAGGGAAAAGAAGGGACAAAGGAAAGCCATGGCAAGAAAAGCAAAGGCCGAAGCCGAGAAGACGCGCACGAGGATCCTCGCGAGCGCGCTGTCCCTCTTTGTCAAAAAAGGCTACGAGCGCACGACGTTCACGGACATCGCCGCGCGGCTCAAGATGACGAAGGGCGCGGTGTACTGGCACTTCGAGTCGAAGGAGGCCCTTCTCCTCGCGCTTGTCGACGAGATGGTCGCGAAGTTCCGCCGCCAGCTCTCGGGGCTGCTTCCGCCCGACGACGCGACATTCGACGCGCTGTCATTCAACGACGTCGCGAAGATCATGCTGGAGAACGCCGGACGGATCATCGCGGACCCGAAGGGCACCGCCTTCTTCCTGTTGATCCACGAACAGCTGCGCTGGGCGCACGCGTCGATGGAGAAGGTGCGCGAAGACCTCCTCGTCAACACGCGGTTCGGTCCGTGGGCCGCCATGAAGAAGGCAGTCGAGAACGACAAGGCGTCAGGCGCGGTGAAGCCGGGGGTCGACCCCGTGAAGATCGCGACAGTCTGCACCGCGATATGGGACGGCCTCGTGCACATGCGAATCGCCGGCGTCATCGCCTGCGACCTGAACGAGACGCTCGCGGAGTCATACGCGGCAGTGTGGAAGTCGATAAGAGTGTAGAGAGCAAGTGTAAAATGGAAAGTGTAAAATGGAAAATGTAGAGGTGAAGGTGAAGAGTGAAGCTTGGAGCTTGGAGCTTGGAGCTTAGAGCTTGGGGCAGGGAACTGAGAACTGAGAACTAGAAGCCAATACAAGGAGGAAAAAAGAAAATGGAAGAACAGAAAGAAGAGAAGAAGCGCTCGGTGGCGGCAGTCATCGGCACCGTGATCGCGCAGCTTGTGCTGGTGGCCGTCGCCGTGGCCGCCGGGTGGATCGTGAAGGACATGTGGCCGAAGAAGGACGCTGGCGCGGCAGAGGCCGCTGCCGCGGCGGCTGCGGCGGCAGCGGCGGCGGCGCAGACCGTCGCGATGATGCCGGTGGAGAACAGGCCGTACAACCCGCCGAAGCGCTACGTCGCGCACGTCGAGGCAATCCAGGAGGTCGAGCTTCTCCCGCAGGTCGACGGCTACATCCAGGAGATCAAGTTCAAGGAAGGCGACGTCGTCAAGGCGGGGCAGCTCCTCTACGTGATCAACGACGAGCGCTACAGGGCCGTCGTGAACCAGCGCAAAGCCGACCTCTCCGCCGCGGAGGCGGAGGCCCGCCGCGCCGAGCGCTACTACGAGCGTATGCAGAAGGCGGACGCCAGGGGCATCACGCAGCTCGAGCGCGACAACGCCGAGGCCGGCGCGGAGTCGTCGAAGGCCGCCGTCCTCCAGGCGAAGGCGAACCTCGTCGTCGCCGAGTACGACCTCAAGAAGACTGTCATCGTCGCGCCGATCTCCGGGCAGATCGGCAAGTCCTCCGCCCACTGCGGCGACTACGTTGCCCCGTCGAAGGGCTCGCTCGCGAAGATCGTGCAGATCGACCCCATCCGCGTCACGTTCCCCTTCACCGACCGCGCGTACATCGCGCAGCGGCAGCTGCTGAAGAAGGGCGTCGTCGAGCAGTACAGGATGCGCCTGCTGCTCTCCGACGGCTCGGAGTACGGCAAGGAGGGAACATGGGACTTCGACGACAACCAGATGTCGCGCGAGACGGCGTCCATCATGATGCGCCTCTCCTTCCCCAACCCGGACAGGCTCCTCGTGCCTAACAACTACGTGACGCTGCTGACCGACCTGAAGACCCCGCCGGAGTACCCGTCGGTTCCGCAGCAGGCGGTCTTCGACCTGCCCGGCGGCAACCAGGGCGTCTGGGTGGTGAAGGAGGACAGCACCGTCGAGCAGCGCGTGGTCGTGACGAAGGAGAACTTCGACGGCTGGACGCCTATCCTGAAGGGGCTGAAGGCCGGCGAGAAGGTCGTCATATCCGGCATCGGCAAGCTTCGCCCCCACATGAAGGTGGTGGCGGTCACGCCCACCAGCAACGACGACATCAACAAGAACCACAAGCCGCCGATTGCGGAGTAGCCGCGTCCCTGCGCCAGATCGCTATGCGCGTCTTTCCGTAGACGCGGTCCCTGAGGAGGTCCCAGCCCGGGACCTCCTCGGCTTTTGCGCAGACGCCCGTCTCGGCGACGAAGAGCCCTCCGGGCCTGACGACGCCGCAGTCCGCGAGCGAGCGGAGGAACGGTGCGCACCCCGTGCCGTCCCAGAGCGCGTACGGCGGGTCGGCGAACACGACGGAGAAGCCCGCGCCGGAATACCCGGCGACCCACCTGCCCACGTCGGCGACGGCGACATCCCAGCGGACGCCGCAGCACGGCGGGGCGCCGACGATGGCGGCGGCGTTGCGCCGCGTCGCCTCGGCGTGGCGGCGGTTGGACTCGACGAACGTCACGCTCCCCGCGCCGCGGGAGGCGGCCTCGATGCCAACGGCCCCGGAGCCAGCGAAGAGGTCAAGGAAGTCAGCGCCCGGGATCTCAGGCGCGAGGATGTTGAAGAGCGCCTCGCGGACCATGTCCTGCGTCGGGCGCAGCTCGCCGTTCTTCGGCGGCTCGACGACGCGGCCCCTGAACCTGCCGCCGGTGATCCTCACGGACGGTACTCCGCGGAGCTGTCGGCGGTCTCCCACACCCTGACCGACCAGAGCGAGGGGATGCGCGGCTTCAGCTCCTCGTAGAAGAGCCGCGCCATGTTCTCCGCCGTCGACCTGAACGGCAGAGCGACGGTGCGCATCCCGAGCCTCTCGACGACCGCGGCGATCTCGCGCTCGCCCTCGGAGGCCTCGGAGTAGATGAACGAATGGTCGAAGCGCGCGCACACGACCTCCTCGGAGATGCGCTTGAGGTCCTTGAAGTCGATCACCATGTCCGCGCCGCCCTCGCCGCCGTCGGCGACGGAGACGTCGACGCGGTACGTGTGGCCGTGGAGGTTCTTGCAGAGGCCGGCGTGGTTGGTGAGGACGTGCGCCGCGTCGAACCGCACGGTCTTGGTGACGACGGTCATCGCGCGCCCTCCCCGCCGTCCTCCGCCAGCATGGCGACGAAACGCGCCGGCGGCGGGCACGGCCTGAAGCTCTTGAGGTCGATGAACGCATGGCGCGTGAAGCCCGTCGCCAGCGCGCGGTCCTCGCCCTTCCGGCGCACCTCGCACGCGATTTCGATCCTCACGCCCTTCATCCCCTGCACCCACGCGGAGACCTCCAGGACGTCGTCGTACTTCGCGCTGCCGTGGTAGTTCACCTCGGCGTGCGTGACGGGCAGCCCCCACCCCTCGGCCTCGCACTCCTTGTACGTGTAGCCGCACGCGCGCATCAGCTCGTTGCGCGCTCGCTCGAAGATGACGAGGTAGTTGGCGTAGTACACGACGCCCATCATGTCGGTGTCGGCGTACGGCACGCGGTACTCCATTGTGATCCTCTTCATGCCGCGGCCCCCCTGCGCGCCGCAAGGCGCCTCGACCTCGGCCGCCCGCGCGAAAGCGACGCCCCTGCGATGAGGAGGACGAGCGCGGTGACGATGAACCAGAGATAGCGTTCGGCGAGGCGGTCGTCCTCCTCGTTCTGCTCCTTGACGGCGACGCCGCGCAGGAAGTTGCGGTAGATCGCGCCGAGGGTGGTGTCCACCGTGCGCGCCGTCGCGAGCGGGACGTACTTGCCGCCCGACGCCTCCGCGATCGCGCGCAGGGCGTCCTCCTCCAGACGCACCATCACGGGCTTGTTGTCGAACTTCAGGATCCCGCCTCCTTCCAGCGGAATGGTCGAGCCGGCCTTGGGGTCGCCGATGCCGACGGTGAATATCGGGACGCCCCTCCTCTTCGCGAGCTGCGCAGCCTCGAGCGCGCCGCCGCGGAGGTCGCCGCCGTCGGAGATGATGATGACAGCGCTGTGGTCGGCCTTCTCACCGGCGAGGCCGTCCACCTCGGATATGACGCGCAGCGACTCCCTGATCGCGCTGCCGAGGTCCGTCTCGCCGCGCGGCGCGGAGTCCGGCGAAAGCGTCTCGAGCGTGCCACGGAGGAAGCCGCGGTCGGTGGTCAGCGGGCACAGCGCGACGCCCGTCCTGCGGAACGCGACGAGCGAGCAGCGGTCGCCCTCGAGGGAGTCGATGAGGTCCGCGACGTCCGCCTTCGCGCGGTCGAGCCGGTTGGGGCCGACGTCCCTCGCGAGCATCGACTGCGAGACGTCGATCGCGATGACCAGGTTGCGGCTGGAGACCGTGCGCCGCTCCTCGGACCTTCCCCACTGCGGGCGCGCCGCCGCGAGGAACGCCATCACCAGCCCCGCCGACACGAGCATCAGCTGCAGCGAGCGGAAGCGCATCCGCGGCGGGTCCGACGACATCTTCGCGAGCGCCATCTCGCGCCGCGCCATCAGCACGGCCGCGTAGAGCGCCGCGACCGGCACGATTGCCGCGAACGCGAGGAACACGGGGTTCGCGAACCTCACAACCGATATCTCCACGTATGCAAACAGCGCCGTCATTTGTCATGCCTCCCCTCTCCGTGCCACGGAACGAACTCCGGCACGGCGTCGACGCCCGCGCCTATCCTCTGGCGCACGGCCTCGTAGACCAGAATCGTCGCGGCGGCGGACACGTTGAGCGAGTCCGCGACGCCGAGCATCGGGATCCTCACGCGCAGGTCCGCGCCGTCCATCCAGCGGGCCGTCAGGCCGTACTGCTCCGCGCCGAGCGCGATCGCCACCCTGCCAGTCAGGTCCACCTCGAAATGGAGCTTCTCCGCGTGCGGCGTCGCGGCGAGGATCTTGAAGCCGCGCGCCTTCAGGAACGCCAGCGCCTCCTCGCTCGTCGCCTCCGCTATCGGAACGGAGAACATCGTGCCGGTGGACGCCCTGACGACGTTCGGGTTGTGGATGTCCGTCGCCCTGTCGCACACGATCACCGCCGCCGCGCCCGCGGCGTCCGCCGACCTCAGGATCGTCCCCAGGTTTCCGGGCTTCTCGACGGCCTCGGTGACGATTACGAGCGCGTTCTCCGGGAGCGACAGGTCCTCCAGGCGCACGGAGACGTGAGGCCCGACCATGAGCAGCCCGTCGGGGCGCTCCTTGTACGCGATCTTCGCGAAGCACGCGCTGGTGCAGGTGTAGACCTCCGCGCCGAGCCTGGCGCACTCGTCGACGAGGGCAGGCTCGTTCTCGTTCTTGAGGTAGTCGTCGGGGCAGTGGAAGACCGCCCTCGGGCGGTAGCCGTTGTCGAGCGCGCGGCGGCATTCGCGGTACCCCTCGACGATCATCTCGCCGGACTCCTCGCGCGTCGAGCAGCTTCTCAGCTTCACGACGTACTTGAGCTTGGGATTCGATGTCGAGGTGATTTCCATGTCCGTCCCTCAGGCCTCCTGGCCTTCGTGCCCATGGTGGCAGCCACATCCGCAGCCGTGGCCATGGCCGTGGTCCTCTACGTACTCCACATCCGCTGCGGCGCGGAGCTCCTTCACGAACGCGTCCAGCGCGCGGCCGCGCCTGTCGTGCCTGATGAGGTCCCTGATCTGGTCGTGTACGTCGACGATGGTGCGCCCGGCGTAGTCGGCCTTGCGCGCCTCGAAGAACGCGGCGATGTCCTCCTCCGTCGGCTCGTCCACGCCTGTGCATGCCTGGGCGACGAGCTTGTTCACCCTGACGCCCTTCTCAAGCTCCTTGCGCAGCGCGGCCTCGGAGAGGCCCTGCGCGGCGAGCGCCTTCTCGTAGCCTTCCGCGCCGCCGAGCTGCTCGACGACCTTGCGGACCTCCTCGTCGATCTCCTCCGCGCTCGCCGCCATCTCAAGCGACGACGCGCGGTCGAGGAGGAGCTTCGCGCCTATCGCCTGCTCCAGCGCCTTCTCCTGCAGCTCCGGGAGGCACTTGCGTATCTCGTCCTCCTTGAAGCCGTGCGCATAGTAGAACTTCACGAGGCGCTCAAGCTCGAACTGCACCGCCTCCGAGGTTATGGCCACACCGTTTACCTTCGCCGTTTTCATAAAAGCCTCAGGACCTCCTTGTCGATTTCCGCCACGTCGCAGACGCGCGTCTGCGCGACGGGCAGCGTCTCCAGGTCGCGGAACGACGGCGGCGGGTCGTCGAGCGCGTCCGCGCCGAACGCCCTGCGGCACGTCTCCGGGAACTTGTACGGCGTCGCGGTCGCGGCGACGACGCAGGGCGCGAGCTTCGGATAGCCAAGCCGGCGCGCGACGAACGTCGCGACGGCGGTGTGGGGATCGATCAGGTAGCCCGCCGCGTCGCGCATGCGGCGCATCTCCGACTCCGTCTCCTCGGGCGTCGCAACGCCTCCCTCGAAGTCGGCGAAGAGCCGCTCCTTCGCGCCTGCGGAAAGCTCGTACGACCCCTTCTCAGCGAGGTCGCGCATCATGCGCGCCGTCTCCGCGCACGCGCGCTCCACGTCCCCGTCGAGCCCGCCGGAAAGAAGCCACAGGAGGCGCTCGACGTTCGACGACTTGCGGATGTCCATCGACGGGGAGTTGGTGACGGTGAACCTGTCTCCAGGGTCGTAGACGCCCGTCTTCACAAACCTCGCCAGCACGTCGTTCACGTTGGATGCGACGACGAACCTGCCGATGGGCGCGCCCATGAGCTTCGCGTAGTACGCCGCGAGTATGTTGCCGAAGTTCCCCGACGGCACGACAACGTCGAAGCAGCATTGTGGAATTGTGGAATTATGGAAACAGCCATTTTTCATTTCGGAATTTGCTTGCGACGAATCTGATTCTTTCAATTCCGCAATTCCGCTATTACACAATTGCTCAATTCCACAATTACATAATTTCAATCTCGCCCCGGCGAGAAGGTAGTATGCAATCTGCGGAACGAGGCGCCCGGTGTTGATTGAGTTGGCGCTCGAGAGGTTGACGCCGGCGGCCGCGGCCTGCGCGTTTATCGAGGCGTCGGCAAAGATGCGCTTCACCGCCGCCTGGGCGTCGTCGAAGTTGCCGCGGATCGCGACGGCGTGGACGTTTGCGTCGGACGGCGTCGTCATCTGGAGTCGCTGTATGCGCGACGTGCCGACGTCCGGGAAGAACACCACGACCTCGGTGCCGTCGACGCCCGCGAAGCCCTGCATCGCCGCGGAGCCGGTGTCGCCGCTCGTCGCGGTCAGGACGAGCGTACGGCGTCCGTTGGCCGCGTGGCGCATGAAGACGGGGAGCATCGAGAGCGCGACGTCCTTGAAGGCGCCGGTCTTCCCGTGGAAAAGCTCGAGGATCTTGAAGCCGTCGGCGTCGACGAGCGGGATCGGGTCGCCCGCGGGGAAGCGCGACAGCAGACGGTCGACCGCCTGAGCGCGAACCTCCTCAGGGAAGTCGTCGAAGAGCCTACCTAGCACAAACGATTCAGCCTGCGCAAGCAATGGAGATTGTGGAATTGTGGAATTATGGGATTGTGGAATTATGGAATTATGGGAACAGCCATTTACCATTGAAGAATTGGCTTGCGACGAATCCGCCTCGTTCAATTCCGCAATTCCGCTATTGCACAATGGCCCGGCGGGGACATACAGCCCGCCGTCTGGGGCGAGGCCCTGGAACACGGTCTCAGGGCCGGTCGCTTCGATGCCTTTTCTGGTTGAGATGAATTTCATCGGTTTTTTTAGCTTTTAGCTTAGAGCTTCTAGCTTTCTAGGTTTTTTAGCTTTGAGCTTCGAGCTTCGAGCTTTGAGCTTTCTAGATCTTCTAGGGTTTCTAGATTTTCTAGGTTTCTAGATTTCTAGGTTTCTAGATTTCTAGATTTCTAGATTTTCTAGGCTTCTAGCTCTAAGCTCTAAGCTTCAAGCTCTAAGTTTTCTCGCTTTCCCGCTTCTCCTTTTTGCTGCGTTTCAGTGGCTTCTAGCTTTCTAGGTTTTCTAGGCTTTCTAGCTCCAAGCTCTAAGCTCTAAGCTTCAAGCTCTAAGCTTTCTCGCTTTCTCGCTTCTCCTTTTTGCTGCGTTTCAGTGGCTTCTAGCTTTCTAGGCTTCTAGGCTTTCTAGCTCCAAGCTCCAAGCTCCAAGCTCTAAGCTCTAAGCTCTAAGCTTCTCTCCCCTCCTTTTTGCTGCGCTACTTTGAAAAGAGAAACTCCACCACATCGCCGTCCTGCATTTCGTATTCCTTGCCCTCGGGGCGGAGCGAACCCGCGGCGCGCGCGCCGGCTGTCCCGCCGTGCTTGACGTACTCCTCGAAGGGAACGACCTCCGCCCTGATGAAGCCCTTCTCGAAGTCGGTGTGGATCACCCCGGCGCACCTGGGCGCCTTCCATCCGCGCCGGAAGGTCCAGGCGCGCGACTCCTTGGGGCCCGACGTGAAGTAGCTCGCGAGCCCGAGCGTCCTGTAGGCGAGCGCTATGGTACGGTCGAGCGAGCTTTCGGAAAGCCCGTACGACTCCAGGAACTCCTTCGCCTCCGCGTCGGAGAGCCCGGCGAGGTCCGCCTCTATCTGCGCGCAGATCACCACGGCCTCGGCGTTCTGCGAGGCGGCGTACTCCCTAAGCGCCGCGACGTGCGCGTTGCCCTCGCCGGTCACGTCGTCGTCCGAGACGTTCGCGCAGTAGATGACAGGCTTGTCGGTGAGGAACTTCAGCTCAGCGATGACCTTCAGGATGGGGTCGCCCTCCGCGCGGGGGAACGAGCGCACGCTCTTCCCCTCCTCAAGGTGCTTCAGAAGCGCCGCGCACGCATCCGCCTCCGGGCGGAGCGGCGGCTTGGCCTGCGCCTCCTTGCGCACCTTCTCGTAGCGCCGCTGGAGCTGCTCCATGTCCGCAAGGACAAGCTCCGTCTCGATGACCTGCGCGTCGCCCACCGGGTCGATCGGCGCGGACTTGTTGCCGCCCTCCTGGACGTGGATGATGTCGTCGTTCTCGAAGCACCTGACTACGTGCAGGATCGCGTCGCACTCGCGGATGTTCGCGAGGAACTTGTTGCCGAGGCCCTCGCCCTTCGACGCGCCCTTGACGAGCCCCGCGATGTCCGTGAACTCGACCGTGGCGCGGATGATCTGCGCGGGATTGTCGATCTTCGCGAGCTCCTCAAGCCGCGGGTCCTTGACCTCGACTATCGACGTGTTGGGCTCGATCGTGCAGAACGGGTAGTTCTCGGCGGCGGCCTGCTGCTTCCTCGTGAGCGCGTTGAAAAGCGTGGACTTGCCGACGTTGGGCAGGCCCACGATGCCAACTGAAAGACTCATTTCCTCTCCTCTTCTTCCTTCTTGACGTCCGCGCCGGACTTCGCGCCCGGAGGCGTGTATTTCCAGCCGGGATACATTCTCTTGAGCTCCTTCGCGTAGAAGTCGGCGTCGACCATGCGGTCCTCGCGGACGGCCTCGATGTACAGCTTCTCGATACGCGAGACGACGTTGGTCTTGTTCTCCTCTCCGACGGCCTTCAGCCCCTCGTCGGAGACGCGGGTGGCCTTTGCGAGGCGGCGCGTGCCGCGCGGCAGCTCCCGGTTGTTCTCCGGGAGCTTCGCGGCGGCGTCATCCTTCTTCCTCAGCGGGTCGTCCTCATCGTCGCCGGAGCTTATCGTGTCGAGGTCCTTGATCGTCTTCTCGGGCCTGAGCGCCGCCTCGCGCTCGTCCAGGTCGCGCTTGATCGCGACTAGCTCGCGCTCGAAGTCGAGAAGCTGCTCGCGCTTGATCTCGCGGAGCTTCGCCTCGGCGATCACCTTGTCCGCGGCAAGCTTCTCCTTCGCGAGCGCGTCGGCCGCGATCTGCGCGGCGTGCGCCTTCTCCTCGGCCTGGGACTTCGCCTTCGCGGCCTCGAGCTTCGCCGTCTCCTTCGCGGCAAGCGCCGCGGTGCGCTCGGCGGACGCCTTCTCGTACTCGGCTTCGGCCCTCGCCTTGTCCGCCACCGCCTTTTCCTTCTCCTCGACGGCGCGGGCGCGGTCGGCCTCCGCCTTCTCCGCGGCCGCCTTGTCGGCGTCACGCTGCGCCTCGGCGGCGCGATGCGCCTCCTCCGCCTTCTTCGCGGCGGACGCCTCCGCCGCCGCGCGTGAGGACGCCGCCTGGCGGTCCTTCTCTGCCTTGCGCTCAGCTGCCTCGGCCGCCTTCTCCTCGGCCTCCGCCTTCTTCGCCGCGGCAAGCGCCATTTCCTTGTTGTTGTTGCTGCGTATGATCCCAAACGCCGCCGCCGCGATCAGCCCTGCGCCAAGAAGCGCTATCGAAAACCATTTCACTATGATGTCTCCTTACTCTGTTTATTGTGGAATTATGGAATTATGGAATTTACCATTATTCATTTGCCTTTCCTCAATGGCTGATTCTGTTATTACCTATTTGTCTTTCCTCAATGGGTAATCCCGCTATTACATAATTACACAATTACATAATCATCCCTTTCATTCTTCTTTCTTCTCAGGCTCAGCCTTCTTTGCCGGCTCGACCTGCTTTACCGGCTCAGCCTTCTTTTCAGGTTCCGCCGTCTTTACCGGCTCCGCTTTCTTTTCCGGTTCGGCCTGCTTTACCGGCTCGGGCTTCTTTTCGGGCTCAGCCTTCTTCTCGGGTTCGGCCTTCTTCTCAGGCTCAGCCTTCTTTTCAGGCGGCGCCTTCTCTTCGACGGGCGGCGCCTTCTCGGCCGCCCTCTTCAGCTCTTCCGCCCGCTTCCTCTCGATCTCTTCCTTGTTCCGCTTCTCCTGCTCGTCGGAGGCCTTGATCTTCTCCTCGGCCTTGGTGACGTCCTTGCGGCGAAGCTCCTCGGCGAATGCCTTCAGGTCCTCCTGCTCCTTCACCTGGCGGTCGAACTCCTCCTTTTTCTCCTTCTCAAGCTCGTCGCGGTGCTGCTCGATCCAGAACTTGCGCTCGGCCTCGGACATCTTCTCGAGCGCCTTAGCGCGGTCGAGCTTCCACTTCTCGATCGCGAGGCGGTTCTGCCTTTCCTCGTCCTGCTTCTTAGCCTCGTCCTTCAGGCGGCGCATGAGCTCCTTGTTCGCAATCGGGTCGGCAAGCTCGGAATCGGACCATCCGTAGTTCTCCCACGGACGCGGATCGCTGAGCGCATTCTTGCGCCTGAGCGCCTCTGCCTGCGCCGCATCGCCGTCGTCAAGCACGTACGGCGTAAGGAAGACCAGCAGCTCCTTGCGGTCCTCCGCCTCCGTCCTCCACGAGAAGAGCCACTCGCCGATCCACGGGATGTCCATCAGAAGCGGGATGCCCGCGTGGGACTCCGACTTGCTCGTCTCGGTGAGGCCGCCGAGGACGACGGTCTGCCTGTTCTCAAGCGTTATGTCCGCTGACATCTTGCGCGTGATCGTCGTCGGCACCGAGACGGTCGACGTCGTGTCGCCGCCGACGTTCGCCTGGATGGACTGGTTCGCGCCGACCTGCGAGTACTCCTCCTCGACTGTGAGCATCACAGTTCCGTTCGGGTTGATCTTCGGCGTCACCTTGATAGTGAGGCCGATCTCCTTCTGCTCGTAGTCCGGGACGGTCGTGCCGTTGTACGTGGAGCCCGAGTAGGTATAGCCCTTGAGGAGGTAGCGCATCTGCGTCGCCTCGATCGTCGCCTCCTTGTTGTCGACCGTCATCACGACCGGCGAGGCGACATACTTGGAGCGGCTGTCGTCCTTCGTCGCCTTGATGACGGCGGCGATGTTCAGCTTGTCCGACTTCAGCAAGTAGTTAAGGCCGCCGCCGATCGGGTTCGCCCCACCCCACATGGCGTTGTCAACCAGATTGGAGGAGGCGGACATCATAGTCTTAAGAAGCGAAGTTTCCGTCGGCCAGCCGCCGCCACCACCGAGCATATAGCTGTTGTTGTTCACGAAGCCGTCGCGGACGAGAGACTTGACGGTCTTGTATACCGGAAGGTTCTCGTCGACGCTCCATGTCTCGCCGGCGTACGGGCCGCTCGTCGGCGACTCAACGGTCGTCCCGGCGGCGGCCGTGCCGCGGAGGTCACCGTTCTGGTTGACGACGTGGAAGAGGTTTCGTCCCGCGCCGTCAGTCGCCTGCACGCGGTTCCACACGTGCTGGCGCCCGCGCTGCACCCAGTCGATGCCAGTCTCGAGGTTGTCGCCGAGCGTGACCTCGACGATCGCCGTCTCGATGAGAACCTGCGAAAGCCTGACGTCCATCGACTCGATGATCGACTCGACGGTGGGGACGAGCTCCTTCTGGGTCATCACCACGATGCCGTTTATGCGCTTGTCGGCGAGGACGGTCGTGTTGTCCTTCGTGAGCTCGCCCGCCTTCGGTTCGCCCGTGCGCTTGTTGGCGGGGGCCTTCGCCTGCGTCGTCGTGCGCTGCGGCTGCGCGCCGCGCGTCAGGTTGCTGCTCTGCCCGGACCTCGACGCGGCGTTCTGGTTCTCCCTCGACGACGACTTCTGCGCATTGCCGATGAGGTCGTTGATCATGTCCGAGACGTCCTCGGCCTCCGCGTACTTGAGGCGGTAGACCTTAACCACGATGTCGGGCGTCGTCTCGACGTCGAGCGACTCGATCACCTTGTCGAAGAAGTCCATGTTCGTCTTGGAGGTGACGAAGATGAGCTTGTTGGAGCGCTCGTCGGGGACGATCACCACCTTGCCGCGGATCATGCCTCTGTCGGCGTCCGAGACGCTGGTGACGATGCTCTGCACGGTCGGGGTCGTCGGCTTGGGCTGGTTGTTCTGCGGCGGCATGCCGGGGCGGCGCAGGAGCGTGCCGGACGGCTGGGACGCGATGCTCATGGGGCGGTTCGGCTGGTTGATGTGGCCCGACTTCGCCAGGTTCGACTCCTTCTCGAGCTGCTTCTGCGACTCCTCGACGATCTTCTGTATCGCGGTCTGTATGTCAGTCGCGTTCGCGTTCTTGATCTGGCGGACGTACACGTTCTCGTTCACCGGCGTCGCGACGTCGATCTCCCTCGCGACCTGGCGCATCCTGATGATGTTCTGCTGGGTGTCGGTGGCGAGGATCTTGCCGATTCGCTCGTAGCCGAGGAGGAGGCCCCTCTGGGACTTGAGCTGGTCGAGGATCTCCTTCGCCTCGGGGATCGGGATGTTGACGAAGGGGATCATCATCGAGACCACCTTGCCGGACTCCGTCAGCTCGGCGTCCTCGTCGAGGATGAGCGGGATGCCCTCCTGGCGGACCTTGTCGCGCGGCAGGGCGCGGACGAACTTCTCGCCGTAGTCCTCCATGTGGACGCCGTTCATCTCGAGGACGACCTCGATCGCCTCGATCTGCTCCTCCTTGGTGAGCTTCTGCCCGGGGCGCGACTGGATGGTTATCGTTGCCGCCGGCGTGGCCGGGTCCTTGAGGACGGTGCGGTCCACGAGCTGCGCGTAGACCTCGAAGACCATCTCGAGCGGGGCCTCCATGAAGTTGAGGTCGCTCGCCTTCTCCTTCTCCGCCTCGGCGTCGACCGCGCCGGCGCTGGCGACGGGGCCGCCCTCGGCGTCGGCGCCGCCCGACGCGCCGGTCGCGGTTATGCCGCCGGCCGACGCCCTGACCTCGGGCTGGGTCTGTCCCGCGCCGGCGCCGGCCGCGCCCGGGACCGCGCGAGCGCCGCCTGGCGCACCGCGAAGGTTCCGGCCGCCGCCCTGGCGGAACCTGCCTCCGAGCAGCCGCGACTGGGCACCCGCATCAATTGCCGCAACGAGCGCCGCGACCAACAAGAGCACTGTCTTTGTCTTTGTCATTCTCTCTGTCTCCCTATCGCTTGAATATGCACTTGAGCGTCATGCTGCCGCCAAGGTACCCCTGTCTCTTGCCCGGGCTGAAGTTCAGCGAGGACACGTCGAACTTCCCGGCGTCGGAGTTCTCCAGCTCGTATATGAACTTGACGAGCGACTCCAGCGCGCCAGTCCACTTCACGTCAAGGTTGACCTCGTCCATGTTGCCGATGGACTCCATCCTGCGGCCCGCCTTGATGTCCGACACAAACACGTTGTTCTTCTTCGCGACGTCGCCGACGATGCGCATCCAGACGGTGTCCGAGCCCTGCCCCTCCTCGACGACGGGGATCTGCGACGCCTCCGCCTCGTAGCGCTCGTCCCAGAGCTCGCGCTCGCCGATCATCTTCTCCTCGCGCTCGAACGCGGCGCGCTTCGTGGCGAGCTGCTTCTTCGCCGCCTCGTAGGCCGGCTTGCCCTTCGTGAACCAGTAGCCCGCGAGCACCGCGAACGCAAGCACCACGCCCAGTATGCCGAGAACGGCCTTCTCCCTCAGCGACCTCGCAGCCATCACTCGGCCTCCTCGACGGTCTTGAACGAGCATTCGACGTCGAACACCGCCTTGCCCGACCTCTGCACCACGCCCTTGGGAAGCGAGACGGCCGTGAAGAACGGGACGTCCGCGTCCTCGTCGTTTCCGCTGATCT
Source organism: uncultured bacterium (assembly GCA_902799955.1). GTDB lineage: Bacteria > Verrucomicrobiota > Kiritimatiellia > RFP12 > UBA1067 > UBA1067. Next base: position 39,972 of record CADCCQ010000003.1, on the reverse strand, counting down.
CGCCGAGCTGGAACCCGGCGAGCGCGTCCTTCAGCGCGAAGACGCGCTGGTTGTTCTCGACGACGTTGTCGCTGCCCTCGGCCGTGCCGGTGAAGGACAGGCGCTCGCCGCGCTTGAAGTACCACTTCGAGAGCTCCACGCCCTCGGGCAGCACGCCCGAGACGACGCGCAGGGTCTCCAGCGCGCCGAGGTCGTGGTTGGAGACGCTCCTGACCGTCTCGACCTGGGCCTTCCTGTCGCTAACCTTGTTGTAGGCGCTCCTGTGCGCCCGGCGGGCGAGCTCCACCTGGTCCGCCTGGCGGTTGGTCCACCACGTCACGCCAAGCATCACCGAAAGCGCCGCCACCCACAGAAACGCCGCCGCGCCAAAGCCCACGATCATCTTGCGCTTGAAGCGCGTCTCCTCGAGGATTTCCAGCCACGTCTGCGGAAGCGCGTTGGCGGTCCCCTGCTCCGCGGACCTCTCCGCGACGCCGCGCACGGCGTCCGCCGCGTCCGCCACCAGCGCCCTCACCGGCGCGAAGTCCTCCAGCCCTTCCGTGTTGACGTCGCCGGAGACCAGGATCTCAGAAAGCGGCGCGGGGCCGCCGGACGCCTCCGCCTCGAGGAGCGAATACGCAAGCTCGGCCTTGATCTCGCTGTCGGGCGACAGAGCGCGCAGCGCGCACGGCGTCTGCCCGTCGAGGACGACGAGCGCGACGCAGTCGCCCTCCTGGGAGAGGACGACCTTGCGTCCGTCCCCCGAAAGCTCGTTGTACGCGGAGCGCAGCAGGCCAAGGACGAGCGCGTCGACCCGCGTGATGCCGACCTTGCCCGCGTCGAGGGCCTCGCCAATGTCGTCCGCCGAGCTTTCGGGAAGCGCCAGCGCCAGCGCGAGTGTCCCCTCCGCGTCCTCCTTCAGGACCTCGCACGAAACCGCAAGCGGCTCGTCGGGATAGGGGGACATCGCCTTGAGCTCCCTCTCGGCGACGGCAGCGAGACCCTCGGCGTCGTCGGCGCCCACGCGCACGACTTTCGCCAAGAGCCTGTTCAGTGGCAGGGCAAGCACCGCCTCTCCGCCTTTGCGAAGCCTAGGCGGCTTGTGGAGCTCTCCCCCGTCGAACACTGCTATATGGACTTCTTCGGCCATCCTTCTGCCTTGTCTCCCTATTTCTAGATTTTCTTAATTATACCAAAAAAACTGCGTCTGCGCATTAGGTTTTTGGTATAATTATAGTTGCGGGGACACTCCCCGCGGAGTAGTTGCGGGGACACTCCCCGCGGAGAATGGCAGAATGTCTGGCAAAAGGAGAGAAACATGAAGGTCATCGACGGAAAGGCGCTTGCCGCCAGCCTCAGGGCGGAGATCGCGAAGGGCGTGGAGGAGCTGAAGACGGCGAAGAGCGTGACGCCCGGGCTCGCCGTGATACTGGTCGGCGACAACCCGGCGAGCGTGAGCTACGTGACCGCGAAGGAGAAGGCCTGCAGGGAGGCCGGCATGGCTTCGCGCGAGGTCCGCCTGCCTGCCGACACGCCGGAGGCCGACCTGCTCGCGCTCGTCCGCGAGCTCAACGCCGACCCCGCCGTCCACGGGATCCTCGTGCAGCTCCCACTCCCGAAGCACATCGGCGAGAAGAACGTCATCGACGCCATCGCCCCGGAGAAGGACGTGGACGGCTTCACCCCCGTCAACGTCGGCAGGATGATGATCGGCGAGGAGTGCTTCCTCCCCTGCACGCCGCACGGCATCGTCAAGCTCATCGAGTTCTCGGGGATGGACATCGCCGGGAAGCACGCCGTCGTCATCGGGCGCAGCAACATCGTCGGCAAGCCGGTCGCCGCCCTCCTCTCGCGAAAGGAGACGAACGCGACCGTGACGCTTTGCCACACCGGGACGCGCGACCTCGCGCACTTCACCCGCCAGGCCGACATCGTCGTCGTCGCCGCCGGGCGCGCCGGGACCCTGACCGGCGACATGCTGAAGCCGGGCGCGACGGTCATCGACGTCGGCGTCAACAGGATCGAGGACCCCTCGCGCCCGAGGGGCTACCGCCTCGTGGGCGACGCGGACTTTGACAGCTGCGCCGCCGTCGCCGGCGCCATCACGCCCGTCCCGGGCGGAGTCGGCCCGATGACGATAACGATGCTCCTCTGGAACACCCTGGAGGCGGCGAGGAGGTCCGCGAGGTGAGGCTGCCCCTCATCCTCGCGGCGATCGTGCAGATCCAGCCGATCGTCAGCGAAGACGTGCTGGAGCCGAGCGTAAGGAACGAAGTCGACCACGCGCTATCCCTCGCCGCCGCCGCGATGTCGACAAACTCACCAACCGCGGCTGCGCCAAGCCCCATCGCCGCCGCGCCAACAAATTCACCGACCGCGGCTGCGCCAAGCCCTTTCGCCATCGCGGCGACAAACTCACCGCCCGCCGCCTCTACGCCAAGCCCTTTCGCCATCGCGGCGACAAACTCACCAACCGCGGCTGCGCCAAGCCCCATCGCCGCCGCGCCAACAAACTCACCAACCGCGGCTGCGCCAAGCCCCATCGCCGCCGCGCCAACAAACGCCTTTGCCTTTGCGGCGTCGCCCACAAACGCGGTGCCTGGCGATATCTTCGGCACTAACGGGCTTTCTGCCACCGAGATCGCGATAAAGCTTGTTTCGTCGCAGCGCGCGGATGGCCGCTGGCTCTCCGGCACAAACGATGTAACCGCCGCCGCCATCCAAATTCTTCTCTCGCTCTGATCGCGAATCGCCCGAATCGCTCGGGCTAAAGGCCCGCGCTTACAGGACGGCCGGCGAATCATAAGGGGCGAGGCGGCCATCATTCTTGGCCCAGGGCGGCGAATAGGGGCGGCCGTCCTGTAAGCGCGGTTCTTCAAACCGCGCGACTTCAAACCGCGCGACTGCGATTAAACCGCCATTCCAGCGGCGCGCCGCGCCGCTCGCGCTTTACGTAGAGGGCGGTTCCTCCACTTGCAAGCGCGATTTCGGCGATGGCATCGTTGAGCGAATGCCATGCCTTGTGGCGGCTGTCGCCAGCCGCCGCCACGCGCGAAAGAAGAAGAAGCCGCCCCGCCGCGAACTGACCTGGCTCGTCTTCCTTCGGGCGGTAGACCGTGGCCAACGCGTCGGGCACAACCCTTACCATCGGCGCGCCTCGGGCGACAAGCGCTCGCTTCAAGGCCTGCTCCGCCGGCGAGATAAAGGTCGAAACAAGAATATAGCCCTTCTCAACTGCCGTCAGACAGCGCGCGACAACTGCCGCCACCTCGCCTGGCAGAATGCTGCGCGAAAGCTGTATCGAGGCCAGCTTGCAGCGGCCATCCAGAAAGCCGCTTTCGCCGACTGCCGTCCACCATTCGCTTTCGGGCAAGAGCGGAGAGTCAAACGGCTCGATGACCTTGAGAGGCGGGTTCGGGCCATGCATAAGCGACCACTTGAGCGGATTGTTGGCTATATACTTGTCGACCAGCTCTATGATCTCGCGCGAAACGCAGAGGCGGTCGTAGTAATTCTGCTCCCAGGCGAGGGCGATGCCCAGCTGCTTGGCGCGCCAGGTTGTCCAGCGCTTGACGTTGCCGACAAACGCCCCCACGGCGGCAAGCGGATCGGCGAGCCCCGGGCAGACATAGATACGAAGATGAACATGATCAGGCATGATGACCCAGGCATAAAGGCGCAAACCGGGATTGCGGCGAGTTTCGCGCTCAAGGGTTTCAAGGGCGGCAAGCCCAAGCGGCGAGAGGATAACCTTATCGCTGGAAACAGAGCCGAAAAGCAGCTTGCGCCCGGCAACGCAGAAGGTAATGAAGAAAACCGCCCCGCGCGAATAGTCATAGCCCTTGAAGCGACGGCCGCCTTTCGCGCGGGAAGTCGCGCGGTTTGAAGAACCGCGCTTACAGGACGACGGGGGCGCCTCGCGGCAGGACGACGGGGGCGCCTCGCGGCAGGACGACGGGGGAGCCTCGCGGTAGGACAACCGAGGCGCCTTCTTGACCATTACAACCGCGATTTCGCCAAGGTTGCCAGGCAATGGGGGTAGCTGGCCAAACGCCGCCATTTCGCCAAGGTTGCCAGGCAATGGGGGTAGCTGGCCAAACGCCGCCATTTCGCCAAGGCTACTGGGCAATGGGGGTAGCTGGCCAAAAGCCGCCATTTCGCCGAAGCTATATGGCGGCTGATCGGCTTTTAGTTTAATGCAGCTTGGGTTTTGCATAGCCGATATTATATCATAAATGCCGCGCGGCTTGAAGAGCCGCCGCCGCCCATTCGCGGCGGGCTAAAGGCCCGCGCTTACAGGACGACTGGCGAATCATTGGGGCGGCGCGGGGGGCCATTCGCGGCGGGCTAAAGGCCCGCGCTTACAGGACGACCAGTGAATCATCGGGGCGGCGCGGCGGCCAGCAAATAGGGGCGGCCGTCCTGTAAGCGCGGTTCTTCAAACCGCGCGATAACCTACTTTCGCTCTATGTTTGCGCCGAGGTCGGAAAGGCATTCCTCGACTGCGACATAGCCTCGGTCGATGATCTCGGCGTTCAGGATCGTCGACTGCCCCTTCGCCACCAGCGCGGCGATCACAAGCGCGATTCCAGCCCGGATATCCGGCGACGCGAAGGTGCCGGCGTAGAGCTGCGACGGCCCCGTGACGACGACGCGGTGCGGGTCGCACTGCACGATCTTCGCCCCCATCTGCCGAAGGTTGTCGACGAAGTACAGGCGAGACTCGAACATCTTCTCGAAGAAGAGGCAGGTCCCGCGCGTCTGCGTCGCGAGGACAACGAGAACGGACAGCAGGTCGGACGGGAACGCCGGCCAGGTTCCGTCGGCTACGGAGGGTATCGCGTCGCCGAGGTCGTAGCGCATCTTCAGACGCTTCTTCGGCACGTATCTAAGAATCCGCTCCTTCGCGTCGATCGTCCAGGTGACGCCGAAGCGCCGGAACGCGCCCTCGATTATGGCGAAGGGCTCCGGGTCGACGCCCGTGAGCGTGAGCTCGCCGCCCGTCACCGCCGCCGCCGTTATGTAGGAGCCCGCCTCGATGTAGTCGCAGCCGACGCGCGCCTCGCAGCCGTGCATCGACTCTACGCCCTCGATCTGGATAAGGTTGGTTCCTGCGCCCGTGATCTTCGCGCCCATGGCGGTCAGCATCGTCGCGAGGTCGACGATGTGCGGCTCGCACGCGGCGTTGTAGATCGTCGTCTTACCGGCGGCGAGGACGCTCGCCATCATAATGTTCTCGGTAGCGGTGACGCTCGCCTCGTCGAGGAGGATCTTCGTCCCCTTCAGCGTACCGCTGAAGCGGAGCGTCTTGCGGCCCGCGACGGCCTTGGCGCCAAGCGCCTTGAAGCCGGCGAAGTGGGTGTCGAGGCGGCGGTGGCCGATCGCGTCGCCGCCGGGCGGCGGCAGCGAGGCGCGGCCTAACCTGGCGAGGAGCGGCCCCGCGAAGAGGAAACTTGTGCGGATCTTCGCGGAGAGCTCCGCCGAGATCTTCGCCGACTTGAGCCTGCCGGCGGTGATGGACACAACCCCGGCGCGCTGGTCGCGCACGACCTTCGCGCCGAAGGTGCGCGCCGCCTCAAGCATCGCCGCGACGTCGGTTATGTCGGGGACGTTGGAAAGCGTCACGGTCTCCGAGGTGAGCAGGCTCGCCGCGATCATCGGGAGCGCCGCGTTCTTGTTGCCGGAGAGCGCGTGCACGCCCCCGAGCTTCCTGCCGCCCTGGATGACGAGCTTCATTCGGCGTCTCCGCCGGAGAGCGCCGCCGAGAGCATCGGGATGGTTTTCTCGAAGCTTACGCCGTACCAGTGGCCGGGGTCCGTCGCCTTGATCGCCTCGCAGACGACGTCCGCCGCGAGGGCGGCCGCGTCGAGCGCGGACCTGCCGCGCAGCACCGCGCCGGCGAAGACAGAGGCGTAGACGTCGCCCGTGCCGTGGGACATCCTGTCGAGGCGCGGGTTGAAGTCGTACTCGACCTTCGTCCCGTCGCTCACCGCGCTGCCGAGGAGCCCGCGCTCGAAGCTGACGCCCGTGAGCACGACGTTCCTCGCGCCGAGCGCGTGGAGCTTGCCTGCGAGGCGCTCTATCCACTCCCTGGAATAGCCTTCGAGGACCGGCTCCTCGCCGGCGAGGAACGCCGCCTCGGTGAGATTGGGGAGGATGTAGTCGGCCCCATCGCAGAGCCGCGCCATCTTCGACGGGAAGTCAGGTCCGAAGCCGGCGTAGAGCCGTCCGTTGTCCGCCATCGCCGGGTCGACGATGCGCAGCGCCCCGGGGTTTGCGCAGCTGTTCATGATCGAGAGGATCGGCTCGATCTGCCCTTCGCAGACGTAGCCGGTGTAGAAGGCGTCGAACTTTATCGACTGCTCGCGCCACTTCGCCTCGACCTTCGCGAACTCCCCGGTGAGGTCGGCGAACGTCCAGCCTGTGAATCCGCCTGTGTGGTTGGAGAGGACCGCGCCCGGCAGCACGGCGCACTCGACGCCGCAAGCCGAGACGAGCGGGAGCGCGACGGTCAGCGAGCACTGCCCGACGCAGCTTACGTCCTGGATGGTGAGTAGTCTTTTCATCGCTACATTCCTATCAGCGACAGGAACTCCTGCCGCACCTTTTCGTCTGACCTGAACGAGCCGAGGACCGCAGACGTGGTCATCTCGGAGTTCTGCTTCTCCACGCCGCGCATCATCATGCAGAGGTGGCGCGCGCGGATCACGACGCCGACGCCCTCCGCGCCGGCCTCCCTCATCACGGCGTCCGCGATCTCCTCCGTCATCCTCTCCTGGATCTGGAGGCGGCGCGCGAACATGTCCACTATCCTCGCGAGCTTCGACACGCCGAGGACCTTCCCCCTGGAGATGTAGCCGATGGCGCACTTGCCGTAGAACGGCAGCATGTGGTGCTCGCAGAGCGAGTAGAGCTCTATGTCCTTCAGGATGACCATGTGGTTGGTGCCGCTCGAGAAGTACGCGCCGTTGACGACCTTCTTGAGGCTCTGGCGGTAGCCGCGCGTGAGGAAGGCGAGCGACTTGGCGACGCGCGCCGGCGTCTTCTTGAGCCCGTCGCGGCCGGGGTCCTCGCCCAGCTCGACGAGGAGCTCCCTCACGAGCGCCGCGATCCTGCCCTCGTCGGGGGTCTTTGTCCGTTTTGCTTTCCCTGGCATTTTGCTCCTTAGTTCCTGAACGAGTGTATGGGCGCGGGGATGCGCCCGGTGCGGGCGATCATGTCAGCGCATGAGAACTTCGAGACGGACATGACCGGCGCGTGGCCGAGGAGCCCGCCGAAGTTCACGACGTCGCCGACCTTCTTGCCCGCGACGGGGATCACGCGCACGGCAGTCGTCTTCTGGTTCACCATCCCTATCGCGGCCTCGTCGGCGATGATGCCGGAGATCGTGGACGCCGGCGTGTCGCCGGGGATGGCGATCATGTCGAGGCCGACGGAGCAGACGCACGTCATCGCCTCGAGCTTCTCGATTGAGAGCGCGCCCGCCGTGACGGCGTCGATCATCCCCTGGTCCTCCGCGACGGGGATGAATGCGCCGGAGAGCCCGCCGACGTAGGAGCTCGCCATGACGCCGCCCTTCTTCACCTGGTCGTTGAGGAGAGCGAGCGCGGCGGTCGTCCCGGGCGCGCCCGGATGCTCCAGGCCGATCTCCCTGAGGATGTCCGCCACCGAGTCGCCCACCGCGGGCGTCGGCGCGAGCGAGAGGTCGATTATCCCGAATGGGATGCCGAGCCGCTTCGACGCCTCCTGCGCGACGAGCTGCCCGACGCGCGTGATCTTGAACGCGGTCTTCTTGATCGTCTCGCAAAGCGTCTCGAAGTCGGCGCCGTGCAGGGACTTGAGGACGTGGTTGACGACGCCGGGCCCCGAGACGCCCACGTGTATCACCGCGTCGCCTTCGCTCACCCCGTGGAACGCGCCCGCCATGAACGGGTTGTCGTCGGGCGCGTTGCAGAGGACAACGAGCTTCGCGCAGCCAATCGAGCCGCGGTCCTTCGTACGCGCGGCGGCGTCCTTGATGATCGTGCCCATGAGGCGCACCGCGTCCATGTCGATGCCGGTCTTCGTGGAGCCGACGTTCACAGACGAGCATATCCGCTCGGTCGCGGCGAGCGCCTCGGGAATCGACTTTATGAGAAGCTCGTCCGCGGGCGTCATCCCCTTCGAGACGACGGCGGAGTAGCCGCCGATGAAGTTCACGCCGAGCTTCTTCGCCGCGCGGTCCATCGCCTTCGCGATCTTCACGAAGTCCGACGGCCTGCGGCAGCACGACGCGCCGACGAGCGCGATGGGCGTGGTGGAGATTCGCTTGTTCACGATCGGCACGCCGAACTCGCGGCCGATCTCGTCGCCGGTCTTCACCAGGTCGCGCGCGACGCGCATGAGCTTGTCGTGGACGTTGGCGCACGTCCGCTCCAGCGACGCGTCCGCGCAGTCGAGCAGGGATATGCCTATCGTGATGGTCCTCACGTCGAGCGTCTGCTCGCTGACCATCTTGTTCGTCTCGATCACTTCAGACAGGTTTATCATCTCGTTGCCTCGCCTTTCCCGCCTTCAACTTCAAACATCACACTCTTCACCTTAAATCATTTTACACTTTACACTCTACATTTTACACTCTACATCTACACCCTGTGCATCTTCTCGAAGATCTCGGACTTCTGGCAGCGGATGGTAAGCCCCATGCCCAGGCCCGCCTTGGCGAGGTCCGCGCTCATCCTGTCGAACGACTTGGTGGATTTCGCGCCGTCCACGATCATCATCATCGTGAAGTAGTCCTGCACGACAGTCTGGCTTATGTCGAGTATGTTGACGTTCGCCTTTGCGAGATAGCCGGACACCTTTGCGATGATTCCCACGGTGTCCTTGCCTATGACAGTTATGATAACTTTCTTCATTTTCAGATCTATGTGTTCTTTCGTTCTAGCCGTCGCCGGCCCCGAAGCGAATCGAGGCCGGCGAGGCTTGTAGGCAGGTCAGTCGTCGAGCGAGTCGAAGAGGACGTCGCTCGCCGGCGCGGCCTGCACCTTCACGGCCGGGAGCTTCCGTCCGCCGTTGAGGCGGACCAGGTCGGCGAGGATGTTCAGCCCCTCGTCGAGCACCGGGTCGGCCTTGCGCTTCGCGGGCTTGAAGCCGTAGTCCGAACGACGCAGGGCATTCTCCCTCAGGGTCTTCTCCTCGGCGAGCTGCTTCCGCCTCGTGTTGATCTCGAGGGACTTCGCCTTGCGCTTCTTGCACTTCTCGGCGAGGCGGATCATGCGCGCGTGCTTCTTCCAGACCTTGCTCTTCGCGCGGCGCTCCTCGGACGCCTTGCGAAGCTCGGGGATGAACTTGTCGAGGTCCCACGCCTTCTCGTGCGGCGCCCTGGCGATCTCGTCCCACGGCAGCGGATAGTCGAGGTCCTCCTCGCGGATGCTATCCGGGGAGGCGGACGGCAGGATGATGTCGGACGCGACGCCCTTGAACTGCGTGGAGGAGCCGGTGACGCGGTAGAACTTGCCGTTGGTCACGAGGATCGTTCCCTCGCCGCCGTTTTCCGTCTCCGCCAAGTCGACGGATGTCTGGGCTGTGCCCTTGCCGACGGTCTGGACGTCGCCCGCGATGACTGCGCGGCCGAGGTCCTGGAGCGTCCCGGAGACGAGCTCCGAGGCGCTGGCGCTCAGGCCGTCGACCAGCACCACGACGGGCGTGTCGCAGACGGTCTCGTCGGGGACGACGTCGACCGGGACGGTGCCGGCGGCGGTCGTCAGCTGCACCGCCGGGCCGCTGCGCACGAAGAGCCCGATGATCCTGACCGCGTCGTGGAGCGAGCCGCCGCCGTTCCCGCGCAGGTCGAGGAGGACTCCGTCGACCTTCGCCTTCGCGAGCTCGCGGAGCCTCTCGGCCATGTCCTCGCAGCTTGACCGCGGCTTGTCGTCCTTGCCGGTAGGCGCGGAGACGTAGAAGGACTGCAACCTGAGGTAGCCGAGCTTCGGCGCGGACTTGTCCGACGACGGGACGACCGACGACGAGGCCGCCTCGCTGTCGAGGTTGATCTTGTCGCGCTTCAGCGTGTAGTCGCCGCGGCGTCCGTCGGCGTGCTCCACCCTCAGCGTGATCGGGGCGCCCTTCTCGCCGAAGAACAGCGCCGCGCCCTCATTCCCGGAGACGCCCTCGAGGGTGGTGAACTTCCCGTCGGCCTTCGGGGAGACCGCGACGATCAGGTCGCCTGTGGCGATGCGGCCGTCCTTCGCGAGCGGGCCGCCCGGGATGACGCGCCTGAGGCGGATGCCCCTGTCGTCCTCCGGGATCCACTCGGCGCCGATGCCGCACATCGAGAGCGACATCTCGCCCATGAGCGAGTTGCTGAGCGCCGGCGAGAGGTAGTTGGTGTGGGCGTCGTACGACGAGACGATCGCCGACACGAAGTCGTTCGTCGACTCGCCCGCGGAGCGCCTGCGTTCGCGCTCGAGCGCGGCGACCAGCTTCTTCGAGACCTTGGCCGCGGCGTTCTTCACGCCGCCCGTCTCGCACGCGAGGAACGCGTCGAGGGTGGCGCTCTTGAGCTTCGCCCTCCAGAGGCGGTCGGCGGCGGCCTCGGTCGCAGGCCACTGCGCGTCGCTCCTGTCCGTGCGCCACTTCCCCTTCTTGGTGAAGTCGAACGACGCCTTGGCGAGGTAGTTCGTCGCGAAGGCCGTCCGCGCCTCCAGGCGCTTCAGGTACGTGCGGCGGACGTCCAGCGCGAAGGAGAAGTCGCCCTTCTTGAACATGTCGTCGAGCGACGTCTCCTGCTTCGCGAAGCGCTCGATGTCGGACGCGAGGAACGTCAGTCGCTGCTGGTCGCACGACTCGACGAGGTTCGTCCAGGCGCGGCGCGAGATCACGTCGTCCGGCGCCCTGTGAGAGACGTGCGCGCGCTCGAGCACGTCGCACACCGTCCCCGGCGTCTTCGACATGTCGCCGGCGGACGCGGCGCAGACCGCCGACGCGGCGGCCGCGCATAGTGCCAGGCGCTTCACTGCGGATCTCCTCCCGTGGGATCCATCTGCATCTGCATCATGCCGGCGGCAATCGCAGCGAGGTCGGAGGCGGGGATGCGCACGAGCGCGTGGAACCCGTTGTCCTTGCGCCAGCAGAAGAGCCAGACGTGGCCGACGGGCTTGGCGTCCTCTGTCGGCGTCAGCCCGATCTTGACGGCGAACGCCGGATCCTTGGCGGATGCGTATTCCGGAATCACCTTCTGGAGCTCCGCCTTCAGCACATCCGTGCCCTTCCCTTCCTTGGCCTTGCCGTTCTCGAACTCGAGCAGCACCTCCGCCCCGGCTTCCTTGGCGCTCGTGGGGAACTCCTTGAGGCACGCGGGGATCTTCGCCGTCTGCTCGAAGAGCGTCTTCTTGGCGGCCTCGCCGTCCCTGGCCGTCAGGTGCATGCGGATGTCGAGCCCGTTCTTGGAGACGCCGACCTTCGCGACGGCGGACTTGATGGCCTTCGCGACGGCGCAGACCGCGTCGTGGTACGCCGGCAGCTCGACCTTCTGTCCGGTCACCTTCGCGACTTCCTTCGCCTGATCCTTGATGAACGGCTCGATGTTGTCGAAGAACTTCTCGTTGCGCAGCACGAGGGAGACAAGGCCCTTCTGGATCTTCCCGGCGGCGCCGAAGTCCTTCCCGGCGGCCAGCTTCGCGAGGTCGGCGGTTTCGGCCAGGCACGCGTAGCGTCCGTCAGCGGTGAAGAATGGCTCTGCGTCGCCGACCTTCTTCTTGCCGGGGTTCGCCTTGCGCCAGGCGTCCGCGCCCTGCGCGACGGGCCAGCAGAGGACGCCCTCCACCTTGTTGCCGTTTGCGAATATCCTGTAGCCGATCTCGTCGTCCTGTCCGGGCGCGCCGAACGTCTGGCTGAACTCGCATCCGCCGAGGCCCTCGTGGACGATCATGGGCAGAAGCGGAAACTTAGCGTACTTCGCCAGCAGGTCGATCTGCGGCTTCATTATCTTCTGCGAGGCGATACGGAGCTCTCCGATGTCCTCCCAGGCCTGCGCCTGCTGGGCCGCGGGCTTCGCGGGCTGTGCCGCCGGGGCCTTGGCGGGCTTGGCCGCAGGCGCCTTCGCCGGCTGTGCGGCGGTTGCCGAGAGTGCGCACGCCACGGCGGCGAACGCGAGAAGTGATTTCTTCATGTTAGTGTCCTTTCCTTTCTGTGAAGTTGAATGAGGTGATATTATAGCATTTCCGCGAAATCCGCACAAGGGGTGGAATATAAAAACTTCTCGGCGGGACACGGCGAAAAAAAGAGGCGCGACCTCGGGGGAGGTTCGCGCCTTGGCTGCGTGCGGACATGATCCGCATCGTACAAAACAATTACTTCTTGGCCGCCTTCTTCGCGGGCGCCTTCTTCGCAGGAGCCTTCTTAGCGGGGGCCGGCTTCTTAGCGGGCGCCTTCGCAGGAGCCGCCTTCTTGGCAGGAGCCGCCTTCTTGGCGGGAGCCGCCTTGACAGCGACCTTCTTGGCAGGGGCCTTCTTCGCAGGGGCCGCAGCCTTCTTCGCACAGCACGCCTTCTTGGCGCAGCATGCCTTCTTGGTGGTAGCCATTTCTTTTGATCCTTTCTTTAATGAGACGTCGGCACGCACCACAAGGTACGCAACATCCGCGCCTTTGCACAAATGATAACGCATTTCATTTAAATTTTCAAGGGGGAATTTAAAAAAATTTTCAATGTCACCGAGAATCAGCTCCGCAAGACCGCGCGCGGCGGCCGTAAATTGCGCGCAGCAGGAGCGCGGCCGACGCGACAAACGGGCGGCGCCACGAAAGCGGAAACTCTGCGAGGGCGCGGCGCGCGACGTCGTCGGAGAAGTACTCGCGCAGCGCGGAAAGACACTTGCGCAAGGAGAGCCTTAGGCGAAGCGCGAGCGAAAGCGTGTCGAGCGCGGAGAGGACGCAGGAGCCTGCGTAGAGCGGATAGAGCGCACCACCGTTCGCGTCGTCGACCCTGCGCTTCGCGAGATGCTGCGCGAGCTTCGCGCGGCAGAGGCGCTCCGCGTCCGCGTGTATCGAGCGCATCGCGCCGTCGCTTCGCTCGTACGAATGGTAGAGCGCCCGGCGCACCGTCGTCATCGAGTTCGCGCGCAGGAGGTACTCTGCGTTGAACAGCGCGTCCTCGTTGAGCTCCATCGTCTCGTCGAAGCGGATGCGGAAGCGCTCGATGACGTCGCGACGGAACGCGGCGCGCCAGACCTGCGCGAGCTCGCGCCGCGCGAAGAGCGGCTCGCCGCGGTACCACGCGCGCACGTCGTCGAAGGAGTAGCCGAAGATCCTCGGGAGGTAGTGCCTGCGCATCTCGCCGTTCGACGAAAGCGAATACTCTTCGCGCGGAAGCCATTCGCGAGTCCCGCCATTCACGTCGTGGATGAAGAACCCCGCGAGGCAGTAGTCCGCGCGCTCGCGCAGCATGGCGGAGGTCATCGCGTCGAAGTAGTCGGGCTCCACCGCGTCGTCTGGGTCGACGAAGAAAACGAAGTCGCGCGTGCAGAGGTCGAGCGCGCGGTTGCGCGCGGAGGAGACGCCGCGGTGCGGCTGGCGGACGACGCGCAGCGCGCCATGCGACGCGGCCCACCGCTCCAGCACCTCGTAGGTGCCGTCGGTCGAGCCGTCGTCTACGGCGACCACCTCGGATCCGTCGGGGAGCGCGGCGAACACGCTTTCGAGCGAACGCGGCAGAAGCCCCGCGACATCGCGGCAAGGCACGACGACGCTGACGGGCACGCTCCCCGGCGCGTCAGCCATGGCGGCGCATCTGGCGCGTCTGCGTTTCCGGGGGGATCACCTCGGGCGTGAGCGCGGCGGCCGCGGACTTGCGCCTCATCAGCCACATCTGGAGGATGCTGATGACCTGCGAGAGCGTCCAGTACAGCGACAGCGCCGACGCGAAGCCGTAGAACATGACGAGCATCATCAGCGGCATGAAGACCGTCATCATCCTCTGCTGGGACTTGTCACCCGTCGAGGGCGTGAGCTTGCTCTGGAGGTACATCGTCGCCGCCATCAGGATCGGAAGTATGTTGAGCCCGCCGAACGGGAACCACGACGAGAAAAGCCTCTCGGGCTCGGAGAGGTCGGATATCCAGAGGAAGCCGGCGTACCTGAGCTCGACCGCGGAGCGCAGCACCTGGAAGAGCGCGATGAACACGGGGATCTGTATCAGCATCGGCAGGCACGAGGAGAGCGGGTTCACCTTCTTCTCCTTGTAGAGCGCCCACGTCTCCTGCTGCATCCTCTGCGGGTTGTCCTTGTACTTCGCCTGTATCTCCTTCAGGAGGGGCTGTATCTCCTGCATCTTCTTCATGCTCTCGGTGGACTTGCGCGTGAGCGGCCAGAAGATCAGCCTCACGAGTATGGTGAGCAGGATGATGGCGACGCCGTAGTTGGGGATGGCGGCGTGGAAGACGGTGAGGAGCCACACCATCGGGTAGCAGAGCCAGCTCCACATTCCGAACTCCATTACGTCCTTCATCCCGTCGTCCCACAGGAGCGACTGCTTCTTGGGCCCGGCGTAGAAAGTGTAGGCGCGGCGCTCGGGGACCGACGAGAACCTGAGGTCGGCGGAGACGAGGCCCGGGCGGTAGGCGGCGGACGACATGTCGCGCTCGACGCCGGCGACGAAGCCCTCGTTGGGCTGGTCGCATCCCGTGAGCGCGGTAACGAAGAAGTTGTTCTTGAGCGCGACCCAGCGCCTGTCGCGCGGCACCTCGACGAAGGACCTGGGGGCGGAGGTGCCGGGGCCCTGCGAGCCGCCGCATCCGCAGCCGCAGCCGCCGACGGAGTTCTTTGCGAGGAAGCCCTTGAGAGAGTCGTCCTCGCTGTGGTGCACTACCTCGCTCTTGCCCTTGTCGTTGGCGACGAGGCACGAGTCGATGGAGAGCTCTGGGGCGGAGGGCCCCTTGTCGAGCGCGACCGCGCCGACGGAGAGCGTGTTGGCTCCCTGCCCCGCGACGCCGGCGGAGAACTTCTCCTCGACGCCGATGCGGTAGTCGCCGAGAAGCGTGAACCTGCGCTCCATGCGCGAGGTGCGATAGACGACGCTCGTCGGGGAGTCGGCGCGGAACTCCGGCTTCGCGGTGTCGGGGACGGACGCCACCGAGCCGCCGATGGCGAGCGCGCGGTGCTCGCGGCCGAAGTCGAACGTCACCGGCGGGTTGTCCTTGGAGATGGCGTCGTTGCGCGTGGGATATCCCGTGAGCTCGATCCTGTCTATGCCCACGCCGAGCTCGTTCGCCGCGAACGTCACGACCTCCTCGGCGTTGCTTATCGTCACAAAGGTGTCGTGGAGCTCGATGGCCGGGGGCTTCGGCGCCTCGACCCTGGCGACGTCGTTCGACACGGCCTGCGCCTGCGCGGCAACGTTCGTCGCCGCGTTGGCCGACGCGTTCGCGACGGTGTTGGAGGTGGACGACGCATCCGGCGCGGCGGCGGGCTGCTGCTGCGCGGCGGGCTGCTGTTGCTGCACCTCCCTCTTCGCGCCCATCGTGGAGTAGAGGCACCACGCGAGCGCCAGCCCCAGGATGAGGCTTATGATTTTCTCCTGCTTGTTCATGATGTCCGACCTCCTTGCGCCTCGTCAGGCGTCCATTTCCACTTGCCCTTCGCGGGGACGGGATCGTACCCGTGGCCCCCGAACGGATGGCATCTGCACAGACGCCAAAGACCTATGAGAAACCCCTTCGCCGCGCCGTGGGTGCGCACGGCCTCCAGCATGTAGTTCGAGCAGCTTGGCTCGAATCGGCAGCAGCCGGAGAAAAGCGGGCTCAGCGTCACCTGGTACGCGCGCACCAGGGCGATTATCACCGATGACGCGATGCGCGAGAGAAGAGCCATTTCATTTCCTCCTTCACGTCGGCGCACATCTTGCCGCCGATCGCGGCGCGGGCCACGAAGACCCACTCCGTGCGCTCCGGCGCTGAGCCCTCCTTCAGCAGGAGCCTGTACGCCTCGCGCATAAGCCGCTTGGCCCTGTTGCGGTCCACCGCGTCGTGGAACGTGCGTTTCGACACCACGACGCCGGCGGCCTCCGAGGCGTCCGGCCCCGCGAGGAACCATGCCGCCATGAGCCGCCCCTTTACGGAACGACCCCGGTCGAAGACGGCTTTGTACTTCGGACCGGGGAGTCTCGCAGACATTGCCTCGCCGTCCCGCGTCAGACCTGCGTGAGGCGCTTCCTGCCCTTCGCGCGGCGCGCCGCCAGAACCTTGCGTCCGCCCTTCGTCGCCCTGCGGGCGCGATAGCCGATCTTCCTCTTCCTCTTGATCTTAGAGGGCTGCCATGTCATCTTCATTTTTCTGTTTTCCTTTCACTTGAAGAATTTTGAGTCTGATATTTTACCATATCGACACGCAAACTTCAAATGGAAAATGGGAAAAAATCAAAACGGCGCGCCGGGGCCCTGGCGTCGCCGGGGTAGAAAGACAGGGCCACATTGCCGCCGGAGACGTCGAGGCGGTAGTGCCCCGCGCCGTTGCCGAAGAAGTATTCCCTGACGCCTGGGCGGAAGAACTCCACCTCCGCGCGCAGGTCGTCGACGCGCCCCTTGGAGAGGCCCGGCTCCGGCGCGGCGCGGTAGTCGGCCGCCCCGGACCTCTCCGGCGTCGCGGTGGCGAGCTCGGGCGCCTTCCACACGGAGTTAACGGTGAACTCGGCGAATCCGCCGAACTTGTTCTCGTGCCGGTAGAAGCAGGTCGCGTGGGTGTGGCCGGAGAGGACGACGGCGCGTCGGCGGGAGAGCGTCTCGTATAGGCGCGGGCGGGACGCCTCGCACTTCCTGTCGCCGCCCAGCCGCCAGCGGAACGAGTGGGCGTTGGCCGGGAACGTGGTGAACGGCCCGTGGGTCACGAGGAACACGTGGCGGGCGGAGGGGTCCGCGTCGACGAGGTCGCAGATCGGGCCCAGGTCCTTCGTCTCTCCGTCGTGGAGCAGCGCCCCGCCGGACGACGACGCGAGCAGCAGGATGGCCAGGCGAATCGCCGCGCCGATCCGCGCGGCATCCAGCTTCTGCTCCCCCTCGTCGGACAGAACCCGCGCATACGGCAGGCTGTATTCGATCTCCAGTCCGTCCGACTGCCACGAGAATGCGAAGTAGCGGCTCTGGAGCCCGTGCCCTTCCACGAACATCTCGAGCCCTTCCTCGGATTCAAGCTCCGCCAGCGCGGCCTTGAGTTCATTGATCGTTTCTTCTTCCTTCGTGCTTTCCATGTTTCCCTCTCTTTTTAGGATGTCAATTTACGATGTCAATCCTCGAACCATCCGGGCTTGGCGATGCAGGCGTCGTTGTCGATGGCCTTAACCGTGACGCCACCCTTCTCCGCCACGTTCACCATGTAGGAGAATTCCTGCACGCTCTACACGTTCTGCATGGACAAATTGAGGAATCGGCAAATGTGCGCGGGCGAACTCGCCCGCGCACCATCAACAAGCTGTTTTTCAACTTGTTCTATTTGATGATTATGCGGAAGCCGGCCTTGAACGACATGCGAAGGCCGTTCTCGTCCGGCACGACGCGGAACCGGGCATCCGTCGCGGCATCCGAGCTGAACGTGACGCCGGAGGGTGGCTCGCCCCAGGAGAGCAGATAGCCGTTACGCTTCCCGGTTTCCGCGTCCTTCGACCTTGCCAGAGCCGTGAGGGCCGTCGACGCCGGTTCAAGCTTCAAGATGATGTTCGCGTCCGGGGCGTAAGCCAACGTCGGATAGGCAACAGGGAACGCACCCGTCCACTGCGTGAAGTCGAGCGTCGCGCCATCGGCGAGCGTGACGGTATGCGCCGCCGTGCCGGAGACCGGCGCGAACGAGCCCGCGACCGAGATTGCGCCGCCGCCGAGCGTCACCGTGCCATTGACAATGCTCGTGCCGCAGTTCGCGACTTCGAGCGTGCCGCCGGCGATGCTGACGGCGCTCGTTCCGGCGGAGCCGACGGACGCCGGCACGGACACCGTCGTGCCGCTTGCCGCGTTGATCGGGCCGCCGTAGGCGAGCGCACCGCCCATGGAAAGCGTACCCGCCGAGACCTCGATGCCGCCGGTGAAATACTGCCCCGTTGTGGGCGCAACGAGCGTGCCAAGGCCGTCCTTCACGATCTTCACGTTGCCGGCGATCTTCGCCGTATTGGCAAGCGAAAGCGTCGCATTCTCCGCCACGGTGATGTGGAGTTCGCCCGCGCCCGCCGCCTCGCCTTCGGTGGCGTAAGGTCCGGCGATGAACGCGCCACTGCCGTTGTTGACGTAGAACACGCCGTTGTATTTGTCGAGCATGCCGAGAACGCCGTCAGAGAGACGCTTCGCCGGCACGAAGTCGCGAATCATATTATAGACGCCCGCCTCGTCCGTCTTTTCCTTCACCGTGCAGTAGAAGATGCGCCCGTACATGCCGAACTGGTTGCCGCTGCCTTGGTTCAAGGCGAACAGGAAGTCATTGCGCCCGGAACTGCCGCCCGCGCCGGAAGTGTAGCTCAAATACGTCGAGGAATCTTCCACATTGCCGAACGTGCATGTTCCGCCGAACTCCATGTGCGCCAGGAATGGCACGTTCTTCGGATACGGCTTGCCGGAATCTCCGTCGGTTGCCACGCCTTTCCAGTGATTGTTTTTATAAACCCAGCCGGAGAACTCGTTTGCCGCGCCGTTGCGCGCACCGTAGTAGCAGAACCAGTCGGTCGTGGTCTTTAGAATCTGCACCTTCATATCGACGACCGTCTTGGTGTTGTGCTGGTAGCCCGTGTTGATGTATTCCGCGACATGGTAGTATTGATTATTGAAACTCGTTCCCGACTCCAGATACTCCAACTGTGCGTAGAAGTTGCCGGAAACATCCTGAAGCAACGTCCAGCGCTGGCTGGAGGTATCCGTGACGACGCCGTCGCCGGTGATGGATGCAGCCGCCAGGTCGTGGCCGTTGAGGTCGAGCGTTCGCCGTCCAGTCGGCATCTGTTGCAAGACGAAACGAAAGGGTCGAACTGTCGGGAATCTTGTCGGAGAGTGCAACGCCGTTCCTGTTGGAGCAACTCCAGTTGTCGGAATCGTCGAAGTTTCCGGCCTCGCCGAGACCAGTCCACACGGCGATGACAGGCGCAGTCAGAAGATCGACGCTTATTGTCGTGGCATTCTCCAGCGTCGCACCGTAGGACGGGTTGGACACAACCAGGCACCCATCCGCCGTCGCACCCGCGCCGAAAGAGAAGCCTGCGGACGCAAGCGTGAACTCTGCGGCAGAGAAACCGGTCAGATCGAAGAACAGTTTCGCACCGGCCTCGAGAGACACCGTGGCGGGCATTGTCGCGCTCGTCGACCCCGCGCAGGCGATCGACACCGTGCCGTTCGCGCCGATTCCGAGTTCGGCCTTTATCGATGCGGACAGCGCGGCGGTGGTCAGGAACGTTCCTTCGCGCACTTCGATGCCGCACACGCATTCCGGCGCGGCGTCCTGCACGAGCGTTCCCAAGCCGGTCTTCACGAGTTTCACCTTGCCGTAGAGTTTCAGCGAGGAGAGGTTGACGCTGTCGCCTTCATCGACGTCGATTACGAACGTTCCGGCGGCGGCGATTTCCGCCGCAGTTGCGGTGGGTGCCGCAGCAGCCGTCTCCGGGCCGGCGATGAAGTCTTCCGTGCTTTCGGGGTTCGCGTTCGTGTAGAACTTATTGTTCACCTTGTCCATCATGCCGGGCTTCCCGCTCACCTTGTGCTTCATCGGCACGAAGTTGCGCAACTGCGTGCCGGCGTCGCTTATCTGGCAGACGTAAATGCGAGAGGCTGCGTAGGAACCGTCCAGAGTCCCGTCAAGATTATGATGTCCGAACAAATAGGCCGTCACTGGCGTCGTACCCGACGGCCAGTCGGAGGCGGTGGCCTTCTGTATGCTGCTGAGCACCTTGTTGTTCGCTTCGTTTGCGACATAGCAATTGCCGCTGTCCCAAGCGGTGCTCTTCCTTATGAAGAGGTTGTACACCGTTCCGGCGGACGAGCCGTACCAGTCGGCGCCGGTGGCTCCAAGCGACCTGTAAATATTGTAGCTGCTGCCGTTGCGGTGCATCCAGCCGCCGAACGAATGCGCATAGCCGCGTTCGCCGCCGCCGAATAACGAGAAGTATTCGAGACCGGACGGATATACGGGATGCGAGAATTTGACTCTGACATTCGCCCTCGTGTCGTGGGTGTAGCCCGTGTCGATGAACTGCTTACCGACCGTCGTCGATTGGAGGTAGGTCAGTTCTTTGTAGAACGCCAAAGCGTCGTTCGTCGTGTCGGAAACGAGACCCACGCCGCTGACGCCCTTCGCCTTCAGCGTATGACCGGCGAGATCGATCGTCGCGCCGTCGATGTCGATTTCGCCCTTCGCCGTCCAGTCGGCGTCCGCCGCGAGAATGTAGCTCGTCGTTCTGGCGTCCGGAACAGCGCCGGCAACGGTGTTGCCCAGGCTGTCGAGGCACGTCCAGTTGTCGGCGTTGTCGAAGTTGTCGTCGTTCCCCGCGCCCGTCCACGTGGCCGTCACGGGCGCGGACGAGTCTTCGTAGCCGCCGCGGAAGTATTTCTGCGAGGACGTGGCTTCGTTATACGTCAGGACGCCCGCGCCTTCCTTGACAACCTTCACATCGCCGACAATGAGCGGCATGTCGTCGAGCGCGAGCGTCGTCCCCGCCGGAACGGCGATGCGCAGAACGCCGCTCGAGCCGAACGCCGCCGCGCCGGACTGGACGGCATAGCCGCCGGCGATGAACGTACCGCTGCCGGTATTGGTGTAGAACACGCCGTTCTCCTTGTCGAGCATGCCGAGAACGCCGTCCGAGAGGCGCTTCGCCGCCACGAAGTCGCGCTTGACGGTTTCCCCCTCCTTTATGGTGCAGTAGTAGATGGCGGCCTTCGCCGCGAAGAAGGGGGTGGAACTGCCCTGCCGCCCGGCGAAAAGGTTGTCGTTGTATCCGGAATCCGTCAACGCATTGGAGTGCGTGAACGTGTGGCCGTCAACGCTGCACGTCGCATTGGCCGCACCGTCAAGGTGGACGAGGAACGGCACGTTCACGGTGAAACTCCAGCTGGTCTGCTCGCCTTTGGCGCCGGCGACGCCCGTCCAATGGTGCGTCTTGTAAACCCATCCGGCGAACTCGTTCCGGTTGCCTTCGCTCGTGCGCGAACCGTAATAGCAATACCAGGTGTTTCCGGGCGCGACCGTGACCGCCACTTTCATATCGGCCACGCTGTTCGCGTTGTGCCGGTAGCCGGTGTCGATATACTGGGAACCGGAAGACTGCAGATATTCCAGTTGGAGATAGAGGTTGCCGGAAGAGTCCCTCATCGCCGTATAGTAGTTGTTGGCGCTGTCGGTCAGCATACCGCTGGGGCCTCCCGACAATCTGGCGACGGTGAGGTTGTGGCCGTTCAGGTCGAGCGTGACGCCTTCGGCGATCGTCACCGTGCCCTGGTCGCTCCAGTCGGTGTCTTCCGTAAGTATGGTGTTTGCGGATATGGTTTTATCCGCCCACAATGGCGAGGGTGCCATCGCGGCGCAGATTGCGGCCGCGACAAGCGCGCCCTTCACGCAGAACCGCACACGCGGTTTGCAACCTTCCGTCTTCATCGTAGCCATGGCTATTGCTCCTTTGGTTTGGATGCCGTTCCCACGGGCAGTCACCGCAACTTGCGACAATCCGCCTTTAATAAATGTTATTCTACCAGTTCACCGTCATTTTGTCAATTATGATTTTTGGATTATTTAAAAGACGATCAAGACAAGAGAAGGATTTTGGCCGTTTTCCCGAGAGATGAAAACAACTCTTGCCATCCGGGCGCAACTGCGCCCACTTTCAAGAGCGCCGCGTGGGAATACGCCTGTCGCGAAGCGATCAGGTTGGGTGAGCGCAAGATGCACCTACGGCGAACGCAAGAGGGTGCGCGCGAACTGCGAAGCGTATCCACCGACCGAAGGTCGCTGCCGAAGGCGGTCGCTAGAGTGGTGCCGCAAGGCCCCGTGCGCGGCGCGAGAAAAAGTTGTTCTGGTTGTTTTCAAAAGAACTTATTGGCTCTTCAAGGCGCAAACAGCCGAGCTGCTGTCGGCTCTGTGGAGGAAAAACTCCCGAAGAAGTTTTCCCGAGAGATGATTTGTTATGATATAATAATACGCAACCATGAAAATGACCAAAGTCCTTTCCGCCGCGATGGCGGGCGCAATGATATGCCTTGCCGACATGGCGCTCGCCGCCATGCCGCCGACGGCCACCATCATACCCGCGCCGCAGGAGATGAACGTAACGGGCGGAGAGTACTGGGCGAAGAAGCCGCCCAGGCTGGTCAGGGTCGAGTCGATCCCCCCGGAAGGCTACGAGCTTTCGATCACGAAGGACGGCATCACGATCCGCCACTCCGACGACGCGGGCGCGTTCTACGCGAGGATGACCCTCTTCCACATGGGGCGTTCCGACGCGAAGGAGAAGTGCAAGGTCTATCCGTGCGTGGAGATCAAGGACGCGCCGAAGTTCAGGTGGCGCGGCGTCCATCTCGACGACGCGCGCCACTTCTTCGGCAAGGAGGTCGTGAAACGCACCCTCGAGCAGATGTCGTGGTTCAAGCTGAACGTCTTCCACTGGCACATCACCGACGACCAGTCGTGGACGCTGGAGATCCCCGAGTTCCCTGAGCTCGTGAAGTACGGCGACGAGTGGGTGACGCACAAGGGGCAGAAGCCGCGCTCGTTCGGCGAGAAGGTGGGACCCTTCTACTACACCGCGAACGACGTGAGGGAGATCCTCGCCTACGCAAAGGCGCGGCACATCACCGTGGTGCCGGAGATCGAGTTCCCCGGGCACTTCCTCTGCGCGGCATGCGCGTACCCGGAGTTCTGCTGCCGTCCGGAGGAGATTGTCAAGATGGGCCGCCAGCCAATGTCGCGCGGCGTCCTCAATCCAGTGATGTGCGTGGGGAATCCCGACGCCATCCGCTTCGTCGAGAAGGTGCTGGACTACGTGTGCGAGCTGTTCCCGGGCGAGGTCATCCACATCGGCGGCGACGAGTGTCCGAGAAAGGAGTGGGCGAAGTGCCCCAAGTGCCAGGCGTTCATCAAGGCCAACGGCCTGAGGGGCGTCGAGGACCTTCAGCCGTGGGTCACGCGGCACTTCGTGGAGTACCTCGCCAAGAAGGGTCGGCGCACGATCGGCTGGGACGAGATCTTCGTCGACTCCAAGAACCAGAACGCCAAGGGCGACGCGTTCACGTCCATGCTCCCGAAGACGACGATGGGGATGTGCTGGCGCAACCACGGCGCGGGGGCGCTCGCGGCGAACAAGGGCTACGAGATCGTGCGCTGCCCGACGTCGAACTGCTACTTCGACTACAGGCAGGGGCTTGCCGAGGATCCCTACATCTACATCGGCGGGATGCTCCCCCTCGTGCGCGTCTACCAGTTCGACCCCTACGCGGGCGTGGCGCCCGAGGCGCGGAGGAACGTGGTCGGCGGACAGTGCTGCAACTGGTCGTCGCACACGTGGAACCGCTTCGACCTCGAGTGGAAGCTGTGGCCGCGCGGCCTCGCGATGGCGGAGGTGCTGTGGACGTATCCCGACCCGGCGAAGTGCAACTACGCCGACTTCGAGGCGCGTGCGGCGGAGTATCGCCGCCGCATGATCCGCAGCCACATCAACTGCGCCCCGGTGAAGTGAGAATGAAAAATGTAAAATGTAAAGTGTAAAGTGTAAAGTGTAAAATGGGAAATGAGATGGGAAGAGGGATTTGAAGACGAAAAGCAAACAACAAACAGAAAAGGAGAACTAAGAATGAAGAAGCTAGTATTCGCGGCGGCAGCCGTGGCGGCGCTTGCATGCGCCGCGTCGTACAAACAGGCGCCGGCGCCGGTCAAGACGCCGTGGGGCGAGAAGGTCACGCCGGAAAACGCCTGGCGCGAGTATCCGCGTCCGCAGATGGTGCGCCAGAACTGGACCAACCTGAACGGACTCTGGCAGTACGCGGTGACGAAGGACGCGCCGGGGTGCCCGGCGAAATGGGACGGAGAGATCCTCGTGCCATTCGTGATCGAGAGCTCGCTCTCCGGCGTGGGGCGGATTCTCGAGAAGGAGGAGACGCTCTGGTACAAGCGTTCGTTCGACGCGGACGTGAAGCCCGGCGAGAGGCTGCTCCTCCACTTCGAGCAGGCCGACTTCCGCGCGATGGTGTACGTCAACGGGCGCGAGCTGTGCGTCCCGCACGAGGGCGGGCAGATGCCCTTCTCGTACGACGTCACCGACTTCGTGAAGAAAGGCGCGAACGAGCTGGTCGTCGCGGTGTGGGACCCGACCCAGGATTTCTTAGGCTCCTCGGGCAAGCAGGCGTTCAAGCCGAGCGGATGCTTCTACACGCGCTCGTCCGGCATCGGCGGCACGGTGTGGCTCGAGACGGTTCCGGCCGAGCACATCGCGAACTACAAGGTCACGCCCGACATCGACGCGGGAACGGTGCGCTTCGAGTTCGACGTCGCGGGCGGCAAGTTCGCGAAGACGGAGGTGGACGTGACGGTCGCGGGCAAGACGACGACGACAAAGGACGGCGTCGCCGTCGTGAAGATGCCAGCGGGCTTCAAGCTGTGGAGCCCAGAGTCGCCAGCGCTCTACGACTTCACGGCAGTCTGCGGCGCGGACAAGGTGACGGGCTACTTCGGAATGCGCAAGATAAAGGTGAAGAAGGACGCGAACGGAGTCCTTCGCATCTTCTTCAACAACAAGCCGCGCTTCCTCATCGGCACGCTCGACCAGGGCTGGTGGCCGGACGGCCTGCTCACGCCGCCGTCGGACGAGGCGATGGCATACGACATCAAGAAGCTCAAGGAGATGGGATACGACATGATGCGCAAGCACATCAAGGTCGAGCCGCGCCGCTACTACTACCTCTGCGACAAGCTCGGCATCATGGTGATGCAGGACATGCCGTCCGGCGCCGGCGACAGGACAAAGCGCTACGGCTTCTACCGCCGCGAGCTGAAGGAGATGATCGACCACCTCTACAACGTGCCCAGCATCGTGAGCTGGATCCCGTACAACGAGAGCTGGGGCCAGCCCGGCGAGTTCCTCACGCACGCGACGCTCGTGTGGACGCAGAAGTACGATCCCTCGCGCATCGTCGACGGGCCTTCCGGCTGGAACGACTACGAGGGCGGCAACAAGGGCCGTCACAAGCCGGCGGGCGAAGAGGAGGCCGCGGACCTCGTCGACCGCCACGACTACGGGAGGCGTCCGGGAATGTGGCCGCTGAACGACCGCCGCGCCAGCTTCCTCGGCGAGTTCGGCGGAATCGGCTGCCGCGTCGACGGGCACCTCTGGACGGACAAGGCGTGGGGCTACGGCGGCACGGGCAAGGACGTGGACCGCAAGGCGGTGCAGGACAAGTTCGTCTCGCTCATGGACCATGTGGCGAACCTCGCCCTGCGCGGCCTCGCGGGCAGCGTGTACACGCAGACGACGGACGTCGAGGGCGAGATCAACGGACTCATCACCTACGACCGCAAGGTCGTGAAGTTCGACGAGAAGGCCCTCGCGGAAGTCCACGAACGCGTCCGCAAGGCCGCCGAGTTCGGCGCGATGCCGCGAGAGACCACGGTGTTCGCAAAGCGCCTTGATCCGGACGTCAACGCGTGGGCGTGGACGACGGTCGCGCCCTCTGCCGGATGGGAGAAGCCCGGGTTCGACGACGCCGCGTGGGCGCGGTCCGCCGGCGGGTTCGGAAGCGCCTTCATCCTGAAGGACCATCCGCACGCCAAGGGCGCCACGAAGTGGGAGACGCCCGAGATCTGGCTGCGCCGCCACTTCACGTACTCCGCGCCGAAGGGCAAGATACTCCAGGCCGTGGTGGAGATGTTCCACGACGAGGACGCCGAGGTCTACCTGAACGGGGAACTAATCCTCTCCGTCAAGGGATACAATACGAATTGGACGCCGTTCACCGTGCCGGCGGACAAGTTCGCCGCTGCCGTGAAGGAGGGCGACAACGTGATCGCCGTCAAGGTGATTCAGACCGTCGGCGGGCAGTTCATCGACCTGGGGCTTTCGGTGGACACTACAAAATAACTGTGTTTGCTTGACATCCACGGCGATTTTTGATAATATAATAGGCAATTCTAAAAAGCAAATGAGAGGATGCAAGAGATGAAGGAGATAGGGGGTCAGCTGCTGGCGAGCGGACAGAAGATCGCGCTCGTCGTCAGCCGTTTCAACAGTTTCCTCACGGAACAGCTCGTCAAGGGGGCCGTCGACGCGTTCACGCGCATGGGCGGAAACCAGGACGACCTGACGCTCGTGCGCGTGCCCGGCGCATACGAGCTGCCCGTCGCGGCGAACGCGCTCGCGAAGGCCGGCAACGTTGACGCCGTGGTGTGCCTTGGCGCGGTGGTGCAGGGCGCGACGCCCCACGCCACGCTGATAAACACGGCGACCTCTGAGGCATTCAGCAAGATCTCGCTCAAGACGGGCGTGCCGGTAATCGACGGCGTGGTCGCCGCGGAGAACCTGGAGCAGGCCGTGGAGCGCTGCGGCACCAAGCAGGGCAACAAGGGCTTCGCCGCGATGCAGGCGGCCGTGGAGATGGCGAACGTTCTGAAGCAGCTCTAGCATCGGCTACTATGATTGCAGAAGGAAAAAGACAAACACAAAAAACAAGGAAACCATAGAACAAGAGAAACAGGAAGAAACGGAAGGTAAACGAAATGGCAAAGGAAGTAAAGAAGGTTGCATTTTTGACTGCGGGCGGGCTTGCGCCGTGCCTCAGCTCCTCAATCGGCTATCTGATTGACGAATACACGAAGAAGGCCCCCAACGTTCAGATGATCGGATACATCAACGGCTACATGGGGCTTCTGAAGGGAGAGTCGATTCCGGTCACGGACGAAGTCCGCAAGAACGCCCTCGTGCTCACGATACACGGCGGCTCGCCGATCGGCAACAGCCGCGTGAAGCTCACGAACGTGGCCGACTGCGTGAAGCGCGGGCTCGTCAAGGAGGGCGAGGACCCCCTGAAGGTCGCGGCGGACCAGCTCGTCAAGGACGGCGTCGACGTGCTCCACACCATCGGCGGCGACGACACCAACACGACGGCGGCGGACCTCGCGGCGTACCTCGCGAAGAACAACTACCCGCTGATCGTCGTCGGCCTCCCCAAGACGATCGACAACGACGTCTATCCCATCAAGCAGTCCCTCGGCGCCTGGACGGCGGCGGAGGAAGGCGCGAGGTTCTTCGCGAACGTGGTCAAGGAGAGCAGCGCCAACCCGCGCGCGCTCACGATCCACGAGGTGATGGGGCGCAACTGCGGATGGCTCACCTACAAGACGGCGCAGTACTACCGCAAGATGCTCAAGACAATGAAGTTCCTGCCCGGGTTCAACCTCACCAGGGAACGCCAGGACGTCCACGCTGTCTACGTGCCTGAGTGCCGCATCAACTTCAAGGCTGAGGCCGAGCGCCTCAGGCCGATCATGGAGAAGTACGACTGCGTGAACATCTTCGTCTCCGAGGGCGCGGGCGTGGCGGACATCATCAAGGAGATGGCGAAGCGCGGCGAAACTGTTCCGCGCGACGCGTTCGGCCACCCGAGGCTCGACAAGGTCAACGTCGGCCAGTACGTCGGCAGGCGCTTCGGCGAGCTCCTCGGCGCGGAGAAGGTCCAGGTGTTCAAGTCCGGCTACTTCGCGCGCTCCGCCGCGCCCTGCAAGAAGGACCTGAAGCTCATTGAGAAGTGCGCGCGCAAGGCGGTCGAGTGCGCGCTCGCGGGCGAAAGCGGCGTCGTCGGGCCCGACGAGGACAAGGGCGCGCTCGTCCACGCATGCGAGTTCACCCGCATCAAGGGCGGCAAGCCGTTCAACGTCAGGAAGGGATCCTTCCGCAAGATGCTCGCCGAGATCGGCCAGCCGAAGCCGCGCAAGAAGCGCACGGTAAAGTAACGCACGGTAAAGTGAGGGAAAGATGGGCGAAGAAGTCAAGAAGGGCGTAGTCGTCGAATTCGACTTCGCGGCAATGGACGGGGCGGAGCTGCTCTACAAAACGACAGAGCAGCTCCTCACGGGCATCGAGGTGCCCTTCAACCGCAGGGTTGAGGCGCAGTACCTCGCCGGGGGCAACTACCAGGGCGGACTGGCGGAGTACTTCGCAGTGGTCAAGACGAAGAAGACCGCCGCGAAGGCCGCCAAGGACCTGTCGGAGGCCTTCGCGGCCGCCGTCGCAAAGGAGATCCCCAAGGCGCTCACGCCGGCGTTCTCCGCGTTCGTGAAGACGCTCGCGGAGAACAACGTCAAGGTCGTCATCGCCACCAGGGCCAACGTCGAGGCCGTCGCCCCCATGTTCGAGGGGCTGCTCTCCGAGAACGTCGTCCTCTTCCAGGAGGTCTCCCAGACCTACGGAAGCATCAAGTGGGACGCCTGGCGCAGGGCCTGCGTGCAGAACGGGCTGAAGAACGTCGCCGCCGTCGCCGTCACCGGCTCCGGCTTCGGCGTCAAGAGCGCCCTTCTCGCCGGGATGCCCAGCATCGCCGTCATCAGGGACAACGTCGCCTACCAGGACTTCGGAGGGACCGACGAGGCGGTCAAGGCGCTTGACGCCGACGCCGCCAAGATCATCCTCTCCATACTGAGGATCGCCTGAAGTGACCGGCATAGAGCGGCTCCACGAGATAATGACGCGGCTCAGGGACCCCGAGAGGGGCTGCCCCTGGGACCGCGAGCAGACTCTTGAGTCGCTCAAGCCCTGCCTCCTCGAGGAGACGCACGAGCTCCTGGCGGCGATGGACCGCCCCGACGACAAGGCCAACTACATCGAGGAGCTGGGCGACGTCCTCCTCCAGGTGATGTTCCAGGCTGTCATGGCCGAGCAGGAGGGCCGCTTCACGTTCGACGACGTCGCCAACGCAATTTCCGACAAGCTCGTCCACCGCCATCCCCACGTCTTCGGGGACGTCAAGGCGGACGACTCCGCGACCGTCCTCAGGAACTGGGAGCAGATCAAGCAGATGGAGCACAAGAAGGAGACGCGGCACTCCGCGCTAGACGGAGTGCCCGCCGCCCTTCCCGGTCTCCTCAAGGCCCAGCGCACCCAGGAGAAGGCCGCGCGCGTCGGGTTCGACTGGCCGGACGCCAACGGCCCCCGCGAGAAGATCGCGGAGGAGCTTGGCGAGCTGGACGCCGAAATCGCCGCCAGGGCGAGCAAGAAGCCGGCCGACTCCGTGCGCGTGAAGGAGGAGCTAGGCGACTTGATCTTCGCGGTCACCAACCTCGCCCGCCATCTCGGGGTTGACGCGGAGAGCGCGCTTGAGCTCACGACGTCGAGGTTCTCGCGCCGCTTCCGCGCGGTCGAGGCGGCGGCGAAGGACGCCGGCCGCTCGCTGAAGGACATGACGCTCGAAGAGATGGACGCGCTCTGGGACAAGGCCAAGGCCGGGGAAGGCCAGCAGGCGTGACCATCACCGTACTGGAGCCGCACGGCTTCTGCGCCGGCGTCGCCGGCGCCCTGCGCAAGGCGGTCTCCGCCGCGGAGGAAGCATCCCCAGAGTCGCCGATCTACTGTCTCCACGAACTTGTGCACAACGAACTCGTCGTCGCCGACCTGCGGCGGCGCGGCTTCGTCTTCGTGGATGACCTTTCTGAAGTCCCAGATGGTGCGACTCTCCTCTTCTCCGCGCACGGCGTGGCGCCATCCGTCCGCGACGAGGCGCTGGCACGAGGTATGAAGCTCATCGACGCGACGTGCCCTTTCGTGATGAGGGTGCACAGGGCGGCGCGCGCGTTCCGCGAAAGCGGGCTCTCCGTCGTGATAATCGGCAAGCGCTCCCACGCGGAGGTCCAGGGAATCCTCGGCGAGGCGCCGGACGCCGCGGTCGTCGGATCAGTGGACGACGCAAGGCGGCTCTCGCTTCCGCCGGATGCCCCGCGCCGCCTCGGCGTCGTCAGCCAGACGACGATGAACGCGGACGACGTGAAGGAGATCGTCGCCGCGCTCTCCTCGCGTTTCGAGGTGGAGACGCTGGCGGAGGTGTGCAACGCGACGAAGGAACGGCAGGACGCAGTGAAGGCGTTCGACGGCGACGCCCTTCTCGTCTTGGGCAGCGCGACGTCGTCCAACACGTCGCGCCTCTGCGAAGTCTCTCGAGCCGGGAAAGTCTTTCGCGCGGGTTCGATGGACGAACTCCGCGCGATTGACTTCTCCGGCGTCGCCGACCTCGGCATCACCAGCGGCGCCTCCACTCCGGAGTCATTTCTGGAGGAAGCGGTTGCGAGTGTAAAATGTAAAGTGTAAAGTGTAAAATGAATTCAGTTCACATTACGTTCTTTACAGCTTGACTTCTCCGATGAGGTGCTTGGACTTGGGCTTTTCGAGGCGGAGCGTCAGAACCTGGCGCTTCTCCTGCGCCGTGCCCCAGTCGGTATAGACAGTCGCGGTCACAGTAGTCGCGCCCGTGAGCGCGGTCTGGTGCGAGGCGAAGTAGTTGGAGAGCACCTTGTAGACGCCTGCCTCAAGCTCCTTCTTGAGGTATTCCTCCGGGCCGTAGCCGGTGGTGACGTCCTCGGAGACGAATCCGCCCTCGGCGGTGCGGCGGTGTCCGTAGTAGCACTCCTCTCCGTTGGGTTCGAGGACGTGTAGGTCGATGTCCGTCTGGTCGGCATCCCAGCTCATCACGATGCGGAGCTTGACGGGGAGGTCGCGGCGGTAGGCGGAGTCGAACTCCGGGATCGCCGGCTTCTTGCCGTCGGGCCACTTCACGTCGTTCACCCAGGAGATGAGTCCGTTCAGCTCCTCAAGCGCGATAACGGAGACCTGGAAGTCGTTGCCGCGCCGCCCGCTGCGCCGTGCGCGCACGTTGAACGCCGCGTCGGCAAAGAGCTTCATCGCCTCCTCGAGTTCCCTGCGGGCGACTTCAAGCCTTGCCTTCAGGCGGCTTTCCAGGGTGTCGGCTGGATCGTTGCAGTTGCGCAGCGCAATCAGCTGCTCGTCCGACTTCTTCACGCGCTCCCAGTCGCCGTCGCAGACATGCGCCTTGCCGCTCTCCATCAAGACGAGAGCGAGGTCGCGGCGGCTCTGCGCCTCCTCGCCGCGCAATTTCAGCACCTTGCGGAATGCAAGCACGGCGATGTCGTAGCTTCCGGCCTCACGGGCGCGCCAGCCCATCGTACGCCATAGCGCGGCATCCTCAAGCTTGAACTCGGCGAGGTTGGAGAGGATTCGCCTCGCGCGAGGCGCGTCGCCCTGTTTGAAGAACCAACCGGCGCAGTCGAGGAAAAATGCAGGCGAAGACGCGTACTGCTCGCGTTCCTTGAGATACACCTTGTACGCTTCGCCCTTCGGCGCGGCCTTGAGCGCGTCGATGTACGGCGTCTTCGGATCCCACGCCTTGAGCGTCACCGTGGGAGCCGCGCCGGATCCGGCGGCGCCGGGCGCGGCAGCCCTTGCCTTTGCGCCACTCACCGCACGTTCACTTGTTGAAAGATAGCGCATTCCGGACGGAGCCATCGCGGACTGCATGGGCGCGGCGGGTATCTCCTCCATGACATCCTCCGTGGCCGCGCTACGCGCCATTGCACGGGCGGCGCGGTTTTCACGCCGCATCTCGTTGCGCGACGCACTTCTTTCGGGGCTCACCGAGCCGACGCTGTCGAAGACTCCACTCTTCGGGGTACGTCTCGGCGGCTTGGGGGCGTTCCACCACTTCACGCGCTCTTCCCAGTACTTGAGAAGCATCTGCTCGTGCTCGGCCTTCGCCTTCTTCGCGGCAATGGGATCGTCGTCCGCCGCGCGGCGCTTCACCCACTCCGCGTGGATGCTCAGCGACTCCGGCGGCTCGATCTTGTACTGAAGCCACTGGTCGAGACGTTCAAGGACGATGAGCGAAAGGCCGGGCCCGGCGACGCCGTACTTGCGGCCGAGCGCGAGGAATTCGTCCTTGCGGGAATCCGCCTGCGACGCGAGGTCCTGCATCCGCCGCGACGCCCACACAGTCGCGAGCAGGCGCGACTCCTTCGCCGTGGCGCCATCCGGGATCTTCTCGTCCTTCGCGAGCTTGCGGACCTCCACGGGGCGAGCGGGCGCGTCGTCGCGGCTCGCCACCGTCACGCCCGGCATCTCTTCGTACTTGGGCGCGTCAAGGCCGAGCGTGTCGATCTCGTCCGTGAAGAGGAGAGCCGGACGCGGGAAGTCCGCCGAGTTCGAAAGGCATCCCAGCGCGTCGGCGATGTCCGTTCCGCCGTCGTATACAATCTCGTCTATCTTCTTCAGCAGCGACTCCTTCGTGAAGCCGTAGGTCTTTGCGTATGCCGTCGAGCTGTTGCAGAACACGACAAGCGCCCACTCGCCCTTCTCGGGCAGGGCCTCGAGCTTCTTGCGCCACGCGGCGGCGAAGGGCTTTGCGCTCAGGCTGGCGTCCCAGAGGATCGTGCCCTTCGTGAACGACGCGATCACGTCCCTTGTGCTCTTCGCCTTCACCATCCCGACGTACGCGGCGAACACGTCGTCGCCGTCGCGTTCGTAGATCGCGTTGGGCGCGTTGTCCGTGGACTTCGGCGCGATGTACTCCACCTCGGCCTTGCGCGGCGTCTTGGGGTTCAGCGGGAAGATGCGCGTACGCCAGATGTTGCCCTTCACCTGCTCGACGATTCCCGGGTCGACGCCCTTGCGGGTCTCGTTCTCGAACGCGACGCGCGCCTTCTCCTTCTCGCAGACGACGCCAGGCACCATCTCGCCGTTCACCTCGAGCGAATAGCCGCAGACGAACGCTCCCTCCGGAATCGGGAACTCGAACTCGCCGGACATCGCGCGCGCGTTGGGGTTTGTGAATGTGAACGTCGCCTTCGTCCTCCGGAAGAGGGCGTTCTCCTCGACGACGGACTCGGCCTTCGCCACCTCGACGGGCTTTTCGTCCGAGCGCAGGTCGACGACGCGGATGCCAGGCGGCGGCAGCGGCGGCAACGGCGCGGGGATGGTCATCTTGCTCTGCGCCGCGGCGATCTGTGCGACGGCGACTGCGGAAACGCATATTGGGAGGATGTTGTTTTTCATGCTGCAATTATACAACAATGCAAACCTTCACGCAAGTGTTTTCTTTGCGTTGGCTAGTCGGTGAAAAGATGAACGTAAGGCAAGACAACAACCGTTTGTTGTGATATAATATACGGAAATGGAAAAACTGAAGGTAAAGACTGTCGACGGCGGCGTGTGCTCCGCAAAGGGGTTCAGGGCTGCCGCGGCCGCTGCCGCGATCAAGTACTCCGGGCGCGACGACGTCGCGCTCGTGGTGGCCGACGCGCCGTGCGCGGCGGCGGCGATGTTCACCACCAACAAGGTGGCGGCGGCGCCCGTCGTCTACGACCGCAGGGTAGTCAAGTCCGGGCGCATACAGGCGATACTCGCGAACTCGGGATGCGCGAACGCGTGCACCGGCGAGGCCGGGCTGAAGGACGCGGAGTTCTCCGCGCTCGTCACGGCGGGCGAGCTGGGGATCGACCCCTCGCTCGTGCTCGTCGCGTCCACGGGCGTGATCGGGCGGCGGCTCCCGGTGGACAGGCTCGCGGCGGGCGCGAAGGCCGCCGCGAAGGCGCTGGGGCGTTCGCGCGAGAAGTCGCTCGCCGTCGCGAAGGCGGTGATGACGACGGACACCAGGCCGAAGGAGGCCGCCGCGACGGTGGCGATCGGCGGAAAGAGGATCACGGTCGGCGGGTGCGTCAAGGGTTCGGGGATGATCGAGCCGAACATGGCGACGATGCTCGGGTTTATTACGACAGACGCGGCGATCACCCCGGCGATGCTGCGGCGCGCGCTTAAGCTCGCCGTGGCGAAGAGCTTCAACTCGCTCGTCGTGGACGGCGACGAATCGACTAACGACTCCGTGTTCCTGCTGGCGTCCGGCGCGGCGGGCAACGACGAGATCGCGATGGCGGGCGAGGGCTTCAATGCGTTCCTCGCGGCGCTCGAGGCGGTGTGCGTGTCGCTTGCGCGGCAGATGGCGAAGGACGGCGAGGGCGCGACGAAGTTCGTCACCGTGACGGTGCGCGGCGCGAAGACCCGCCGGGACGCGGACCGCGCGGCGAGGGCCGTGGCGCGGAGCCCGCTCGCGAAGACGAGCTGGTTCGGGCGCGACCCGAACTGGGGGCGCGTGCTCGCCGCCGTCGGCTACTCCGGCGCGGAGGTTGCCGACATGAAGGCGGAAGTCCTCTACGGCGGGGAGTGGGCGTTCAGGCGCGGCGAGGTGGCCGACGCCGAGCAGCTCAAGAAACTTGAGAAGGTACTCGCCGGCGACGAGCTGGAGATCGTGGTGGACCTCCACCTCGGGCAGTTCGAGAGCACGATATACACATGCGACCTCTCGCTTGACTACGTGCACATCAACGCGGACTACACGACTTGACGGAAAACTCTGAAGACAACAGACACAAGCAAAACAAAAGGAAAGGCAAAAACGAAAATGGCAAAGATGAATAGCTGCGTGGCGGCCGTGATCGCCGCGGGAATCGCGGTTGCGGCACAGGCCGTGACGGTGGTAGACGTGTCGGGAACCGGCGTCGAGAAGACGAAGGTCTCCGTGGAGGTGGAAGGCTCCGCCGCGTTCAAGAAGACGCTCGAGCGCAACCTCTTCCTCTCGGGCGCGTTCAAGCTCGCGACCCCGAAGCACGCCTCGATCCGCGTCACCGGACAGGTCGGCGGGAGGATCGTGGCGCAGGGCCGCGGCAAGCAGCTCGCGCTTCCCTCGAGGGCGGCGGACGACAAGGCCGCGAGGACCGAGGCGAGAATGCTCGCCGACAAGATGTGCGAGGCATACGCTGGGCAGAAGGGATTTGCGTCGGACAAGATCGTGTTCGTCTGCAAGAACGGGCGCGTCGAGGAGCTGTGCACCGGCTACGCCGACGGCTATGACGTCCGCCAGCTCACCAACGCCCGCCGCGCGACCGTCGGTCCGCGCTGGAAGGACGCCAACACCATCTTCTACACCGGCTACCACAACAACGCGCCGCAGATCTTCGAGATCAGCGCGGAGGGCGGGCGCAGCCGCATGGCGTGGGGCTTCGGCGGCCTGACGACCGGCGCGACGATGTCGCCCGACGGCAGGACCGCGGCGATCATCCTCTCCAAGCCCTTCGGCAACCCGGAGCTCTGCACGATCGACACAGCGCGCAAGACCTGGAACCGCCTCACGACCACCCGCGCCGGAAGCGAGGGCCAGCCCGCCTGGAGCCCCGACGGCAAGAAGATCGTCTACGTCTCCGACGAGTCCCGCCGCCAGCACCTCTACATGATCGACGTGAACGGCAAGGGCAAGCGCCGCCTCACCTCCTCCGGCCGCCAGAACGTCGACCCCGACTGGGGGCCCGACGGCAGGATTGCCTACGCCTCGAAGCGCGACAAGGGCTTCCAGATCGCGGTCATCTCCCCGGCGGAGGGCGACAAGGCCGCGAGCCTCGTCACCGAGCCCGGCGCGTGGGAGCATCCCTCCTGGGCGCGCGACAGGCGCCACCTCGTAGCGGAGAGGGACGGCGCGCTCTTCCTCATCGACACGCTGGAGAACGGCGACAAGCCCGTCAAGCTCTTCTCCCTCCAGGGCAAGTGCACGATGCCTTCCTGGCAACGCTGAGTCGGGGGCTCGCGATGAAGATCGACGTCGGCTATGTGGCCGAACTGGCAAGGCTGGAACTGACGGACGAGGAGAAGTCCGTCTTCCAACCGCAGCTTGAAGGCATCGTTTCATACGTTGAGAAGATCTCCGAAGTCCCCGTCGACGGCGTGGAGCCGATGATGCACGGACGGCACCTCGTAAACGTCTTCCGGGAGGATTCGGTCAGGCCCTCGATGGACAGGGAGGCTGCCCTCGCTAACGCGCCAAGCCGCGTAGGCGAGGAGTTCCTGCTCCCGAAGATCGTCGAGGGAGCGGAAAGCTAGGGGAGTAGAGCTTAGAGCTTGGAGCTTAGAGCTTGGAGCTTGGGGAGCGGAGCTTAGAGCTTGAAGCTTGGAACTTGGAACTAATCAACTAAAAACTCAGTAGCATCCCATATAAATCTCACGCAGATCTGTACCTCTGCGTGAAAAACCTATGGGATGGTAATGCTAAAAACTAAAAGCTCTAAGCTAAAAAAATGATTGTCTCCTGCGATGAGCATGGCATGGGCGCCGCCGCCGAGGTCCTCCTAGGCGGAGGCGTAGCCGTGGTTCCGACGGACACCGTCTACGGGCTCGCCGCACATCCAGACTTCCCAGAGGCGGTCGCGAGGCTCTACGACATCAAGCATCGCCAAGCCGGCAAGCCAATCGCGCTGCTGGCATCCAGCGCGGACGCCGTGTCGCGGGCGGGGTTTCCCCTTTCCGGCGCGGCGGCGCGGCTCGCCGCCGCGCACTGGCCAGGGGGACTGACCATGGTCGTCTCCAACGGAGAGCGGGCAGAGGGCTTCCGGGTGCCAGACCATGAATGGACGCGGCGGCTCATCGAGAAATGCGGCGGGCTGCTGCGCGTCACAAGCGCAAACCTCTCCGGCGGGATGGACGCGACGGACGCGCAGACCGCGCTTGGCGGCGTCGGCCTCACGGCGGACGTCGTGGTCGACGGCGGCAGGAGCCCCGGAGGCGTTCCGTCGACAGTCGTCAAGGTCTTGCCAGACGGCTCCATCGACATCCTCCGCCAAGGCGCGGTGAAAATACAATCGGCGGCAGAACTATGAAAGCGCTTCTTGGCAAACTGCACAGCCGCATGGGCGATTTCTGGTGGTACTCGCTCATGCTCTTCTGCGCATGCCGACTGGCGGACCTTCTCAACGCCTTCGTCGGCCTGTGGCTCGTGCCGAAGTACGTGGACCCGTCGGAACTCGGCGCGGTCACGCCGCTTGCGAACTTCGCCGGGCTTCTTGCGATGCCTGTCGCCGTGTTCGCGATGACCTTCCGCAACGAGGTTTCGCGGCTTTCCATCGAGCGGGAGTTCGGCAGGCTCAAGACGCTGATTCGCACAGTGTTCATCGCGGCGGGCGTGTTCCTCTTCGTCGCGATCGTCGTCGCGCGCTTCACGCTGCCAATGTTCCTGGAGCGCATAAGAATCGTCGAGGGATCGCTCGGGCTGATCATAATCGCGACGTCGTTCGTGACGGCGGTCGCCCCGATATTCACGAACACGATCCAGGCGCTCAAGAAGTTCAAGGCGAACGCGGTGATGAACCTCGTGGGCGCGCCGATACGCCTGCTGACGATGCTCGTCGCGATGCCGTTCCGCGCGATCACCGGCTACTTCGTCGGGCAGGGGGCGACGCCCGCGTTCAACATCGGCGCGTCGGTGCTCTGCCTTAGGAAGGAGCTCTCCGTCCCCGCAAAGCCGTACTGGAGCCGCGACGTCGTGAGAAAGTTCTCGAAGCTTCTCGCAATATTCCTGGCGAGCGGCGCGGCAAGCAGCATCTGCACGGTCATCGAGTCGACGGTGCTGCGCCAGCGTCTGCCGGACCTCGACTCCGCCGGGTACTACATGGCGACGCGATTCTCCGACATATCGGGTTTCCTCTACAACACACTAGTCTTCACGCTCTTCCCCTTCACGGCGGCACTTGCGGCAAAGGGCAAGGACATGCGCCCGCTCATCCTGAAGACGGCCGCCGCGACGATAGGCTTCAGCGCGCTCGTCGCCCTGCCGTTCTTCTTCTTCGGCGGGAGGATCCTCGCCCTGCTCCCGCACGGCGAACAGTACATGGCGTATGGATGGGCCATTCCGTGGCAGATCGGCATCAGCACGCTTGGCGCGCTGATCGGGCTCTACGTGACGGCGGAGATTTCCGCAAACCGCTTCAGGTTCATGCTGTGGATGGTGCCGCTAGACATCGTCTACCCCGCGCTTCTGCTCCTTGTGACCGGCCACGGCTATTTCACCGGAGCCATCCCAGAGTCCTGGACTGCGTTCCTTAATGCGCACAACATAAAATCGCTCGAGACGATGCTCTGGTGGATGACAGGTTTCTACGCAGTCAAGACCCTCGGCTGCCTCGTCGCTATGGCGGCGAAAGGGAAACTCCGCCAGAGTTGATCCAAGAGCCACCCGAGAGCATCAAACCGCCGACGGAGTTGGCGAATTTACTGCAAAATCGCCAACTCCGTCGGCGATTTGCCATTGACTTGCCACCCGGGTTTATGAAACCCAACCCCGCACATTCCAAAAAGTTGCAAAAGTTTGTCACTAAACAGTCCTAAAAGTTGCATGTTGACAATAAAATAGGAAAGTTGAGATGGAGTTGCGCTACGCGCGACCACGAAACTTCACGAAAAGTACGACACGGACCGTTGGCAGACCTCTGTTGATTGGAAACAACTATTTGAAACAACTTCATTTTACGGCGGGCAACCGCCCGCCGGCTTAAGAACGCCGCGTAGTTACGCGGCGAAAAGAAAAAGTTGTTCTGGTTGTTTTCAATCTCAAAACGCACGGGTGAAAAATGGAGATGCGCCCCACATTCCCGCGACTACATGCTTTTCACAGCTGGATCGGCAGCGCCGATCCTTCGCCACGCCTGGGTTCGTGGTCGCGCGTAGCGCCGCGCCTTCCACAAAAAACTTTGAAGAACCGAAAGGAAGCCGCGTCATCACGTTTTTTACGTGACGGCTATTGCGTGATAAAAGAAATTGTGAAGATGGCATTCTGTTAACTTCGTGTGGCTCGGAACCCAGATTGCCGCACAATGAAGACTTGCGCCCTGTGCGTGGATGTGCTATACTGTGTACAACACAAGCAAAGGAGGAAACACAATGAAGAGAAGCATCGTCGCCGCAGCAGCCTGCGCCTGCGCATTCCGCCGACGCAAAGCCGGCGGTCGGCGTAACGGCATCGCTCAAGGACGGCTCTTCTGTCAGGGGCGACTTCCTCTCGGAAGGCATAGCGGGCGCGACGCTCTTCGCGAAGAACCTCGTGCTTGCCCCTTCCATCGTAAAGTCCGTCAACTTCACATCCACCAACGGCGAAGCTAAGGTGGAACTTTCCAACGGCGACCGATTCGCGATGACCGTCTCGAACGACGCGTTTGCGGTGCGTTCGATCCTGGGCGACCTCAAAATTCCGCGCGCGAGCTTACGCGCAATGTCGCTTTCCGCACGCGCGGCGGCCAAGGGCGGAGCGACGGGAGGTCTGATATTCCACTGCACGTTCGACGACGAGGCGTCCATCACCTCTCCCGCCGTCGGCCCGGCCGGGACCTTCATGACCGGCACGTTCGAGGAGGGCAAGGTCGGCAAGGCGCTACTGGCGATGCCGTACAAGAAGCACGCCTACTTCAACATCCCCGCTGGTTTTCTCAACGACGCGGGATGCATCGAGTTCTGGGCGAAGATAGTAAAGTTCACTCCGCAGATTGGAGACGGCGGAGACCCAAGGCTCTTTACCTTCACGTTTGCGGACACTCATACTCCGGCCTGTAAGATCGACCTTGTATCAAATGACGGTGGCGGAAATTCGGGATTTGCAACGTGTTCATGGTTTGCAGGCATTGCCAGCGTTAGTGGAACGCAAAGGCTCCACTACGGAAATTTGTTCACGCAGCGGAACTGGAATGCCTGGCATCATTTCGCATTGGCGTGGGACAAGGATGGAATCTCTGGTATACAGGGCAATCCCTCCGTGGCGTTGATTGTTGACGGCAAACAGATTCCCAACACGGTGTTCAATCCATGCCCTGAAGAACTATTGAGAATGCCGTCAAAAACGGCATACGTCCTTGGCTTCACATACGACCCGGTGTGTCCAGCTAGCCACAACACGAAATCCCCGTTCCTCATCGACGAATTCAAGATCTGGGACTACGCAAAGACGGACATGCTGAAGTAAGACTAGACGTCGCGTCATCACGCAATTTACGTGATGAACGGGATTGTGAAAATGACATCCATTTAACTTGGTGTAGATCGGAATCCAGATTGCCGCACAATGAACTGGAGTTTACCCATTTTTTGAAGTCAAAATGAGACTTCACCCAATGTTTATGGGGGTGAGGTGATTTTAGCAAGTGTATTTTGCGTGGCAGAAGG
>CADCCQ010000002.1 GCA_902799955.1 uncultured bacterium | reverse complement strand
GAGGTCTTGAAGCCATGCTTTCTTCGATATGCGGTATGTTTCTGGCGTCGACGATCGCGCTCGACGGTGTGTCGGGCTCGAGCCTTCGCGCCGTCGCCTCGTTCGACTCCAACAACGTCCACGTAGGCGACCCGATGGTCCTGACCGTAGACTTCATCGGCAACGCCGACTTCGCCTCGCTCCACCCGCCGGCGCTCTCGCGCGAGGTGGACCGTTCGCAGTGGCGCGTCGACGACACGAGCGCGAAGACGGAGACCTACAGCAACGCCAGGCGGCTGGTGTACCGAATCCGCCCGCTGAAGGACGGAGTGCTGACGTTCCCCTCGCTCACGTTCGCGTGCGCCGACGCCTCGGGCGACGGGCAGATAGTCGCTAAGACCGGGGCGATCCCCGTCCACGTGAAGCGCGGCGCCAGGGTCGCGATGCTGAACCTTGAGGACGACGACGGGTCTATGCCGATGCCCGACGGGCTTCTCGTAGACCTCTCGGCGAGTCCGTGGCGCTCCGGCGAGCGGCTGTCGGACGAGGACCTCTTCGCCTGGAGGAAGGCGTGCGCGTCGCCGACTGCGGAGGCCTTCGCGCGCTTCGACTTCCCGGAGGCGAAGCTGAACGCCGCGGCCTGCGAGATACTCGAGGGCAACTGGGCGAAGGCGCTTCGCGCGTATTCGCGCCTGGAGTGGTCCATCGGGCAGACCGAGCAGGTCGAGAGGGGGATCGTCGCCGCGCTGGCCCTCAGGAACTCTAACCCGTCGCAGGAGCTTCCGATGTGGCGGCGCGTGCTGAGGCCCGTGCTGCGCTTCGCGTGGGTCGGGCGGGTCCTGTCGCTGCTTGCGCTGGTCGCCGTCGTCGCGCTTGTCCTCTACGCCCTGCGCAGGGCCGTTCGCGCGCTTGCGCTAGTCGCAATCGCGCTTGCGGTTCCTGCCGCCGACGCGCAGAGCCTCATCGACTTCGAGGAGATAGAACGCCGCATGATGCGCGGACACGAGGAGATTCTCCGGATGCGCAAGGAGATGGACGCGATGATGGGCGGCGGGTTAGGCGGCGGAATGTCGATGACGATCAACGGGCGCAAGGTCGAGCCGCCGAAGGTGTCCGTCACCGTGAAGCCCGACAAGACCTCGATCACCGTCGGCGACACCTTCAACTTCATAGTCTCGCTGGACGCGCCCAAAAGCTGCACGCTGTCGCTTTCGTCGTTCACGCCGTCCGTCATGGGCGGGTTCTCGATGGAGGGCAGGGCCGACAACCTCCCCGACGCGCGCTCCTCCAACACCAACAACGTCGTCAGGCGCGTCTCCATACCCGTGCGCTACGACGCGCCGTTCAGCGGCAGGGTGACTTTCGACGTCGGCGGGAGCTACGACATGGTCATAAGGTCGAGCGGCCGAGGCCGGTCGTTCACGCAGTCCTTCAGCTCGGACTTCTCGGCCAAGTCGACGCCTATCTGGATGGAGGTGAAGCCGCTTCCAAGCGACAAGAAGCCGGCGGACTACACCGGCTGCGTCGGCAGCTCGTTCTCCGTGTCCCAGAAGGCTGAGAGGTATGTCGTGGAGACGAACGACGTGGTCGTGGTCACTGTCCGCGTCAACTACGAAGGCTATGTTCCCGACGGCGCGGTGCCGGGCGAGGTGGAGAGGGGACGCAACTACGTCGTCGCGAAGAGGTATTTCGTCGCGGACGGCTCGCCGGCGGTCGACTCGGTGAAGATCTCGTACTACGACACGAAGCAGCGGCGCTTTGCCTCAGTCTCCTCCGGCGAGATGCCCCTTAGGTACACGAGCCACGCCGAGGACGCCGCGGAGACGGTCATGGTCGACAAGGGCGGCGAGAAGCAGAAGGGCGACCTCGTGCCGCTGAGGTTTGCGCCGAGGGCGTCCGCGAGGACTGTCGCGATGCTCGACGCCGCGTCAGGCAAGCTTCGCGTGACGGAGGAGTCCGGCAGGTGGGTGCGCGTGGACGACGGGCGCCACGCCGGATGGGTGCTCAAGGAGGAGGTCAGGTGAGCGCTGGCAGGATATTCCTCTCGCCGCCCTGGGTGGGCGACGACGAGAGAAAAGCCGTCGCCGCCGCATTCGATACCGGCTACGTCGCGCCGTGCGGGCCGTTCGTCGACGAGCTGGAGCGCCGCCTTGCCGCGCTCTCGTCGCGCCGGCACGCTGTTGCCGTCGCAAGCGGAACCGCCGCGCTCGACCTCGTTATGGCGCACCTGGGCGTCGATTCGTCGTGGACGGTCGTCGCGCCAACGCTAACCTTCGTCGCCTCCGTCGGCCCCGCCTGGCACAGGGGGGCGAAGCTCGTCTTCGTGGACTGCGACAAGACCGGGTCTGTTGACGTCGGCCTCCTCGACGACGCCCTGCGGTCTGCCGGGGGCGGGAGAACGCTCTTCGTCGGCGTCGACCTATACGGGCGCTGCTGCGACTACGACGCCGTCTCCGCGCTGTGCGCGGAGAGGGGCGCTGTGCTTGTGATGGACAGCGCCGAGGCGGTCGGCGCGACGTTCCGCTCGCGCCCCGCCGGGTCGCCCGGCGTCGCGGGAATATACTCCTTCAACGGAAACAAGATCGTGACTACGTCCGGCGGCGGGGCCGTGGTCACCGACGACCCAGGGCTCGCCGCGCACGTCAAGGCGATGTCCCAGCAGAGCCGCGAGCCTTTCCCGTGGTACGAGCACCGCGAAGTCGGCTACAACTACAGGATGAGCAACATCCTCGCGGCGCTTGGCGTCGCGCAGCTGGGGCGTCTGCCGGAGATCCTCGAGCGGCGCAGGGCGAACCACGGGAAGTACGCCGCCGTCTGCGGGAGGCTGGGCGTCGAGATGCTGCCCGGGGTGGACGGCGAGAACCACTGGCTCAACGTTGCGCTGCTCAAGTCCAGCGAGGGGCGCGACGCCCTCGCGGCGGCGTTCGCGGCGGCGGACATCGAGACGCGCCCGGTGTGGAAGCCCATGCACCTCCAGCCAGTCTTCTCGGGCGTCAGGGTGTTCGGCGGCGACATGTCGCGAGACCTCTTCGAAAGGGGGCTCTGCCTCCCGTCGGGCACGGGGCTCGACGAGGAGGACTGGGGCAGGATCATGTTTGTCATGGAGACATTCTCGAAAGGGGGCGTCAGATGAAGCAGACAACGATTGCAGCCGCGCTCGCCGCGGTGTTCGCGGCGGCGTCCGCGATGGCGAAGGACGATGCGCCGGTCGCGTCCGACGCGGAGGAGACTCCCGTCGCGCAGCTGGAGATGGCCTCCGGCGCAGAGCCGGAACAGGAGGACGCGCCCGAGGAGAAGCCGAAGCCCGCGTTCGACCTGAAGCTCGGGACGCAGCCGATGACTCCCGGCTCATACGACTCCGCGTGGGAGCTTCGCGTGGACGCGGGCATGAACGTCGAGAGCAGCGTGTACACGATGGACGGCAACCTTATCGCGGGGCCGTTTCTCATCGACCGCTTCCATGTCCCCGGGGCGAGGGCGTGGAGCGCCGAGACGCCGCGTTGCTACAGAGTCGTCGCAAGGGCGGCTGACGGCGCGAGCGTGGAGAGGGTGTTCGGCTTCGTGGAGCGGAAGATAAGGGGCGGGCGGCTCTACGTGAACGGCAGGCCCGTCAGGGTGAAGCTGGGCCCGAAGGAACTCAACGGCAACGCGATCGTCATGCCGCGCGGCGCCGCGCCCGACGTGGTGGAGGCCGCGTTCATCGACGGCGTGTACGCGCTCACCGGCGAGGAGCTCGTCCAGGTCACGCACGAAGTCGCGACCGGCAGCCCCGGCCTCACTCGGCACCTCTTCCGCGACTGGACGGTCTCGGCGACGAACTACTTCGGGCGCATCGTCATCCGCAACCTCAATTCGTTCCGGGACGCGGCGGACGTCAGGCTGAAGTGGACGCTTCTCGTCGACGGCGAAGAGGAGGGCGACGGCGAGATCGACCTGATGGGCCTGAAGCCGAATCGCACGACGGTGCGCGACATGCCCGAGGAGGTCGTCAAGGCGCGCCTTTCCGGCGGCACGGTCTCCGTGCGCTTCGAGTTCGTCCGGGACGGGGACGTTGTGGCGTGCGACCAGGTGGACATCGTGCATGGCAGGTGCCTGGAGCCGCTCAAGACAGATGGCGGTGTCGTGAAGTTCGTGGAGGACGGGGACATTCTCGTGTTCAGGACCGGCAGAATGATGTCGCGCGGCGTGATTCTCAAGTACGACCGTTCAACGGGGTTCCCCGTTTCCATGACGAGGCGCGGCGTGATGTGGAACACGAGGATCCTTAGGGGAGTCTTCCCCGCGATGGAGGGCCTTGGCGTAGCCGAGAACCTGGCAGGAAAGTACGTCTCGCAGGTAAACGAGCGCGAGGGGACGCTGTCCGTCACCTCTCTCTCGAGGTGCGTGTTCTCTCCGCCGTACAAGTCGAAGTCCTCGTATCGCTCGGAGGTCGCGGCGGTCTGGTCCGTGTACCGTTCGGACGTTGTGGCCTGCCGCGCGAAGACGCGCGCCAGCGTCGACGCGCGCGCCGGTTTCGCCTTCGAGGTCGCCTCGCCGGGCGACGTCGAGTGGTTCGGGCCCGGGCCGTTCAACACCGTGCGCAACATCAGCCAGGAGGGCGCGTTCCTCGGGCGCTGGCGCCGCGGGCTTGACGAAGGGCCCGTCAAGGTCGAGTCGGCCATGGGCGTCAGGTTCGGCGGACTTACCGTCCGCACGCTTGGAGCGCCGTTTGCGTTCGCCGTGGAGACGACCGAGGATGGCCGGACGTTCCTTTGCGTCTACTCCTCCGCCAAGGACGGCGAGATGTCGTTCACGCTGTCCGTCGGCGACGGCGAGCTGACGGCCAGGGTGCCGGACGTCACGCAGAAGCTGCCGCGTTTCAGCTCAAAATGAGCGGCAAGAAAAAATATCCCGTCCGCATCCCCCGATTCGCCCCCGGCATACGTTCC
Source organism: uncultured bacterium (assembly GCA_902799955.1). Classification (GTDB taxonomy): domain Bacteria; phylum Verrucomicrobiota; class Kiritimatiellia; order RFP12; family UBA1067; genus UBA1067. The sequence continues at coordinate 77,775 of CADCCQ010000002.1, read as the reverse complement.
CAGGACCCGCGCGGCGGCGCTTCGCGCAGCTGGTGGTCAAGGCGCTGGCTTGAGTCGCTTGAGTCGATGGGCGTCGGCGGGCGACTTGCGCGCGGCCGCGCATACGCCGTCTCCGGGCAGATCGTCTCGCTGAGGATCGCCGGGCCGCGCGTCGAGGCGCAGGTCGTCGGCGCGAGGAGCGACCCCTACAACGTGACGGTAGACTTCTCCCTCCCGTCGGACGACGCCAGGAGGGCGGTGCTGTCCGCCCTGCGCGCCGACCCAATGCTCGTCGCGAGGCTTTTCGCCGGCGACCTGCCGATGGAGGTGGAGGAGCTGTTCAGGAGAGTGGGGATCAGGCTCTTTCCAGGGGGGAAGCTCGCGCCAGGGGTGTACGACGTCACACTGTCGTGCTCGTGCCCGGACTGGGCGAACCCATGCAAGCACACGTGCGCGGTGATGCTCATCCTCGGCGAGGAGATAGCGCGCCGGCCGATGACGCTTTTGGAGTTCAGGGGCATTGAGGAAGGGGATCTGTGCGATGAAGAATGACATTCCCCTGCTCAAGAGACTTGGTTCCGTGCCGTTCTGGCGTGGGCAGGACCGCTTCCTGCCGTCGCTGGAGGCGATGTACCGCCGGGCTGGCGAGCGAGCCGCCGCCGCGCTGGAGAGCTCCCGCCGCCCGGGCGCGCGCAAATCCCCCACTTGCGCCGTCAAGAGTAATGTGCTATAATGCCATGTTACCTACCTGAAGGCAGGGAAGATTGTATGCCAGAAGAGCAGAGAAAAGTGCCGGTTGCAAGACTAGGACTGATGGTCGTCGCGTTCGTCGCGATGGTCGTCGGGTTCCGCGCCATGCTTTTTTCGCATCTGCCGGGCATCTTCAACGCCGTCGAGGAGGACATGGACTACGCGTGGTTCGTGCCGCTCTTCTCAATCGCGGTGCTTTGGTCGGAGCGGCAGCGGCTTAGGGAGTCGCTCGGAGCCCCGGGATTCGGGGGCGTCCTGCTGGCCATCCCCTGCCTTGCGCTTGGCATCATCGGCGCGCGCGGGCTGCAGGTCCGCTTCGAGCTCCTTGCGTTCGTCGGCCTTCTTCTCGCCGTGCCGTGGGCTCTCTTCGGGCGCCGCATGGCGAAGGCAGTGGCGTTCCCGGTCTTGTGCCTCCTGTTCTGCATGCCGATGGCGTCGTACCTGTCGCTCTTCACCGTCCACCTCCGCCTTGTCGCGAGCGCGGTGTCGGAGTTCATAGTGTCGATCCTCGGTGTGGACGTCATCCGCCAGGGGAATCTCATATCCCTTCCCGGCGTAATCCTCGACGACGGGCCTTTTGCCATAGACATAGCGAATCCGTGCAGCGGACTTCGGTCCATCGTCGCGCTTATGGCGATTTCCGTCGGCTACGGGTACTACACCCAGCCCACATGGCTCCGCCGCGTGATTCTCTCGGCGTTGTCGATCCCGATAGCCGTCATAGGCAACGTGACGCGCATCGTCTCCATCTGTCTTGTCGCGAAGTCGTCCTCCGCGTCGTTCGCGATTGGCTTCTACCACGACTTCTCGGGTTTCGTCGTATTCGCGGCGGCCATCCTCCTGCTCGTCGCCGCCGGTTCCGCGATCGACGCTGTGGCGGGGAAGATGAGAGGGAAGGACGATGAATTGCGAATTACGAATGACGAATTGGCGACGGGGAAGGACGAATTGCGAATTGCGAATGGCGAATGCGGGAAGGGGACGGTTGTCGCGTTGCTGGTCGTGCTTCTGCCGGTGATGGCGTTTCAGTCGATTGCGCCGAAGCCAGTCCTGACAGAGGCGCCGGAGATCAAGTTCCCCGTTGTCGAGGGATTCAAGGCGGAGTGGGTCGAGCCGTCCACGGCCGAGACGAACGTCCTTCGCGGCGCGACGATAGACAAGCGCGTATACAAGATGGACAACGGATTCTGGTTCCAGGTCACGGCGGTCACCAGCGGTGAGAGCAAGGGGTCGCTGCACCGTCCGGAGCTTTGCCTGCCGTCGCAGGGCTTTGACATGGGCGTCGGCAGGATAGTCGTGGAGAAGGGCGTCGAATGGCGGCTCATTCCGCTCACGGCGAAGGGCGACATGCCCGATGCTCTCTTCGCGTACACGTTCTTCAACCAGGAGGGCTACAGGACCTCACGCCACGAGTCGCGGATATGGCGCGACGTCTGGGACCGCACTGTCCACAACAGGATCGACCGCTGGGTGATGATAACGGTGCATGTTCCGATCAAGGACGAGGCCTTCATGCGCGGCTTGATGCGCATACTTGGGGGAATGGTGAAATGATGCTGCATATCCTCAGGAAGTCCGTGCCGTACGTCGTCGCCTTCGCGGGGGCGCTCTTCCTCACTCTTTTCCTCACGCCGATCGTGCGCGAGTTCAACAGGCGGCTGGGAATGGTCGACAAGCCCGGTGCGCGTCGCATAAACAAGGTGCCGATTCCGCGCGGCGGGGGGCTTGCGCTGATGCTTGGCGTGCTCGTCTCGTACTCGATATTCGCGCTCGTGACCAAGCGTCCGGCGATGATGGCCGACGGGCTTTCCGGCATGACGTACTGGAAGCTCGCCGCCCTGTCGGCCGCCATAGCCGCAGTGGGGTATGTCGACGACAAGGCTGGCATGAAGCCCGTGGTGAAGCTCTTCGCGCAGATCGCCGTCGCCGCGCTGGCCTGGTGGTGGGTCGGCCTCGGGTTCGCCCGTCTCTTCACCTGGATACCCTGGTGGCTGGACCTGCCCGTGACGGTGTTCTGGATAGTCGGTGCGATCAACGCGTTCAACCTCATAGACGGCCTCGACGGCCTAGCCTCCGGCCTGGCGCTCATCGCTACGTTCGGCATGGCGGGTTCGCTCTTCCTGATCGAGACGCCGCAGGTGACGCTCTTCCACTTTGCGTTCGCCGGCGGGCTGATAGGCTTTCTCCGCTACAACTTCAACCCGGCCAGCGTGTTCCTCGGGGACTGCGGCTCGATGTTCATCGGCTTTACGATGGCGGTGCTGCCGCTGGTGCACCAGGCCACGGACTCCCTCGTCGTCTCGATCGCGGTCCCGCTTCTCGCGATGGGAGTGCCGGTCTTCGACACCTTCCTCGCGATCGTCAGGCGCGTCGTGAGGCACCTCCTCGCGCGGCGCGACTCCACGGAGAAGGGCAACGGGCAGGTCATGACGGCCGACGCGGACCACATCCACCACCGGATACTCCGCGCCGTAGGGCTGAACCAGCGCAAGGCCGCGATCATGCTCTACGCTGTCGCGGTGGCGGCCGTAGTCGTGGGGCTCGCCGCGACGGCCCTCAAGTCCCGCGCGGCGGGGCTGTGGCTCGCCGCGTTCTCGCTTGCGCTCGTCGTGGCATTCAAGGACATGTCGCAGATCGAGCTCTTCGACGCCGGCAGGCTCCTCAACTCCATCGCCCGAGACCGCTCCAACGTCGTCCGCCGCAGATGGGCGCGTCTCACGGTCCCGGTGGAGATCGCGTTCGACTTCGTGGCGCTCGTTTGCGTGTTCTTCCTGTGCGCATGGGCACAGGGCATGCCCATAAACCGCATGGCACTCCGCGTCTCGCTGCCGCTGCGCATTGTGCCGATGTTCGCCGCGCTCGTCTTCTTCCGGGCGTACTCCACCATCTGGGCGCGCGCCATGGTCTCCAACTACGTGCGCCTCGCTCTGGCGTGCATCGTGGGCACGCTCGTCGGAAGCGTCGCGGTCTACTACTCGCCCGCCCATGTCGGCGTGCTGAAGGAGATGGCGCTGTGCTACGCGCCGATAAGCTTCGTGGTCCTCGCCGCGTTCAGGGCGCTGCGGAACATCCTGAGGGACTTCTTCTACGCGCTGGACTGCTCGCGCCTGAAGCGGAGCGACGGCGTGTCGCGGATTCTCGTGTACGGCACCGGCCTCAGGTACCGCGCGTTCCGGCGCGAGCTTGTGCGAAGCGCCGCCGCCAACACCCGGATGATCGTCGGCCTCATCGACGACGACATCCTGCTTCGCGGCGGATACATAGGCGGCCTGAAGGTCCTCGGCACGCTTTCGCAGGCGCCGGCGATAATCAGGGAGCTGAACATCGACGCGGTCGTCGTCGCGTTCGAGGTGGACGACGCGTGGATGAAAGTCGTCCGCAAGACGCTTGAGCCCACGGGCGTGAGGATTTCTCGCTTCGGGCTCGTGGAGGAGCTGATTTCAGACAAAAAGGAGAAAGCCAGATGAGCAAGACATACGACAGGGAATCGGTGATGGAGTTCCACAGGGGCGGCAAGGTGTCCGTCAACCTCCCCAAGCCTCTGAAGACGAAGGACGACCTCTGCCTCGCGTACACGCCGGGCGTGGCCCACGCGGTGAAGGCGATAGCGGAGAGGCCCGACGCCGTCTACGACTGCACCGCGAAGCCGAACCTCGTCGCGGTCGTCTCCGACGGCACGGCGATACTCGGGCTCGGCGACCTCGGCGCCGCGGCGTCCATCCCCGTGATGGAGGGCAAGGCCGTTCTCTTCAAGGCGTTCGGCGACGTCGACGCCTGGCCGGTGCCTCTCGACCACTGCCGGCAGGGCGGCGAGTCCACGGGCAAGACCGACCCCGCGCGCGTGATCGCCGCCGTGAAGGCTCTCGCCCCGCAGTACGGCGGGATCAACCTGGAGGACATCGCAGCGCCCGCGTGCTTCGAGATCGAGGACAGGCTCGACGCCGAGCTGGACATCCCCGTGTTCCACGACGATCAGTGGGGGACGGCCGTCATATCGCTCTCGGGCGTCATGAACTACGCCCGCCTCGCCGGCAAGTCGCTCGGCGAGCTGAAGGTCGTCATGAACGGCGCGGGCGCCGCAGGGATCCGCATCTGCGAGATGTGCAAGGCCGCTGGCGTAAAGGACGTCGTGATGTGCGACTCCAAGGGCACGATCCGCACGGACCGCACGGACCTCAACCCCTACAAGGCGCGCCACGCCGTTGCCACCTCCGCGAAGACGCTGAAGGAGGCGCTCGTGGGCGCGGACGTCTTCATCGGCGTCTCCGCCGCGAACGTCCTCTCCGGGGACGACGTGAAGACGATGGGCGAGTTCCCCGCGATTTTCGCCATGGCAAACCCCGACCCGGAGATATCCCCCGACGTCGTCAGGGAGGCGCTCGCCGGCCGCCGCTACGTGATGGTGACCGGACGCAGCGACTACCCGAACCAGATCAACAACGTGCTCGGCTTCCCGTACCTCTTCCGCGGCGCGCTGGACGTCCGCGCCACCACGATAAACAAGGAGATGAAGGTCGCCGCGGCGGAGGCGCTTGCCGCGCTCGCGCGCGAGGAGACCCCGGCGGACGTCGCCGCGCTCTATCCCGACGAGAACCTCGTCTTCGGCGACTCCTACATAATCCCCAAGCCCTTCGACCGGCGCCTCTTCGAGACCGTGAGCTTCGCCGTCGCCAGGGCCGCCGTCGAGACCGGCGTCGCCCGCGCCAAGGTTGACCTCGACGCGTACCGCGCTGACCTCGCCAGGCGGAATAGGGAGAGAGTGTAAAGTGTAAAGTGTAAAATGTAAAGTGTAGAATTCCACAATTCCATAATGGACAAGATCGTCATAATCGCCGGAAGCGGCTCGTACCCAAGGCTGCTTGTGGAGGGCGCGAAGAAGGCGGGCGTCCGGCAGGTGGACGTCGTCGCCATCCGCTCGTCGACCGACCGCGCGACCTGGAAGGCCGCCGACAACGTCCACTGGATCACCATCGGCTCCATCGCCGCAGGGATCCGCTGGGTCGGCGAGAACGGCTACGAGGGCGCGATCCTCGCAGGGCAGGTCAATCCGCTCTCCCTCTTCCGCGGGCGTTTCGACGACGAGGTGAAGTCGTGGCTTGCCGAACTGCCAATCAAGAACGCCCATACGATCTTCGGGAAACTCTCCGAGAAGTTCGCGGCGGTTGGCGTGCCGATCCTCCCGGCGAGCCTATACATGGACGGACACATCCCGGGCGCGGGCGTGCTCACTTCGCGCGGGCTGACGCCGTCCGAGGAGTCGGACGTCGACCACGCGGCTAACACGGCCCGCGACATCGGAATGCACGACGTCGGGCAGACGGTCATGGTCAAGGCGGGGATGGTCCTCGCCGTCGAGGCGTTCGAGGGCACAAACGCGGCGATACGGCGCGGCGGGCGGCTAGGCGGGAAGGGAAGCGTGGTGTTCAAGGCCGCGCGCGTCGGGCACGACATGCGCTTCGACATCCCCGTCGTCGGGCTGAAGACTCTCAAGGTGATGAGGCGCGCGGGCGCGACCGCGCTCGCGTTCCAGGCCGGGCGGCTCGTCCTCCTCGACCGCGAGAGGGTTGTCGAGTTTGCGAACAGGCATTCGATCGCGATCGTCGGAGTCGAGTCGGGCCTGCCCCATGCGCCGCTGCGTCCGGAGCTGATTGGGGGCTGAGGGTTTTTCGGGGGACTGACTAAATGAAGATTCTTGTCTTGGCCGGCGAGGAGTCCGGCCAGATCTACGCGCGGCGAATCCGCGAGATGCTGCCCGGCCACGAGGTGAGGGGCTACGAGGACTACGGCTTCAAGACGGCGGACCTGGCCGTCATGGGGTTCGTGGCCGTGCTGCGGCGCATACGGTATTTCCTGAACGTGAAGGCGGTCATGGAGCGGGCGATACTTGAATGGCGGCCCGACGTCGTGTGCACCATCGACTACCCGGGGATGAACCTGAAGCTCGCGGCGTTCGCCAAGGTGCACGGGATACGGACCGTCCACGTGGTGTGTCCGCAGGTGTGGGCGTGGAAGTCGGGGAGGATCCCCAAGATCGAGGCGTCGGTGGACAGGCTCTGCTGCTTCCTTCCGTTCGAGCCGGCGATGTTCCGGCCCGGCTTCGCGGAGTTCGTCGGGCATCCGCTCGCGGAGGAGTTCGCCGCGTCGGCGCGTGACGGACGCGCAGCGCGCGCCGAGTTTCCGCATCCTCTCGTCGCCGTCCTTCCCGGAAGCCGCATTGGCGAGATCGAGAGGAACTTCCCGACGATGCTCGAGGCTGTCGGACGCCTTGTCAAAGTCCATGCCGTCGTGCCCGCGGCGAACGAGGAGGCGAAGGCCAGGATCGAGGGGCTGCTCGCCGAATCCGGCGGCGGCGCGAACGTGGAGGTCCGCCTCGGCGGCGCAAGGGACGTCCTGCGCGCCGCCGACTGCGCGATCGTCGCGTCCGGCACCGCGACGCTCGAGGCGGCGCTTGCCAGGTGCCCGACGGTGCTGGTCTACCGCGTCTCCGCGGCGCTTGCGTGGTTCGCGCGCAGGGTCATAAAGGGCGTGTGCCACATCGGGCTCGTGAACGTGATGTGGGAGAAGTCCGGCGGCACGGGCGAGGCGCCGATGCCGGAGCTCCTCCAGGAGGACTTCACGGCTGAGCGCACTGCGGCGGCCGTCTCGCGCTGGCTCGCCGACCCGGTTGCGCGGGCGGACGCCGCGGCGCGCCTCGATGCGATGGTGAAACCGCTCGAAGAAGGCCCGTCGGCGTTCGCCAGGATAGTGGACGCGCTTCTGCCGGGCAAATGATTCTGTTGCCTAATCGGCGAAAATATGCGATAATATAAGTCAGACACACAGCCCAAGTGGCGGAAAGGCGGGATAGATGACGATAGCAGACGTAGTGAAGGTTCTTGACGGAAAGCTCGTGGCCGGCGACGGGTCCAGCCCGCGCGCGGTCGGCGCGGTCGTGGCGAACGACCTTATGAGCGACGTGCTTCTCCACGACGCGGACGACATACTGCTCCTGACGTCGCTTGCGAGCGACCAGGCGATTCGGACCGCGCACATAGTGGGGGCGATGGGCGTCGTCGTGCACAACGCCAAGCCGCTCTCCGAGACGATGCTGAAGGTCGCCAACGACCTTTCGATACCGCTCGTCTCCAGCCCGCTCAACAAGTACGACGCGTGCGTGCGCCTCCATGACGCGTTCCTCGCCGAGGAGCGCGGCTGACCCGGAGGCTTCGGACGCCGCAAGGGGGCAAGGCAGACATGGGCGAATACAATCCCACCATTCTCCAGGGGCAGCACACGAACGACGACGAGATCCTCGCGAAGACCCCCCTGGACGCCAAGGCGCTCGCCGGGGAGTCCAGCGAGATCATAATGGAGCTCCTCCAGCGCTTCAAGGTCAGGGACGTCATGAAGCGCAAGGTGATCTCCATCCCGCGCAAGGCGACGCTCCGCGACGCGCAGAGGATTCTCCGCGAGAACAGGATATCCGGACTGCCCGTCAGCGAGAACGACAGGCTCTACGGAATCATCTCCGTGAACGACATCATCAAGGGCCTGGACGGCGGGTGGATGGACGAGACCTGCGAGGCCCACATGGCGAAGAACCTCGTCGTACTCGAGGCCGGCATGCCGCTCGCGTTTGCGCTGAGGTACTTCAACAACTACACATACGGACGCTTCCCCGTGCTGGACTCCGACAGGAGGCTTGTCGGCATCGTGTCGCAGCGCGACGTCATGCGCGCGCTCCTCTACGAGCTCTCGGTCGAGATACGGAAGCTCGAGCGCAAGACCTCGAAGAAGCAGGCGGAGGCCACGCAGGAGGCGAAGGAGAACTTCTACCGCAAGGAGTGGGCGGTCGTCCACAACGACCTCTCGAGGGCAGGGCACGCGGCGAACGACATCAAGGGGATCCTGCGCGAGCGCAAGATCGACCGCACCGTCGTGAGGCGCGTAGCCGTCGCCGCGTACGAGCTGGAGATCAACATCTGCATCCATTCGCACGGAGGAGTGCTGGTGCTCGTCATCTCCGACGACTCCGTCACGATAACGGCGAAGGACAGGGGGCCGGGGATCCCCGACATCGAGTGGGCCTGCCGCGACGGCACGTCCACCGCGAACGACTGGATCCGCTCGCTCGGGTTCGGCGCGGGGATGGGCCTCTCCAACTCGAAGAGGGTCTCCGACGAGTTCGACATACAGTCCGAGGTCGGCAAGTTCACGAAGGTGACGTGCGTGTTCAGGACGAAGCCCGCCGCAGCGGAAGGGGGCGCGTCATGACGCTCGACGAGATCTGCGCGAAGGTGGGCGGCACGGTGGCGGTCCCGGTCGAGGGCGCCGCCGCGGAGTCGGTGTACGTCGGGGACCTCCTTTCCGACGTCATGGGCCACGCCGGTGACGCGTGCGCGCTTGTCACGATCCAGAACCACCTGAACACGATCGCCGTCTGCACGCTTGTCGGATGCTCGGTCGTAGTGATCTGCCATGCGCGCCCGGTGCCGCCGGACATGGCCGAGGGCGCGGCGCGCGAGGGCGTGGCGATCGTCACCACGCCGATGTCGCAGTACGAGGCCGCGCTTGCGCTGTCGTCACTCCCGCCGTCCAAGCACTGATGAAGTTCGACCTCCATATCCACAGCTGCCTGTCGCCGTGCGCGAACCTCGAGATGTCGCCGTCCGAGATCGTCGCGCGCGCTCTCGCCGCGGGCATGGGGGGCATCGCGCTCACTGACCACCAGAGCGCGCGCAACACGCCGGCCATCGCAGAGTGCGCCCGCCGCGCCGGGCTCGCCTGCCTGTTCGGGCTCGAGGTCTGCACTGCCGAGGAAGTCCACACGCTCGCCATCTTCGACACCACCGAGCAGGCGCTCGCGATGACGGACTGGGTGTACGAGGCGATGCCCAAGCGCGTGAACGACCCGGAGACGTTCGGCGACCAGCCCGTCGTGACGTGGGACGACGACATCGTCGAGATGGAGTGGCGCATACTCGCCATGGGCTGCAGGCGGTCCATACCGGAGACCTCCGCGAAATGCCACGAGCTCGGCGGGATCTACATCGCCGCGCACATCGACCGCTCCGCGTTCTCCGTCTACTCCCAGCTCGGCGGCATCCCGGAGGACGGCGCGTTCGACGCCGTGGAGCTCTCGCGCACCGCCGACGAGTCGGCCTGGATGGCGAAGGCCGACGGCTACGCCGTCACGCGGAGCTCCGACGCGCACAACCTTGACGACGTCGCGAGGGTCTGGACCGAGGCGGACCTCGCGGAATTCTCCGTTGCCTCGCTGAAGGCGGCGTTCGCGTCACGCGCGACGACGATCTCGCCGCGGCTTGTCTCGTTCTAGAAAGGCGGTGGGGGGATGCATGCAACACTTGCGGACGTGATAGCGGACACCGCGCAGAACTCGATAGAGGCCGGCGCCAGGAACGTCTCGCTGGAGATCGTCGAGGACGGCGCGACGATCGCCGTCAGGATCAAGGACGACGGGAAGGGGATGGACGAGGCGACCCAGGCGCGCGCGTTCAATCCGTTCTACACCGAGCCCGGCAAGCACGACAAGCGCAAGGTCGGGCTGGGGCTCCCGATCCTGAAGCAGATATGCGAGTCGACCGACGGCGCCGTGTCGCTCAAGTCCGAGAAGGGCGTCGGCACCGAGCTTTCGTATTCGTTCTCGGCGAGGCACATAGACCTCCCGCCGATGGGCGACCTCGTCGAGGCCGTGCTGATGCTCTTCAACTACCCCGGGGACTTCGACTTGACCTTCACCCACAAAAAAGGCGCGGAGGAGTACACCATCTCGCGCTCGGAACTCGCCGACGCCGTCGGCGGCCTGGAGTCCGTCGACGGGTTATCCCTCGCCCGCGAGTTCCTCGCGTCGCAGGAGGCGTCGCTCGTCCCCGCCTCCTGACGACTACCCACTAGCCACTATCCACTACCCACTAACCACTATCCACTAATGACTAACGACTACCCACTAACGACTACCCACTAACTACTACCCACTAAACGACTACCCACTAACGACCAACCATGAGACTAGAACTACCAAAGAAGGCGCTCGTCACGGGCGCGGCGGGATTCCTGGGGAGCCACCTGTGCAGGAGGCTCCTTGACGACGGATACGAAGTGACGGCGCTGGACAACCTGTTCACCGGCACGAAGAGGAACATCGAGGACCTCCTTGGCAACAGGCGCTTCTCGTTCGTCCTCCACGACGTCACGCAGCCGTACTGGGGGCAGTTCGACGAGATATACAACCTCGCGTGCCCGGCGAGCCCCATCCACTACCAGCACAACCCCGTCGAGACGATCAAGTCAAGCGTCCTCGGCATAATGAACATGCTTGACCTCGCGCTCAAGACGAAGGCGCGCCTCATACACACCTCCACGAGCGAGGTGTACGGCGACCCGCTCGTCCATCCGCAGGTCGAGAGCTACTGGGGCAACGTGAACACGATCGGCGTGAGGAGCTGCTACGACGAGGGCAAGCGCTGCGCGGAGACGCTCGTCGCCGACTACAGGCGCGAGTACAACGTCGACGCCCGCATGGTCCGCATCTTCAACACCTACGGGCCGAACATGCATCCGAAGGACGGACGCGTCATCTCCAACTTTATAATGCAGGCGCTGCAGAACGAGGACATCACGCTCTTCGGCGACGGTCTCCAGACGCGCAGCTTCCAGTACTGCGACGACCTGATCGAGGCGATCCGCCGCTACATGTCGCTGCCCCGCGAGGAGGTCGACGCCTTCTGCGAGCGGCACGGCCTCGGCGCGCCCGTCGTCAACACCGGCAACCCTGGCGAGTACACGATCAAGCAGCTCGCCGAGGAGACGCTGAGGCTCCTTCCGGAGTCGAAGTCGAAGCTGGTGTTCCGCCCGCTCCCGGCCGACGACCCGAAGCGCCGCAAGCCCGACATCACGCTCGCGAAGGAGCTGCTCGGCTGGGAGCCGAAGGTGCCGCTCTCCGAGGGCCTCGCCAAGACGATCGACTACTTCCGGGCCTTCGTCAAAAGCTGACAACCCCATAACGCCACGGGGAAATTTGCGGTGCAATGCTCGTATGTGCGAATTCCGACGAAGAGGAATGATGCACGGAAGTTGTGACAACAAGGCTTTGTTGTGGTATAATGTCCGCAATATGACAATAGAAGAACAGACACAGGCAATCGTGAAGGCGCTCGAGGAGCGCAAGGGCACGGACATAAAGGTGTACGACGTCAGGGGCAAGAGCCAGCTGGCGGACTGCTTTATCGTCGCGACGGGCGCCGCCGCGCCGCATCTCAAGGCGCTGATTGCGGAGACGCAGGCCGCCATGAAGGCGCTGGGCGTCGCGAGCTACCGCACGTCGGGCGACCCGGAGTCCGGATGGATAGTCGTGGACTACATCGACATCGTGGTCCACGTGTTCTCTCCCGAGGCCAGGGCGTACTACGCCCTCGAGAAGCTCTGGGCATGAAAGGTTCAACGCCGGCGGTGCCGCACGAGGTGGAGGTTCTCCAGGAGATCGCCTCCGCCATCGTCCGCGAGAGGAACGTCAAGCGCCTCCTCGACCATGTGCTCAAGATACTCGAGCGCAGCATGGGGATGCTGCGCGGGACTTTCTGCCTGCTCGAGGGCGACGAGCTGAGGATTGAGGCGACTTCCTCGCTGAACGCCGAGGAGCGGGCCCTCGGGCGGTACCGCATCGGAGAGGGCGTCACGGGGATTGTCGCGAAGACCGGCCGCCCGGAGGTCGTCCCCGACATCCGCGCCGACAGGCGGTTCCTGAACAGGACCGGCGCGCGCGACGCCGCGAAGGCGCTGTCGTTCGTCTGCGTCCCGCTCATCCAGCACGGGCAGGTGATCGGCACGCTCTCGGCGGACCGCGAGATGCGCGGCGACACGACGTCCCTCGGGCGCGACGTCGCGCTTCTCTGCATCATAGCCGAGATGACGGCCGACGCGGCGGCTGTGTACCGCGAGGAGCGCGCCGAACGCGACGCCCTCGTCGAGGAGAACAGGCGGCTTCGCGACATGCTGACCACCTGGCCGGGCGAGCTCGTCGGCGACTGCCGCGAGATGCGCACGGTCTACGAGCTTATACGCCAGGTCGCGCCAAGCGACGCTACGGTGCTCATACGCGGCGAGAGCGGCACGGGCAAGGAGCTCGTGGCGCGCGCCATACAGTCCCTCTCACCGCGCAGGGACAAGCCGTTCGTCGTGCTGAACTGCGCCGCGCTTCCTGAGGCGCTCGTCGAGTCGGAGCTCTTCGGACACGAGAAGGGCGCGTTCACCGACGCGCGCGAGCGGCGCATCGGGCGCGCGGAGTCCGCCAACGGCGGCACGCTCTTCCTCGACGAGGTGGGCGACCTTTCCATACCCGTCCAGGTCAAGCTCCTCAGGTTCCTGCAGGAGCGCACCTTCTCGCGCGTGGGCTCCAACGAGGTGCTGCGCAGCGACGTCAGGTTCATCGCCGCGACGAGCCGCAACCTCGAGGAGCTGATGGAGCGCAAGCTCTTCCGCGAGGACCTCTACTACAGGCTTTCGGTGTTTCCGATAGCGATGCCGCCGCTGTCCAGGCGCGCGGGCGACGTCGCGCTCCTCGCCGAGCGCTTCCTCGACAAGATGAACGCCAAGTACAAGAAGTCGATAAGCCGCATATCCGCGCCGGCGATGAGCATGCTCGAGGCGTATTCGTGGCCGGGGAACGTCCGGGAGCTGGAGAACTGCATCGAGAGGGCGGTGCTGACCGCGAGGGACGGCACGATACGCACGTACAACCTCCCGCCCGTCATCCAGAAGGAGGGACTGGAGGAGGATCCGTTCCACCCTGAGGACGCCAGCCGTCCGCTCGACGAGCAGATACTCGCGTTTGAGAGAAGGGTGCTTGAGGCGGCCCTGGCCAGGCACGGCGGGAACATCTCCTCCGCCGGACGCGAACTCGGCGTCTCGCCTAGGATGATGAACTACCGGATGAAGCGTGTAGGCCTGACCTTGGCGGATGCCAGGACCAACAGGCGATGACTGCTCGCGCAAAGGGCATCCTCGCGATTCTGGCGAGTGCATTCGGCTTCGCGCTGATGGCGGCGTTCGTCAGGCTTTGCGACGACTACGGCGGGCCTGTCTCCAGCTTCCAGAAGAGCCTGTTCAGGAATCTCGTCGCGCTTGTAATCGCCGGCGTTGTCCTGGTCAGGGGCGAGGGCGGGATGAAGGCCGCTTTTCCGCGCCTTCCGGGAAAGGCGTGGGCGCTTGTGCTGACGCGTTCCGTCGCCGGGTGCATCGGCATATTCGGCAACTTCTACGCGCTGTCCAGGATTCCTGTAGGCGAGGCCATGGCGCTCAACAAGACGGCGCCGATCTTCGCCGTCGCGCTTTCCTGGGTGTTCCTGCGCGAGAGGGTGCGCCTCCACCAGGCGCTGTGCCTCGTCGCGGCGTTCGTCGGCGTCATGCTCGTGATGAAACCCGGCTTCAGGGGCGCGGATACGTTCGCGACGCTGTGCGCCCTCGCCGGGGGGCTCGGCGCCGGGATCGCGTACACGTGCGTGAGGGAGCTGGGGGTCATGCGCGTGGACGGCTCCTTCATAGTGTTCTTCTTCAGCGCGTTCTCCTGCGTGGCGTCGCTGCCTTTCATGGCGGCCGGCGTCGACCCGATGACGTGGAGGCAGTTCCTGATAATGCTCGGCGCGGGATGCGGCGCGGCGATAGGGCAGTTCGGCGTCACCGCCGCGTATCGCTTCGCGCCGCCGCGGGAGGTCGCCGTCTACGACTACTCCAACGTCGTCTTCACCGCCGCGCTGGGCTATCTGTTCTTCTCGCAGACGCCCGATCTCCTCTCCGTCGTCGGCTTCCTGATGATAGCGTTTTCGGCCTTCAGGGCAGCCCACTAAAAAAATCAAAATTCCCTCTTGCTTTTTATGGTGGGAATGTGATATACTATTGTTCGTTTTCAAAGCGAGGATAACTCAGTTGGTAGAGTGCCACCTTGCCAAGGTGGTTGTCGCGGGTTCGAATCCCGTTCCTCGCTCCAAAACAGTGAAATGGGGGCGTAGCTCAGCTGGTAGAGCAAGTGACTCTTAATCACTGGGTCCAGGGTTCGAATCCCTGCGCCCCTACCATTTCGGCCAAAGGTGCGGCTAGGTAGCTCAGTTGGTAGAGCAACGGACTGAAAATCCGTGTGTCAGCGGTTCGATCCCGCTCCTGGCCACCAAATTCCATCGAAATCGGAGAGAACTCCGATTTTTTCTTTTTCATAGATTTGCGTATAAAGCCCAATACACGGGGCTGTTTTGCTTTTGGCGAGTTCTCTGCCGTGTGTGGCGGAAACCCCGCTGCGGGGCTTTACCAGGGCTTTTTCGCCCCTTTTGTATCTCCGCCGCGTGACTTTAGTCAACACGACGTTTTCGAGGGAAAACGCCCGTTTCTCCGATTCCCTATGCAAACTTCAAGTCTGGTATGCGCGCATTCTTTCATAGACCGATTTTGGGCGCAAAGAGAACTTTATGTCGGGAATGTGTGCAAATGCACACGAGACAGAAACGGCATGGTCAAAAGACCATGCCGCAGGAAGCATTGGATGACGTGGATCGGCTATGCGAGGCCTATCTCCCTCTCCTGTTCGCTCCAGAGGTCGCTCTTGATGTTGAAGAGCCGCTCGGTCGAGAAATCGTCTGGAAGTTCCTTGGCTATGACCGCACGGAGTATCTTCGGCGAAAGATTGGCGAGGCGGAGGACGCGAACCACGTATGGTCGGTCCATCTTCAACCCCTCCGCAAGCTCCTTCACGTCGGCGAACGCCCCGCTTTCGAGAAGCCGTGTCCATTCCCGTGCGCGGGCGAACAATCGTATGAGCGTCCCCGATTCGTCAAGGTCGATGTCGTTCACCTCGCCTTGCCCGACGACGACGAGCCGCCTGCGTCCGCAGACGGTCTGAAAGCGGATCGGAATCGATACTAGGACGTTCCCGTCTTCAGTTTCCATGATGTTCATTCTTGAACTCCTCCATGAGGCGTTTGTCGCCCTTTACCTTGAACTTTATGTCGACGGACGATTCGTAGACCGTCACAGTTTCTATGATTCTTGATAGCAGTTCGCGCTTGGCGGCCGGCGTCAGGGACGTCCAAAACTCCTCTGGCGAGTCGAGCTGCCTTCGCATCTCGAACGGCGAGATATGGCGTTCCCCCGCGAGGGCGCGGAGCATTGTCGGGGTCTTTAGGAACGCGACCGCCTCGGACTCGACAAGCGGCTCGATCAGTTGTGCCGGAACGGACTTTACCGAGCAGGTCGAGACACCGCGCCTCATGTCCTTTCGGCACGTGTAGTATCCGTAGCGGATTTGTCCGCTGCGGTTCTTGCCAGTCCAGGTGTAGGAGAGCGCGTCGCCGCAATGTCCGCAGCGGAGAAGCCCTGTCAGCAGTGCCGGAGAGGTGGCGCGCCGCTCCGTCCTCGGCTTGAACTCGACGTTCTTCAGCCGGGCCGCCACCTTGTCCCACAGATCCATGTCGATGATGGGTTCGTGTATGCCTTTGAAGGATTCGTTCTTCAGCGGGACACGACCGATGTAGACGCAGTTGCGGAGCGCTGTCGCGACCATTACCGTGTCGAATGGCTTGTTCCTCTCCGGGAAGCGGAGTATGCCGTTCTCGGTGAGGCGCTTGGCGACGAGCTTTGGCGTCCCGAGTTCGAGATACCACTCGAAGATCTTCACGACGTTCGGGGCTGTGTCTGGATCGACGACGAGCCGCTTCTCGATTCGTTTGTAGCCATATGGTACCGTCCCGCCCGGCCAGATTCCCTTGCGCCTCGTTGCCGCCATCTTGTCCGACGTGCGTTCTGAGGCAAGCTCCCGCTCGAACTGCGCGAATGTCATGAGGAGGTTCATGCACATCCTCCCCATCGAGGTCGAGGTGTTCAGCTCCTGCGTGACACACGAGAACGAGACGTGGTGCTTCTCCAGCTCGTTGAAGACCTGCGTGAAGTCCAGGAGCGAGCGGGAGAGTCGGTCGATCTTGTAGCAGACTATCATGTCCACACAGCCGGCGCGGACATCGTCCATCAGTCTCTGGAACGCGGGACGCTTCAGGTTGCCTCCGGAATAGCCGCCGTCGTCGTAGCGGTCGGGAAGACACGTCCAGCCTTCAAGACGCTTGGCGGCGATATAAGCCTCGCAAGCCATCCGCTGGGCATCGAGCGTGTTGAACTCCTGCTCTAGCCCCTCCTCCACGCTCTTGCGCGTGTAGACGGCACACCGTATTACCTGCTGCATGGCTCGCCTCCAAGTCTGAAGAACTTGCGTCCAGAGTAGTGAGTCCCCGTGATTGCCTTGACGCAGGCCGTGAGGGACGGATAGAGCTGTCCTTCGTACTCGAACTGCCCGTGTCCCGCTGCCGTCACGGCGACGAGGCGTCCCTTATACATCCGGGTGTAGGTGACGCCGCGCACGGCGGGGTTCGCCTTGCGCGTGGCGCGTGGGTTTGCGCGTCCGTCCTTGCGGGCGACCCGCGCGAGCAGTTCGATTTCCGTGGCGGTGAGGCCACCGAGCCGATCCTCCTGGATTTGCTGCGCAAGGCGGCGGCGCATGAAGACATCGCCGAAGGTCGCCGTGCCGCCGAAACGGGAGAGATATTCCATCTTCAGCGCCTCGTGGTCGAGCGCTGCGAGTCGGTCGATCTCATGTCGAATGTCGTCTTCCATTTCGCCTTTCATGCTTTCCGACCGATATGATGCCGTAATGACGGGGGATATATCAAGTGGGAATGTTGATAAATCTGATGTTTTCATCATTGCCCCCTATCCTTTGCAAATTTCCGAGCCATTGTGGGGTGTAAAGCCGCATAGAACTGCCTTCATCTGGAGTGACTGCAGTATGTGGCGGCGGAACTGCATGAGCGTGCAGCCCATCCACTTTGCGGTCTCATCCTGCGTGTGGTCGTGCAGAAGGTAGTCAAGCGCGAGCTTCTCGTCTGGGTCGAGTAGCGCCACGAAATCGTGGAGTGCCCACATGAACTCCATCCGCTCAAGCGCATGGCGGTCACACAGAGCCTCCTCGTTGACGGTTCCATTCAGAGAATCGTCCCTGCCCGCCTCGGCATCGCCGTCGGTAGCCTCGTTTTCTATGGGGATGTGCGTATGCGAAAACGAACGTTTCGCGCGCTTGATCGACTTCACGAAGTCGAGCTTCGCGTTTGCGACGCATTCGTACAGGAATGTCTTGAGGCTGGCCTTCTGCGGGTCCCATTTCGCCAGAGAGTCTCGGCAGACGCCGAAGAACTGCATCTCCGCGTCTTGGACGTCGCTGAACGATATGACCCCGCTTGCCGCGAGATCGCTTGCGACGAGGGAGAGGTGCGAGCGCATCATCTTGTACATCGCCTCCTGATCCTCCGTGGACGGAACCCCGTCGGCGTCGAATGCCATGTTCAACGATGTGTCCGCTCCGCAGTCGAGTTCGCGTGCGCTTGGCTTGTATCGCCGCTTCCCCTTGCGCTTAGTGCCGGGGATGCCGTGCTTTTCGATGTATTCGCGCAGTTCGTCGCGCATTCCCTGGCGACGCTCCGCCGCAGTCAGCGGCTTGAGAACCCTGTCGGAGACGAGATGCTCTCCAGAGCCGGTCCGCAAGTAGGTGCGGACGCGAATTGAAATGGCGGGAACTTTCATCGCGCCACCTCCCAGCATCTTCCGCCGTGCATGTCGCAGATAGCGGAGAAACGCCTCTCCATGAAGGCGTCGTTGTTGACCAACTCCTCGAACGCTTCGAGGCTGCGCTCGCTCTCGCAGATGTCATCCGACAGGTCTAGTTCCGATCCGCAGATTGGAACTGTGCAGTATGAGCCTGGAGAGACAATCTCCTTGTGAAGGCAAGAAGCTGAGCCTGCAAGACGGGACGGCCAGCGTTTGGCATTTCTATTGGGAGTCGCCATGTCACGCCTCCTTCTTTTCAAGAAGAAGCCCGACAAGGCTTTTGTCGATATGCATTCCCTCCGTGCCAGACTTAGGGAGTGCCGGTTTGTTTTGGGTGCATTTCCAGTCTACGCGTCTGCGTCTTTCGCATTCAAGATCCCAATCGATCTGAGCATAGAATGCTTCGCAGCGGCGATAGAACCCTGCCATCGTACCGCGTTTTTGCCGTTTGCTCCTGACGGGAGCATAACTCTTTGCCATTATGTTTCCTATTCTGCAATTCGTGGGTTTTGCAGTCCCCGCTGTCGCACTGTGCGACGGTAGGCGCATTGCCCCGAATCACGCGAATAAGATAAATCTCGGCGTAGTAAAGTTGTTTGTTTGTGATTGATGGAGAACTGAAAATAACGAAAAACCCCAGCAAAAGCTGGGGTTTATGAGGTTCGGAATAGTAGCGTAGTTAGGAAAACTACTACGCTGAAAACGGGAATTGCGTAGTACTATTTCGTCTTACGATAGGATTGAGCGAGGGCTTTGGCATTTGAGTAGCCACGTTTTTCGCCGATTTCTTTTGCCGCTTTTGTCATGGCCTTCTTGTTTTGGTTCCAGTATTGGGTCGCTCTTGCTCCGATGGTTTTGGTTTTGTCAGTATCCTTAGCCGGATTGTCAAGGAGCCACGCCTTGAAGTCCGATAGTTGATCGTCCATTTTCTTTGTTTTTGTGCCGCGTAGTCCACTGCCCATTCGAGACTTGCGCACAGATTTCTTCTTTGCTTTGCTGCAGTTGCAAAACTCAGAGAGCCTGTCTGTAATTTCGGTCATCAACATCGCGATGGATTCTCCCGATGCTTCGTCTCGATTGCCTCGCTTTAGAATTGCGTATATGGATGACCAGGACAGCGATATGTCTTTCGCGAGTGCCATTCCCGCGAGAATTTTGCATTTCTTGAACAACCCCTGCATTGCTTGATCAAGCTTTGCACATTCGAGCTGTTCTGTTCTTCCCAAAGATTTGTCATCGGCAATGGTTGGCAACAATGTCGTCAGGAGCGAGAATACTGGTTGCTTCGGCGAAAGAAGAACCTCGGGCGGAGTTGATCCAGCGTCAAGTCTAGCAGAAAGATTGCCGATGCACTTTGCGAGGTCCCCAATCGCTTTATATGAAGATGGATTCTCCATGACTAAATCTCTGCCGTGTTAGGTTTTTCGTACCAAGCCTTCGGAATCAATGCATCGCCATTATGCCAGTTCGCGCATTCGACAACGCCATCAACATTGCCGTAAACATCCTCGCCTGCGTGTTCAAGAACGATGGCTTGCCAGTGGAAATTGGAATCTCTTGTTGAATGCGAAAGCGTTGAGAATATCTTTCTCACGCTCTCCCTGTCATCGCTATCAAGCTTGACATTGTCGAGGTTCTTCAAAATCTCGTCGTATTGGTTTCCTTGCCTTAGATTTGACACAGCCGGAAAATACACTTGGCTTGGCTGGTCAAATACCATGAAATTCGGCACGCACGAAGCCGGCGCTGCCATTTTTGAGAAGAACTCCTGGAATGCGCAGGAAAATGCGATGTGCATTGACACCCAGTTTGAAGCACTTCCGACCTCGCTAAGATTATGCCTGGAGCCGTGGGAATCCACGACCGACAAATTCATTTCGTTCTTGTCGAAGATCGGAGGATTCATCCTGTACTCGTCTTCGCAGTCAAGCGAATTAAGCCGTTCGAGTGCAATTCGCTGGATAGCCTCTATTCTCTCCTTCGCCCTTGCCCGGATTGCTCCCTCATCGCATTCTTTTGTCGCCGCGTCCAACTGCGCTTTTACTTCCGAGATTTGCTTATAGATGCCCTCGTGTTCCTTGATGTGTTCGGCAGTAGCAATGACTTGTCTAATTTCACCGATTAGCTGGTTCATTTTAACGGACTGCACAGAGACTTGCGTGTTTTGGAGCGCCTTGATTTGCTGCTCGTTCCGCCTTAATGTCTCAATCAACTCTTCGCTGCGCCGCTTTAGGTTCTGGTACTCTGAGATGTCTTGAGGATTTACGGCACTTGTCGCGGAAGCCGCATCTTCGCATCGCTGGACGACGGAGCAAATCTTGTCTAGCTCGGCAACAGCTTTGTTGTAACCATCTTTTCCTGATGCTGTGCATTCGCCGGCATCATGCCAATTCTCCCGCATCCACTTGGCAATCTTCAAACGCTCCTTCTTTGCGGCATTTGCACTATTGTAAAGGTTCAGGTTTTCGATGAGAGACTCGAATTCCGACATTTCCTTGTTTACCCTGCGGATTTCGGAATCCAGAAATTCGTTTTGTTTCTTGAGGGTGCGGATTTCCTTTCGGTATGCCTTTAGCGTCTCTGAGCTTGCCTTAGTTTGAGTGTCTCCGCTGTCTTGCGCAATCTTGGTAGCAAGTGCTATCAGCTTGTCGTGGTCTTCTGGCAGACCATCGGCAGGGCAAAGGCCAAACTTAACAGCCTCCACCATCTTGTCTCGGATGGATGACAGAAAAACATTCGCTGCATTTTTGGCTCGTTCGTAATTGTCCTGTAAAGTATCGAGCTTTAGGCGCAGCGCTTTTACTTCTTTGCGCTTCAGCACCTCCATAAGTGTTTCCGCGCCTATGATGAAATTAAACCAGTCCCTTAGCTTGTCCCTGCTGAATGAAACGTGCAACTTGTAGAACAGCATATAGCGACTTGTCATGATGTCTTGAACTTGGAATAGCATATGCGCTATGTCCCTGAAGCTCAAATGGCCGTCGTCATTTGTCCTTCCGGGGGTGTCCTCCCTGCCAACGTCTGTAATCCCAGCGAGGCGCGACAACTTTTGAACCACGTCGTCTGTATTCTCACGGTTCGGCTCTTCTCTTATCGAATCAGGGATGTCGCTGTCCGCTAATATTGGTATGATCCGGCAGTCCAAACTTGTTTTTTCCTTGTCTGCAGGATTCCGCCTCGCGAACAGTATTCGTCCTTCGGCTGTGTGTGCTACGATGCCATACCACGCAGCGTTGTCCCGCACGACGCCGACTGGGATCGAACACTCCTTGCTGCCCATGCAGTAATCAATCAAACCGCAGATCGCGGATTTCCCAGTTCTTGATGCTCCCGAGATGACATTGACCGTGTTCCTTTGGAACAAGACCTCGTTCCTCCTCAGACTGTCGTCTTTCGGCCATACGATAATGCGATCGATTTGGAATTGCATTATAGCGACACTCCTAATAGTTCTGCCGTTTTGGGCAATGTTGTCCTTGCCATGATGCGCCCAAGAAGTTTTGCGCGTTCGCCAAGCTCTTTGATGCGCCCTGTTTTGAAGTCCCCGCTTCCCGGTCTGCTTGCCAATTTGCAGGCGGTTAGGCTCGCCGAGTCCACGTCCCATTTGAGATATCCGCCCGCAACCGCGATGTCAATAGCTCTGGCTGTGTACGAAAAGCGAGAACGCGTGCGCTCGTGCAGTTTCATAAAGTGGAGCGACGTGTCGCCATTTCGGGCGTGTCGCACATATTGGACGAGAGATGTTTTCCGTTTTAGCTTGTCGGCGAGCGCATCATCGGTAAGGATTGCAGCGGCTATGAAATGTAGGATGACGATGGGTGCGCGTCCTTCTGGATGGCTTCCCTTGTACGCCTCCGTGAAAAGGTATAGCAGATACGCGCCAATAACAGGCGTGTGCCATGTGCGGTACTCATCAACGAGAAGACTACTATCTGCTTTCATGCTGCCTCAGTCCCTCTTGATCTTATCCGGCCATTGCGGATGCCATCCAATCGTGTCGCCTTTGTTGGCAATGCGATGATACGTTCCTTCTGCCATTCTTCCCTGGGTCGGTTTGTCTGCAAGCGGGATTGCGTCTCCCTGGCTGCTGCACATCCTTAGCGTTTCTGCGCCTCTTGCCTCGTCGCTTTGCCCAGGGTTGTGCGCCCTGTTGAAGATTTCATCGTGCTTATTCAGCAGCCGGCTCTCATATTCCATGAGATCGTCTTCGTTGTACAACTCATATTCGTACCACTTTTGCCTGTTCATTTCGGCAGAGCAGTAAGCCTCAAGTGCCCTGGTGAGTAGAGGTAGTCCCTCTTCCCCAAGCAATTCGATGTGCCTAATGAACAAGGGGTCTTGTGAACTTACTGCAGCCATTTCCCTTGCTCGCTCGTCTATTGAACATTTCGAGAAATAGTCTATCAATCGTTTGGTGTAGATTCTTGAAATGATCTGGCGACTTTCTGTAGTCCACTCGCAATAGGAGATTGTTGTGCTTTTGTCGCGGTCTGTTTTTTGGGCGATCCACATCAAGCATTCCATCATATAGCGTTGGATATTGTCATTCGCCGTAAGATGGAAATAAGCCTTGACTTTCTTCTGGACATCAGCAATGGACAGTCCATTTGCGCTGCTTGTGTTCGCAACCTCGTCAACCGCAACGGCACATCCGTCATCGTCCATATCAAGGACGGCAGACAGAATTCCAAGATGCTGTATGTTGATGGTAGGGGCTGTTGTCATGTCACTCCTCCTGCCGCTTTTCGCTGTCAGGCTCCGGCTTGGTCTGCATA
Source organism: uncultured bacterium (assembly GCA_902799955.1). Classification (GTDB taxonomy): domain Bacteria; phylum Verrucomicrobiota; class Kiritimatiellia; order RFP12; family UBA1067; genus UBA1067. Next base: position 54,640 of record CADCCQ010000002.1, on the reverse strand, counting down.
TCCTTTGCCGGGCCGACGGCCTTGGGCGAGCGCACCATGAACGGGATGCCGCCGGTTCTTACGACCTCGTTCATGAAAATGGTCACAGCTGCGCTGAACGAGATCCCGATGTCATCGAGGATCGCGTCGCAGGCGCGTTTCAAATCGTCGTTGAGTCTAAGCGTTGTAGTCATGCTTGGCTTCTCTTGTCATGTGTTTTTATATGCAAGTGACATATATTATACCAAAAAATGCCGTCTAACAGCAATGTAGTATTTCATATTTCAACAAAGTAGCAGGTGTTTCGCCGGGATGCTGCGGCTAGGGAGGAGCAGGTTGTCGATGAATCTGGGTGGGAGTCCGCCGACCTTCGATTCCAGAAAATTGTCCGTTAAAACCGTGTACCGTTTGTCGTATAAGAGAGTGGGGACGAGACATGGCGTCGCCTTTGATTCCATTGTCGGTTTCGTAATGATTCCATACTTTCCGCGCCGCCATGTCTCGCTCTTTTTCACCTCACAGAAAGGAAGACAATGAAAAACAGCCTACCATTCTTTGCGGACGTGCCGTCCGACGAGTACCATCAGGCGGCGAGGGACGGGAAGTTCCTCTCCAGCCATCTGCTCGGCGATTTCAGGAAGTCGCCTCTTCTCTACAAGAAGAAGATGAACGGCGAGATCGAGCCTACGGAGTCGACTGCGCTTGCAGTCGGACGCGCCGTCCATACCCTTGTTCTTGAGGGACGCTCGAAGTTCGACGAGGAGTTCATGGTGAGCGACGGGCCGGTCAACCCGAAGACCGGCGAGCCGTTCGGGAAGCTCACGAAGGCGTACAAGGAGTGGGCGGCGGCGCAGACGAAGGACGTCGTGGGCGGTCCCGACTTCGCCTTCATGTCGAAGCTCCGCGAGAGCGTGTGGGCGCATCCCGTCGCCCGCGAGCTGCTGGACGACGGCGTCGCCGAGCAGACCGTTCGCACACACTACTGCGACGAGCCATGCCAGATACGCATGGACTGGTTCCGCGCAGACTACGATGGACGCCCGGTCATCTGCGACCTTAAGACCTGCGAGACGCTCGACTACTTCGAGGGCGACGCGCGGCGTTTCGGCTATCCGCAGCAGATGGCGTTCTACCGCGAGGTCTTGTGCACCGCAAGCGAGGGCGAGGTCGTCGCCGACTGCTACCTCATCGCAGTCGAGAAGCGCGAGCCGATGCGCTGCGGCGTGTGGAAGCTCACCGACGGCATACTTGAGGCTTGCGCCCTTGAGAACGAGCGTGCGATTGCGGAACTCCGCAAGTGCCGCCGCGAGAACGTCTGGCCTACGCGCACGGAGGATATGCGTATTCTCGACGTGTAGCCTCCATCAACCATCCACTATTCAATTTGGCGGGCGGTATTCCATCGCCCGCCTTTTTCATACACCCGAAAAAAGGAACAACAGATGAACCTACTGGAGACGATAACAACGGGCAAGGCGCAGCAGCCTCCCCGCATCATGATCTACGGCAGCGAGGGAGTGGGGAAGTCCACCTTCGCCGCCTCATCGCCAAAGCCGATCTTCATTCAGACCGAAGATGGTTTGAGTGAGATTGACTGCGCGAAGTTCCCGCTTTGCACCTCTTACGCGGAGGTCGTGGAGCAGCTCAAGGCAATCCGCGACGGCGAACACGACTACGCGACGCTGTGCATCGACTCGCTCGACTGGCTTGAGCGTCTCATCTGGGACCGCGTGTGCGCCGACTACGGCGTCAAGTCCATCGAAAAGGCCGACGGAGGCTACGGCAAGGGGTACACCTACGCGCTCACATATTGGCGCGAGATCGTGAAGCTCCTGAACGAGATCCGCGCACGCAAGCAGATGGCTGTGATTCTTGTTGCACACGCCAAGGTCGAGCGCTTCGAGGACCCGGAGCATCCCGCCTACGACCGCTACCAGCCGCGTCTCCACAAGTCTGCGAACTCGCTCGTGTGCGAGTGGGCGGACGCTGTGCTGTTCGCCACTCGCAGGATGCGCGTGGACTCCACGACCGGCAAGGCAGCACCCGTCGGTGCCGATGGTGGCGAGCGAATCCTCCGCACGAACGGCTCGCCCGCCTGCAACGCGAAGAACCGCTATTCGCTTCCGAGCGAGATGGCTCTCTCGTGGCAGGCCTTCATGGACGGCATGAAGGCGGGATCGAAGAAGTAACGCAACAATCTGACTTTGAAAACGGGGAATCCGTGCCTTGTGGCGCGGGTTCCCTTTTTTCATGCCCAAACGAAAACAGGAAAGGAGCCTATCATGGCACAACTGAAGTTCAATGCGGCCGAGGTCGACACTACCTCCCGCGACGCAATCCCCTCCGGCACCTACGAGGCGGTCGTGACCGACTCGGAGACGAGGGCCACCAAGTCCGGCACCGGCATCGGCATCAACCTCACGTTCGAGATCCTCTCCGAGGGTCCGGCCAAGGGACGCAAGGTGTTCGCGTGGATCAACTACGAGAACGCGAGCGCGAAGGCGCAGCAGATCGGGCGCGAGGAGCTGGCGAGCCTCTGCAAGGCGGTCGGAGTAACCGAGCTGGAGGATACCGTACAGCTCCACAACCTCCCGCTCCTCATTACGGTCGGCCTCGACAGGAACGACCCGACGAAGAACGTCATCAAGGCGTACAAGGCGAAGTCCGCGCAGACACAGCAGCCGGTGCAGAAGTCGCCGCAGGCGTCGGGGGCCGCGCCGTGGGTGCGGTAGAGTTCGACCTCCCCTGGCCGCCCAGCGTAAACCGCTACTACCGCCACGTCGGGCATTGCGTCCTCATCAGCCGCGAGGGTCGCAAATACCGCCGAATTGCGGTGAGCCGCCTCGGAGGGCTTTTCGACAAGTTCTCCGGGGCGGTTGCGTTGTCCCTCGACTGCTATCCTCCCGACAGGAGGAGGCGCGACATCGACAACATCCTCAAATGCCTCCTGGACTCGCTCGTCAACGCGGGCGTAATGGAGGACGACTCACTCGTCAAGCGTCTCCACATGGAGATGCTGGAACCAATCCCGGAGGGACTTGTCCATGTACACATTGCGCCCCTACCAGAGCGACGCGGTTGAATCCGTGTACCAGCACCTCCGCGAAAAGGACACGAATCCCTGCGTTGTGATTCCCACGGCGGGCGGCAAGAGCCTCTGCATTGCGCAGGTGGCGAAGGACGCCGTGACGAAGTGGAACGGGCGCGTGATGATACTCGCACACGTCAAGGAGCTGGTCGAGCAGAACGCGGGGAAGCTCAAGTCCATCTGTCCCGACCTCCCTGTCGGCGTGTATTCGGCAGGGCTCGATAGCCGCGACACGCAGCAACCTGTAGTCGTCGCCGGCATCCAGTCGGTGTACAACAAGATCGAGGCGTTCAAGCCGTTCGATCTCGTCATGATCGACGAAGTACACATGGTGCCGCCTGACGGCGAGGGACGCTACCGTACTTTCCTTGAAGCCGCGAAGCGGGTCAATCCCCGCGTCCGGCTTGTCGGCTGGACGGCCACTCCCTACAGGACGCAGGGCGGGCTTATCTGCAAGCCTGAAAATCTCCTGAACGAGGTGTGCTACGAGATCGGGGTCAAGGAACTCATCAACCGTGGCTACATCTCGAACATCACGGCGAGGGCTGGCAAGGTCAAGGCGAATACCGAGGGCTTGCACATCCGCGCTGGCGAGTTCGTCGCCGAGGACGTTGAGAAGCTGATGGGCGAGGATCGTCTTGTGACGTCCGCCTGCAACGAGATCGTCGAGCTTACAAAAGACCGCAAGGCTTGCCTCATCTTCTGCACCTCAATCGCCCACTGCAAGAAGGTTGCGGCGCAGATTGCGAAGTTCTCCGGCGAGGAGTGTGCAATCGTCACGGGCGACATGCCCGACCTCGAACGCGAGGAGACGATCCGTCGGCTTCGCGGCGAGACGGTGAAAGCCGACCTCTTCGCGGACAAGCCGCCGCTCAGGTACTGCTGCAATGTGTCTGTGTTGACTACGGGGACTGACATTCCTCGCCTCGACACCATCGCATTGCTGCGCCCCACCAATTCGCCAGGGCTTCTGGTGCAGATGGTGGGGCGTGGCTTTCGACTGTCGCCCGAGACTGGCAAGACCGAGTGTCTTGTCCTCGACTACGGACGCAACATCGAGCGTCACGGGCCGATCGACATGATACGGGTCAAGGAACCCGGCCAGGGCGGAGGCGGACCGCTCGCCAAGGAGTGTCCCAACTGCCGCACAATCGTGAACCTTCCCGTCATGCTCTGCCCGACCTGCGGATACCAATGGCCGCGCAAGGAACCGGAGCACAAGGCTCATGAGGCGACTGCGGCGAGGGCTGGCATTCTCTCTGGCGAGGTGACGATTGAGAAGTTTCCCGTCAAGCACACAATCTACCAGGTGTGGGAGAAGCGGGGCGCTCCGCCGGATGCGCCGAAGACGGTGCGCGTCACATACGACATCGACTACCTTACGCACTACTCCGAGTGGCTGTGTCCCGAACACACGGGGTACGCACGCAGGAAGTTCGAGAAATGGTGGCGAGAGCACGCGCATCCCGACTGCCCGATGCCGCGCACGGCGGAGGAGGTGTGCGAACACGAGTTCTCCGGGATGCTGCGCGAGGTCAAGGAGATAACTGTGCGGTTCGTGTCGGGGCAGAAGTACCCCGAGATAACTGGTTGTGAACTCGGCGAGTTTCCGCTCGTTGAGTCTGGACAAAACACACAAGGAGAGGAGCTTTCCGATGAAGACTGGGATGACATTCCGTTCTGACGACGAATACTGGGCTTGGGTGGACAGGCAGATACGCTGGCGCGAGAAGCTGTACAAGGCGTCGAGGTACGCCGCCCTGATGGGGGCGGCGGTTCTTCTTCTCTTCGCCCTGCTGTGGTTCGTGGCGAGCCACACGCCGCCCAAGAAGCCCAGCATGTGGCAGAACGCAATCGACAGCGTCCGCTCGCAGAGCGGGTAACACACAAAAAAAGCAAAGGAGGTCTCATGGCTACAATACCCGTCGCAACGGCAATGGCGTATCTCGCAGCAGGCCTCTCGTGCCTTCCCGCTGCCAAGGCGAAGAAGCGTCCGGCAATCGGAGGCTGGAAGACATGGCAGTCTCGGCTTCCGACGAAGGTCGAGGTCAAGGCGTGGTTCTCGAACACGCACGACGCTATATGTGTGGTTTCGGGCAAAGTGTCCGGGAACCTCGAGTGCATGGACTTCGACCAGCACGGCGAGCTGTTCGCCGCGTGGATGGACAAGATCGACACGGAACTCCTCTCGAAGCTCGTCATTGAGCAGACCCCGAGCGGCGGATACCATGTGTTCTACCGTTCGGATGAGCCGGTGGATGGCAATCTGAAACTGGCGCGCGGCATCCGCGAAGGCAAGGAGAAGACGCTAATCGAAACGCGTGGCGAGGGAGGGCTATTCCTCTGCGCCCCGACCGAGGGCTATTCGCTCCAGCAGGGAGACTTCGCCAATCTCGCGGTTATACCGCCCGATGCGCGGAAAGCCCTCCTGGACGCCGCACGTTCGCTCGACGAGCTTCCTGCGGCAAACTGCCCGCCAGCCCCCGCCGGAGCGAACGTCGCGCAACGTGGCGCGGATTTCGCCCCTACCAGCGGAAAGGAGGCGTGGGACTTGCCGCCGGGGGACGATTTCAACGCCCGTGGCGACATCCACGGGCTTCTCTCCGACGCAGGCTGGCAGTTCTGCGGCCTCAAGGCCGACGGCAACGAGCAGTGGACGCGTCCCGGAAAGGACCCCAGGAACGGAGTCTCGGCGACCTACAAGGACGGGTCGTTCTATGTGTTTTCGTCGAACGCGGCCCCGTTCGAGCCGAACGTCAAGTACAGTCCGTTCGCGGTCTATGCGACGCTGCGGCACAACGGCGACTTCACCGCCGCAGCGTCCGCTTTGCACACCGCCGGCTACGGCAAGGCGAAGGAGCCGACGCTGGGCGTGACGTTCAACCTGAAAGCCGGGGGAACTGGGAACGGGGAACAGGGACCAGCATCGGAGGAGGGACCGATTTCGCTTGGGACGCTCAAGAGGCGTTTCCCGGAGATGCGCCCCGTCCTCATCGACGGCTTCCTGAGAATTGGAGAGACAATGAACATCATCGCAGCGCCCAAGACCGGCAAGTCGTGGCTCGTTACACAGCTCGCGATCTGCGTCGCCTCGGGAACGGAGTGGTTCGGCCACGTCTGCACGGCGGGCAAAGTCCTTCTCATCGACAACGAACTTCACGAGGAGACGTCCGCGAACCGCATCCCGCTCGTAGTCGAGGCTATGCGCAAAGTCAACCCGAATCTCCCCAACGTGGACGACATGATCGACGTGTGGAACCTTCGAGGCAAGTGGAAGTCGATAGCCGACCTCGCCGCGTGGCTTCCGAAGTTCAAGGAGGCGGGGTACAGGATGATAGTCATCGACGCGTTCTACCGTGCGCTCCCGAAGGACACGGACGAGAACGACAACGGCTCTATCGCCAGCATCTACAACCTCATCGACACCTTCGCCAAGAAGGTCGGGTGTTCGTTTGTCCTCATCCACCACACGTCCAAGGGGAACCAGTCGCAGAAGTCGATAACGGATGTCGGCGCTGGCGCTGGCTCTCAGTCGCGCGCAGCCGACACACACCTCATCCTGCGCGAGCACAAGGACGACGGCTACCTTGTCTTGGAGGCTGTCGTGCGCTCGTTCCCGCGTCAGGAGCCTATCGTGCTGCAGAAGGCGTTTCCGCTCATGCTGCCCGACTACGATAGGAACCCGGAGGACTTGGCTGGCAAGTCGGAGGTGGGTGCCAAGAAGGACGATCCGCCTCCTTCCGAGATTGCGAAGCGTCTCGCGGAGCTGGTCGATCCCGACCATCCGCAGGCCAAGGGCGTGTTCATCGACACGGTGAAAACGGCCTACGGCCTCATGGAGAAGACCGCGAAGCTGGCGGTCGAACGCGCCATCACGGACGGTCTAATCGTCTGCGGGAGGCTCCCGAACCAGCCCAAGGGGATGCAGGCGACGAAGTTCATAACCCTGCCCGGAGAGGAGGACGAGGATGCGCCGGATTAGTTTTTCTTCGCGTGAAAAAACAAAAAGCAAAACTAATTCCGGCGTCGTTCCGGGGTCGAGATTAGTTTTGTTTTGCCTAGGAAAAACAAAACAAAAAACTAATTCCGGCCAGGGCGGAAACGGGTTGATTTAGTTTTGTTTTTTTGCGCTCCCTTTAGGGGCGCAGAAAAATCAAAACTAATCCGTGTCCGCCCAAGCGCAAAATCGCCTGTTTCGGGAGTGGAGGGAAAATCGGCCGCTGCGGGAAACGAAAACCGTTGGGCGACGAAACCCAAAAGCACCCGAAGCGGCCGACGCGGGACATTATGCCATAACCGGCGAGGACAAGTCAACGGCCCACGGGCGGAAAAATGACCCGCCTCGGGCGGGTGGGACGATATGTCCCGCCGAGGCCACGGTTCCTCCCCTACCCCCTCTCAAAGGCAGGGCGCGGGAAGGAGCGCGGCTCCAGGGCAGACTTTCTTTCACTGACGTAATTTTTCAAGGAGGCCGAAAATGCCAACAAAAGCAAGGGAATTGACCTATGCGACGGTATGCAGCGGGATAGAGTGCATGAGCGCGGCGGTGAAGCCGCTGGGCGGGTGGAAGCCGGTGTTCTTCAGCGAGATCGAGCCGTTCCCGTGCTCGCTCCTGGCACACCGCTACCCCGACGTCCCCAACCTCGGGGACATGACGACAATAACAGCCGAGATGGTCGGCGACGAGAAATGGAGGATAACGAATGGAACAGATGTCATTGAACTTGCCGGGCGTCTCGACGTCCTCGCCGGCGGGACGCCGTGCCAGGACGTGTCGGTCGCCGGAAAGCGGGCGGGCATGGCGGAAGGCAGCGGAACCCGCAGCTCCCTTGCCTTCCACTTTGCGCGACTTTGTCGTGAGCTACAACCTCGATGGGTCGTATGGGAGAACGTGCCGGGAGTTCTCACCAGCAACGGAGGGCGGGACTTCGCGCACTTCGTCCGCTCGATTGGGGAATGCGGGTATGCTCTTGCCTACAGGACTCTGGACGCTCAATACGTGCGAGTGGACGGGCTGCCCCGCGCAGTCCCCCAGCGGCGACGCAGGGTTTGGCTCGTCGGTATGCGGACTCTCGGACATACTGGAGACGGTTGGCGAGCACCTGCGGAAATACTGTTTGAGCCTCAAGGCGTGCGCGGGGATACTCCGCCGTGCCGCGTCACGGGGCAAGGATTTACCCGCGAGATTGGCGGCGGCGCTCAAGGCGCAGATCGCCCGGTTCCAACGAACGCAAACGGCGGCAACGTGATGCCGACCCTGAACGCCACCGACCTGACGAAACGTCTCACGGGGCAGGCCGACAAGTCGGGGGTGTTCGTAATGCAGCCGTCCGGCTTCGACCCATACGAGCCGGGCGGAGTGAAGTCTGAAAACCGCGAGGTAAGCGGTGCGCTGGTGAACGGATCGTCGCCCGGCTTCCACAACGCCGTCTGCTTCGAGAACCACCAGACGGATGCGAGGACGAGCGAAGTCGAGGTAGCGCCGACTATGGGCGCAACGCATAATGCGCAGGCGGCGAACAACAACCCGCTCGTGGTCACACCGGCGGACGGTGTCGTGGCCATCGACATGGACAAGAACAAGCCGACGAATGCCGACAAGCCCGTCCGCAAGGGTGGCGCGGGATTCGGCGTCTCGGAGAAAGGCGCGTCCTACACGCTCACGGCGAGAGACCAGCACGCGGTTGCCTACGCCATCGACTCGATGGGGTCGAACGCGATGAAGTCGAAGAATCCCCATTCGGGATGCCGCGAGGTCGAGTGCGCCCCGACGCTGACGACTGTGGATTCAGCCCCCGTGAAGCATCAGGGCGGCACGGCGGTCGTGGCGTTCCTGCCCGGCAACTCCGCGAAGGCACAGGGGCTGGGCGCGGAAGAGGAAGTCGCGCCTACGCTCGTCAAGACGCAGGGTGAGAGCGGAAACAAGGTCGCGGTGGCTACCGAGTGCATCGGCGTTTTCGACATGGAGGCCGGGAAGTCGAGCGGTCGGGCTGACACGTCCGGCGTCTCGCCGACGATCCTCGCGCTCCACGGCACAGACCCGCACGCCGTCGCCATCGGCTTCAACGCCGAGGCGGGGACGCACGAGGACAGCCCCAAGCCGGAGGTGAGTTCGCCGCTTGCGAAAAACCACAAGTGCGGCGTCGCAATTGGACTTGACCGCGCCTCATTCAATCAAGGCAAGAACGCGCAGTTCGGATTCAAGGTCGAGGAGGAGTGTGCGCCTACGGTCATCTCGAAAGGCCCCGGCGCTGTGTCGTTCGAGCCGGGGCTCGCCAAGCGCGAGGGCGCGGACAACCGCTTTGGCGACGAGGTGACGTCCACGCTGCGGGCGAAGATGGGCGACAACCTTCCGGCGGTTGCGGTTGACTACATCGTCCGCCGGCTTACTCCGCTCGAATGCGAACGGCTCCAGGGGCTGCCCGACGGATACACGAAGATTCCGCATCGCGGAAAGAGCGCCGAGGAATGTCCCGATACGCCGAGGTACAAGGCTCTGGGCAACGGCTGGGCGGTCAACTGCGCCCGCTGGATATGCCAGCGAATCCAGAACTACGACAAGGAACACGAACAGGAGAACACAGATGGAAACGAATAAAATCAAGGTGGTGAACGTCCCCGTGTCGGAGATAGTTCCCTACGAGAACAACCCCCGCGTCAACGAGGGCGCGGTCGAACAGCTCGCCAGGATTATCGAACAGTTCGGCTTCAGAAACCCCGCCGTCCTCAACAAGGACAAGGTCATCATCGAGGGACACACGCGCCTCCTCGCGGTGAAGAAGCTCGGCTGGGAGACGATGCCGTGCATCATAGCGACCGACCTCACGCCGGAACAGGAGCAGGCTCTCCGCATCGCGGACAACAAGATCGCGGAAATCGCCGAGTGGGACGAGGACAAGCTAAAGGTCGAGTTGGCCGCGTTGCAGGAGGCTGGTTTCGACCTCTCGCTTCTCGCGTTCGGCGACGACGAGCTGGACGACCTCCTTGGCGGCGAGGCGGGGACGCATGGCGAGACTGAGCCGGATGCAGTCCCCGAGACGCCGGATATTCCCGTCTCGACGCCCGGCGAGGTGTACGTCCTCGGCAAGCACCTCCTCGTCTGCGGCGACTCGACGAAGCCCAACGACGTTGCGAAGGTGTGCGCCCACGACGAGGCAGACCTCTGGCTCACCGATCCGCCGTACAACGTGGACTACCACGGGAGCGACGGGCAGTCGATACAGAACGACTCGATGGAGGACACGAAGTTCCGCGAGTTTCTGCGCACGGCGTTCGGCTGCGCGGAGAAGTGCCTGAAGCCGGGCGGTTCGTTCTACATCTTCCACGCCGACTCGGAGGGCTACAACTTCCGTGGAGCGTGCTACGACGTGGGATTGAAAGTCCGCCAGTGCCTCGTGTGGAAGAAGAACTCGCTCGTCCTCGGACGGCAGGACTACAAGTGGATTCACGAGCCTTGCCTCTATGGTTGGCGCGACGGTGGTGCTCACGACTGGTACTCCGACTGCAAGCAGACGACGGTCATGGAGTTCAACAAGCCGAAGAAGAACGACCTGCACCCGACGATGAAGCCCGTCGAGATGCTTGTCTATCTCATCGGCAACTCGTCGAAACGTGGCGGCATCGTCCTCGACACCTTCGGCGGCAGCGGCTCGACGCTGATTGCCTGCGAGAGGTCGGGGCGTGTGTGCAGGTGCGTCGAACTCGACCCGAAGTACTGCGACGTAATCAGGAAGCGCTGGGCGGAGTTCGTGCATGGCGAGGGATGCGACTGGGAGCAGCTGACACCGAAACTTGACGGCACACCGTCAAATCCTGATACGTCATCTGACACGTCACCAGCGCCGGATGCGGGAGAAAGCACACATGAGGGTGCTTGAACTCTTCTCCGGGACGGGCGTCCTGTCAGCCGCGTTCAGGGGGCACGGCCACAGGACGCTTACCGTGGACTGGAGCGAGGAACACAAGCCCGACTGGAATGCGGACATCGGGATGCTGACCGCCGATGAGATCGTCGGACGGTTCGGACGCCCCGACGTCGTCTGGGCGAGTCCTGACTGCACGACGTACTCGGTCATGTGCATCTCTCGCCACCGCGACGGGACGAGGCCGAAGACGGAATACGCCGCGAGATGCGACGCCGTCAATGCCCATGTCTGCGACCTCATCCGACAGCTGAAGCCGAAGGTGTGGTTCATCGAGAATCCGGTGGGGATGCTGCGGAAGATGCCGTTCATCCTCGACCTCCTGCGCGACACCGGCGGACGCCGGCACACGGTGACATACTGCCAGTACGGCGAGAGGCGGCAGAAGCCGACGGACATCTTCTCGAACCACCCCGACCCGCAGTTCCGTCAGCCCTGCAAGCGGGGCGCACCGTGCCACGACGCCGCGCCACGCGGATCGAGGACGGGTACGCAGGGGCTGAAAGGCAAGGCCGTCCGTGCGAAACTGCCCGACGAGCTGTGCCGCCACATCGTCCGCATCTGCGAGGGTCTCGTGACTAATTCGTGACTATCAAAAGTGTGCTTCCGTGGCGTGTATAGTGCGTGTCTACGTGCGTGTTGAACGTCCGACGACACTATATACCAGTATGGAAACACACTCCGATAGCGGCGAAATCCGGCGATATTCGGCGAAAATCCGCCGATAGTCGCCGCATTTCGTGACGTCACACGAAGATAGACTCCGGAGAGCACTATAGATACCGTGGATCCTGTGTCGCTCTCGCACACGATCCTAAACTACTATTGAGAGCAGTCGAAACCTAACAGGAGAAACCCATCAATGAAACCTACCAGAATCCAGACATCGGAATACTGCACCGTCGGTCATCCCGACAGGACGTGCGACTTCATCGCATCGTACATCCTCGACAAGTACCTTGAGGCCGACCGCCGATCTCGCGTCGCCCTGGAGGTGCAGCTCAAGGAACGCTACTGCACGATTTCCGGCGAAATCACCTCGAACGCCCCCTACGGCGAAGAGGACATCGCAGACTTCGCGCGTGAGGCCATCGACAAGATCGGCTACAACGACGAGTACCAGGACCGCTTCGGCGATGCGAACACCATCTGCGCCGAGGAGGTGGAGGTCGAAACGCACATCTCCCGCCAGTCGCAGGACATATCGCAGGGTGTCGACCGCGATTCTTGGGGCGACCAAGGATTGGTGTTCGGCTACGCAGTGGACGAGCCGAAGTACGGCTACATGCCGAAGGACTACTGGCTTGCCCGCAAGCTCGGACAGGCGATTGCGGGCGTGAGCGGCGGACTGGACGTCAAGACGCAGGTTACGCTTGAGGACGGAAAGCCCGTAGAGTGTGTCATCGCGATCCCTCTTGCCCCCGGCGACGACGAGGCGTCGGTCATTGAGACGGCGAAGTCGATAGTGGGCGAAGAGTGCGCCATCGTCGTGAACGGCACCGGCCGCTATGTCGCACATGGTTCCGTCGCCGACTGCGGAACGACCGGCAGGAAGCTCGTCGTGGACTTCTACGGCGGGAACTCAAGGATCGGCGGGGGCTGTCCTTGGGGCAAAGACCCGACAAAGGCCGATGTCACCTTGAACGTCTATGCCCGGCACAAGGCTCTGGAGGCTATGAAGCGTTACGGGCTTCCGTCCATGCAGTGCATGATTTCCTGCTGCATCGGCCGCCGCGACATCCGCGTGACGCTCTTGGACGGCGAGAACCGCATCGTCGAGGCGTACACGGAGTCGGAGCCTGCGAGCCACGTGATAGAGAGCCTCGGACTCGACAAGCCCGTGTACGCAGAGATGTGCCGACGCGGACTTTTCGGGTACGAGGCGTGAGGCTACTGCGCGAACGCGAAGAGACCGCGTCCTTCCTTGCGAAATCGGGAGGCGTTCCCCTTGTCGCGTATCTCGCGGATGATCGCGGAGTAGAGCGTCTGTTCGGGGGTCTTGCCGCCTTTGGGCGTCCAAAGCCCCTCCGACTTCGCCGCCTCGATCATCGCCTTGACCGACATGGGGGCGTCTGACCGCTCCAGCACCGCCGCAGCCGCGCTGAGGAGTCCGAGACCCTTTGGGGGAACGGCCTTCGGCGAGGGCGCGGCAGGCTTCGCCTTCGCCTCGGCCTTCGCGGATGCCGGGGCTTCCGCCTCGTGTGCCGCGAGGGTGTCGCCCTCGGCGGTGAGGAGCGTCTTGACCGTCATGGACTTCCCGGTGCGGGAGGTGACGTTCCATCCGCTCTCCGCCTTGCCGTCTACGCGAACCTCGACGAGGTTGCGCCCCACCTTTACGAATGCGCGGTCGCCCGCGCGGATTGCCGACTTGCTCATGCATCTGTCCTTTCTGTTTCTGCGTCCAGCCCACCACGGGCAGGACGGCGGATATATTCGCTCTATGTCCGGGAATAGTCAAGCGGGGTTTGCCAACTATTTTCACCAATCTTAAAACGATCTTCAAAGGAGGCTTGAAATGCCCGAAAACAACCGCGAACACGTATCGAAGGAGAACTTCGTGACCGCCATGCGGCGGTCGGGGTCGAGGACCCTTACGCTGGAGAGGCTTGAGGCGGACATCGCCTCGGGTGCGCCCGTCAACGCGGACGGGACGATCAACATCCTGAAGTACATCGCGTGGGTCGCAAAGGAGATGGGCGATGACGGTCAACGTTAAGAAGATGAAGCCCGTGGAAATGGTGCGCTTCCTCAACTCCACGGAGCTAGGGACGGTCATCTCTGCCGCGATGGTGTACCGCCACTTCGCGGAGGCCGGATACCGCATCGCATCGACGGAGGACAGCCGCTCGTTGAGCTTCTACCGCTACGCGGCGTGGCTCATCGACAAGCGGGCTAACACGCCTGCCTCGACACCTGGAGGCTACGACGCGCACCGGGAGTCCGCCGCGCAGCGGCAGTCGGAGCTTTCACTTGCGGGGCGCGACATCGGCGAGCTTCCCGCCGTTGTCGATCCCGAAAGGAAGGAGGCGTGCCGCTTTGACTTCAGGAAGTTCTGCGAGACCTACTTCCCGGAAGTGTACAATCTCGAATGGTCGGACGACCATCTGCGGGCTATAGAGAAACTTCAGAAGGCCGTTCTCGAAGGCGGACTCTTCGCCCTCGCAATGGCGCGTGGCTCCGGCAAATCCTCTCTCACAGAGACGGCGGCGATATGGGCAATGGCCTATGGACATCGCGAGTTCATCGTTGTAATCGGCGCAAGCGAAGGTGCCGCCCTTGAGATGCTCGACTCCATCAAGACGGAACTTGAGGTGAACGAACACCTCGCCGAGGACTTCCCGGAGATGGTGTATCCGATAGCCCGCCTTGAGGGAATAGCCAACCGCTGCGCGGGCCAGCTCTACAAGGGCGAGAGGACGCGCATCGGCTGGACGGCAAGCGAAATCGTCCTCCCCACGATAGCGGGTGCGGCGTCCAGCGGCGCAATCGTCCGCGTCGCCGGCATCACGGGGCGCATTCGCGGCATGAAGTTCAAGCGCCCCGACGGGCGGACGATCCGTCCCGAGTTCGTCATCGTCGATGACCCGCAGACGAGCGAGTCGGCGGGATCGGCGGAGCAGACAAGGAAGCGTGTGCGTGTGCTGGCGGGCGACGTTCTCGGCCTTGCGGGTCCGGGGCGGAAAATCGCGGGCGTAATGCCATGCACCGTCATACGCCCAGGAGACATGGCCGAGCAGATGCTCGACCGCTCGAAGCACCCCGAGTGGAACGGCGAGCGTTGCCGGATGATGTACAAGTTCCCGAAGAACGAGGAATTGTGGAACAAGTATGCCGACCTCCGCGCTGACGAACTGCGCGAGAAAGGCACGTTCCTCAAGGCGACCGAATTCTACCGCGCCCACCAGAGGGAGATGGACGAGGGAGCTGTGGTCGCGTGGAAGGCAAGGTTCAACCACGACGAGATTTCGGCGGTTCAGCACGCGATGGACCTGAAGCTCACCGACGAGGCCGCGTTCTGGGCGGAGTATCAGAACGAGCCGCTTGCGGAGGACTTGGGGACTGAGGAGCAGCTGACGCTGGACGGCGTTTCCTCGCGGGTCAATGGACACTCGCGGCTTGGCGTGCCCGTCTCGGCGACGCACCTCACGGCGTTCATCGACGTTCAGAAGACGATGCTTTTCTATGTCATCGCCGCATGGGACGACGACTTCACGGGGCGCGTCATAGACTATGGTGAGTGGCCCGACCAGAACAGGCGGTTCTTCACGCTCTCGGACGCGAACATCACGCTTCAGATGAAGTTTCCGAGAAACGGCCTCGAAGGATGTCTTTCCGAAGGTCTCAAGAAGCTGACCGGCGAGATCCTCGGGCGAGAATACTTCCGCGACGACGGCGCGGCGATGCGAATTGAGCGCTGTCTCGTTGATGCGAACTGGGGACAGTCCACGGACACCGTGTACCAGTTCTGTCGAGAGTCGGAGTACGCATCCGTCCTTACGCCGTCGCATGGCCGCTACATCGGTGCATCGTCGAAGCCTATGGGCGAGTACAAGAAAGCGGTCGGCGACAGGGTCGGGATGAACTGGCGGATGCCGAACGTCCGTGGCAAGCGGGCAGTGAGGCACGTCGTGTACGACACCAACTTCTGGAAGTCGTTTGTGGCGACGAGGCTTCTCACGGCGACGGGCGACCGTGGGGCAATCACCCTCTGGGGACGCTCTGCTGAAGACCATCTGCTCTTTGCCGAACACTTGACGGCGGAGTACAGGGTCAAGACCGAGGGACGCGGACGCCGTGTGGACGAGTGGAAGATGCGCCCGGACGCACACGACAACCACTGGTGGGACTGCATAGTCGGGTCTGCGGTCGCCGCGTCGATGTCCGGCTGCGTGCTTGCGGGGACGATGACGGACGGAAAACCGCGTGCGGCAGCGAAGCCAAAGGTAAAACTGTCTGAACTGAGGCGGCTCAAGGGATGAGGAAACTTCATGAAGAAATGTTGTTAAAACGGTGTACCTGATGTCGTATAAGAGAGTGAGGGGATGCCATGTATTCCCCATTGTGCGAAGAGGATAAAGGCCGGGAAGGAGGGAGCCGCCATGCGATACGGAAGCGTGTGCAGCGGGATTGAGGCCGCTTCGGTCGCATGGCGGCCCCTCGGCTGGCGTTGCGAATTCGTCTCGGAAATCGACGAGTTCGCGTCGGAAGTGCTGAAACACCGTCTGCCGGAGGTGCCGAACCTCGGCGACTTCACGAAGATCAAGGAGGGAGACCATGGAAACGGAATCGACCTCCTTGTCGGAGGGTCGCCCTGCCAGTCGTTTTCAAGCGGCGGAAGCAAGGGCGGAATCGCCGATCCGCGAGGAAACCTCGCGCTTGAGTTTGCGCGGCTGGCTGAACGGACGCATTGCCGCTGGGTGGTTTGGGAGAACGTCCCAGCCGTGCTTACGATTGGAGACGGACGGGACTTCGCCCGAATCCTCTCGGAGTTCGCAGGATGGGACGTTCAAGTCCCAGACGGCGGATGGGGGCATGCGGGAATCGTCACCAACGCCCCCGGACGCTTCGGCGTTTCGTGGCGAGTGCTGGACGCGAGATATACCAGAGTTCCCTCATTTCCGGGGGCGGTGCCGCAGCGAAGGCGTCGTGTCATCCTTGTCGGACATCGTGGAGACTGGACCCGCGCCGCAGAGGTACTGCTTGGCGGCGAACTATGCGGAGGCGATGCTTGCCCGCGCAGAACGACTGGGCTATTTGCTTCCGAAGGCGCTGGAGAATGTGCTTCGGGGGAGTGCTTCCCCATAGACATGATGAACATCGAGGGGCGCACGAAGAACCTCAAGACGAAGTGCTACGACGAAGCGGGTGCGGCGATGTACACGCTCCGCTCAAGCCACGTCAATGCGGTCTGCACGCCGACGCAGCTCCGCAGGCTTATGCCTGTCGAATCGGAGCGTCTGATGGGCTTTCCCGACGGTTGGACGGACATCCCGTGGAAAGGCAAGGAACACGCGCCCGACGGATTCCGCCACAAAGTGTGCGGGAACTCGATGTGCGTCAACGTAATGCGCTGGGTCGGCGAGAGGATCGCCGCCGTGGAAGCGGGAAAGGAGTTTCAGGACTATGGATCAGTCAAAGATCGAGAAGATAATGGAGAATCTCCTCCTCTCGCCCAAGAAGGTGGAGGTTGACGGGCAGGTCGTGGAGAACCACTCGGCGGCTGACCTCATCAAGCTCCTCAACTACTATGCATCGAAGGACGCCCTCAAGGGCAAACGGCTGCCGAGTCGCATCACGAAGATGGCGGCGGGGGGAGGTGCGCTGTGAAGCTTTGGCCATCGAAGAAGAAGGACGCCCCAATCCGGAAGAGCATTGGCGGAAGGTTCGTGAGCTGGATGCGCGCCCGCTTCGACGCCGCGCAGACGACGAAGGACAACGCGAAGCACTGGGGCGCGGCGGACTTCCTGTCCGCAGACGCGGAGGCGGACTCGAACGTCCGCAAGATACTCCGCACCCGCGCCCGCTACGAGGTGCAGAACAACTCGTATGCGCGTGGCATTGTGAAGACGCTTGCAGACGACACAGTCGGAACGGGGCCGAGGCTTCAGATGCTTCTCGACGACGAGGATGTGAACAAGCGCATAGAACACGATTTTCAGGTCTGGGCGAAAAGGACGAGGCTTCCCGCGAAGCTCCGCACCATAAGGATGGCGCGGTGCCAGGACGGCGAGGCGTTTGTCATGCTCGCCCAGAACCCAAGGCTTACAACGAACGTGAGGCTCGACCTGCAGCTCATCGAAGCCGACCGGGTTACGGATGATGATTTGATCAGCGACGAAAAGCGGGTCGACGGCATCACGTTCGACTCTTTCGGGAACCCCGTCTCGTACAGGGTTTTGAAGTTCCATCCGGGCGGGACGGAGAGCTTCAACACGGAGTTCCTGACCGTCAAGGCGGAAAACATGATCCACGTGTTCCGCCAGGACAGGCCGGAGCAGCATCGCGGCATCCCGGAGATAACCGCCGCGCTGCCGCTTTTCGCACACCTCCGCCGGTTCACGCTGGCGGTGGTGAGTGCTGCGGAGGCGGCTGCCGACTTCGCTGGCATCCTGTACACGGACGCCCCGGCGAACGGCGAGGCCGACAGCGTGGAGGCGATGGACACGATCCAGCTGGAGCGGAACATGCTCCTCACCATGCCCGGCGGCTGGAAGATGAGCCAGGTCGATCCGAAGCAGCCCGTCACGACATACGGCGAGTTCAAGCACGAGATACTGAACGAGATCGCAAGGTGTCTTTCGATGCCCTACAACATCGCGGCGGGCAACTCATCCGGCTACAACTACGCGAGCGGGCGGCTCGACCACCAGACGTACTACAAATCGCTGAAGGTCGACCGCGCGTTCATGGAGGCGGAGATACTCGACCGCGTGTTCGAGGCGTGGATGCGCGAGTGGTCGCTGGCGACGGCTACGCAGCTGGACTCCTGCGACTGCCGCCATGTGTGGTTCTGGGACGGACAGGAACACGTCGATCCCGCGAAGGAGGCGAACGCGCAGGAGAAGAGGCTTCTGAACAAGACCACGACCCTCGCAGCGGAATATGCCCGCCAGGGCAAGGACTGGGAGACGGAGCTTCGGCAGATAGCCAAGGAAAGGACGCTCATGAAGGAACTCGGCATCGACGATGTTCCGACAAAGGACGATTCTCAAAACGAAGAAGGAGAAGAAGATGGAAAAGACGAGTGAATATCTCGAAATAACCGCCGCGAAAGACGGCGGAGACGGAAAGCACAAGGTTGCGGGGCTCGCCTACGGAGGCGGCAAGATGAGGCTCTTCGGATGGTCGAAGCCGGTGGTCGTCGACCTATCCGGCATGACCGTCCCCGAGTCCGTGCCGCTACTCGCCAACCATGAGAACCACACGCTTGGGCGCGTGGGCGTGGTCGACGCGAAGGTCGAGGACGGACACCTCGCAATCTCGGGCGACATCGTGGCCGGAGGCGAGCTCGCCGAGGCGATAGTCGCCCAGGGCAAGGCGGGCGCGGACTGGCAGCTCTCAATCGGAGCGGAGGTCGAAGCCGCCGAGCTTGTACAGGAAGGCAAGCGGACGGTCAACGGAGTGGAACACGAAGCTCCGTTCTACCACGTCACGAAATCAACTTTGCGGGAGGTCAGCGTAGTCGCCGTGGGCGCGGACCGCTCGACGCACATGACAGTCACGGCACAACTGCAACTGAAAGGAAACTCCATTATGGAACCTGAAGTGACCAACAAGGAGACGAAGCCCGTCGAGGCGGCGGCTCCCGCTAACCCTCCGGCTACGCCTGCGGCTGTGCCGAAGGACACCCCCAAGACGGTGACCGCGTCCGCGACACCCGAAAAGCCTGCCGACCCGATGCCCGACGCGAAGGCAATCGCGGCAGAGGCGGTCAAGGCCGAGCGCGACCGCGTGACGATGATCAAGGTGGCCTGCGGCAGCGAGTTCCCCGAGATCGAGGCAAAGGCAATCGCCGAGGGATGGGACCGCAACCGCGTGAACGAGGAAGTTCTCAAGGCGTATCGCGCCAAGCAGCCCACGACCACCCCTCCGTCCGTGACGGTGAAGAAGTCCGGCATGACCGAGAAGACGCTGGAGGCGGCGTTGTCGCTCCGCGCAGGGATCGACGGAGACACTCTGGCCAAGGAGATGGGCGACGAGACTGTCGAGGCCGCGATGAAGGACTGCGACATCCCGCTACAGGGCGTCCTCGCGGAGTGCATGAGGCTTGAGGGCATGAACGTCCCCCGCACCTTCGACAACGCCAGCATCAAGGCCGCGTTCTCGACGGTTTCGCTCCCCGGCATCCTCTCCAACGTCGCGCAGAAGAAGCTCCTGCAGGCGTACAGGGCGCAGCCTATCATCGCGACGAGCCTCTGCACGTCCGCCGACCTCTCCGACTTCAAGGAGAACCAGCGCTTCCGCCTGACCGACATCGGCGACCTCAAGCCCGTCGGCGCGGACGGCGAGATCAAGGACGGCGGCGTCTCCGAGGAGAAGGCCGTCAACCAGCTCGACACCTACGCCAAGAAGTTCTGCCTGACGCGCAAGATGATCATCAACGACGATCTCGGTGCGTTCCTCAAGGTTCCGACCGCGATGGGCAACCGCGCCGCGCGTCTCGTCGACCAGCTCTTCTTCGAGCGTCTCATGGCGAACCCGACGATGGTGGACGGAAAGCCGCTCTTCTCGACGAACCACAAGAACCTTCTTTCCGGTGCGAACTCCGCACTCTCCGCCGACTCGCTCAAGAAGGCAATCAAGGTGTTCCTCGACCAGACGGACGCGGACGGCCAGCCCGTGAACGTCGAGCCGAGCATTCTGCTCGTCCCGACCGCGCTCAAGTTCCTCGCCGTCGAGCTCACTCGCGGCGCGGCCTTGATGATGTCCGGCGGAGCCGAGCAGACGATCCGCCCGACGCTGAACGTCCTCGCCGACCAGAACCTCCAGATCGTCTCCAGCCCGTACCTCTCGAACGCGAAGTACGGCGGCGCGAGCGAGACCGCGTGGTACCTCTTCGGCAAGCCTGGCACGGTGGACACCTTCGAGATCGGCTACCTCAAGGGGAAGCGCACGCCGACCGTGGAGCGCGGGGACCTCGACTTCAACGTCCTCGGCATCTGGTTCCGCGTGTACTTCGACGTGGGTATCCGCGAACAGGACCATCGCGGCATGGTCAAGTCCAACGGGGCTGCGGCCTAAACATTCTCGGCCTCTGCGGGGCCGGGCGGGTTTCTTTGCTTGTTTCTTTCCCCGCTCGGCCCGCAGCGGCCATTTCATGAACTTCAAACGAGAAAGGATTGCACAAAATGGATGCAAGATATGTTCAGAGGGGCGACGCCATCGACCATACGCCGATGGCGGACGTCGCGGCGGGCGACATCGTCGTTCTCGCCAACAAGGTCGTCGGCGTCGCCAAGCTCGACATCAAGACTGGCGAACTCGGAGCACTCGCTTTGACGGGTGTGTACGAAGTCGCCAAGGCGACCGGCTTCGCGGTCGCGGCTGGCATGGAGGTCGGGTGGAATCCGACCACAAAGCAGGCTGTCGCAGCAGGTACGTCCGGCTCGGTCAAGCTCGGCCACGCGGTCGCGCTCGCGGCTGCCGGTGACACGCTCGTGTACGTCAGGCTCTGCCAGGGGCTGAACTAACATGGTCAAGTCCGCCATAGAGCATATGCGCGCGATACAGATGCAGAGCCTCGCCGTCGAGGTCGGCTACACGCCGCTCGGCGGCGAGACGCGCACGATCCGCGCCGTGGTCGGGCGGACGGTGTTCCGCTCAACGGACGAGAGCGGGATATGGACGCGCATAGAGACGCGGGACTTCATCGTGCCGAAGGAGCTTCTCGCCTCGGAGCCGCAGGTCGGCGACGAGGTGGAGTTCCTTGGGCACACCTACGAAGTCCTCGCGCCCAGCGGCGAATACTGCTGGAGGTGGAGCGACGCGTTCCACACGGCGTACAGGATTCACGCCAAGCACACAGGAGGATAGCAATGGCAGCGAACGAACAGCACGTCGAGATGCCTCCGGGGTTCCCCGAACTCTGGGAGGGGCTGACGCGGGCGAGGATGGACATCGCGGAACTCAAGGGCATGGTGAAGATGCACTTCTCCGACGGAGCGCACCACACGCCGCCCTGCGCCACGGCGACAGGGCTTCAGAAGACCCTGCACGCGGCAATGGGAGCGGCGATAATCTCGCTTCTCTCGGCGGTCGGGACGCTCATCTTCGACATCGTAAAGGGAATGTCGCAGTAGCGACGGACAAGGAGGCGGGACATGGTCGACATCATTTCGCTTGCACACGGAGTGGCCGAGAGGATCGGAGAGGCGGACGTGGAACTCGCGCCCGAATACTCGCTCAAGGACGTGAAGGAGCGGACGCGGATCGTGGTCGTCCCCGTAGGCATCAAGCACAAGATGCTGGCGCGTGGGTTCAGGGAGGACTTTCTCACCATTCAGGTGGGCGTCCTCCGCAAGGCGACGGAAGACGAACTCGTCGATCTCGTCAACTACGCGCAGACGCTTGCGCTCGACTTCCTGCACACGACCGTGCGGGGGGCGAAGTGCGTCGAGGCGAACCACGCCCCGCTCTACGTCCCCGACCACATGAGGGACAGGCGGCAGTTCACCGGCGTAATCGAACTCCTCTTCAAGGAGGTGAACGAGCATCGCGTCGCGGAGGCCGGTGGATGAGGTGCGAGACCGAGTTCGACGAGGACGGGATTGTCGCAAGGATCGCGAGGGCGAGCCGCGACATCCTCCGCCGCGCGGGGGCGTATGTCCGCCGCGTCGCGCAGAGGAAGGTAGTGACAAGCCCCAAGGCGTCGCAGCCGGGGTCGCCTCCGCATTCCCGGAAAGGACTGCTCAAGCGGGCGATCCTCTTCGGGAGCGACGGAGACAAGTCCGTCCTCGTCGGACCGGGCTTCAACTTCGTCGGGCCTTCGATGTCCGCGCACGAGTTCGGCGGGAAGTACCGCAGGGAGCGCTACCCGAAGCGTCCGCTCATGGGTCCCGCTCTCAAGGAGTCCGCCCCCCACGTCGCAAAGATGTGGAAGGACGCGGTAAAGTGACTTACACACAAACAGGAGAAAAATATGGCATACAAACTTGGATTGGATGCAAAGCTCTTCCACGGAGCGGCGGGATCGACCGCCTCGTCCGAGATGGCGAACTGCAAGGACGTCACGCTGACGCTGGAGACCGGCGAGGCGGACATCACGACCCGCGCCGCCGAGGGCTGGCGCATCACGGCAGCGACCCTGAAGGACGCGTCGCTGGAGTTCGAGATGGTCTGGGACACGTCCGACAACGGGTTCAAGGCGATCAAGAACGCATACTTCAACAACTCCGCCATCGCGCTCTTCGCCTCGGACGGCGACGGGAACGGACTCGACGCCGACTTCGTCGTGACGTCGTTCTCGCGTTCCGAGCCGCTTGAGGAGGCTTTGACTGTGAGCGTAACGTGCAAACCTACATTGGTGACGCGTGCGCCGACCTGGAAGGACGGCGGCGGATCGTAAGGACTGAAGGAGGAGAACGATGAGACAGTTTACCGACACGAAGGACCGCGTCTGGGAGGTGGAGCTTAACGTCCGCCAGATGAAGCGCGTCCGAGACATCTTGGGAATCGACCTCGTGAACGTCATACAGGCGGGCAAGGACGGAGCGGTTGCTACGGACACGCTTGACCGCGTGGCCAACGACCCTATCCTCCTCGTCGACATCCTGTGGGTTCTCTGCGAGGGACAGGCGAAGGCGGCCGGGGTGACCGATGACGACTTCGGCTCGTCCCTTGCGGGGGATTCCATTGCGGACGCAACGAGGGCGTTCCTCGACGAACTCGTCGATTTTTTCCCAGGGGCGAGGCGGCTCTTCCTGAAGAAGGCGGTCGACCTCGCAAGGAAGTACGAGACGGAGAACCTGGAAGTGCTAGAAAAGGCTCTGAACAGCCCCGAGTTCGAGGAGCGTCTGAAGACCTCCTTGCAACCGCCTGCCGCCTCGCGGGAATCTGCGGAGTCGACCCCGGCTCCTTCACCTTGAGGGAACTGGGGCTGATGGCCGAGGGGCGGGCGAAGTTCGAGTGGGGAATAGTCTCCTCGCAGATGGCCTTGCTCGCCAACCTGAACCGCGATCCGAAGAAAGGAAAGCCGTTCAGACCCTCGGACTTCAATCCGTTCACTCCACAGCCGCCGAAGATAATACTTCGCGGCGAGGAGATGAAGGAGGCGCTAAAGGCCGCTTTTTGCAGGGGAGGTGCCAGATGACGGACATCGTTAACCCCGCATACGCGGTCGAGAGGCTCAAGATCCTCGCGGAGGACATCCGCGAGGTTGCGGGGTGGCTCAAGAAGAACCACCCGGAGGAGTACGAAAGCCGGGAGCGGCTCGGGATGATGGAGCACGCAGCGGGCGTGTTCCTCGAAGAGGAGAAATGAAAGGAGGAGGCCCATGTCGGCGACTGCGAACATAAAGGCGGGACGCGCATACGTCGAGGTGACCGCCGATTCCTCGAATCTGCGCAAGTCGCTCGGCGAGGCGCAGGCACAGCTCCGCTCCTTCTCCAAGTCCTGCACGGCGATTGGGCGCGAAATGCTGGCGCTTGGGGGCGCGATGTCGCTTCCTTTCGCCCTCGCGGAGCGGTCGTTCGCCGGCTTCGACGACAGGATGAGGCTCGTGCAGGCCGTCACGAACTCGACGGGCGAGGCGTTCGAGTCGCTGACGAAAACGGCGCAGAGGCTGGGGCGGGAGACGTCCTTCACCGCGCAGCAGGTCGCTGACGCGATGATCGCGCTTGGTCGAATGGGATTCGACAGGACGGAGATTGAAGCCTCGATCTCCTCCGTTTTGAATTTGAGCCGTGCAACCGGCACGGAACTTGCGGAGTCCGCCGACATCGCGGCGAACTCGATGCGCATCTTCGGTCTAGAGGCATCGAAGATGTCGCAGGTTTCGGACATCCTGACCGCCACCGCTAACGGGTCCGCCCAGACCTTGACCGACCTCTTCGAGGGACTCAAGATGGCTGGGCCGCAGGCTGCGGCGGCAGGCGAATCGCTCGACGAGTTGTGCGCCGCCCTGGGCGTCATGGCCAACATGGGCGTCAAGGGTTCCCTCGCCGGAACGGCGCTCCGCAAGGCGTATGTGCAGTTCGCGGACGTGAAGGTTCAGAAGACGCTCCGCGAAGTCGGGGTGGAGGCCACGGACGCGAACGGCAACCTCCGCAAGATGGCGGAGGTGATGCGCGACATCGCGGTGGCGACGAAGAAGCTTCCGACTGCCGAGCGGCTCGCCTTCATGAAGGACGTGTTCGACGTCAGGGGCATGATGTCCGGGATGTCCCTTACGAAGGACATCGGCGAGCTGGACGAGTTCCTTGCGAAGCTCAAGGATGTCTCCGGCCAGGCTGACGCCACCGCCAGGGCGATGGACGCCGGGATCGGCGGCTCGTTCCGCCTCTTCCAGTCGGCGGTCGAGGGCGCGATGAACGCCACGGGCGAGGCTCTCAACTCGACCATCAAGCCGATGGTGGAGCGGATAACGGCAGTTATAAACTCGTTCACCAAGTGGATCGAGGCGAACAAGGGACTTGTCGCCTCCATCGCGGTGACGGCGGGTTCGATTGCCGCGCTCGGCGCGGCGCTCCTGACGATAGGCACCGTGAGCCGTGTGCTTTCCACGGGGATCGGCGTCTTGTCCGGCGTGTTCTCCGCGTTCGCCGGAGTCCAGGCGGCACTTGCGGGCAAGGGCGTCCTCGTACAGGGGGCGTTCTCGCTCATGGCGAGGGCTTTTTCGGACTACAGGAACGCGGCGATCCCAGCTATGGTCGGGACTTCGCGGCTTCTCGCCGCCCTGAATCTGCCGATAGACAGCCGCGCGAAGCAGATAGCGGCGAGTCTCGTCCTCATGTCGAACGCGGAGGCGGCTGCGGCGGCGAAATCCGCCATCGCCAGCCGCTTCACGGCGGTGACAGCCGCCCTGAAAGGCCTCAATTCGGCCACTATAGCCGCCACGGTGAGCGCAAAAGCCCACGCAGCCGCCCAGACCATCGGCACAATCGCGGCAAAGGCGGCTACGGCGGCGCACGTGGCGTTCGCGGCGGTCGGGCGGGCATTGACCCTGTCCCACGCGAAAGCCGCGCTGACGGCGGGTGTGGCGGCGACTGCGAACGTAGCCCTCGCCGCGACCACGAAGGTGGTTGCTGCTGGCTACCTCGCGGCCTCCACTGCGGCGACCGCGTTCTGCGCGATTCCGATAACGTGGGTGCTGATCGGAGTAGTCGCGGCCTTGGGCGGCCTCTGCGCTTACATGGCATCGGCCACAAAGCACACGGCGAACCTCTCCGACGAGATGTCGAAGATGCGCGACAAGGGCGACCAGCTCCGTGCGACGGACCAGCTCCGCATGGAGCGGCTCCAGCAGCTCGCGGAGAAGGAGAACCTCTCCAACGCGGAGATGGCGGAGGCGGAGAAGCTCGCGGGGCAGCTCAAGGGTCGCTACGGCGACCTCGGCGTGTCGATAGACCGAGCTTCGCGTTCCATCTCGATGGCGGCGGACGCGCAGGAGAAGTTCAACGAGGCGATGAAGGCGCAGGCGATCCACCAGATTGAGGCGGAGATGTCTGAGCTGCGGAAGAACCTCAACGAGCTTCACGACGAGAACAAGTCGCTCTGCGGCGTCTGGGTGAACACGTGGAACACGATAACCTTCCGTGGCGACAAGGCCGCGAAGGAGATCGAGGCGAACGGCGAGAAGATGCGCGCCATGATGAAGCAGATGGCCGAGGCGCAGGAACGCCTCAACGCCATCCGCGACGGCGACAAGGACGCGCTGACCGGCGGCAAGACAGAACACGAGAAGCTGGAGGAGAAAGTCGAGACGGGGCGGAGCGAGAAGCACGCCAGCATGGACGAGGCCGACTCCGCGTCGAAGAAGGCCTCCGAAATCGAGAAGCGGCTAATCCGCGAGACGCGGAGCGAACTGGAGAACGAAATCTCCGACATACGGGAACTCCGCGACGAGTACAAGGCCTTGATCTCAACAGTCCTGTCCTACGAGAAGTCGAAGAAGGACAAGGACTTGGAGAAGATCGCAGACCTCGAAGGCCGTCTCGCCGAGGCGGACGCCACGGCGGAGCGCCGAATCAAGTCGGCGGAGGCAAAGGCGAAGCGGAAGTTCGACAAGGAGATCGCGGATCTCCAGGAGTCGTTCGACCAGACGGCGGAGGACATAAGCCGCAGGCGCAGCGAGGGCGAGACAGACCGCAAGGTCGAGGCTACCCTGAAGGACGATGCGGCTGCTGGGATGAAGATGCTGAACGACCTCATCCTCCAGTCGAAGGTGTCCGCCGCAGCCGCGAAGGACGAGTTCCGAAAGGCGCTCGCCGAGGCTTCCGCCGACGGAGAAGTGTCCGACGACGAGGAGAAGCGAATCCGCAAGGCGCAGGACGCCTACTCCCTCGCCGAGGGGCTGGTGGACAAGTACGAGGCGAAGCTCCGCTCGGCGCAGGAGGCGACCGCGAAGCAGACTTCTATTGCGAAGCCGCAGGGGACGTTCTACGCGAACGCCGCGCAGTCGCTCCGTGGCAACCAGATGGAGCAGCGGATGCTCACAGCCACGCAGGAGATCGTGAAGCACACGAAGAAGACCGCAGAACTCCTCAAGGACGGGGCGGGCGGCGGCACAACTATGACATTCCAGTAAGGGAGGTGGATATGGCTACTGTAAGGGTCGAGGAGGCATACTCCGAGCGCGACGAGACAATCGACGCCAAGGGGAACGTCACGGAGGTGGAGATTCCCTACCTCGTGTTCAACGTGAACGACGAGTCGGCGGCACTCTCCGCCGTCAAGTCGAACCACAAGTCCGTGACGGGCATGACGCTCGAATCGGTCGAGACCGTCGAGCGCATCAACGACACCACTTGGAAGGTCAAGGCAATCTACGAGGTTGACGAGGACGGCGAAGAGGACGATTCGACCGACGACGAGGACACGACAATGTTCGCGTTCGACACCGGCGGCGGAACGAAGCACCTCAACCAGTCGCTCAAGACGGATGGCAAGTACCCGAACGACGCCCCGGACTTCGGCGGCGCAATCGGGGTGGACAACGAGGGGAACGTCAACGGCGTGGACGTCACGATGCCCGTCCTCAACTTCACCGAGACGCACACCATGAACGGAAGCCGCGTCTCGACCTCGTACAAGAAGACGCTCGCCGACCTCACGGGGACGGTCAACAAGTCCGGCTTCCGTGGGTTCTCGGCAGGCGAGGTTCTCTTCCTCGGCGCGTCGGGAACCAAGAGGTCGAAGAAGTCTTCCGCGCCCTGGGAGATAACCTACCGCTTCGCCGTCTCGCCAAACCAGGCGGGGCTGCAGGTCGGGGACATAAAGGTGGCGCGGAAGTACGGCTGGGACTACCTCTGGGTCCGCTATGCGGACAAGGTGGCGGAGAACGGGAAGAACGTCGTGAAGAAGCCGGTCGCGGCGTATGTCGAGATGGTCTACCCGGAGGGCGACTTCGGGCGGCTCGGACTCGGGAACTGACGGAGTGCCGTCAAATTCTGACGGTACGGTTTGGAGAAAGCACACGGAAGGAGGCGTTTTATGGAGAAAGTGAGAAGCGGCGAGGCGGTTAACATCAAGGCCTCCACATGGAACGCCTTTGTCGACGCGGCCAACTGGGTCAAGGAGGCGAAGCAGAACAGCTCGGCAAGCGGCATCTCTGCTGGGCTTGACGTTGGAATCGTCCGCATTAAGAACGGGGAGACGACTCTCTATCCACGCTTCTCAGCGCTTGTCATCACAGGGGTGTGCGTGACCGCCGAGACAAACGAGGAAGAGTTCGCGTCCTGCCCGCCAGTGTTTGAGGGACTCAAGATGACCACCGACCGTGAGGGGAAGCCCTACGCCATCCTTCTTGAGCCGATAGCGGCGGGCGAGATAGGCCGCGCCATGATACTCGGCGTGACGCCCGCGAAGGTGATAATCAACTCGTCCGACGACGACTACGCCGTTCCGAAGGCCGGGTCGTCGGCTGGTGCGCTCGAATCGTCGGCGACGGGGACAGCCCGCATCCTCTGGCGTGCGGGCGGGGGCGGCGAGCAGTGGTGCGTCCTGCAGCTTGGCGGCGCCGGCGCGGGGCAGGCGGAGGACAAGGCTCTCATGTGCAAGGTTGGCAGCGGCTCTGCTACAGCGGGCTACACGGTTACGGTCTACCCTAACGGACGCTCCGACGAAGGCGGCGTGGAATACTCCGCGCTGTTGTTTCTGCCGGATGTGGCTCTCGATTCTGACATACCCTCAGGCACGTGGATCATTGGACACAAGACCGCGATGGCTTCGACGGGAGGGAGCGAGACATGAGCTTCCACTATATGCCTGGGCAGTTCCGCGTCCCTAAGATACCGAACTTCACGCTGCCGGACGGCATCTGGTGCGGGGCGGACGCGGACAGCGGAGTGTTTGCATTTGATGCTGGCTATTCGTGGGGCGGGAGGATCATGTCGAAGGAGCTGTGCTTCTCGCTCTCCATAGGCGGCATCACGATGAAGCCAGTGTTCTCGTCCATAAACGGGTACATCCACTGGTCGGGCGGCGGCTATGTGTACTACACGCAGACCTACGGCTGGGTGTACATGAGCGGGATGTTCCCTGGCTACGAACCCGTCGAGGACTATGACTACAAGGACGGCGAGACCACGTGGACGGGCGACAGATTCTACACGTTCTACTCCTTTCCGCAGCCTGGGGGCGGGGCAGCTACGCTGACGCCGCGCGGCTCGATCCACGACAGCGGCGAGCCGAAGGAGATGTCCACCGTGTGGCCGCGCTGGAAGGCCAAGCGCGGCGAGTTCGGCGAGTACGAGGCAGTCGACGGCATGGAGGGGAAGAGGTGGCTTGGACTTCCGCGCTTCCAGGGCGGCGGAGAATACTTCGTCCGCTCGTTCGCAAAGACGAACGGCTACTTCACCTATGGGCGAATACGTCATGCGGACGGCAAGTGGGTCATCGGCGAACCCGGCTCCGACGCGGGGTGGCACGAGGGGTCGGAGCCTTCGCGGGAAGGTTCCGTGACGTTCAGGTTCACGAAGAAGGAAGGATCGGAGGCTCAGGGGCGCGACATTTCCGTGTCGCTCTACGACCACATCAAGGGCGACGAACACGCCAAGGCTTACCTCGGGGAGGTGGCGGTATGGCGCTGATCGAATACGAGATGCCTGACTCTTGGAATTCCAAGGGAATGGACTGGAACTCGCCCGACCCGCGAAAGGCCGACTACGTCATGGCGATTCGGCAGGCGCTCATGGAGCGGGCGTCCGCTGCGCACGTGCAGCTTTCGCAGGACGTGGTCGCCATCTCCCCGTGGAAGACCGTGTCGCTCAAGTCGGTGGAGGCCGTAGTGAGAGAGATATCGAATCTTGCTCCACACTTCTTCAACGACGAGTTCACAGATTACGAGGAGGACTGGTCGGACTTCCCGAGAATGTGGACTTACCGAGACCTCGTAATGGAGGAAGGATGCGGGATATACCGCTTCGCGCACTTCGGCCAGCTACTTGAGGGCGGCGGCGAGTGGCTGCGGACGATCCGCTGCGCGATAGACAAGATGCACGTCGTGAAATGCACGGATGCGCGCGGCAAGACGTACTCGCGTTCCGGATCGAAGCACGACCCGCCGTTCGACGAATCCATCGGTACGGCTATGAGCCTCGCCTTCGGGGAGGACATGCCGACCGAGGGAACGCTCACTCGCATGCCGACGGACTTCTACGCATGGAGCGGGAACACCCACTGGAAGTGTCCGCAGCCTGTAGAGGAGGGTCAGGACGACTGGGAAGGCAATGTCGACGGCTACTGCGGCTACGCGCAGTCGCGGTCGCACAGGATCACTAAAGTCCGCAGCTGGCTCGCGGGGCGGGAGCTTGACTTCCGCGTGTATTCCCTCGTCAGCGCTCCCGTTGGCCCGGTTCCATACTCGCAGGAACTGGCCACGTCGGTGTTCGACGGCGGCGACGGAGGCCTCAACGAGGGGATGAGCGAAAGCAGAACCCACGTGGACGACCCGCTCGACATGGACTTCACCATCGGAGACATCGACTCCATACCGAAGAACGAGGTTGTGCCTACGAGCGATTTCGATGACCAAGGACGCGCCATCCACCGCCGAAGCGCCAAGCGCGGCTACGAGGCGAAGGTGTGGGGCTTCCTCGACTACAACTGTCAAAACGGATTCAGATTCAAGGAGGACGACTGATGCAGACGATAACGATGTACTTGCGGGCGGCGTCCGTCAAGGGTACGCTCGTGGACGAGTGGAACCAGCAGGTTTCGTCGCTCCCCGCGATGACGCGGGGCATGAGGGCTGAGCTTGTCCTGAAGCTTGTAGACACGAACGGCGAGCCGCTCGACGGTCTCGGCGCATACGCCTCGTGGGACTTCGCGGTGGCGAACGACTGGGACACGACCACGACGCCGCAGCTCCGCGTGATTGAGGGGATAACGGTCGAGGGCAATGCCGTCCGCGTCCCGCTCACCGAGACGAACACGCAGGAACTTATCGCCGCTCTCGGAACGAACGAGTCGGCGACCTTCGGGTGCGAGCTTGCGGGATTCGAGACGGGAGAGACGACCCCCGGCTTCCTTTTGCAGTTCGACATATCGATCCGAAACCGCCGCGCCGACGC
Source organism: uncultured bacterium (assembly GCA_902799955.1). GTDB lineage: Bacteria > Verrucomicrobiota > Kiritimatiellia > RFP12 > UBA1067 > UBA1067. Next base: position 23,423 of record CADCCQ010000002.1, on the reverse strand, counting down.
GGGGACGGGACGCCCTGCGCCCGTCTCGGACGGCTCGTACACCGCCGCGCAGATACGCGCCCTCTTCGCGGCGAAGATGGCGGTTCAGCTTTCCGACGACGGCGAGACGTGGTACGATGCCGAGATCGACGAGAGCGTTCCCGAGACGGCAAGGTGGTATCGGTTCAGAAACGCCCTCGTTGGGAATGTATGGAGCGATCCGCTTCCGCTACTGGCGGGGCCACGCGGAGTCGCGGGGACAATAGAGGTCGGGACGGTCATGACCGGGGCGGCGGGGACGCAGGCGGAGGTGACGAACTCCGGCGACGAACACGACGCTGTTCTCGACTTCAAGATCCCGCAGGGGGCGAGGGGCAACGCGGCTACGGTGCGCATCGGGAACGTCGAGATGGTGGCGACCGACGATCCGCCTGAGGTGACAAACTCGGGGACGGCGACGGACGCGGTGTTCAACTTCAAGATTCCGCGCGGCCCGACTGGTGCAACGGGACACGAGGCGTACCTCTACGTCGCATACGCAGAGAACACGGACGGGCGGGGCTTCTCGCTGACGCCAGCCGCCAGCCGCAAGTACCGCGCCGAGATCCAGAGCGACTCGCCAATCGACACTCCGACCTTGTCCGACTTCGCGGGCGCATCCTGGCAGAAGTACCTCGGCGACGACGAGACGGTGTACGGCGACGTCCTCGTGGCGGACGCGGACACGTCCGTCGCGCAGGTGACGAGGATCGTGTTCGAGAACGCGACCATCCGCCGGGGCATCGAGGGCGAGGTAATCGTCCGTTTTAAGGAGGCCGGGGTCTCGGTAGACGAGATGAACCGCTACGCCACAATCAACGGGAGGACTCGCCTCTCGTCGTGGACAAACGGCGGCGGTTCGCCGTCAGGGATGCCCGGCCTCGAAGTGTGCGAACCGCAGACAATCGGACTCCTCGCGGAGTTCCCGTCCTACTCTTCATTCATGGGATAGCGAAAGCAAAGGAAACACATCATGGCGACAATGCGATACTCGAACATCGACTTCAACGTGGTCTACGTGGACTCCTCGAAGTCCTCGTCCGGGGACGGCTCGACCCCCGCGAATGCGCTGAACGCGCTTCCCTCGACGGCGGCGGCGTTCGCGGACAATACGTGCTACCTTATCCGCCGCACGGCGGAGGCGAAGGCGGCGGTCATCCCGAACGGAACGAACAGCTCGATCAAGAACCTGCTCCTTCTGGGAATGCCGAACGCCAGCGACGAGCTGTACGAACTCGTCCCGGCGGCGGCAAAGTCTGCGTGGGGCGGCGACTCGGCGGAGTACGCGAACATCCAGTCGACGGCGGCGAGCGGCTCGTTCGCCGCGCCGAACCTGAACGTTTTTCTCCTCCACAGGGTCTATCTCTTCCGTGATGGGATCAATGCCGACCAGTACATCCTCAAGTTCCAGAACAACACCCAGTCCATCGGGTGCTACGCCTTCGAGCACTGCAAGTTTGGATCAAGGGGAATCAACGTCGACAAGACCGCCTACACGACTGCTGTCACGACGAGCCGCCTCAAGAGCTATGTGTACATCTACTACGCGAGGATGCTCAATGTCCGGGACTGCGTCATAAACCACGCGCTCACGGGTAACACCACAAACCCATGCGGGTTCTACTGCTACTTCGCGGATATACTGAACGTGGACGGTGTGAAGGTTTACTCGCCGGTCTGGACAGACTACACGTCGAGCGCCTACCCGCTCTTCCTTTCGGGGACATGCCAGAAAGGAGTGGAATGCACGATCCGCAATGTCGAGCAGACAGTTCGCATGAACGGATCGACGGGAACGCACATCCCGACGCTCATGTACATGCAGGGCTACATCTCCTGCACGGTCGAGAACGTGTCGGTGGCTATGGGGACGGCCCTCAACTCGACGAACCCGACCTCGCTTTCCATCGACTACGCGATGATGTACTTCTCGTATGTGTACGAACTTGCGGTGAAGGCTGTCAGCGTGAACCTTCCGAACGTGTGGTACGCGAAGTCGCCGGTACTGCAGTTCGACCGCTGCTACTCCGGGAACTACGTCCCCGGCGTCGTGAAGAGGATCGAGGGCGTTAACATCGTCCTTGCGTCCACAGCGGGCATCGGGGAGGTCTGCACATACGCGAACGCCACCTCGACGCGCGAGAGCTACGCGGCGGTTGTTCTGTCGTTCTCGCAGAGCGACTGCACAATGTACGCGAAGGTCATGGAGGTGACAGACCTGACCGTGAAGTGTCCGAGGGGCAAAGCGCTCTACGCGGAGAACATCCGCCTAACGGACGCAGAGTTCGAGGGGACGGTCCTACTCTCCTACACGGAGGCGGACATCAGGTCGATCAAGACATGGTTTCCCGGAAAGGCACTCTATGTTCAGAACGGAAGCCACGCGAGGGTGCGGCTCATGGAGGCGAACCTCGCCAACACTGAGTACCCTTACAACGAAGACCCGCTCGTGTTCTCTACCTACTCGGAGAATGGGAGCGTATTCGTGGACGAGTCGAACGCCAGCCTCTCGCCGATGACGACAACGAGCAGCAAGGCGCAGCACATCTACCAGGGCTTCGGTTGCAACAGCGAGGGCGCGGACGGACACTTCGCGTTCCGATGCGCGAACGGACTCTGTGACACGTGGAGCGTCCGAAGGACTGGCGGCGGCACGGCGGCATTGAAGCTCTCGAACAACACCTGCTCGGGCGCGGAGATGATGGTGCTGGGACGGCGTCCGTTCAACGGAATGCAGCTGACGCCGACAACGACCGGGCGGCATATCCTGCGGGCGCACATCGCGTTCAAGGGCTACGGTTCGCCCGCCGAGCTGTACAGGCAGTTCGTCGTTTCGGCGACGGTCAAGGGCAAGGTGTACTACTCGACGCTGCACGGTCGCTGGGCTGACGACTCTGCGTCGAGCTGGGTCAACGACAGCGACCTCACGCAGCTCGTCCTTGAAATGCCGGTGGACATCGCTGAGGTCTCGCCGGTGGACGTGAGGGTGTATTTCTCATGGTATGCATCCGGCGGGTTCGTGTACCTCGACCCCGCAGTGGAGCTGACGAAGATATGACGAAAGGAGTTCTTCTCATGATAGCGGCGATGATGCAGGTTTTCGCCTGCGAACCTCTGAAGGAGGAGACGATCTTCGACATCGAGTTCGACGAGATCGAGATCCCCGAGGGCGGGCAGTGCCAGGTGCAGTTCTACATAACGCCACGCGCCGGGTTCGACGCGGTCGGCGTGGACTGGGGCGACGGAACGAAGCAGGACTGGCCGAAGAGCCAGTACACGATGTGGCACAACTGGACGGCTACCGGGAAGTACCGCGTGAAGTTCGACAAGCGGCTCAAGTGGTTCCGCTTCACCGAGTGCTGGACTTCCGCGAACGGTCGCACATACGGCTCTCGTCCGCTCCTTCGCCCGATCCAGTGGGGCGACTTCGTGGAGTCGGCGCAGGGAACCTACTGCGGCTGGACGGGGACGCGCGAGGGTCGCGGCATCCGTGGCGGCATAATCCCGTGGGGGAAGTCCATCACCACTACATTCTGTTGCTACGAGCGCAACCCAAACCTCACTGGTCCGTTCCCGAAGTGGGGACCGTCCGTAAAGGTGTGCGACGGCACGTACCAGTACTGCTCCGGCCTCGGCGGGAGGATTCCGCCCTGGCCGAAGGACGCAGAGTCGTGCGACCAGTGCTACATGAACACAGGAGCGGCTGGAGAGATCCCCGCATGGCCCGAGACGATGACATCGGCGAGGATGTGCTACCAGGACTGCAAGTCGCTGACGGGCGCGTGGACGGACGATCCCGAACTCCTGATGCCGGACAGGATGAACGGACAGGAGGGAATGGTGACGAACCACGACGACGTGGTGAAGGACGCGAGCGACGAACTCCGCGCCCTCTTCTATGAGGACTGGGGCGGGACGAGAGTCCGACCAGAACAATGAAAGGAACCCAATCATGGCTGTTAACGGAGACGAAATTGACAATGCCGTCGGCGAGGACGCACACGGCGCGAACTCGTACTTCGAGGCGTTCGCGGGTATTGTCGCCGCGCTCGATGCGCTCGCCAAGGCTGTGACGCCAGATGCGGACGACGACGGCACTCCGTCAGACGAGATGCCGCCGCCGAGCTGCAACTCGTACTTCGCATCCTTCAGGGCTATCCAGGACGCTCTTGTCAGGCTTAAGGCCGCGACCGAGGAGCGGCTCGCCGACATGACGGAGAACGACCCGAACTTCGCCGCATGGAAAGAGGCGTATTCAATCGGACTCGGCAAGGGCGCGAGTCCCGCGTCCAACGGGATCGCCATCGGCTGGAATTCGACCGCCGGCACCGGCACGGGGACTGGCGCGAGGGATTCGGGGGCTGTTGCCGTCGGCAAGGCCGCGTCCGCCCTCGGCATAGACGCAGTGGCGATTGGGCGCAACGCCGTCGCGGGATCTTCAGGAGCGAGAACTACGCAGGCAACCGTCCAGCTCGGAAGCGGCACGAACACCGCCGACGGGACGCTCCAGTTCCGCGACTGGCCGCTTGTCGACGCGGAAGGCAATATCCCCGCCGAACGTCTCCCTGCCGCCAGCGGCGGGCTTGTCGAGGCGACAGGCTCCTTCGGGACAGCGAGCGACAGAACTACGGGGCTGTGGTATGCCGTGTTCACGCTTGAGGGACTCGGCATCATCGGCGAGTCGGTGTGCCTTTCCGGGCTTTCGCTCGTCTCGCACACGGAGAGCGTACTCCCCGCTGCGGAGACGAGAAGGCTTGAGATCCGAACGGCGGACGGCACGACGATCCTCGCCTCGTCGAGGAACGAGGCGTCGTTCGCGCTTCCCGGACGGACGCTTGAGTTCCGCTTCACGAGGCCGGTCGAACTCCGCGCGGGGACGCGATACCGCATGAACATCGTCGATTCCGCAGGTGCGAACAGCTCCGCGCCAGTGATGCTCGCGTCCACGGCAGGAGCGGGCGGCTACCTCGCAAGCGTGATAACCGGGCGGACGGGCGAACTGACTACGTTCTTCCCGTGTGTGGGCTACACGACCGTGCGCCCCGCGCCAGAGATAGCGGCCGTCCTCGCCGACGCGAAGTCCGCCGTCGAGAGCGCAGGAGCGTTCGCGTTCGCGACGCCGTCCGTCGGGACTGGCGGGGTGATATCGCTCGTCGACCGGGCGGTCAACGCGGTGTCGCTTACGGGCGGGACGATTGGCCTCTCGCCGCCTGCGTCCATCGAAGGCAAGGCCCGCTCGTTCGTCGTGCGGCTGACGATGGCGGCGGAGACAGACTGGTCGTTCCCGTCGGGAGTCAACTTCGAGAGCGACGACGAGGGTGTGTTTGGCGACATCGAGACTGGAACGACGGCTACATTCTTCTTTACGGAAGTTTCAGAAAACCGCTTCCTTGTCGCAAGGAAGGACGCGGCGACTGTCACGAAAGGATAACGGAACATGAAGATACAGATCGACTGTTACGGCTTTGAGGCGACGAGCGAGCATTTCCAGAAGCGGAAGCTCGCGACGTTCCTCGTCAAGAACGACGGAGGCATCGTCTACGAGTGCTTCGGCACCGGCGAGATGCGTCCGATACACAGAATCGACAAGGACCCCGACGGGTGCGTCAGGGTCATGTGGGCATACGGGAAATGGGAAGAGGCTGAAGACCTCGCCTACGTCCCCATCAACGAAACAATCATGATCGACAAGGAGGACTGACAATGGAACTCGTCTATCTCGTAAACGGAAACGAATCCGGCGGCGGAGGAGGCTCCGGCGGCGGCGACACGCCAGCCGGGTACAAGCTCGTTAAGGCCGTCGTCACCGACGGCGCGGTGGGTCTTCAGGACAGGTGCGTGACGCGCGTCGAATTGAAGAACCCGGACGCCGTCCGCATCAACTTCCCGCCCAAGGTCGAGGGCGTCGCCCGCGACTTCCTGCTGCGGCTCGTCATAACCTCCGACTCGGTTCCGGAGGTGACTTTCGCCGTGCCGACGGGCGAGACGTTCTCCTTCGAGGAGGGAGACGAGGAGTCGTTCTCCTGCCTCGTCGGAGTGAACATCTTTGCCTTCACGGAGACGGATGACGGCACTTTCGTCGTGAACCGCAAGCTCGTGTCGATAGCGCAAAGCGTCATCTTCGACGCGGACGGCGGTACGGTCGATCCGCCATCCAAGGACTACCTTCTCGGCGTGAAGTACGGAACGCTCCCCGTCCCCGTCCGCAAGGGCTACGTCTTCGTGTACTGGATGACGGAGGACGGCGTCGAGGTAAAGGCTACCGACACCGTCAAGACGTCCGTTTCGCGGCTCATCGCCAAGTGGGAGACCTACGTCGACAAGTTCGCGCCGGCGATCCTCGAGTCGGGCGACATCGTGTTCACGACGGACGGCAACGCAAAGTGGTCGCTTGACGACGCAACAGGCAATCCCGATGCGCCGTCAGCGAGGAGCGGGGCGATAGGCGACAGCCAGCAAACGTCGCTCTTCGGAACCGTAACGGGTCCTGGCGTGCTCGCGTTCAGGCGCAAGGTGTCGAGCGAGAGCAACTGGGACTATCTCCGCTTCTTCGCGGACGGCGTCCAGAAGTTCTCCTGGAGCGGCGATCAGGACTGGGGCGACATCACGTGCAACTGCGCGGACTTCGGACCGGGTGAACACGTCTTCGAGTGGCGCTACGTGAAGGACGGCAGTGTCTCCAGAGGCAGCGACTGCGCGTGGATCGACAAGGTGAACTGGAGGGCTACGTGATGCAGATAGCGTCAAGGCAGTGCCTCTGGAGAGACACGTTTGCCGGACCGGGGACGATTCTTGCGGTCGAGGCTTCTTCGGCTTCGATGACCGTAAGGATCGCGCGGGGCGACCTTGCCGACGACTCGGATTCTGTTTTCGTCTACTGGGGCGACGGGCAGAAAAGCGAGTATTCGAGGATCAGCGATGCGAGGCATACTTACGAAAAGCCGGGAGAGTACACGGTCAGAATCTCCGACGACCTCTGTACTTTCGGCTTCACCGACAGCAGTCCGACAGGCGGGGTTGCGGAGCGTGACATGCTCCGCGAGCTCGTATCCATCGGAAGCAAGGTGACGTCCATCGCCACCTACGCATTCAACAACTGCCACTGCATGAGGGGTGTGATAAACCTGCCGAACGTGACGAGCATTGGCAGCTACGCCTTCGGGTCTACGCGCGGAATCACGGACTTCATCCTGCCCTCGATGACGCGGCTTGTGCAGACGTCGTTCTACTCCGGCCCGACACCGACGCAGATGCACGCGGACAACGTGAAGCAGATCGATTCGCGTTTCTGGGACTACTACGGGTGGAAGCTCTATGACCTATACCTGCGCAAATCAACGTGCGCGCAGATCAAGGCGATGAGCGGCTTCCCGTTCAAGGCGGACGGCGCGTCGGAGCCGGTCCGTTTCCACGGCTTGGACGGAATCGTCCTCAAGGACGGTACGGTAATTCCAAACTGAAAACAAAAGGAGTACGCATGAACAGGAACTACGGAAAACTGGTCGGGGGCGAAGTCGAATACGCCCCCGCGAAGATAACGCTCGACGACGGAACCGTCGTCAGCAACCCGAGCGCGGAAACATACCTCGCTGCGGGGTGGAAGCGCATCGTCGACGAGCCGCCAAAGGCCGAGGACGGATGCACGGTCGAGGTGAGCGGCTGGGAGGAGACGGCGGATTCAATCGTCCGCATCTACAAGCAGGTGCCCGACGAGCCGCAGCCGACCAGGGCGAGGGTGTTCTCCAAGCTGAAGCTCGTCGCCGCGCTCAAGGCGGCGGACAAGTGGGTCTTGGTGAAGACGTGGATCGAGGAGCGCGGCTGGTGGGACTACTACCTCGCGGCGCAGAACTTCCGCGAGGACAACGAGATGTTCGGCGAGGCCATCGCCGCAGTCAAGCGGTACGCGGGCATGAGCGACGAGGACGCGGAGGCGATCCTCAAGAACTGCATCTGGGAGGAGGACTGAAATGGGAACTACGGTAGAAGAGGCTCGCCGGCTTCGTGAGCTGTGCGAGAGGTACGAGCTGGAGAACCGCGAGATTCTCGCCAAGTACACGGACGAGCAGCTCGCGGCCATCTACAACGGAATCGGGCCGGAGGCGTTCCCGCAGTGGCTTCGCGCCGCGCTGGACGCCGTTCATCCGTCACTCGCCCCGGTCGCGTTCATACACGACGTCGAGTGGCACGAGTCGGACGGAAGCGTCGCCGCATTCGACATGAGCAACGCCCGTTTCCGCAGGAACGGATGCAAGGTCGCCTGCGCCGCATTCGGGTGGTGGAGGCCGAGGCGGTACAAGGTCATGTGGGACGCGGTGAAGTTCGCGCGCGTCTGCCAGCGCTTCGGCTGGAGCGCGTGGCGTGCGCCCTACGAGGCGAGGGAGAAAGGCGGTGCGGCATGAAGCGGCTTCTTGTCCTGTGCGGCACAGCCGCCGCCCTCGCCGCCCTGTGCGGCTGCGCCTCGCAGGAGATAATCCAGCGCGAGTTCTACGAGCCTACGGACCAGACCATCCTTGAGCGCGAGGACAAGCTCAAGGTCGGCGCACTCAAGTCCGAGACCATCAAGACTGGCCAGCCCGACTGGTCGGCCAAGACAATCAGCGTCATCAGCGTCGGCAAGTGACCGCGCGGTGTCGAACAACACAAACCAGAAAAGGAGTAATCCAAATGGATGCAAAGTACAATACGCCTCGCACCGTGTGCAAGGCAATCGTCGCCGTGGCAATCGCGGCGGTGTCTGTGGCGGCCATAATCGGCTGCTCGTCTCTCGGTGGAGGTTCGCGCAAGCAGAACATCGCCACGGTCATCCAGACCGCCTACGACATGGGCGGGCGCGAGGCCGTCTCCAACAAGATCGAGTCGCTGGTGGCGGAGGGAAAGCTGACACCCTCGCAGGCTGTGCGTCTCCACGCGCTCGCCCAGCTCGCCTACGAGGGAATCATGGACGACCTCACGACGGGCGACGCGGCCACCAATGCAACGCCTTCGTCCGCCTCCCAAGGTGGATGCGGCGACTGCTCGATCCCCGATGCCAGCGGCGACTGCGACGGCGGTGGATGCACGGACGGCTGTTCAGACTGTCAGCCGGATGCAGCGTCCGATGGCGGGTGTAACGAGGACGCGAACTGCGGGAACTGTACGGATTGCAAGGCTCAAAGGTAGGCCGTGGCGGTCACGCTTCCATCATGGAGGCGTGACCGCTTTTTTCGTTTATGCCGCCGGCGCAACTGTGGCCGCAGCATGCCGACACCAGTATGCCGTAATATTCGGATAATAGCAACGGGGTATCCGCAAAAATCTTCATAAAATAATTCTTCATAAATCTTCGCAGACCCCGTTGCTATTCCTGGATTATTACGGCATCATGTGTAGCGTTCCTTGAGGGGAAATGGGAGTACCCGAAAGGCAGACGAAAACCAAGAAAGAAAGGCAACGAAGATGAACATAATCAAGGTAACGACGAAGGCGCAGCTTGACGAGCTCTACAAGGACTGGTCGCTGACTATTGAGGGGCTCGCGCCAGACGAGGAGAACCTCAAGGAACTCCTCGACTGGGTGAAGGAGCTGACACCTCTCAAGCGCGAGGACGTCTACACAATCGAGGGGTCGGTGATGAACCGCATGTACGGGCTGACAGGCACGAACGCCTACCCCGAGACTGATTGCACGCTCGTGTGCGTCAAGCTCGCGGACATGGAACACTCCGATAGGGTGACGATGCCGCGCTTCGATATCGGCGGACGGTGGTTCACGGACATCGTCGACAACAATGCCTGGAAAGAAACCGAGCAGGACGGTGGCGAGGATTGAATTTCAACAGCCTCCGCCGCATCTCGCGGCGGGGCAACTCAACAGAAAGAAAGGAAAAAGACAATGAACCAACTTACAAAGACTGAACGCCAGCAACTCGCGGATGCCTTTGACGCCATCATGGGCGTCGCCTCCGAGCATGGCCCGGAGTTCTTCAACTCCTACCACAAGCGGGGAGGTGACGGACTCTTCGGCGAGCTTGAAAAAATCTTCATCAAGCTTGCACCCGAGGAGATGAAGAAAGTTCTTGGCTGAAACCAAATGTCCTGTGCCTCGGCATTCATGCCGAGGTGCGGGACGCAGAGAAAGGAAACCGAAGATGAACACAGTGAACTACGAAACCGTGGTCGCAGACCTTGAGGCGCATCCCGCGAAGCGGATCTTCTGGAGGGCTGGCTGGGCGTACCGTGGGGCGGGTGAGCGCGAGATAAGCCGCGCCCCGCACGAGCCGAAGACAGTTATGAAGAACGATGGTTCGGATGGATGCCGGATGGTCCCGACGCTCATCCGCGACTGGAAGGACGAGCTGAAGGCGTGTTTCCGCTGGGCTTGCGTCGTCGAGATGGACGCGAACACCGACGAGGAGATGCACCTCAACGGACTCTCGTGCAACGACATGGAGTAGCCGACGGAAGCCGCCGCAGCCGCCGTTTCTGCGGCGGCTTTTCGCCCTCGAAAAATCTTCATAAATCTTCAGATGGGCCGTTGCTATTCCTGGATTATTACGGCATCATGTGTAGCGTTCCTTGAGGGGAAAAGGGAGTACCCGAAAGACAGACGAAAACCAAAAGAAAGGAAGACGAAAATGACGGAAGAGCAGAAGAAAGAATGGGCGGCGATGGAGGAGCGGCTGATGCCGGCCTCCGGCAAGGCCGAGACGGTAGCGGGCGAAATAATCCGCGCGGTCGACCGCATCTGGTACCGCTGGTACAACGACGGCGACAAGATCAACGTCGGCTACGGAAAGGAAACCTGCAACGGCACGGCGAGGTACCTTGAGAAGATTCGCGGCTCGGAGTTCCCGGCCGAGGTCTGGAACGGAAGCCTCGGCGAGGACGCCTACACGGATTTCACCGAACGCCTCGTCGAGGAGATGTTCGCCTTCATCAAGGAGCGCCCCGAACTTGAGACGACGCCCAACACCGAGGACTCGCGGATGGACTTCATCGACGACGACCTCGACCGCGACGAGGGCGAGGACGACGAAGACTGAAAACACAATGCCCTGCGCCTCGGCGGGAACGCCGAGGGCGGGGCGCAAAGAAAGGAAAACGACGATGGAAGAGATGCAGAACGAGACGCTGGAGCAGAGGAGGATCAACATCCTCGCCAGCCGGATTTCGGCGATGGCTGACACGATGAAGGATGCGAGGGAGATGGCCTTCAAGCTCGCCAAGAAGGGAAACGCCAGCGGGGTGTTTCAACTGCGCGGAGCGTTTTCGGGAACGCTTGCGGCGGCGGAGATGACGGACGGATTCCTGTCCGGGCTCGTCGGGCTCATCGACCGCTGAAGAATGTCACGCCCCTCGGCGGAAACGCCGAGGGGTGATGCAACAGAAAGGAGCATGAAAATGGCAAAGGCGAAGATTCTGAAAATCCCCGCGAGAGGTGATTGGGAGTTTGTCGAAGTCGAGACCGACGCCGACGGCAACCTCACGCTTGAGACGATGCAGTCGATGGTCGGCGGCGACATTGAGCGGTGGTGTCTTTCCGGCAACGGCCTCGACGGGCTTGACCTTTTTCTCGACGAGGAGGGAAAGTTCAAGGAGCGATCCTACAATCCCAAGGCGACGATTCTCGCGGAGATTCTTTTTCACAACGATGTCATCGTCGGCGACACTTTCGTCTGCGCCGACGACGGCGAATGCAACTCCGTCGGTCTCTCCGAGGCGCAGGAACTTGCCTTGCGCCGTCGCCTAAACGATCTCGGCATCTGAATCCGCCGTCGCCCTCATTGAAAATGCCCGTTCCGCATTGACGCGGGGCGGGCATTTTTCGTCTTGCGGGATTTGCCCGCACTCCCCATCCGTCAGCTCGCCTCGCCGAGCCTCCCTGCGAACGCCGAAATTCCGCCTCTTCCGAAGGCCAAAACCGCCGTAAATCGCCCAATAATCGAAACTTATAAAAAGGTGTAAAAAATAATAAAAAATCTTCAAATACCCCGTTGCTATTCCTGGAACATTACGGCATCATATGCGCTGTTCCAACGGGGAAAAGGGAGTACCCGAAGGCAAACGAAAACCAAAAAAGGAAAGGCAAGAAAATGGGCGACGAAGAGATGATGGCAGAGCTGAACGCACAGCTCATGGTCAAGGAGATGCGGGTGCGCAAGTTCGCGAGGATGGTCGGGGAGCTTCCGCTGACGCGGGAGAACCTTCCCGCCCTCGAAACCTACGCGGTCGAGATGCGCAGCCTCGCCTACCAGATTCGCCAGCTGCAGGTCGCCAAGGCCGCAGCCCTCGCCGCGAGGTAAGGCGAACGCCTCCACCCCCAAGGCGGGGGTGGAGGCAACCCTCAAACCACGACGAGAAAGGAAACGAAAATGGACGAGATGAAGATTCACAGCATCCTCATGGACGCGCTCAAGGCCGCGAACGCGAAGTGCGACTCGGACGGCCACACCATCTGGATCGAAGCCGGAGGCGGACGGACGCTTGCCGTGTGCGTGAGCGAATGCGCCCCCGATGACTACGGCGTAGGCGACGAAGAGAAGCGCACCTACTCGGTGAGTCTCCATGCGACCTTCGCGGGCTCGTTCGACGTCAGGGCGTCGAGCGAGAGCGAGGCCGAGGAGATTGTCCGAGACCGCTTCACCGCCGAGGACATCAAGGTGAGCGACCTTGAACTCGACAAGACCGAGGTGAACGCCACCGAGGTCGACTGAACAATCCCGCGTCCTGTGCCTCGGTGCTTGCGCCGAGGCTCGGGCGCACAGCCGAAACCAAAAATGGTAAAATAGAAAGGAACTCGAAAATGCAAACGCCAATCGAACTTGAAATCAGGCACCTCCCTCCGTCCGTGCGGAGGCGGTGCGAAAAGGCTCTCGGCCTTCCCTGCCGCGACGAGGAACACAAGGTCTTCGTCTACGGGACGCTCATCGCGGGCGAAGCCAACGCGCACTGGGCGGGGAACGCCCGCCGACAGAAGGCGTGGACCACAGGCACCATCTACGACACGGGCTGCCGCTTCCCCGCGTTCGTGAAGCGCGGACGGACGCACGTCAAGGGCGAGGTGCTGACCGTCAACGACGACGGCTTCAAGTCGATGGACAGGCTTGAGGGCTACCCGCACCTCTACCGCCGCGAGCAGATTCAGGTTCACCTCGTCGGCGGAGGCAACGTCCTCGCCTGGGTCTACATCATGAACAACCTCCGCAAGGATGCGCCCGTCATCGAATCGGGCGACTGGGTCGCCTACCGCAAGGCGGGATACAGGAACGCGGAGACCGACGCGAAGTAAAGCCAATCTCGCCGGACGGGGCGAGGCACGACGCGAGTAGGCGGAACTCCCTTGGCGCGACGGTTTTCGCGCCTCTCCGCCGAAAGCGCCGAAACGGTGCGGCGCGACCATCGTTGCCCATGCCGCACCCGAGACCTCCGCCCCGTCCGGCTCTTTTTTCAAACACACTCCCGGCGTCTGCCGCCGAATCGCGGCGGGCGTCGGGATTTCTTTTGCCGAGCCGCAGGAATCCCGCGTTTCCGAGATGCGTAAACCGCCCGTAAGCGGCGATAATAGCCCCGTTATCCAAAGTTATAAAAAATAGTGAAAAATAATCAAAAATAATCAAATACCCCGTTGCTATCCGTGAAGTATTACGGCATCATATGCGCTGTTCCAACGGGGGAAAGGCCTCCGCGAGGGACGCAAACGAAAACCGAAAAACAGGAGACAAGAAGATGACGATAACGGAAGCAGAATTGGCGAGCCTCACCTACGGGTGCGAACTCGAGTACGAGGGAATCAGCCAGGAGCGGGCGGCCAAGGTGGTCGCGGAGGTCACGGGCGGCACGGCGAGGTACGAAGGCTACCACCTCCACAACTGGGTGGTGACGATGCCCGACGGACGCAAGTGGAACATCGTGAGCGACGGCAGCCTTTGGGGAACGAGCGCCGAGGTGGTCACGCCGATTCTTCGCTACGGCGACATGGACACCCTCCAGAAGGTGGTGAGGGCGATGAGGAAAGCCCACGCGAAGGTCAACAGCCGCACGGGGCTCCACGTCCACGTCGGGGCGCAGGGGATGACCCCGACGCAGATCAAGAACCTCGTCAAGATTTTCTACAAACAGGAGACGCTGATCCTCAAGGCGACGGGGACGCAGGAGGCTCGCATCAGCAGCTACACGCGCCGCACCGACCACACCTTCGTCGACAAGATTTGCGCGATGCACAACCCGACGATGGCGAAGCTCGCGGACGCCTACTACGGGGGATGCCGCGACCGCAACAGCCACTACTCCTCGGCGCGCTACCGCGCCCTTAACCTCCACAACCTTTGGAACGGAACCAAGGGGACGGTCGAGTTCCGCTACCACGAGCAGAGCCTCCACGCGGGTGTCATCAAGGCGGCGGTTCTGATCGACCTCCTGATGGTTCTCAAGGCGAAGAGCGCGAAGGCGGCGAGCGCGAAGAACCCGCGCCCCTACAGCGAGGCGAGCGCGAAGTACGACTTCCGCGTTTTCCTTTTGAGGCTAGGCGCGAACGGCGAGACCTTCAAGTCGATGCGCAAGCACCTCTGCAAGAACCTGCCCGGCTCGGCGGCTTGGAAGGACGGGCGGCACGACTGAAGGCGGACGCCCCGCCTCCCCGCGAGGGGAGGCGAGGCAAGGCCAGCGTAAAACGAAAGGAGCGAAAAGATGAAGATTGCAGACGAATGCAAACGCCCGACTTGGAACTGGAGCGCGTGCGAGGGGAGCTTCGCCACGAGCCCCGACACATTCCTGTACTTCGCCTACGGGTCAAACATGAACCCCGAGCAGATACGCCGCCGCATACCCGAGGCGCGGGCCGTGGGCCGCGCCACGCTCAAGGGCTGGCGGCTCGTCGAGAGGCTCTACGCGGACATCGAGCGTTCGCGCGGAAGCCGCGTAGAGGGCGTCCTATACCTCGTCACGAAGACCGAGCTTCACCGCCTCGACCTCTACGAGGGGTACCCCAGCGTCTACAACTGCGTCAAGGTCATCGTCCACGCCGAGCTGATGGGAAGCCGCGCGATCCGCTACCGCGTTCCCGCGTTCACCTACGCGATGACGCCCGAGACGCGGAAGCTCCGCGAGGGCAAGCCCTACCCCGACGGCTACCGCATCACCTGCGCGACGGGCGCGAGGTACTGGGGATTGCCTAACGCCTTCGGCGCTTTGAAGCCAATCGAGAAAAGGAGGTGGGTCGCCATGAAATGACGCAATCGCGGCAAGGCCGCATGAATTCGGTATTCGTTTGGCCGACGGAGGGACGCTCTCTCCGTCGGCTTTTCCGTTCTCCCCGCTATTGCGCCACAGTCGCCGCAGGACGCGTCCGTGGGCGTTGGGCGGGCGTTTCCCCGGCCTCCGCGAGGTGGGCAAACAGGGCGTTTTTCGCGGCGATTTCGCGGGCGAAAAAATAATGAAAAATCTTCAAATGGGCCGTTGCTATTCCTGGATTATTACGGCATCATACTGGCGTTCCTTGAGCGGGAAAGGCCCGCGAAGAGGGGCGAAACGAAAACCGAAAACGAAAGGATGACGACGATGAACACGACGACGACCTACGGGGCGCAGGCGATTGCCGAAGACCTCGAAAACCTCGGCGAGGAGATTGCGACCGACACCGAGCGGACGCTTGACGAGACGCACCTACGCGAATTCGACTTCGACGAGTGGGCGAAGATGCGCGAGGCGATCAAGGCGATGCGCGAGAAGCTCGACGAGATGGAGGAGATGATAGACCGCGCCGAGGACGCGGCGAACGGCTACGACGAGGACGCCGACGATGGCGAGGATTACGAATCCTTCTGGGCATGAATTTCAAACCGCCGCGACCTCCCCAAGCGGGAGGCGCGGCAAAAACCGAAAACAGAAACGAAAGGGAAAAGAACCATGACGAAAAAGCAGAAGACCGAGCTGAGGGACAACCTCATACGCTGCCGCCGCACCTACGCGGAGCGGGGCGCGAAGCTAATCGAGGTGACGCACCTCGACGGCAGGAAGTCCGGCATCGCAAATCCAAAGGCGGTCAAGGCGGTGATGGACGCGCTCAAGGTCGAACTCGACAGACAGATCGAGGAGCTTGGCGGCGACCCCGAGAGGAGCGGGCTCAACGAGGTCGTGCGCGACTGGATGCTCCGCGTCCATCCCGGCGAGCGCGACTGGATGGAAGACTTCTCCGAAACGGTCACGTTCGTCGAGCTGGCGAGGCGGATGCGCGACGGCGAGAACTTCTACGAGATCCTCGACTGCGGGGAGTCGGAGCAGCGCCAGCGTTGCTTCGAGCGTCTTGCCGAACTGACGGACACCGACTACGATGTCTGGTACGGTCTGTGGCTTGCCGCAGCCCCGCACGAGAACGCCAAGGAGAGAAAGGCGGACGAGGCGAAGCGCAAGGTTCTCGCCGCCGAGGTAGACAAGGCTCTCAAGGCCAAGGGCTATCCGCTAAAGGCTGAATAGCACGATGGCGGATGGGGGCGGGCGGTCGCCTCCATCCGCCGATTTTCGCGTCTCGATAATTCTCAAAATAGGCCGTTGCTATTTCCGCCGGATTACGGCATCATAGTGTCTGCATGTGAAAGCTGCCCCCTGGGGCGAACTAAGAAAGGAAAACGAAGATGGGCTACAGCGTAAGGATCAAGCACGAGGACGGAAAGGACGTCCTCCTGCCGGAAAAGCACGAGATCGCCGGTGGTACGTATGCCGTCGGCGGCACGAAGGACGCATGGCTGTACGTCACGTACAACTACGCGGGCACCTTCCATCGGGTGATCGGGGGCGATGGACTGCGTTCGCTCGACGGCGGATGCGTCAGGGATTCGCTTCCCGTCCTCGACAAGGCGATAGCCGCGCTCGGCGAAGCACAGCCCGACGCGGACTACTGGAAGGCCACGGACGGAAACGCGAAGAAGGCGCTTGTGTGCCTGAAGGCGATTGCAGACCTCGCGCTCCAGTCCTTCCCCGACGAACGCCTGACCTGGGCGGTCGAGTAGGTTTGGCCGAAACGAGAAAGGAGAGCGACACCATGAACGAGATCGAAAAACTCAGAGGCGAGGCCCGCGAGGTCATCGCGGGCTATTGCGCGGGCGGCGACTTCGACATCGCCGTCGCGCGACTCGCGGCAATCGGGTACGCCCTTGAGGACGCGCTGACGCGGGCGTGATACACATCGTCGCCTGCGGCGGGACGTGCGTCTTGCCGTCGTCCGCCTGCTGTCCCGTGGCGGGCGATTCATCGCCCGGAAATCCGCCTCTTCTGCGGTCGGAAAGAAATCTTCATAATTCTTCAAATGGGCCGTTGCTATCATCAGAAACCTACGGCATCATATGCGGCGTAAACAACTCAATGGAAAGGACGATAAAATGAAACAGAAAAAGGGCAGGGGGCTGGACGAGACCATCCTCGGATGGTTCAAGCGGGTGCATCCCGAAGAGCTGTGGGCGGTCGGGGAAATGCCGCCGACGCTGACGTTTGCGGACATGCGGAAGAGCATGGAGTCGGGCGACTCGATGGGCGAGGCCGCGAGGCACAGCGACACGATGACGCGCGAGATGATGCTCGACCATCTTGCCAAGCTCTGCGGCAAGGGAACCGACGAACTGATCGGCTGGTGCAACGCGAAGTTCCGCGAGAAAACAAGAAGCGAGTACAAGGCAAAGCATCCAAGGGCGAGGAAGCCGAAGCCCGACGTCATCTGCATGAACGCGGGTAAGGCCAGCGTCGCGCTCCAGAAGGTGTCGGGATCGCTGGCGGGGATAGACTGCCTTGCGCTTGCCGACGGCCTTGGCAAGGGCGGCATAAAGGAGCTTCGCGGCATTCTAAGCCTGATGAAGTCGCAGATCGAGGACTGCGAGTCGACGCTCCGCGAGGCGTCAAGCCTCCTATAGCGCGAAAGGCGATCCTCGCCAGGCTTTCTCGAGCGCCGTCGGAGTTTCATGCGAAACGCCGACGGCTTTCCTTTCGTCGAAAAGCCGGCGTTGCCGTTGTTCGACGCGGAGGACTTTGGTAAAATATGTGTATCGTAAAAACCATGAAAGGAGCCGACGACATGGCAACCAAGAAAGCAGCCAAGCCCGCGAAGAAGCCCGCAGCCAAGAAGCCCGCGCCGAAGACGAAGGCGGCGGCGAAGCCCGTGGCGGTCAAGAAGGCCGCAGTCAGGGCTGCGACGAAGAAGCCCGCCGCAAAGACGGCGAAGCCCGTCGCGAAGGCGAAGGCTGCGGTCAAGAAGGCCGCGAAGAAGTAACAGCCGCCCAGGGCAGGTTCAAACCGCCAACCGCGTCCGAGTCCGCTCCGGCCTCGGATGGGTTGGCGTCGGTTTAAAAGGCGGCTCGGTTTTCGGCGCTGAAGATTTATGCAGAAGGGCCGTTGCTATTCGTGAATTATTACGGCATCATAGTGTCGTTCCTTGAGCGGGAAAGGCCCGCAGGAAGGACGCAACCGAAAACCGAAAGCAAAGGAGAACGACAATGACGATACAAGAGGCATACGAGGCAAGCGCGCTGGCGAAGGCCGTCAAGGAGGCGAGGCTCGGGCATGTGTTCCTGGAGAGGGACGACGCGGTGATGATCCACGACACCGACTACACGAACGAGCCGAAGAGCGAGGCCGAGAAGGCCGAGATGGGCGAGTGGGTAAGACAAATCATGGAGAAGGTTCTCGACACCCCGCTGCCGCGCGAGGTGAACGTCCTCGTCGACCCGAACGCGGGCGCGAGGGGCGTCAGATGCTACTGCATCTCCGCCACATACGTGGTCGCCCGCACCGAGCTGAAGTGAGCGAAGGCGACAGCGAAGCCAATGACCCCGTCCTGCACAAGGGCGGGGTTCGTTTTTTTGCGCTGGATCGCCGCCGTTCTGCGGGCGAAAAAATCTTCATAAATCTTCAGACGGGCCGTTGCTATTCGTGAATTATTACGGCATCATGTGTGCTGTTCCAACGGGGGAAAGGCCCCCGCGAGGGACGCGAAAGAAAACCGAAAAGAAAGGAAGGATGACATGGCCAGATATTCAGCAGGATTCCTGAAGAGCCTCGAATCCGATTATTCGATTGTCTCGCGAGAGACGCGCAAGCCGACCGATGACGAGATTCGCAAGCTCAAGGAGTTGGATGCCGAGGTTCATCGCCTTCAGGATGAGGTTAACCGCCTTCAGGACGTAATCCACCAGAGGAGGCGCGAGGCGGACGCTTTCGCCGACAAGATATTTGGGCATAAGGTGTTCAAGGTCAAGAAGCCGAGCCGCTGATCATCATCATCGAAAGGAACACCAAGATGGCGAAGACAACGGTCAGGTTCAGCGCGTCGGGCTACGGAAGCGAGACGAGGAAGTTCGATTCGGCGGACGAGGCGCGCAGGCACGTCGAACGCGACGCGGCAGATATCGCGGCCGACCACGGCGGCGAGGTCGTGGACTACGGCAACGGCGAGTGGGTCGTGAACTCGTGCAGCGGCGAGGAAATCGCCCGCTGGGAGATCGCGTGAAAGGGCGCTTGCGCCTGTCCTGCGCCGGGCGGATTGTTGCCCGGCTCCGTTGCCTTTCTTTCGCCTTTGGCGCATCATGTGCGATGTGGCAAAAAGGCCACAGAAAGGAAAACACATGAGTAAACAATGGAATCCCGACGGAGGCTTCCCTTCGCCGGAGCAGGTCGAGAGAATGGTCGCCGCCGAGGTGAGACACCTCGCCGAAGCGGAGTACGCGCGCCAGCGCGGAATCGAGGAGAAAAGCGAAAGCCGCAGAGACCGCCTACGCGCGGCCTACAGGCTTCAGCACCGGGAGGTCGGGCGCAAGGTCAACCTCGACGCCGTCTTCGCCCTGGTGGGCAACGTGGCGGCGATCACGCTCAGCGCGTGGCGGGGGCTCTTCGCCCTCGACATGGTAGCCCTTGCCGACGCGGGCAGCCGGGAGGACTTTGACGACCTCGAGTTCCTCGTGGCCCGCTCGCTCGGCGAGCTGAACGGCGTGAAGAACCTCCTCGCCCTCGCCCGTCGCCTCGCTTAGCGGGCGGTCTTGCGTCTGTCTTGTGCCGGGCGGTTCTCCGCCCGGTTTTCTCGTCACCATTCCCCGTTTCCCATTCCCCGTTTCCCGCCGTAAAAATATAATCAAATGGGCCGTTGCTATTCCTGGAATCATACGGCATCATGTGTCACCGTTGGGTGGCCGCAGTGGACGCCCTTGAAAACCGAAAGGAAAAGCAACGATGAACAACGACGAAAACTGGGAACGGGAAATCGACTGGTCAAAGCGGACTTCGATGGTCGGCGGGCCGGCGTTCTACGACTTCGTGAAGGCGAAGGCGCTCCCCGCACTTGAAGACGGGCTGCGCCAGCTCGAGGCGACGAAAGCCTCATGCGAAGACAGGATGCGGCGCTGGGGCGGAATCGCGGAGCGGGCGGAAAAGCTCTCCGCCAGTTTCGCCGCGCTCACGGAGTGCGAGGACTTCATGACGCTCATACGAGACTTCGACGAGAAGACGGCGGCGATATTCGCCGGCGAGAGGATATGGACGCTCACGGACTGGCTGCGGATCGGCAAGCGGCTCACGGACGCGATGCGCGATGGGTCGAGCGTTCCGACGAAGTATGGGGCGGAGCTGGCGGACGTGAAGCGGGACATCGCAAACGCCGCGTCGGTGCGGGACATCCTCCGCTCGTTCGTCTCGGCAAGCGACAACGACTACCGACTCCGCTGCGCGCCCGAGCGGTTCCGCACACGGGTGTTCCGCGACCTCGCGCAGGACTTCGCCAACATCGTCGAGTCCGCCGCGACGGTGAACGTTGAGCGGATTCCCGACTTTCTGCACGGCATTGGCGAAGCCTTGAAAGTCATCATCGAGGTCGCCAACAGGATGCAGGGCATCTGCCGCAGGGCGAAGAAGGACATGAAACGCCACGGCAGCAGGTTCTGGGCGAAACTCGACGAGTGGAACACAATGCGGAACGCCGTCTGACGCGGCAATCCCCCGCCTTGCGCCAGAAGCCCGCCACGTTGCCCTGTTGCTGGCTTTTGGCGTTTAGGCGGCCAACTGCGCCTCCTTGCCGCGAAAGCCCAACACGGGCCAACGTGGCGGCTTCCAGCGCGTCAGCGGCGGAGGAAGCCCATTTGCTCGGCTAGTTTGTCTCGCGATTCGTCTTCGCCCAAGGCAAGCCAAGAAATAACGGCAACGACCACGATGTTGAAAAGCACCTCCCAGAAGAGGCGACCAAGATGCTGACTGATAATTTTGTTGAGCACATCCATATTCAAAATGAACTCGGCAGGGTCTTGTTTGACGTACTCGCGCTCAATTTCCATCACGCCAAACAAAACGCTAAGGCAGATGAAGCTCGAGAGCATAAAGCCCATCAACCACATGGGCCGAATCGTCATTAGTTTAAACCTCCAACCGTGATATGACCACCAGCGGAAGTCAAGGCACCTCCAAAAGAAGGCGCACCATATAAGCATCCCAAGAACAACCGTCCCAGACATCCACGGGTAGTAAACATCCGTCCCTCTGCCCAGCGTGATCATGTAGTATTCACACACGGCGGAGCCGGAGACCAGGACAAAAAGGCCGAGGACAAGAGCTGCCAGCGGACTTGCCGCCAAAAGCCTGACCAGCCTATTGAACGCCCGTATTATGAAGCCGCCCTCGTTCATGTTTGTTCCTTCCTGTCGCTTATTACGCCGAGGCGTGAACGTCGATCCAGGACCGCCGCAACACTCTTTTGCTTTGCCGTACCTCAGCGTGAAATTAATAGTTTAACAAATGCGGTATGGTATTACAACCGCGCGCCGGGGGACGACTACCTCACGGTTATCAGCTCGTCCCAGCGTGTCGAGGCGCGTTTGGAGAGCTTCGACCGCTTCATCTTCCACGACTTATCGCCAATCCCCTCGGAAGCGGAGAACACCTTGCCTATGCCGTAGCGGGCGTTGAGGGCGTCTACGGCGGCGTACAGGCGCGACTTCTCGGCTGGCGGGGTGTCGTCGAAGAGGTCGGTCTGGTGCGCCGTGCCGGGCTTTTCGAGGCCGAAGAACACGATTCCCGTCTTGCGGTAGCGCGTCCCCTCGATGTAGAGGGCGTCCACCTCCTCGCGGATGGCGCGGAGCATCTCGTTCGTCGCGTCCGTGGGTGCGGGGAAAACGACCGTGCGCCCCAGAAAATCGCCTCCGTCGCCCGAGGCGAAGACCTGCGCGTAGATGTTGCACCCCGCCGCGAGAAGCCCGTGTCGGCGAAGTTTGGCGGCAGCCTGCGCGGTGTAGGAGGCGAGGGACTCCGCAAGCGCCTCCGCCGTCGTGGCCGGTTCGCCGAACGAGCGCGAACAGGAGATCGAATCGGGGTCTGCGTCGTAGTCCCGCTCCTCGTGGCACGGGACGCCGCGAAGCTCCATCGCCGTCCGCAGGAGCGTCACGCCGCCGATGGAGCGGATCGTTGCGTCCGGCGCGTCCCGGAGGTGCTGGGCGGTGAGGATGCGCTCGGCGCGGAGCTTGAGCGGCAGACGCCGTCCCACGCCCCAGACCTCCTGCACGGGCAGGGCGGCGAGGATTTCCGTCGGATCGTCCGGCATGAGGAACACGCCGTCGGGACGTTTCTTGCCGATGTGATTGGCAATCTTGGCGAGGGTCTTCGTGGGCGCGAAGCCGACGCCGCAAGGAATGCCGACCCAGCGGAGAATCTTGGCGCGGACGCGCCGCCCGTAGGCGGCGTAGTCTGCGGCGGCGGTCGTTGGCGGGAAGATGAACGCCTCGTCGATGGAGTACTGCTCCACGTCCACGGCCTCCTCGCGGAGGATAGAGATGATGCGCCGTGACATATCGCCGTACAGTTCGTAGTTGGACGAGCAGAAGCACAGCTCGCCGGATGCTTCGCGGGGCTTGAGCTGGAAGTAGGGCGTACCCATCGGGATACCGAGCGCCTTGAACTCGTTTGAGCGGGAGACGCAGCATCCGTCGTTGTTCGAGAGGACGGCAACCGGGCGTCCCACGAGGTGGCGGTTGAACACGCGCTCACAGGACACGAAGAAATTGTTTCCGTCCACCAGCCCGATCATCTCTTCCCCGCGAATCTGTGTATGCAGGCCGTCACCTTGCCGAAGTAGTCCAGCTCCTGACCGGCGCGGAGGCGGATGACGGGGTAGTTGGGATTTGCCGGCTCCAGGCGGACACCGCTCTTGTCGCGGCGGTATGTCTTCACGGTGAAATCGCCGTCAACGCTGGCGATGATCACGTCGCCGTCGGCTGGGCGGAGGGAGCGGTCAACGACGAGCAGGTCGCCGTCGCTGATCCCCGCGCCGACCATCGAGTCTCCCTCGACGCGCACGAAGTACGTGGCGGCCGGACGCTTCACCAGAAGTTCATTCAGGTCAAGCGGCGGCTCCTGATACTGCTCGGCTGGCGACGGAAACCCCGCCACCACCGAGCCTGAAACTTTTGCTTT
>CADCCQ010000001.1 GCA_902799955.1 uncultured bacterium | reverse complement strand
GCACTGGCCCTTGATGACTCCGAACGTCTGAAAATCGCGACAAGGCTTGTCAACGACCTCTGGTCTGCGGCGCACAACGGCTCTCCGTTCCCGCCTATGGACCGCACGGTCTACAGCTACATAACTGTAGCCGCAAAGAAAGCAAAGGGCACGAAGACTTGAACCACGAAATACATGAGAAGTTGTTCAGCCGTGTAGAACATGAAGAGCGTGTAGAAGTTCTAGACAGGATTAACAGGATTGGACATTGGACCGGATCAGGAAGCGGGCGTCGAAAATGCCGCGATGATGAATGTGTAGCAAACATATACAGTGAAACATATACAGAAGGGTCTGACCCTCTTGAACCATGGAAGAAGATTGCAAAAATAATAAGTTAAAGCCCAAGGCGTTCAGAAAATTCAAGGTAGTTTTCATGCTGATACAAGAGATGCGCCTACAGGAAAACAAGGGTAAAACAAATGTCGAAACACTATGTAAGGCCTAACTATTATGAGTGAATCGGTGAAGTTTTATATTAGTGATTAAGTTGGATGATACTTCACTGCATAGACATACGCCAGCACCACTTTGAGGAAAGGGCTGTATTTGCTGGGTGTGGCGTGATAGGGGTGGGAACGAATGAATCGAATATGTATCGACGAACTGAACGAAATACATGGTTTTCGGAGTGTGAATCACTCGAATCAATAGATTTGGAGTAATGTAAAGAACGTGGAGTTTTCCTGACATCTGGAGTTCGCGGATGTGAGAATGGGAAAAGATGTAAAGTTGTACAACATGCCTGGCGGAAAATATGGTATAATACACAGCTAAACATGAGCGGAGAAATGCACATGCGCAGGCAGAGAGACGCCAAGGCAAGGTATTCGGCTGCATACCCCACGGGCGCGGAGCGTTGCCACGGTGCTTCACATATTGCGATATGTGACGTACCGCGCATTTGAAATGATGGTGAGAGATGGTTGAAGTTGGAAAGTTTGTTGATGGGTTGAAGTCAGCGGGCGTGGAGTTCTTCGCCGGCGTGCCGGATTCGCTGCTGAAGAGCTTCAGTACGTATGAGCGGAAATCTGTGCATACGATTCAATGAGATGGCGGGGGAGTCAACGGGGTGTCCCGATCTACTCTACAACCTATAGTGTCACATAGATGTCGAATTTTAAGCATGTAATGAGGGGTGATATGGTAAAGGACATAGAGTTTAGTAGAAAGCTGTTTACAGATATCCTGACTCGTTGTCATAATATAATCAGAGATAACGACAAGTTGTCACCAGAGGCGGCTTTTGATGAGACGAGCAAAATCTTGTTTATTAAGATACAAAGAGAACGGACTGATGGTAAAGTATATAATATGTCGGACTATCTTCTGGAAAAGGAAGATTATCTGGATAAGTATGCCATAGACAATGTGCCTTATTATCAGTTTCTGTTTCGTCAGACCAAGGATAAGTATAAGCATGAAGAAATATTTGACGAACATGATGCAATAAAGATACGCGAGCACAGTTTTGAGACAATTATAAGTTGCTTGGAGGTCTTGAATTTAGCGACAACAGAAGATGATGTGAAAGGAATTGCTTTTGAGTCGTTCCTAGGAAAGACTTTTCGAGGAGAGCTTGGACAGTTTTTTACTCCGCGTGTTGTTGTTAACTTCATGGTATCTGTTTTGAGCCCAGCTGAAGATATGTTGGTATGTGATCCTTGTTGTGGATCTGGAGGTTTTCTAATTTCTGTTTTTGATGCGGTTAGAAAACAAATAGAAGCGGATTCGCATGCGTCTGAAGTAGAAAAGAAAAAACGCATACGAAAACTCTCGACTAAGTGTCTCTTCGGTGTGGACGCCAATGCAAGAATGGCGCGTGTTGCCAAGATGAATATGATTATGCATGGAGATGGACACACATGCGTGTATCATCATGATGGGTTGCTTAATGTCAACGGCGTTTATGAAAATCGCTTTGATCTGATATTAACTAACCCACCTTTTGGGTCAAGGGTAAATAAAAATCTTCTTATTAGTAGCGCGGAGTGCCTTACGGATGAGGAGAAGAGGCGGCGCAATATCGAGGAATACGGAGATAGCTATATCAAAGCGATGTCTTATATCGAAGATAATATTGGTGCCCCGCTGTTGTCACTTTTCGAGACGGGTAGATACACCAATATAACAGAAGTATTGTTTCTAGAACGCTGCCTGAACCTACTAAAACCTGGTGGACGAATGGGGATTGTGTTGCCTGACGGTGTTCTCAGCAACGAGAGCTTGCAGATTATAAGGGAATATATAGAAAGTAGGGCAAGGATTCTTTTCGTAGTCTCTTTGCCGAGTGATGTGTTTCTTTCATCTGGTGCGGCAGTCAAATCGAGTATTATGTTTTTCAGAAAGTTTGCGGTAGAGGAGGAGGGTAGATACAAAAAGGTTCTTGCGGAAGAGACAGATGCAATAATCAAAAGTCACGGGGACGAGTTGCATGTGCTGAAGAATGAGCTAAAGAATAAGGCAGATAAGAAAGAAAGGACGTCTCAGCGCGAGCAGATAAAAAAACTTGAATCGCAGATGCACGAAGAAATGATCAATGCATTAAAGAAGAGATTTAATTATAGGATTGCAAGGGCGATTATAGGCCGTGACCGGGGAAATGTGTCATCGACTCTTGATTTGGAAACAGAGCTAAAAAAATTGGCCAGAGAATACCGTGTTTTTTGCGAAAATCGCGAAGGTTGAGGTAATGATTGAAATTCTCCAATACAGCGCATTATCTAATTGGGCGTTTGCGGCACCAAGTAGTAATTTCAGTGTACAGAAAGCCGGTTTAAATGTTTATATGCTTTCTTCGCTCCTTAGAAGAGTAATGGAGCCCGTAGTGATTCAGGATGATGAGATGTACGCCCGATTGACTATTAGGTCAGGCGGTGCTGGTGTGACAGTGAGGATGAGGGGGGGGAGGAAAGAAAAGATACGAGGAAAAGATATTGGTCGGAAAAATCAATTTAGGGTACATGCGGGGCAACTTGTTGTAAGTAGCATAGACGCTAGAAACGGGGCTGCAGGTATAGTGCCAGAGGATGCAGAAGGCTGCGTGGTGACGGACAATTTCTGGGTGTTTATAATTGATGAGAATATGGTTGTGCCATCGTTTCTCCAGCAGCTTTTGGCAAGGCCAGGAGTAACTTCGCAGATAAAAGCTATCAGCCACGGCACAACCAACAGGCAGTATATCACAATAGATCAGTTCCTAAAGGTGACCGTTGCACTGCCTAATAAAATAGAACAAAAGAATTTTTTGGCACAGTATAGGTCTTTGCAAGAAAGACGATTGGAATTGCAATCAGACATAGATTCTTTTGGAGTTAGAAGGGAGTCTGTTATTTCCAGATTTATCGGTAATTCTGCAACACATTTGGCGAATAATGGCTCGAGATTGTTTTCAGTAGAGTATCAGAATATGCACAAATGGAACAGTATAAGGGTTTACGATGTGACACTCTCTATGCATGCTGTAAGAATAAGGGATTGTATAGCAGAGATTATGACTATGGATAGCAAGTCGCTAAAGATGAAACCACAAATGACGCCACTTAAAAACTATCATTATATAGGTATGGCTGATGTGGAAAAAGATATTGGCCTTCTTGTCGATAAACCAAAAAGCGTGAAGGGGGCCGAAATCAAGAGTACCTCAATAAAGGTGCCTAAGGGATATATAATATATGGCAAGTTACGTCCATACTTGAATAAATTTTGGGTAAATGATGCATATGAAAGAGATGTAATCTGCTCGTCTGAGTTCCTAGTCTTTCGTCCTTCTGGTAGAGTTGAGTTGAATTACTTTATTGCGATGTTGGGGTCTGGCTATATACAGTGCCAGATGGTGGATAAGTTCATTGGTACACGTATGCCACGGCTTTCAACCTCGGATTTTCTTGATCTGGAGATACCAGAGCCAAGTGTTACGATCCAGAAACAACTGGGGAAGGAAATACGGAATTTCCAGAACGAAGTGGTTAGGAAACGGAAGTTACTAAGGTACCTGACGGATGTACAGACAAAGGAATTGTTTACCGCATACGGAGTATAGCAAATGAGGATAAAGACTCTTTACATAAAAGGTTTCGCCAATATACAGGATGAGACCTTTGAATTCTGTGGAGGTGACGGATTAACGTTGCTGATAGGCAACAATGGTAGTGGCAAGAGTAACCTGTTGGAGTGCATAAGTGACATTTTTAGCAATCTTTATTTTGAGGAGGAAGGGAAGCCTCCAAGGTTTGTTTCCTCTTTCAAGATAGTATGGGTGATAGATGGTATAGAATATACTGCCGAGTGGGATGGTGTAACCCTTAGAAAGTTTAGTGGTGGTAATGCCGTAAGT
Source organism: uncultured bacterium (assembly GCA_902799955.1). Lineage (GTDB taxonomy): Bacteria > Verrucomicrobiota > Kiritimatiellia > RFP12 > UBA1067 > UBA1067. Next base: position 97,067 of record CADCCQ010000001.1, on the reverse strand, counting down.
CCTGTCAATCCATTCAGGTTGCCACAAAGAGTAGTGGCCATATATAGCGGAGAATCTGATCGTTTGTGGGCGCGACATTATGAGCCATCATATAAGAATTTCATATCAAGTATCAACAAGGGCGTTGCGGGAGGTCTTGTGCTGCCAAGTTATCCTAAGATGCTTTTTTTGAATAGGTATTATTGGCAATTGTCTTTATTGTCCTTACTGTCTTCAAACAGTGAACTCATTAAGAAATTTTGGGCAGACGATCTTGGAATTAACAAAGTAAATGAGATACGGTTTACATTAACCCCCGCCAATTATCAGAACTATGCTGTAACAAATGTCTTGGATTTCGCTAAAAAACTGGAAGGAAACTCTACATTTGCTTCCTTAGAAGGCTTCAAGCAATTCCTTGACAGCAATGGTATTGATAGCGCAATGCTTTATAAATACCTGTATTTAGGTTTTACTTCAAAGGGCAGCAAGATCATCTCTGATATTCAAGTGATATTTAACAACGGGCTTAATGTGGACGCATTGAGTGAGGGTGGAAAGAAGCTATTGCTCATTAAGGCTGCATTAGAATATGCTGGGCAAGAAAATACGTTGTTTTTGTTGGACGAGCCTGATGCTCATGTACATATAAAGAATAAACGATTTGTTGTTGAAGCAGTGAAAGAATATACGACAAATCGCCATATCATCATGACAACCCATTCGCCATCTATATGCCGCTTCGTTAATAAAGCGCAATCAATCATAATGTTGGATAATGGTAAGAGGGTAGAAGTGTCTGATCAAATTGAAGCAGGACACAAGCTGGTTGATGATGCAACGCTCTACAATGTGCTCTTTTCTACAAAAAATATTGTTGTTACCGAAGGCAAGAATGATTGTTTGTATATCAAAAAGGCGTTAGAAAAGCTAACAGGGAACTTCCCGTTGTTAAGAAACGAAACTGAATTTATTCCAATCGGTGGAACGGATTCGGAAGTGGATCAAGATTTTTTAGCAAAGATAGCGCAACTTGATGGACGCATAATAATTCGCATGGTTGATAGAGATGATGCGGGGCTAAAGTGTGCGAGGAATTTGATGGGCAATCAGAACCTTAAGAAGGAAAATGTCACAGGTTTTAGCCCGATATGTGGGCGTAGCGATATGTTTCTTTTGATGTTGCCTTCAACGAGTGGTGATGTTAGCAAGGATTTTCTCATTGAGGATTATTTTGATCACGGGAAAGTTGCGGATATTAGTAAAAAATACATTGACACGGACTTTAAGGTGGAAGATGGATTTAAAGGATTTCCCAAAGTAAAGGAAGATTTGAAGAAAACCTTGCTGCCTAAATTTGCAAAAGCAGATGCGAATTCTACAGATATGGAGGGTTTCAGAATATTATTAGAAAAGCTGGAGGGAAAATTAAAAGGTGATGCGCCATGATCTATGGATATGACACAAAAAACACATCAGCATCATAGGATACACATTTGCGCAACTTTGAGGAAAGGGTTGTATTTGCTGGGTGAGGCGTGATGGGGGTGGAGGCGAATTTAGTTGGAGTTGGAGATAAGAGTTGGAGAATGGAATTGGAAATATTATTCTTGAACTGGAACTCGTAACTTCAACTAAAACAAAAAGAGAACGTACCACTCTCGAATTCCAACTCGAAACTCCAACTAATTCAAGAATGGACGATTTAGATTTTCAGTATAGAAAGTTGATTGTATGGCAGAAGGCTATGCAGTTTACCAAGGTTGTTTACACCCTTGTGAAGCAGTTACCTGAAATAGAGAAGTATGCATTATCGGATCAGATTAGACGTGCGGTTGTCAGCATCCCAAGTAACATTGCCGAAGGCTGCGGTCGGGCAACCAACCGGGATTATGCGCATTTCCTCTCAATTGCAAGAGGTTCGCTTTATGAGACGATGACGCAACTGGAATTGGCAGAGACGCTTGAGTATGTTGACTCCATTGAAGATGCAGAAACATTGGCGTCAGAAATCAGTCGCATGCTGACATCATTAATGAAGAAATACATACCACTCTCCAACTCCAACTCATGACTCCAACTAAAGACTCTTCCCCCATGTCCCCCAACCGTCGAATCTTCCTGAACATCATCGCCACATACGGGCGGAGCTTGTATGCGCTGGTGTGCGGGCTGTTCATTAGCCGGTGGGTGTTGACGGCGGTGGGGAAGAGTGAGTTTGGATTGTATGGTGTGGTCGGTGGAATGACTGTGATTGTGATGTTGGCTTATACAATGAGGTTGGTGCGCATATCCCTCGAGGCCGCAGGCCGAGCCGCGAGATTCGCCTGTCGCGTAACGATCAGGTTGCCCGACGAGCAACGCGAGGAGCCTTGCGCAGCAAGGTCGCAAGAGGTCGAGCGGTCGCTAGAGGGGTGCGGAATTGCCGCGAAGGTGTTTTCACCATAGGGGCCCGTAGTATCTTAGAAAGAAGATGTTTTAGTGGAAACGTTTCTAAACATACTTGGCATAGCTTGGCCAATATTCCTGTGCGGCGCGGCATTATTATGGTCGCTGTTGTCTAGTGGATTCGCATGGTGGTTGTCTGGGCTGTTGGCTAAGCGGTGGTGGTGGCGAATGATAATGGCGGGGTTTCTGTGGCTTGCGATAATTATACTTCGCTTAATTATATTTGTGTGTTTGCTTTTTAAGGGAATTATGCCATGGAATCAAGCGCACACATGGAAGATATTTACCAAGCTCATAGAATGCTATATTGATCATAAGAAAGACACGTTGATAGCCATTGTGGCATCTGTGCTTGTTCAGGGTCATGATGATATAGATGCAGAGCTTGGCTCATCTGAATCTGAAATGGTGAAGAAAATTAACGGCATGAAATTGGAAGATTTAGCAAAGGGCATACAGAAAAATGATGGGTTGTTGTGTGATACTGCTATGAGTGATTTCTTGAAAATCTTATATAGTGTTACCCAGCACGATCAAGATTGTATGACAGCTGTATTCTCATTACTTGCAAAGCCAAAAAAAGATGCGGGCTTCATTAGAAAAGCAGTGGGGTGGACATCCTCGTTATTAGGGAAGATTGATCTAAAGATGGCTCAGAAAAATCTGATAAAGGTGTCAAAGATTTTAGCAGATTGCGTGATGAAGATTGCATGTGAAAATGAAGAGAAAGAATTGGCCTATGAATGTGTGCGGCTGAAGCAAATGATAAGTGACTTTGGAAATATAAAGATACGTTATAGGAATGGGAACATAATCTGTCAGAGGATTGACGGCATTGCAACACAACTCAATAATGTCGGCGCAATGCTGTGTGTTATGGCGGAGTTTAATAAGTCGTCAGCAAGTGTAAAACTTCTTGAGTATAAGGGTGGTGGGGAAGAGTGAGGGCGGATTGGATGGCGTGGTTGGTGGAATGATGGTGATTGAGTTGTTGTCCGGTACAATGGGGCGTGGGCGCGGTAGAATTGCTGCGGTGTAAGATGATATGAGGCAAACATATACAGTAAAACATATACAGACCCTGTTGGATTATAAGCTCTGACCCTTTGAGCCCCCTAGAGGTATCTAAAAGCATTATGAAAGGAAATACTGAGAATGCTGTACACTATATCATATGATTTCAGTGGTGATGCTGAAGAAAGGCAACGCCTTGAATCTACATTGGCATCTTTAGGGAATTCGATTAGGTGCCTTGAGTCAACATGGCTTGTAATCTCTGATCAACAAGCAGGGGAGATTATAGATGCACTTAAAGAGTCTGTTTCCTCTCAACTTTATTGTCTTATAACAGAAGTTTGTGGCGTAAATAATTCTTGGATTTTGGATGGTGCTCGTGGAAGTAAGAAGTGGAGACTTGACAACAATGTTCAAATGTAATAGAGGTGATTTATGGTAAAAGAAAATCATGAGGCAGGAATTGATGTCAGTAGTGAAAGGAGGACGTATTCTTCATATCTTACTGATTTTGACGTTGTGATGTTTACTGGAGACATTCGTACAGGAGTATATCTTGATTGGCAAACTTCTATCAGAGGATTGGCAAGTAGAAAAAAAGCCAAAGTTTATATTTTAATTGGAACATCTGGAGGAAGCCCGCACGATGCATTTAAAATGATGCAACTGTTAAAGTTACAATATAAATATATTGGTGTTGTTTTGTTTGGAGAATGTTATAGTGCGGGTACACTCTTTGCATTAGGAGCAGATCAGATTTTTATGTCAATAGGTTCAAATCTGGGGCCATTAGACATACAGCTTAGGAAAGAAGATGAGTTCTATAGAATGTCAGGGGAGTGTTTTCGTCAAGCTATTACTGATATAAGTTTGATTGCTGAAGATATATTTATTGACCTGTTCGGGAAATTAAAATCGCGGCGCGACATTTTAATATCAACCCAGACTGCTAGCCATGCGGCGGTAGACATCGCAAAAGGATTACTTTCTCCAATTACACAGCAGATAGAACCTACGAAACTAGGTGAAATGATGCGTTCTCAAAATGTTGGTATTTCTTATGGTGTGAGATTAATGTCGCGTGCATATGAAAGCAGAAAGGCTTATCGCATAGTAAATATGCTTGCAAGAAATTACCCATCGCATGATACGGCAATTGATTTTGAGGAGGCGAGATCGTTGGGGATAAATGTTGAATTAATTGAGTCAGAAACATGGGAATCTGGTATATTTAAGGAAGTTGAACCAGTGATTTTATTCAATAAATACACTTCAGATCCCAAAATCACAATTCTAAATGAAATAGAAGTCAAAGCGGACTTTGCATAGAAATTGTTGATGGGGTGAAGGTGACGGGCGGTGGTTGGTGCAAGGTGCTGGATATGCGGCCTGTGGTGAATTCATCCATGTGAACTGGCACCATAGGGGAAAACTACTGTGGTAATTTACTGTGGCAATCGTGTCTGTCCCTGTCATTTCTAGCACTCTCCACGTCGTCGCCTACTGCAATCTCCACGGGTTGTGGACTAACTCGAAAGAAGTGGACTAACTCGAAAGAAAATGAAATAATGAGGTAAACGTATGCAAAGATATCTTGTTGAAAACCATGGCGCTAATGAGGCTACCGCAACAACGGCAATCCTTGGGGCTATCAATATATGCAAAATGAGTGGGGTGTCGAGTATAACGCTGCTTGTTGAGGATAAGTGTCATTTCGCTGCAACCGTGTTTGCGGACGCCTTAAGAAAGGTTGTTCAGGAAAGTGGTGTAAAGAAACTGTGTCAAGGGGAGACGATTTTTCTATCCCCCAATATATCGATGAATTTGGTGAGTTATAAATCGGTTTCCCCTTGGAACTCCTATGGCATGGTTATTGGAGTATATCTGGCAACAGAATCGCATGATGTCCTCGACTCCTTGACTTCTTCACAAGCTGTAATGCTCCTTCCTTGGTTGGAAGATGAAGGTAAGGACTGGTTGATGACATGGCCTAATGTTAACATTCTCGGTAAAAATACTTGGAATGTTCATCCAATGCCTTTGCCGCAGAATGTCGAATCAGTTCTCCACCAGTTGACTAATGGTATCAACATAACGACCGGCATATCTCATCCGTCAGATTTGGCTACGGCAAAGGTTGCCCTCGGAAGAATCAAGCCATATATTGCTGGCTTTGCTTCCAATGACATTCGAAAATGGGCAAAGCGTAATGGCTGGCGACCGGAAGATGCGAAGGATTTGGCTCAACTTGCTGCCAAGATCTTGAATATATGATTCCAATGCCTAAAATGCTCAAGTGTGAATAGAAAGAGCATGATAATTTTCAACCTCCACGACCTCGTCTGCCGTAATTTGTACTGGCTGTTTGACGGCGTGCTGAACAACCTTGTAAGGATGAACAAATGATATATGTTGAAAAATTTGTATCCTGCCTTGGCGAAGAAGGTGTGGAGTTCTTCACCGGTGTGCCGGATTCTCTGCTGAAGAGCTTCTGCGCGTATGTCACGGACAATTGCGGGGAGAACCACGTGATTGCCGCGAATGAAGGTGGTGCGGTTGGATTGGCGGCGGGACACTACTTGGCGACGGGAAAACCGGCGCTTATATATATGCAGAACTCGGGACAGGGTAATGCCGTGAATCCGCTTGCGTCGCTCGCCGATCCAGATGTCTACTCTATCCCTATGGTGCTGCTCGTTGGATGGCGTGGCGAGCCTGGCGTGAAAGACGAACCGCAGCATGTCAAGCAGGGCAAGGTGACCGTCTCGCTCTTTGAAACGTTGGGGATTCCGACGGAAGTCCTACCGGACGACGAAGCCGCCGCGCTTGAATTGACGCGGAAGATGATTGCTCGCGCCAAGGCAGAATCGCGCCCCGTTACGCTCGTTGTCCGCAAGGGACTATTTGCCGAATACAAACTTCAGAACAAAAAGCCGGACATCGCATCACTTCCGCGCGAACAGGCGATAGAAGGTGTACTCAAGGCACTGCCGAAAGATGCTGTGGTCGTTTCAACAACTGGTATGATTTCCCGCGAGGTGTATGAGACACGCGAACGCCTTGGACAAGACCATTCACGCGACTTTCTGACCGTAGGCTCAATGGGACATGCTTCAATGATCGCGATGGGAATTGCCAAGGCGCAGCCGGATAGGAAAGTGTATTGCTTCGATGGTGACGGCGCAAGTATCATGCAGATGGGGAATATGGCAATTGTCGGGCGCTCTGGGTGCGAGAACCTTACGCACATCGTATTCAACAACGCTGCGCATGACTCGGTCGGCGGACAGCCGACGGTTGGCGGAGATATGGACTTTGAAAAGCTTGCGGAGGAATTCGGATACAACGTTCTTCAGTCGCCGCAAGACCAATATGTTAATCCTGAAGGAATCGGTGTCGATGAGGTCGCTTCTGGAATGAACTGGCTCATTTCAATGGAAGAGCAGGCGAAGCAACATAAGCCTGACTACTATGACGAACTGCCAAAGAAGCCGAACTTCATTCTTTTCAAAGTTGCAAAGGGAGCCCGTAAGGACCTCGGCCGTCCGAAGGAGCCGCCGCAGGTGAACAAGGTTCTTTATATGAAGACATTGTTGGGATAGTTGGAGTTTCGAGTTGGAGTTGGAGAGGGGAAAATGGATACTGCAAGAGTAGTTGCGCTTAAGTCCACATTTGACGGAATCGTTCATCAGGTTCCCGATGAAAATGTCGAATATTGGCTGGCCAGAGAGTTGATGGGGCTTCTGGGCTATTCGCGCTGGGAAAACTTTCTTGAAGCCATCAAACGGGCTGAAAATGCGTGTTCTTTACAGAAAATAGAACTTTCTTATCATTTTCGTGACGTCACGAAAATGATCCAGCTACCAAAGGGGGCAAAACGTGAAATTGCAGATATGATGCTTTCCCGTTATGCCTGCTACCTAATCGCAATGAACGGCGACCCGCGGAAGGAGGAAATAGCCTTTGCCCAAGGATATTTTGCTGTCCAGACACGCAGGCAGGAGCTGATAGAAGAGCGGGTTCAGTACATTGAGCGGATGATTGCTCGCGAAAAGCTTGCAGCATCCGAAACGCAGCTATCCAAAAACATCTACGAGCGCGGGGTCGATGACGATGGGTTCGCGCGCATCCGGTCGAAAGGGGACCAGGCGTTGTTCGGCGGACTCCGCACGCTTGACATGAAGCGAAAGCTTGGAGTCAAAGAATACCGCCCGCTTGCCGACTTCCTTCCGACACTGACAATTGCGGCGAAGAACCTTGCCACCGAGATGACAAACTACAATGTCGAGCAAAGAGATCTTCAGGGCGAGGAACCGATAACGAACGAGCATGTTACCAACAACAAAACCGTTCGAGACATGCTCGGTTCGCGTGGTATCGTTCCGGAGAATCTTCCCCCTGCCGCCGACATCAGAAAGCTGGAGAGGCATGTGAAAAGTCAGGACAAGAGAATTGCATCTGATTCATCGGCAATGCTTCCATGTGCCGATCAAGTGCTTCATGTCGGTGATGATGGCGCCGAGCAGTTCATACGGCAATTTGTGGAAGGCAGGCCGATTGTCCTTGTCACAGACGGACAGGCATACGCGTTGAGCGGTGCGGCATCCATTTTCGATCCGATCGTCAAAGATGCGCGGCGACTGGTGGTCCGAAATCCAAATCCCAAAGTCGCAGAGGTTCAGGCGCTTCTCGATGAGCTGTCAGATTTCACCCCAGGTGCATTCATAGCTGTCGGCGGAGGAACGGCAATAGATACCACGAAGTTGCTGAACTTCGCGGTGTCGACGCAAAAACCGATTATGGATTTGCTGACTTCCAAGGAGTGTCCGCGTTTATTGCCGTACCTCGCGGTTCCGACGACAGCGGGGACAGGAGCGGAGGCGACGCGTTTTGCGGTTTGCTACGATGGCGAGGCGAAGTATTCGATAGACTTCATCAATATAAGGCCGTCGCATGTGTTGCTGATGCCAAGGCTTACAGCATCTCTGCCAAGATACCAGCAGTTGTCTACGCATTTTGACGCCTACGCTCAGGCGGTGGAGTCACTGTGGGCGAAGGGCGCGACGGACGAGTCAAAGGAATATGCCAATCGTGCGCTTGCGCTGATGAAGGAGGACAACTGGCCGGAGGCGAGCTATTGGGCAGGAAGGGCAATCGACATCTCGCGCACGACTGCCGCGCATGCGTTCTCGTATTATCTTACATCGCACTACGGCATTCCTCATGGCCATGCCGTTTACATGGTCTTCGAGTACATTTGTCGAAACAACGGTCATCCTGAGTTCATCAAAGTTGTGCCAGGCCTAAAGACGCTTCGCGAACTTGCAAATGAGAAGGGCGTTGCGTGGAATGGGATGATCGATGACCTGTTTTCGCATGTCAACTTGAAGCGCCTCGGGAATAATCCTGTAGAAGTGAAAAGGGAGAGTTTTGTTTAGTTGGAGTTGTGAGTTGGAGTTTGAGAATGGATGAGAAAGATTTTTCGTATCGGAATCTGATTGTCTGGCAGAAAGCCATGCAATTTACCAGGCAGGTTTACATGATGATTTGCAAATTTCCGGCTATTGAAAAATTTGCTTTGGCGGATCAGCTCAGGCGTGCAGCCGTGAGTATCCCCAGTAACATAGCAGAAGGTTGTGGCCGTGCGTCAAATAGGGATTATGCGCATTTCCTGTCGATTGCAAGAGGATCATTGTATGAGACTATGAGCCAGCTTGAAATGGCAAAGGAATTTGGGTATTTAGAATCAATAGACGAGGCAGAGGCCTTGGCTGCAGAGATTAGTCGAATGCTCACTACATTGATGAAAAAATACACACAGCTCTCCAACTCATAGCTTGAACTAACCTCAAGGGAGCATCCACTCTTGAACTCGAACTTGTAACTTGAACTAACCTCCAACTCCAACTCCTAACTCCAACTTCTTATGAAACGCGTCTATGTCGCGATGTCTGCGGACATCATTCACCCCGGTCACCTGAACATCATCAAGGAGGCGGCTAAGCTCGGAGATGTCACGGTCGGCGTCCTCACGGATGCCGCAATTGCGAGCTACAAACGCCTGCCGTACATGAACTACGAACAACGCGCTGCTGTAGTACGTGCGCTCAAAGGCGTGACAGAAGTAATCCCACAAGAGCAGCTGGACTACATCCCAAATCTTCTCAAACTCAAGCCAGACTACGTTGTTCACGGTACCGACTGGCGCGAGGGTGTTCAGGCCAAGACGCGTCAGCGCGTAATCGACACGCTCGCGACCTGGGGCGGCAAACTTGTCGAGCCGGAATACACGGAAGGTATCTCGTCCACCCAGCTCAACAAGGCGATCCGCGAAGTCGGCACAACGCCAGACATTCGTCGCCGCCGCTTGCGCCGACTCCTGAACGCCAAGCCGATTGTGCGCGTGATGGAAGCGCATAGCGGGCTCTCGGGCCTCATCGTTGAGAACACAAGTGCGATGGTGCCGAAGGATCCATCCGACCCTAACGGCGCGATGGTGAAGCACGAATTTGACGCGATGTGGCTTTCGTCGCTCACTGACTCTACGTTGAAGGGTAAGCCTGACAATGAATCGGTCGACATCACCTCGCGTCTTCGCACAGTCAACGACATCCTTGAAGTGACGACCAAACCGATTATCTATGACGGCGATTCCGGCGGACTTCCCGAGCATTTCGTGTTCCTCGTCCGCTCGCTTGAGCGCCTTGGCGTTTCGGCAGTCATTATCGAGGACAAGGTCGGACTCAAGCAGAATTCGCTCTTCGAGACGGGCAACGTCCAGAAGCAGGCCTCTATCGAAGACCAGTGCCACAAGATCAAGGTCGGGAAGCAGGCGCAGGTTACGGATGACTTCATGATTATCGCCCGTTGCGAATCGCTCATCACAGGTGCAGGTGAAGACGATGCCATCAACCGTTGCCGCACATACATCGAAGCTGGTGCAGACGGAATTATGATTCACTCCAAGTCGAAGACGCCAGACGAAATCATGTCCTTCGTGAAGCGCTTCCGCGCCGAGGTTTCCTCCGACAAGCCGATAGTTGTGGTTCCTTCAACCTACGCTCAGGTCACGGAATCTGAGCTCGCGGCCATTGGCGTCAACATCGTCATCTATGCAAACCAGCTTCTTCGTGCAGCCTACCCAGCGATGCACAAGTGCGCTGAACGAATACTTGAATGTGAGAGGGCGCAAGAAGCCAGCGCGGAATATTGCATGCCTATCAAGGAAATTATCTCTTTAATTTGATTATGACTACTTTGAAAGTGTCAGTCTGGTGTTGCCAATGTTGATTTTATTATTTTGGGAAAGTTGAAAATGGATAATAATCTTAAATATCATATACGTCCATTGCAAATGGCGGTGCTTCGAGTATTCAAGGAGTTTGCAAGGATTTGTGAATTGCATGGATTAAGATATTACGCTATTTATGGTACTGCCTTAGGTGCTATTCGACATCGAGGCTTTATCCCGTGGGATGATGACTTGGATGTTGCAATGCCAAGAACGGATTATAATAAATTTGTAAAAATTGTATCAGGGGAACTTACGGGCAATATAAAGTTCTTAAGAGGTGGTGAATCGTTTTACGCACCAGTTCATTTCGGCAGAATGCTGGATAGTAGAGTTGGTATGTCTGATGAATTGAGCAAGGAGACAAATTTGATAATTCAAGATCCACCATACATTGATGTTTTTGTCCTTGATGGCATTCCTGAAAATGTGCTTAATTTTGGGAAATGGATTAGGGAAAGACGCCTTTGGCGGTTGTGCCAAGTTTGGAGATATCCATCTTCTGGTAGTTGCGCATCTCTCTTCCATCGGTTTGCTGCAAGAGCATGTGGTGCCTTTCTAAATTTGCGATATCGGAAAACTTCAGATAATGAGGATATGATGCGTGTTTGGGATGAGATTGCAGAACAGTATGAAAGTAGTGCCCATGTTGTTGAGGCATCATTTTTCAGGATGAAGGAATCTCGTCTTTTGGCACGCTCCATTTTTGAGCCATCGCGATTGATTCCATTTGAAGACACTCAAATACGAGTTGCTGCGAATGTAGAGGAGATTCTAACGCGATATTATGGCGATTATATGCAGCTCCCCCCCGAAAAGGATCGAGTGCCTCCACATGTGTTGCGGTATAATTATGAAGGTCACGTGTGATGCGATTATAGGCATCTATTGGCAATGTCTCCGAACAAACGCATAGCTCTTAATATACTTGCCACTTACGGGCGTACTGTCGTGGGTGTGCTGTGTGGCATATTCTCGACACGATGGGTCTTGATGGCACTGGGAAAGGAGGACTTTGGCCTATTTGGGCTTGTCGGCAGTCTCGTTATTTTCATGTCGTTTTTCAATACGCAGTTTGCAGGGGCTTTGAGTAGATTCTATGCGTACGCGGTTGGCCAGGCGAAGGTGGCCGCCGATGCGAATCAGGCACTGGAGGAGTGCAGAAAATGGTTCTCTGTTGGTGTCACAATCCATACGTTTATCCCATTGGCGTTGGTGGTGGTCGGATACCCTATTGGCGCATGGGCCATTTCCACAGGAGTCGTTGGCGTCCCGACAAGTAGGGCGGATGCTTGCGTCTGGTTGTGGCGATTTGTCTGTGCGTCATCCTTTGTTTCGATGTTGAATGTTCCATTCAATGCTATGTACATAGCAAAACAGTACATTGCTGAGCTGACCATCTACTCATTGGTACAGACCATTGTTCGTACGGCTTTCATCTATTGCATGACGCTTCGCCGGGGGGATTGGCTTGTCTCATATGGCCTTGCGACATGTCTAATAATGATTATTCCGCAGGTATTGATCTGTTTGCGAGCCGTATTTGTCTTTCGTGAATGCCGTCTGCGCTTCACATACATGCTTCTGGGATCTTACATGAAGAAACTTGCATCTTATGCAGGTTGGCAGACATTTGGAGGGGTGGGGTTCCTTGCTCGACATCAGGTTTTGACAGTCGTTGTTAACCGCTTCTTCGGGCCAAAGATTACAGCATCTTTCTCAATTGGCAGTACTGTTAGTGGCGAGGCTGCTGCTCTCACAGGGGCATTGAATGCGGCATTTGCTCCGGCCATCACGACAGCATGTGGCGAAGGGGATTGGCAACGTGTTCGGGCAATGGCGTATCATGCGTGTAAGTTTGGAATTCTTCTTACACTTCTTTTTGCGGTTCCAATGGGTATTGAGATGGAGGAAATCCTACATATCTGGCTCACTGATGTTCCGCAGTGGACGGAGGGAATTTGCCTTATTATGTTAGCTGTTGTTGTAGTTGAGAAGTTTTCACTCGGTCATGGCATAGGTGTCAATGCGTCCGGAAGGGTTGCGCAGTTTCAGGTATTCCGTGGTCTCGCCTGCCTTACTGCCATACCGTTTTCCATTGTATCGGTACTTGTCTTTCGCCATGTTTATGCCGTTGCGATTTCGCTTTTGGCGACAACATGCCTTGCGTGTTGCTCGGATGTTTGGATTGCCCGGACGCGCATTGGTTTGAGCGTGCGCTATTGGTTTATTAGAATCATTATTCCGCTTGGAGTGGTCTGCGTGATCGTTTGTGCGGTTGGATTTGTGCCTCGCTATTTCATGCCGCCATCTATCCTGCGGGTTGTCGCGACAACCTTGATCACGTTTGTTGGTTTGATACCGCTTTCGTGGTATTTTGTGCTTAATGGTGATGAACGACTTTTTCTTGTCCAAAAGTTCGCTATTATAGTTGCTAGGTTTAAAAGATGACAGAATACGAAAAGAATATCTGCACACGTAGTGCTGTTCGATATTGGCTTGGCTTTATCGCCAGGCTGTTTCCTTGGATTCGCATTCAGCGCAAGTTGCGGAAGATGCGTAAAGCAGGAGCTACGATTGGCAGCCATATAGGAATCGGCTCAGATATAATGCCGCCGGCGTCGAAGAATCTTGTTGTTGGCGACCATGTGTCCATTCAGACAGATAGGATAGATGTTCGTGCGCCGCTTACGATTGGTGACTATGTGATTCTTGGTGATTCGGCATCTATCATCACTTGTTCACATGATATTGACGATCCAGAATGGAAGTTCAAGCCGTACGGCCTCGTTATCGAGGATTATGTCTGGATTGCGACGCGGGCGATGATTCTCCCGTCGTGTCGGCGAATTGGGCGAGGTGCCGTGATTGGTGCTGGTTCGGTTGTTGTCAAGGACGTGCCGCCGATGGCAGTCGTTTCTGGCAATCCTGCTCGGATTATACGGCAACGAGGGGCGATTCATAATAAATTAAAGCCAGAGAATTTGCTTGGGGGTGGAATGATTGATTACTTATCAGTTAGGGTCGGGCGGAGGGCTAATCCGATTTGTGTGTAAACGCAAGGATGATGATCATTGAGAAAATCTTTTGAGTGTGCTGTTTTTTCTGACCATAATTTTCCAAGTAATGAAAATCTCTAGGGCTTAATGATGAATAATCCATCTAAAGAGTACAGGGTTATGATTACCACATTGGGGCGAAGTCATTTTATACAGGTGGCCAAGTCGCTTGCGGATGTGGGAGTGGATGTGACGCTTCACCAGGGCTGGGTGGTCTCTGCGCCACGGAAGTCGTTATTGTTACGTATAGTCTCAAGAATGATTCGGCGGCGGTCGTTGATATATGGGTTTGAACAGAGGTTGGACAAATCTCTTATAGGACGCAATAAAGGTGATTTTTTGTCTGAGGCTTTGCAGACACTCTCCTATTTGGTGTTGCGGAGATTAACCAAGCGTGCTGCAGATATCAGCATGAAAGTGGGGATGTGGCTACATGGACGGCGGGGTGTCGCAATATTGAAGAGAGGGAACTATCAAATCCTGCATGTTAGAAGTGGATTTGGAGCGGGGGGCTTGATAGATTATGCCAAAAGAAATGGTATTAAAGTTCTTGTTGATCATAGTGCCGGATCGCCAAATTTCGTTTCCGAAAAAATTAGAGGCGAAAAACTAAATACCAAATCATATTGGTGGACTGTTCAACAGGATTGTGACAAGGCTGATTTGCTAATGTGTGATTGTGATTGGGTAAAGCATACATTTGAAATGTATGGATATCCGTCGGAGAAGATTCGGGTTGTTTGCATGGGGTTAAATGGTAAGTTCAATGGACTCAAAAGATGGACGGAGGACATATTAGGGCTTGGAACTACACCTGAAAGGCCATGTCGCATTGTATTTACCGGTGCATTTGCCCCGCACAAGGGTAATGAATATTTCCTTCAGGCGGTAGACAAGTTGATCAAGTCAGATAGATTTTTTGAATTTCTTGTTATTGGACAGGCATCGGTATCTGACGACCAAAAGGAGAAGTACAAAGATGCTATGTCTGCAATTAAATTTATTAGTCATATTCCGCAAAATGAGATGGTGGCGCGGATGCTTGATTCGCATATATATCTTTTCCCGTCATTGTCTGAAGGGTGCGCCAAGTCGGCATATGAGGCAATGTCAATGGGATTGTGCGTTGTCGTGACAAAAGAAACTGGATTGCCATTGATAGATGGAGTCAACGGCGCATTGATTGAATCGCGCAGTGCTGATAGTATTGTCCAGAAGGTGCTGACGCTCCTTGAATCTCCGATTAAGATTCGAGACATGGGGTTGACAGGAACGGATACGATGAAAAAGTATACCTGGGAGTTCTACGCTAAAAACGTGATTGGCATTTATGACGAGTTGATGGGCGATTTATCTGGCAATGCGAAGTAGGGATAATACATTTGACTTGGTCAAGGCCGTAGCCATGTTTATGGTCATATATTGGCATGTCATGAGTTGTCGGCCAGGGTTCTCCTTGCCGGATATGCCCTCGTATGCGGCGAATTTCATAATTCCTGTAAACATGCCACTTTTCTTTGTCGTAAGTGGATATTTTGCTCGTGGCTTGCATGAAGATGGGAGCCATAGGAAACTTCTGAATCGTTTTATTTCTTATTTCTGGCCGATGGCTGTTTTTGCGGCATTCTTCACGCTTGTGGATGGTTTTGTCCTCGCAAAATTTGCTATACATGAATTGCTGGTGCGGGCGGTGAAGAACTTTCTTTTTTCCAGTTGGTTTTTTCAGGCGCTTGCAATATGTGAGATAATCACTTTTTATGCATGTAGGTTCAAAAATGCATGGCAAAGGGTTGCTGTTTGCTCGCTGGGTTATATTCTTTGTTTACTTGGTGCTGGCCATGTTTGGTATGTGGCGTGTGTGCCCCCGTTAATACTGTTTTACTGGTTAGGTCTGTGGATTCTTCCCAAGGTTGTTTTTGACAAGAGGATTTTTTTTGTATGCGGTATGATAGGTTGCATGATGCTGGTCGCAGCTACATTTATGTATGGGAATGTCGCGACTAATGGGCTGGCATTTTATTGGGACAGATTTGATATTTGGAATCCTCGAATAACGAATGTTGTAAATCAAATATCAAGGCTGATAGTTGGTGCATTTGGTAGTGTGTTTATAATCTGGGTAGTCAAGGTGTTGTCGGCAAGATTTCAGAGGCTTGCATGGTTCGCTGTATTGGGCACGGAAACATTGGGAATCTATTTCCTTCAGTCGTGGTTTATAAGATACATGAGCAATCCATTTGTCTCATTAAGCGCAAGGTCGCTTGTCTTGATGATTTCAAGTTGCATTGTGTTTGGCAGTGCATTCATTGTAGTGAGAATCTTAAAGATGAATAGGATAGTAGGGGGAATTGTTTTCGGATTCCGAATATGATTGATTAATGTGAGAATGGTGTTAATGTTGTGGTGCGTGACATACTGCAACATCTTCTTTATATTGCTACATTAGGGCAGAAAGGATAGTATGCGATTTATGGCACAGTTAGAAGAAAAGCCGCCTAAAACAGATGCTTTTTGGCTGTTTATGATAGGTTGTTTTTCCCTTACGCAACTCAAATTTGGTGCCAAAATTGGAATTTCTGAATTGGCTATGGTTCTGGCGGCCCCGGCTTTGTATTTTCGCAACCTCCGTTATTATAGACAGGATGGGATGCTCCCAATGTTAAGCCTTCTTTTCCTTTGGTGCATAGGTGCGGCGTTCGCGGATTGGTATAATGAATCCGTCCTCTTCCAATGGATGCGCGGCGTTTCCGTGCCTTTAATTGTTTTCGCGACCGTTGTCTGTCTTCATAATTTCTTACGCAGAGATATACGGAATTACAAGTGGATATTGCTCGGATTGGTGTGTTCGCAAGTCATTTCTATATTTGTGTTTCAACGTGGTGGTGCTGGCGATATGGCGGCAGAAGGTGATATCGCGGGAGCGGTAGAGAAAGTGGTTGGATATAAATTGTTTTGGGTGAATATGATTCAGGGTTGGACGCTATTGCCTATACAAACATTATACATGAAAACGCCTTTTCCGTATATGATTGGAGCGTTGCTTTTGAATGGATTTATGGCAGCTAAAAGCGGTGGACGGTCTGCTTTCTTGATTGTTATGGCTTCTTTGACTTTGATTGCATTCGCACGACGAAAAGTGCGACTGATGATTGTTATTAAAAATCATTTGATATTGATAGTTTGTATTTTGGCAGTTTGTGGGTATCTTGTTAAATTGGGGTATCAATATGCCGCTATGCATGGAATCTTGGAGGAAGAAGAAGTGCGTAAATATGAACGGCAGACTTCTGAAGGTGATAGCGCACTTAAAATGCTTATGGCTGGTCGAGCACATTTCTTCATTGGCGCTATCGCTGCATTGGATAAGCCTATAATTGGGCATGGTAGTTGGGCTATTGACGACCATGGATATTCCATTGATTTTCTTGACAAATATGGTTCAGAATTGGATCGCAACATGATAATGACCGAACGAATGGAGTTGGGGATGGCAATTATTCCTTCTCATTCTCATATTGTGTGCTATTGGCTTTGGCATGGAATATTCGGTTTCGCATTTTGGGCATATATAATATTTTTAGCTGGCAGGACATTTGCTAGGTATATGCATGTTGTTCCTGAAATGTTTGGATATTGGGCAATAATGTTACCGTATTTCTTTTGGCATGTTTTATTTTCGCCGTTTGGACTTAGAACAGAAGAATGTGTGTTGTTTGTTTGCATGGTATTGCTGCATAAAATTGCTCGTCAGGAAGGCATGATGACATGGCGAGCATAGGGATTGAAATATTTATATAGGAATAACACGGCGCAAATAACTATAGCTGCTTGATGCATGAAACTATAATGGTGCATATTGTGCGTACTTATATTTCCATAGTCATTGCCAACTACAACTACGGGCGCTTCTTGGAAGATGCAATCAAGTCCGTTGTTGAACAGGATGGCTTCGACAAATGCGAACTGATTGTTGTTGATGGTGGCTCTACAGACAACTCTGTTGAAATCATCAAGAAGTACGCAAACGGACTGCCGCCTAATACTTTACGTTCCGAGTGGGACAAAGATCTAGCGACTGACGACCAACGACTAACGACTAAAATTTCTTGGTGGTGTTCTGAAAAAGACGGCGGGCAGTCGGATGCGTTCAACAAGGGCTTTGCCCATGCGCGGGGGCGGCTGGGATGTTGGGTCAATGCTGACGACTTGTTGCTTCCAGGAACATTAAAGGCAGTATTGGATCTGTTGGCGTCGCATCCAAATTGTGAATGGATAACGGGGGGCATGGTGTTTTTTGATGCTGACGAGAAAATTATGTGGATGAGGCTCGGAATGCAGCCATTATCCTTTATGTGGAAATGGATGCCTGGTTGGTGCATTGGCGGGCCAAGTTCCTTCTTTAGTCTTGAGAAATTGCGTATGGTTGGCGGGTTTGATGTTGGGCGATACTATTCGATGGATGTTGATCTATGGTATAAATTATTTCAATGCGGTTTGCATCCCCATCACATAAAACGATATTTCTGGGGATTTAGGGCGCATGAGGCATCGAAAACAGCTCATACCCTAAAGACGGCGATGAGTAGGGACATGCTTCGGGAGAAATTAAAACTCTTTGAAACATACGGCCTCTCTATCTGGAAGATTAGGATCGGGTCGGTCATCCTAAGGCTGTCTGGCTGTTTGGGGCTTTTGCGTTCATATTGGGATTCGTGGCGATATAGCAAGCGTTCCTTGCAATCTCTTATGAAGTGAGTTGAGGGTATTAGCATGATCTTTCAAATATTGATAATGTTTCTGCCTTGGTCGATGAGAAAACGACTTCTTGTCTGGCGGTATGGCTATGAGATTGACAAGACTGCACGGATTGGCAAGTCGATCATCATGCCTCGGAAGCTAAAGATGGGACCTAAGAGCCGCATACATAGCGGTGTCATTTGCAAGGGAATAGACTTGCTTGATATGGGCGAGGACTCTGGCATTGCGTCATTTACCTATATAACGGGTTTCTCGACAGCCGACAAGCGTTGGTACAAGCATATTCCTGATCGGCGATGCGAACTTGTGCTGGGACGGAGCGCAGGGATAACTTCGCGGCATTTTGTTGATTGCAATGGAGGCGTATATGTTGGGGACTTCACCACGGTGGCGGGAATACGAACCCAGATATTGACGCATTCGATAGATGTCTATAACAACCGGCAGGATGCAAAGCCGGTCAAGATCGGAAGATATTGTTTCTTGGGTACGGGATGCATCTTGCTGCCAGGTTGCGAGTTGCCCGACTATTCTATCTTGGGGGCCGGGGCGGTTCTTACGAAGAAGCTTGATAAGGCCGGATGCCTTTATGCTGGCTCGCCAGCTAAGTTCGTAAAGGAATTGGATGTAGAGAAGATACCTTATTTTCATAGGATCAAGCATGTCGTTGATTGATAGAGTCTATCGGTTTTTGATTCGCAAGCGTCTTGCCGCAGTCGCTAATACGGCAAGAGAGATGGCGAAATATAGTAGCCGTACAGAGATTGAGATATTTCAGCTGCGCAGATTTAATGATGTGTGGCGGACGGCATACATGAATGTTCCGTTTTATGCTCGATGGCGCGAACGATACGGATTGCCGGAGAAGATTGACGCCCTTGCCGAACTGGAGAAATGGCCGGTACTAACCAAGGCAGACTTGCGAGATTTGAAGGCATTTAAGCGTTCAGATGTTCCGGAGCCTGACGGCAGAATACTGACCGGCGGCAGCACTGGAGAGCCGATTCGTTTGCCATGTTGGAGTGATTCGATGTCTGGGGTTTCTCAGATTATCGGTCGCCAAGCATACGGAATCCAGCCTGGCGACAGGACATTTCTCTTGTGGGGGCACGAGCATTTGTACGGGACGGGATTTAAGCGGAGAGTGAACACGTTCAAAAGGCGTTTCAAGGATTGGCTTGCAGATTGGCGGCGCGTGTCCGCATACGATTTAAGTGCAGCCGCGATGCATGACGCTTACGTTGCTTTCGCGACGTTCAAGCCAGAATTCGTAATCGGTTTCTCGCCTGCTGTTTTGGCATTTGTCCGTCACAATAAAGACAGAGCCGGTGCCGTTGGCAACGTTCGTGTAATCCTCTGCACGGCAGGGCCGTTGACGTCCGACGAGAAACGGGAAATAGAGGCGTTTTTCGGCGGGGTTGTCTGCATGGAATATGGAAGCGTTGAATGCGGCATCATGGCATATACAAGACCGAAAGATGGGTGGTATGATGTCTTCTGGAATACACATTTGCTGCAGGCGCAAAAACAGTCGGACGGTGAGTATAAGAATCTTGTGACACGGCTTACGGATTGTTATGTGCCACTTATACGTTATGACATTGGCGATTATCTTGAACTGAATCCGGCGGCGGAAATGGAGAATGCCCGTTCGGTTCTTGAAATTCGGAGTGTAAAAGGGCGTCCAAGCGAAATGATAAACTTTGCCTGTGGGGTGTCTTTCTTCGGGGCGTTGATTGGAGACTGTGTGAAGCAAGTGCCTGAAGTCATAGCATCGCAAATTGCGGTTGATGAGGGCGCAGACAAATTAGAGATTCGGGTTACAGCTACGGAAACATTGTCTGCTGAGAAGCTGGCGTTAGTAAAGAATAGATTTGAGTTGACGGTTGCCGATGCGGGAAAGTTGAATGTGTCGGTCGTCCAGGTCGAAAGGCTTTATACGACTGTCGGCGGCAAGACGCCGCGAGTGGTCAGGTTATGAAAGTTCTACATGTAGCGTTGGATGTTAACCCGGTAAATGGCGGGCCGCCGCGATCGATAGCGGGGCTGTGCAAGGCTGAGGCTGCGGCGGGATTGGATGTTACTCTTTTCATCCATGATCCGACGGGATGCGAGTCCGCCAAACTGGGCGGGTGCAAGTTGATAAAAGGAACGGGTCGTTATCGTGAGGGACATTGGCGGGAGGATGTCACAAAGGCGCTTGACTTGGTCAGGCCGGATATCGTCCATCAGCACGCCATGTGGGATTTGCCGTTGCATGTTGATGATGTTGAATGTCGCAAGCGGGATATCCCGTATATAGTCGCGCCGAGAGGATCTCTTGAGACTTGGAGTCTTGAACAGGGGGAATGGAAAAAGCGGATAGCGAGGTGGCTGTATCAGGACAGGGACTTGCATCGTGCCGTGGCGCTTCATGCGACGGCGGAGAGCGAGGCGGAACAGTTTAGGCGGCTGGGATTTGAGAATCGGGTGATAGTGAGTCCGAATGGCGTTGCTGTCCCTGATTTTGCTTTAACGCGGAGCTGTAAAGACGCAGAGGCACGTCGTAGAATATTGTTCATAAGCCGCATGCATCCGAAGAAGGGCGTGATGGAACTTGTCGAAGCGTTGCGACTTTGCGACTCCGCGTTAGAAACATGGGAAGTGGAGTTGGTTTATACGGTCAATGGAGATTTTGAGAGAGAGTATGAATCGAATGTAAAAGCAAGAGTGAAAGAGTTGGGGTTTGAAGACAACTTCATCTTTACTGGTGCTTTGGACGACACAGAGAAATGGAATGCGTATGCAAGGTCTGATTTGTTCGTTCTGCCGACATACAGCGAGAATTTTGGCATAGCTATCGCCGAGGCGTTGTTTGCTGAATTGCCTGTAATCACAACAAAGGGTGCGCCGTGGGCCGGCCTTGAGAAGAATCAATGCGGATGGTGGATTGATATAGGCATTGAGCCATTGGCAAAAGCACTGGATATGGCAATGTCTCTTGACGACGCGACGCGGCGGGAGATGGGGGCGCGTGGACGTGAATGGATGAAGCGCGATTTTGACTGGAATGCGATAGGCCGCAAGATGAAAGCCGCATACGAGTGGTTGTTGAATGGCGGTGACAAGCCGGAGTGGGTGTGGTAGCAGATAGTGATTAGTGGATAGTTGTTAGTTTAGGTTATTTGTTGGGTGAATTGTTGTATGATAAGATTAGGGTGTTGATTTGGTAATAGAGCTATGAGACCGCTGCCCCACAAGACAAAAGTAGAAGATAGTGTAGCGTTCATGGCTCCATCTCCAGGCGCTGTGCATCCTTGTATCGGTATTGTAGGCAAGGGGGCATTGACTTATTTATATATCAATGGGCTTCGTGTAGACAAAACAATTCAGCTAACGAAGAATGTGGCACTTGTGCCCGTGCGGAGCAGACGTAACTTCAGGAAGGCTGTCCTGGAGATACCAAACGAAGTGGCAAGATCCTATTTTGTATTGATGGAACATAATATTAATGCTCAGTTTCGCATTACATCAATATCTGCAGCGGATGAATGCAAAAATGCATTCAATGCACAATGGGACGCATTGCTATTGAGCGCAATTTTAAACTGCTTTGCAATTGCGAACATACAGGGAGATGTTTCTATAGAGAGGGTTGCTCGTTTTGAGCAGATTCGGTTGACAAATTCGCACTTATTTGGGATTAATAGGCCAAGTTATAAAGTCTGCGAGAAGGATTGCCAGTGGATTTCTCAGTACTATAAATTAGCGTCCAGAATGATGGTGGAAACCAGATTCTTGAATGCCGTTCATGCCATGGCATCATATAGATGGCACACGTTACCAAATGTCCAATTGGCTATTATATGGTCTGGCATAGAGTCTTTGTTTGACATCAAATCAGAATTGTCATTTCGTCTTTCAGTATATATCGCAAAATTCTTACATGATGGAGATAAGGAGTCTGCCAAGACTAAATACAAGGAGATAAAGAAACTTTATGGTGCCAGGTCAGCGGCAGTGCATGGCAGTGCAATTAAGGAGGAAGTCTCAGATGCTGTTCAACAATCTGCTGTCGTTCTTCAGTCCTTGATAAGAAAATGTGTAGAGCATAATGGACTCCCTAATGAAAACGATTTGATATTTGGGTAATAAGATATCAGAGGCTTATGTTTAATGACTTAACCATTGTCGTCCCTGTTAAGAACGAGGAGAAGAATCTGCCGGCGTGTCTTGAGAATGTCAAGGCGTTCGAACACGTCGTGATTGTCGATTCGGGCAGCACGGATCGGACACTTGAAATCGCCGCAAAGTTTGGGCGCGAGGTTGTGCAGTTCAAGTGGAACGGAGAGTTTCCGAAGAAGCGGAATTGGCTTCTGCGCAACTATAAGTTCAAAACGCCTTGGGTGATGTTCCTTGATGCGGACGAGCGGCTGACTCCTGAGTTTTGCGAGGAAATGGAACGTGTGCTGCCAGAGACAAAGTGCAATGCGTTTATCTGCTTTTACGATAACTGGTTCATGGGGCGGATGCTGCGGCATGGAGATGTGATGCGAAAGACGGCGATTCTGCGGCTGGGGACTGGCGAGTACGAGAAGATTGATGAGCATGGGTGGTCTAGTCTTGATATGGAGATCCACGAGCATCTTCAAGTCGAAGGCGAGATGGGCGTAATCAAAGCACGGCTGGAGCATCACGATAAGCGGTCGCTGGAAAGCTACTACAAGAAGCATGATGAATACGCAAACTGGGAGGCTAACCGATACAAAGCACTCAAAGGTAATTTCAGTAAATTGACCAAGAGGCAACGAACAAAATATAGCCTCATTACGAAGTGGTGGTTTGGATTCGCCTATTTCTGTGTGTGCTATTTCCTTAAAGGTGGCATTCTTGACGGTAAGCCCGGCTATGTGTTCGCACGTGGCAAGTGGAAATACTTTTCCAACATCAGACGGAAAGCATTGAAGGGAAATTGATATGGAACTTAAACTTCCTAAAAAGGCGTTGGTTACAGGTGCGGCTGGTTTTCTGGGTAGCCATCTGTGTAAGCGGCTTTTGGATGACGGATATGAAGTGACGGCTCTGGACAACCTTTTCACCGGAACGAAGCGGAACATTGAAGAGCTGGTGGGCAACCGTCGGTTCTCTTTTGTGCTGCATGACGTCACGCAGCCATTCTGGGGACAGTTCGACGAGATTTATAACCTCGCGTGTCCGGCGAGTCCGATCCACTACCAGCACAATCCCGTAGAGACGACGAAGTCGAGCGTCCTCGGAATGATGAACATGCTGGAGCTCGCGCTCAAGACCAAGGCGAAGGTGCTTCATACTTCAACAAGCGAGATCTACGGCGATCCGTTGGTGCATCCGCAGGTTGAGAGCTACTGGGGGAACGTCAACACCATCGGAATCCGCAGCTGCTATGACGAGGGCAAGCGCTGTGCGGAGACGCTGGCCGCCGACTATCGGAGGGAGTACGGTGTCGATGGGCGTATGGTGCGGATCTTCAATACCTACGGACCTCACATGCATCCGAACGACGGACGCGTCATCTCCAACTTCATCATGCAGGCGTTGAACAACGAGGACATCACGCTGTTCGGCGATGGAAAGCAGACCCGCTCGTTTCAGTATTGCGACGATCTCGTTGAGGCGATGCGCCGCTACATGGATCTTCCGCGCCGGAAGATCGACGCCTTCGTCAAGAAACACAAACTCGGCGCGCCAGTGATCAACACCGGCAATCCTGGAGAGTACACAATCAAGCAGCTCGCGGAAGAGACGCTTCGCCAGATTCCGGAGTCCAAGTCAAAGTTGATCTACAAGCCACTTCCGTCCGATGATCCCAAGCGCCGCAAACCCGACATCACCCTCGCCAAGGAACTCCTCAAGTGGGAGCCCAGAGTCCCGCTGGCAGAGGGACTTGCCAAGACGATAGGGTACTTTAGGGACTTTGTGCAGGGGTGAGTAGTCCGTTGTTCAGTTGCGTTGTTCCCGTGAAGGGGGCTCGTCCGTACATCGACGAGGCGCTTGCGAGTTTGAAATCGCAAGGCATGGGTGAAGATCTCGAGGTAATAATTCAAGATGGGGATGTTGAGGGTGATTCAGGTCAGAGCGATGCGCTGAATAAGGGCTTTGCAAAGGCGAAGGGCGAGTGGCTTTTCTGGCTGAACGCAGATGATGTGCTGCTACCAGGGGCGCTTAAGAAAGTTTTAAACAGGATTAACAGGATTGACAGGATTAATTGGATTGCGGGCGATACGGTGTATCTTGATGAGAAGGGGATTCTGAAGGATGTCAGGACGGATGCGAAGTGGAGGAGTTGGTTTGGGAAAAAGCTGAGTGTGTGGACTGGTGGTCCGAGCGCGTTTTTTAGTCGTGAGCTTTGGGAGAGGATGGGTGGATTTGACGTTGAGTTGAAGTATACGATGGATATTGATTTGTGGACGCGTTGGGCGAAGGCGGGTATGAAGTTCGCAGAGCTTAACGAGTATGTCTGGGGGTTCCGGATTCACGCAGGCTCTAAAACTATGGGCGGTAAGAATCTGCATGAATATAGGTTGGAGAGAGCCGAACTGATGCGTAAGCACGGGGTTAAGCACGAAACCTTTTGGCGGAATCTTACTAGGGCAGTTTCCGTTCTGGATGGGAGTTGGATGAGGCGAAGACTTGATTCGTTGAGATGGCGCGGCTGCAAGTATAATATGGTGGTGGAATGAAAGTTATTCACTTTTGCGCAGGGTTGCAGTTCTGGAATGGGATGGCAAATACTGCGAGGCAGTTTGTCAAGGAAGAGCTTGCGCGGGGCGACGATTCAAACCTGACGAATCACCTCGACCAGATCAGTGCTGGCGTAGATGTCGTAATGATCCATGGCGCTTGGCTGCCGGTGCTGTGGAGGGTGGCGAAGAGGGCTAAGTCCGTTGGCGCAAAGCTGTATATCCGTCCGGCTGGCAGCTATGACCCTGTGCGTCGGGCGTATCACGAATGGAAGAAGAAGTTAGTGTCCTTCTTTGAACACCGTATGATCCGAAGGGCTGATGTGCTGCTTGCTACATGCAAAGCGGAAGTGGAGTGGATAAGAGAATATGAACCCAGAGTTCAGAAGATCGAAATAACAAATCTGAAGCGGTTCTTCAATTTGCCGAAAAGTGATAAAACAAGTCAGGCCCATTTTATCATTTCTAAGCCAGTTCACTTATTGTATCTTGGGCGCAAGCATCCACTAAAAGGGATTGAATTTCTTGAACAGGCCGTAGCTGGGCTACCCGATGTCGAGTTGCGAATTGTCTCTGATGCGAAGGGCGAAGAATTGGATCGCATATGGCAATGGTGTGAAGTCCTTGTGCTGCCAACGCTTTCTGAGAACTTCGGCCGTGTCGTCGCCGAAGCCCTCGAACTCGGCAAGCGCGTCATCACCACCGACGGTGCCCCGGCTTGGGGCGACGGCAACACTTATGGCGGACGACTAGTGTATTTGAAGGGGTATCGCGACGGGACAGGCGAAACAAGAGTTTCCCTGCTGAGAGATGCAATTGAACAATTAACGAAAAGGAGAAATCATGTCTAAATTCAGTGACAAGACGTTGCTCATTACGGGTGGGACAGGCAGCTTCGGCCATGCCGTGCTTAACCGATTCATAAATGATTTTGGGGAGATAAGGATTTTCTCCCGTGACGAGAAGAAGCAGGATGATATGCGGCACGAGCTGCAAAATCCCAATGTTAAGTTCTACATTGGCGACGTACGTGATCGGCAAAGCGTAGACGGCGTGATGCCGGGTGTGGACTACATCTTCTCGGCGGCGGCATTGAAGCAGGTGCCGAGCTGCGAGTTCTTTCCCATGCAGGCGGTGTTCACGAATGTTGTCGGTACGGACAACGTACTCAACAGCGCAATTGCTCATGGGGTCAAGAACGTGGTCGTACTCTCGACCGACAAGGCGGCGTATCCGATCAATGCGATGGGCATGTCGAAGGCGCTGATGGAGAAGGTCGCGGTCGCGAAGGGTCGTTCTTTAGGCAAGGGTGCGGCAACAACCATTTGTTGCACGAGGTACGGAAACGTCATGGCGAGTCGAGGCAGCGTGATTCCGCTCTTCATTGACCAGCTCAAGGCGGGGAAGCCGCTCACCGTCACCGACCCGAACATGACACGTTTCATGATGACATTGGAGGATGCCGTCGATCTTGTTCTCTTCGCCTGGGAGCATGGCGAGAACGGCGACCTCTTCGTGCAGAAAGCTCCTGCGGCGACTATCGAGACGCTTGCAAAAGCCGTGATTGAGCTTGCAAAGGAGGGGGCAAAGCTCCGCGACGCGGCGATGAGGGCCGAGGTCAAGGTGATAGGTACTCGCCACGGCGAAAAGCTGTACGAGACGCTTGTGGGACGTGAGGACATGGCGAAGGCGATTGACATGGGGAACTACTACCGCGTCCCGGCCGACTCCCGCGACCTCAACTATGACAAGTATTTCGTCGAGGGACAGCAGATCGCGCCGACATTGGACACATACCATTCGCACAATACGACGCGCCTCGATGTCGAGGGAATGAAGAAGTTGCTGCTTAAGCTGCCGTTGATTCATGAAGAGTTCGGGGTGTAGGGATTTTTAACGCAGAGAAGCAGAGAGGCAGAGAAGCAGAGATGGATGAGAATGAAGTAAGCAAGATTATCCTTGATGCGGCGATTGCTGTACACAATGAACTTGGTGGTCCTGGCTTGCTTGAATCTTACTATGAGAATGCTTTGAAGCATGAGTTGCAGTTGAGGGGCCTCAAAGTTGAGACGCAGAAGCTTGTGCCCATAATCTACAAGGGTAAAGAAGTTGGCGAGCCATACAGACTGGATATGATCGTCGAGGAGAAGGTTATTGTAGAATGCAAGGCAACCGAGAAAAACAATCCTATCTTTGCCGCACAAGTTAACACCTATCTCCATCTGATGAATCGTAGGCTTGGAATTGTTGTTAACTTTGGGCAGAAACGTATTCTCGATGGTTGGGAGCGTGTCGCCAATCACATGCCAATCTAAACTCTGCTCCTCTGTAACTCTGCGTTAAAATCATGAAACCTGAACTTATACAAGGTGGTAGCCATTCGGATGCGCGGGGCACGTTGCGGTTCTGCAATGATTTTGATATGGGGGCGGTGAAGAGGTTCTACACCATTGCGAACAGTGCGGAGCAGCCGGTTCGCGGGTGGATCGGACACAGGCGAGAGACTAAGTGGTTCTTCCCGCTAAAAGGTAGGACTGAGATTCTCGTAGAGAGTTTTAACGCAGAGATGCAAAGTGGCAGAGGAGCAGAGGCGTTTGTGTTGGATGCAAATACACCTGCGGTCTTGAAAGTGCCGCCAGAAAACTGGTTTTGCATAAGGCAGGATGGGGCCTCCGAGATTATGGTTTTCTCGGACTGCAAGGTGGGAGAGTTTGATAACGATGATTTCAGAAGACCATGGAAAATTTCTTAATGCAGAGAAACAGAGAGGCAGAGCGGCGGAGGACTTGATATGGATAGGATACGTTACTTTGTAAATTATCAACGGTCGAAGTGTGTGTGGAATATGGTGGGGATCCTATTTTCAAAATGCTCTCTGCACCTCTGCGCCTCTGCTACTTTGCGTTAAAAGACAGGAGAAATCATGAAGAAACTAAAGGTGATGACGGTTGTCGGCACAAGGCCGGAGATAATCCGGCTGGCGTGTGTATTGAAGAAACTGGATGCGAGTCCGGCCATAGACCATGTCCTCGTTCATACGGGACAGAACTACGACTACGAACTGAATGAGGTGTTCTTCGAAGATTTGGGTCTCAAAAAGCCCGACTTCTTCCTCAATGCCGCCGGCGGAAACGCCACGGTGACGGCGGGCAAGATTCTTGAGGCGATCGATCCAGTATTGGAAGAGGTGAAACCTGACGCCTTTTTGGTACTTGGAGATACGAACAGCTGCCTATGCGCAATCGCCGCGAAGAAGCGTCACATTCCGATATTCCACATGGAGGCGGGGAATCGCTGTTTCGACCAGCGGGTGCCGGAGGAATCCAATCGCAAGATAGTCGATCACATCAGTGACATCAATCTCTGCTACTCAAGCATTGCGAGGGAGTATCTGCTACGGGAAGGGCTTCCGCCGGATCAAGTCATCAAGACCGGCTCGCCAATGCTTGAGGTGCTGACTGAGCAGATGTCGAAGGTGAAGCGTAGCACGGCGAAGGTACTGAAGGCGATGGGGGTTACCAAAGGAAAATACTTTGTGGTGAGCGCCCACCGTGAGGAGAATATTGCAGAGGAACATCACTTCCTGAATCTTGTCGAATGCTTGAACGAAATTGCGAAGGAGTACAAGCTGCCGATAATCGTCTCGACGCATCCGCGCACTAGAAAGATGATCGAGAAGAAGGGCGTGAAGTTCAATAAGCTCGTCAAGCTGATGAAGCCGATGGGGCTCACGGAATATCTTGCATTGCAGCTGAACGCCAAGGCAGTACTTTCTGATTCGGGTACTATCAGCGAGGAGTCAAGCATCCTAGGGTTCAAGGCACTGAACCTTCGCGAGGCGCACGAGAGACCAGAAGCTATGGAAGAGGCGGCGGTGATGATGGTTGGACAGAACAAGGAGCGCATCCTTCAGGCGCTCAAACATCTCGATGTCGCCAAGCCGTGCAGGAAGGTGTACGACTATTCCATGCCGGATGTGAGTGAGAAGGTGGTAAGGATTATCTTGAGCTACACTGACTATATCAAGAGGAGGGTGTGGGGAGAGTGATTTTAACGCAGAGTAGCAAAGAGGCAGTGAAGCAGAGTTTTTGTGGAGTCTGGAGTTTAAACTTTTAAAACATGTGGACGTTGGTCTTGTATCCGTGGTTTGGTGAAACCCCCACTCGAAATTTCTCCGTCCCTCTGCTACTCTGCTTCTCTGCGTTAAAATAGTAAGGAAACAATCATGAAAGTATTGGTTACTGGCGCAAAAGGATTTGTCGGGCGGAACCTTTGCCTTACTCTTGAGCAGATGCCCGATGTCGAGGTGCTGAAATATGACCTCGGCGATGAGGCGAAGCTGGATGACTATGCGGCGGAGTGCGATTTCGTTATGCACCTTGCCGGCGTGAATCGTCCGAAAGACCCTGCTGAGTTTAAGACTGGCAACACGGTCTTTACAGAGGACATCCTTGAAAAGCTGGCGGCCCGGCCAAATCCCCCGCCGGTGCTCCTCAGTTCCAGTATTCAGGCTGCGCTTGACAATGACTATGGCAAGAGCAAGGCGGCGGCGGAAAATGCGGTGCGGGCGTATGGCGAGAAGACGGGTGCGCCAGTCTTCATCTATCGGCTCGCCAATGTATTCGGCAAGTGGTGCCGCCCCAACTACAACAGCGCGGTTGCGACTTGGGTGTACAACATTGCGCGTGATTTGCCTATCATGGTGCGCGATCCTGCGGCGACGGTTACGCTTGTCTATATCGACGATGTGGTGAGGTGTTTTGTTGGATGCTTGAAGATATTTAACGCAGAGAAGCAGAGAGGCGGAGAAGCAGAGAAAGAAGATAACTCTGCTACTCTGCGCCTTTGCGTCTCTGCGTTAAAAAATAAACCCTTTTTCTCCGTCGAACCAAGTTATACAAGGGCATTGGGGGGAATAGTGGCGCTAATAAAGAGTTTCCATGACGAGCCGCAGAATCTCATGGTGCCGGATCAGCGGGACGGCTTCACGAAGAAATTGTACTCGACCTACCTTGCCGCATTGCCAGAGGACAAGTTCAGCTATCCGCTTACGATGCATTGCGACAATCGCGGCAGCTTCACGGAGGCGCTGCACTCGGCGGAGCGCGGGCAGGTGAGCGTGAACGTCTCGAAGCCTGGCGTCGCCAAGGGGCAGCATTGGCATCATACGAAACACGAGAAGTTCCTTGTGGTGAGTGGCAAGGGAGAAATCAACTTCCGCATGGCTGACGATCCGAACGGGAGCGTCATCACATACAAAGTGAGCGGCGAAAAGCTCGAAGTCGTGCGGATTCCGCCGGGGTATACGCACAACATTGTCAATATTGGCGACACGGACATGGTAACGCTCATGTGGGCGAACGAGGTGTTTGATCCTGCGAATCCCGATACGTTCAGATTGGAAGTGTAAGTGGCAAAAATCCTTATAGTCGTAGAGCGGTTCTATCCAGAGGATTTCCTCGTCAATGACCTTGTCGCAGAATGGAAGCGGCAGGGGCATGACGTGGAGGTGCTTACACAGGTGCCGAGTTATCCGTTTGACAAGATATATGACGGATACAAGAACAAGACCTACCAGACCACCCGTGAGTTCAACGACATCCCCGTTCATCGAGTCAGCACGATCTTCGGATACAACACAAGCGTCAAAAGGAAAGTCTTCAACTACCTGCATTTCGCGTTGTTGACGAGCTTATGGGCGTTGTGGAACGGACGCAAGTTCGACAAGGTGTTTGTCTATCACACGGCGGCGCTTACGATGGCAAGCTCCGTTGTCCCGTTAAAGTGGCTTTGGCGAAAGCCTATAACAATCTGGACGCAGGATTTGTGGCCGGACGCCGTATGGGGCTTTGGGTTCAAACCGAGCAAGTGGAAATCGGCTTTGTTGAATGCATTTGTAAGATTCATCTACGCCCGATGCAACAGGATAACCGTCAGTTGCCGAAGATATATCAAGAGGATCAAGGAACTGACAGGGCGCGATGCAGAGTGGGTGCCCCAATGGGAGCCTTCTGGTATGGAGCTGTCGCCGAAAGACGACAATGGCAAGACAGTGTTCATGTTTGCGGGCAATATGGGCGTGCCACAGAACCTTGACAACGTGATTGCCGGATTCGAGCGTGCCGCCTTGCCAGATGCGGAACTTTGGCTTGTTGGCGGTGGTGTCATGCTGGAGCCGCTGAAGGAGAAGTTTGGTGGCGTGAGCGGTGTGAGGTTCTGTGGTCGACAGCCAAGGGCGGATATGCCGAAGTGGTTTACTCAGGCTGACGTTCTGATTATATCGCTAACGGACAAGTATTGTCAGACGCTGCCGGCGAAGTTTCAGTCCTACATAAAGACTGGCAAGCCACTATTCGGAATACTCAATGGCGAGGCGAATGACCTTATAAAGGAGTTCAATCTTGGATGCACATCCAGCCCCGACGACTTGGATGAGATTGCCGTGAAATTCAAGGCGATGGCCGTTATGTCCCGTTCTGGCGAAGGCAAGACCTGCGGCGAACGCGCCAAGTCGCTTTCCGACAAAATGTTCAATCGTGAACGCTCCATCGCCCGGCTTTTCGGCCACGCCGATTCTGGAGTGTGGGATGAGTCGATAGAAGATGTGTGACGGTAGGAGCCCATGTATTTACTCAACAAGATAGTCGGGTTTGTCATTAGTCCTGTTGGCCTCGCTATACTGGCAGGAGGTGTCGCGTTGCTTTGTGCACGGCGAAACCACCCACGTGCGGCGCTGTGGCTTGGATGGCTTGCGGTCATTTGGCTGTGGTTCTGGATGACGCCTGTTGCCACGCTGATGGTAGGGGTTCCTCTTGAGCGAGAGTTTCTATCTGATGGTAAGGTGCCTAAGGTGGAGACGTTCCCGAGGGCGGAGGCCATAGTACTTCTTGGTGGAGGCATGGGGGCCGACACAAACATCAGTTCCTACGCGGAAATGTCTGCCAGCGCGGACAGGGTCTGGCAGGCGGCGCGTTTGTTCAAGGTCGGCAAGGCGGAGAAGATCGTCTCAACGGGCGTAGAAGCCAGGGATAGCACCTTACCATTGTTGAAGGACTTTGGTATTGCGGAAGACAATGTATTTTTCCTGGAGGCCAAGAACACGGAGGAGGAGGCGAAGGCTGTGGCGAAGTTCGGTCTACAGCGGGTTCTTCTTGTTACTAGTGCATGGCATATGAAGCGTGCTAGGCTGATGTTTGAGAAGTTCGCACCGGGCGTAGAAGTTGTCTGCGCTCCGACTGACTTCGAGCAGACGGTGTTTTCGCCCAAGTCGTTTTCTTTTAAGGCATTTCTTCCTGATGCGAATGCCTTCATTGTCAATTCAACTTCATTCCACGAATGGCTTGGAATAGTATGCTACAAGTTGTTTAGATAACTATTCTCCGATTTGTTTAAAATATGAACATCATAATCGTTGTCGCAGTTACTATTTGTGCAAGGCAAGGAAATGCCTCAGGGGACTTAGGGAAAGAATGGTTGTGTTACATTCCTGAAGTCCAGAATGCAATATAAAATCTATAAGGGGAAGGTATGTCGGTTACTTTGTTAGTGGTTATTGTCATAATGGTTTTGATTGTTGCGGGTGTTGTCGCTTTTGAAATTAGAGATTCGACGTGTGCCCGGAAGGATCGAAAGCATTTTGAACAGATGACCCCCGAAGAGCAACGCAAGTACCAGGAAGCCATGCACAAGGTGCAAGCGTGGTCAAATTCTTCGTCAATCTGATTCCGCATTTGACATGGTCGAAATACTTGTACTTCGTGCTGATGACTGTGGGCGCAAAAGGTGAAGAGTTGGAGTATTGAGTTGGAGTTGGAGAGGGGAAGGGAGTGTAAAATGGAAAGTGTAAAATGTAAAGTTGGGGACGGTGAAATCTGGTCAGGGTATGATGGGCGGCTGATTTATCTGAAGGGGTATCGGGATGGGACGCCGGATAAACGCGTGCGATTGTTGAAGAATGCGATAGAAGGATTGTTGGACGAATGGTGGGATGATTGAGTTCGCAATATTGCGATGAGTTAATGAATGAAGTCGTGAATCCATGTGGGAATTTGTTTGGTGAAATCAAGAATGGTGAGGACAATGCGGATTTCTGATATGGTTTTAAGATGGTTAGTAGGTTTGTTTGCCGTCTGGGTGGTTTGCGCAGCACTTGGGGTGTTTGGGCAGCGCAAGCTGTTCTACGAGGAGGGGAGAGAGGAGCTCTACGACTTCTGGATGCCGCGCATGTGCTATGAGCAAGGGTATGTGGGACATCCTGAGAAGTGGGATGGATGGCACGAGGTCCGAACGGGGAAGCCGATTGTTGTTGACGAACACGACGTTGTGTGGAGCGATTGGTACACCGATGGGTCCGAAACGCACTTCGTGACAGGATGGCGTGACAAGGTTTATCCGAAGGTCGCGCTTTGGGTTGTTGCGCCATTCCCGGCATCGCGAACGGGAGGATACGTCTGGTGTGCCTTTGCGGGATTGATTTTACTGGGGGTGATGTGTGGAATTGCGAAATCATGGAAGCCGCTTTTGTTAGCACTGTCCATGCCGTTTCTTTTCAATGTGGAACGCGGCAATCCTATTTGGTTAAGTGCTGCATGTGTGGCGGTTTTCCTTGCTTGGTGGGATGATGATTCTGAGTGGAAGAGCTTATGTGCAGCTGGATGTCTTGCGATTGCGGCAGCAATGAAGATTGCTCCGTGTGTGCTAGGTGTTGTGTATTTTACAAGGTGGAGATGGCGCCCCATAATTTTCAGTGCGGTCATGACGCTGACGCTTGTGTTTGTTCCATGGTTTTTTGATCGTGATGGATTTGCCGCACTTGCCGTGATGATGCGAAATGCGTCTATCCATGCGCAATATGTCCTGCGGGCGAGCGATTTTGGGTTAGTAGAACTATGGCGTACAGTACGTCTTGTTCTCGGACTGAATGTTCAGGATGTCTGGCCTGGGATGATGATAGTTGTCCGTTTCAGTCAGATTCTTGGTGTCTTAGTACTCATCCTTGGCGCAAGACGTCGTGATTATCTTCTTCTCGTAGGTGGTATGCTCCTCATTGCTGGTAATATGTACTATTATGCGGCGCTTTATTTGCTGCCGGTTTTTGTGATTGAACGAATCAGGAATTCAAATGCCGATGGTGATGATTATAGCAAAGATTTCCCCTCCCGATATGTACTAATAGTTGAATCATTTCTTTGGCTCGCCATGTTCTGTCCTTTGCAGTTGGTTTTCTTAGGTCATAGTGCTAACCAGGTGATTTGCAATTCGTCACTTTTGATATTGATGTCCATTAGAGTGTTCTTGATTTGGATGGGTAAAGACGAAATGACAGAGAAGGAAGCGAAATGAAGGTGTCGCTAATTACAGCCTGTTACAACAGCGCGGCGACGATTCGCACGGCGATTGAGTCGGTACTTGCGCAGAGGGGCGTTGATGTCGAATACATCATCGTTGATGGCGGCTCGACCGACGGCACTGTCGAGATTATTAAGGGCTACGAAAAGGAACTTCTCAACCTTTCAACTATTCAACCTTTCAACTTCCGCTGGCTTTCGGAGAAGGACAGCGGAATGTATGACGCCATTAACAAGGGCATCAAGATGGCGACGGGAGATGTGATTGGGATCCTGAACGCCGATGATGTGTTGGCGACGGATGACACGCTTGCGCATATTGCGCAAGCGTTCGGGGAACGGGGAACGGGTAGATTGTGTCTATGCGGACATACGGTTTGTGAAGGAAGGGGAGACGGTAGAGGCGCTGCGGACTGCGAAGACTGTACGCTACTGCTCGGCGAAGAGGTGGCGTCCGTGGATGTTCCGCTTTGCCGCGATGGTTCCACATCCGTCGTTCTATGTAAGGCGGGAGTGTTTTGAGAGGCTGGGTGGCTATTCGCTCGACTACAGGATATGCGCAGACTTTGAGTTGGAGCTGCGGTATCTGTACTTGGCGAAGTTGAAAGCGGCGTATCTACCAGAGTGCGTTGTCGTGATGCGCATGGGCGGCGCCTCCACCGCCGGCTGGCGCTCGAACGTCGAGATCAACCGCGAAGACCTCCGCGCTCTCCGCGCCCACGGCATATGGTCATGCCTCCCGCTCATCTACCTGAAGTATCTTTTCAAGATCTGGGGTTTTGTGTTTAAGAGGAAGTAGTTGGAATTACGAGTTGGAGTTTTGAGTTGGAGTTGGAGAGTGGAAGGGAGATTTGCTTGCACTTCGTGCAGACGACTGTGGACGACGTTGGGCGAATGGTCGACGGCGTGAGGTTTTACTCCGCGTCCCGGACATGTCGTTTCACGACGGGCTCGTAGTAAAACCTCATCCTCCCGCCATCTTCCATTCGCTTCCTGTCAACTAAATGATGAGTTTTAGCGGTCGGGGCCCAAGTCGGGGACCAAGTCAGTTGAGGAAAGAATTTTGTCGAGTTTGGCTATCAGTGGAGTCTCCGGTTGACTATGATAGAGAGAAAATGGTAGAACATCACCGTTGCGCGAGAAGCAACGATAGGTGCTTTGGGGGCAACAGAAGAAAGGGTGATGAGTTGGTTATTGGAAATATTCAACCCACAGGAAACCAGCGTAGGGGATAAGCCGGTTGAGGAAAGAATATTGTCAAGCTTGGTTACTAGGGAGTTGAGCAGCGCGGAGCTTGCGGTGGCCATTGGGCAGCATTCGCTATCGGGCAAGCTCTACACGTTCTATTCGGCTAATATCTGTGTGTACTCTGTGACTCGGCGTTTCTGCGTTAAAACATTTTCGTGTGTTCTGTGTATTCCGTGGTTAAGCTAAGTGACACAACGAGATAGGAGAAGATTGGAATTTAATGACTGAAGATATGTTGGCGAGCAAACTGGAAGACGGCGAAACTCAAAGACTAGAATTCAAGGAGTCTTTCGGAGCGGAGTGTATAGAGACTGCTTGTGCTTTCGCCAATGCGAATGGTGGATGGATATTGGTAGGCGTTAGGAATGACGGGACGCCTAATGGGTTTCAGCTTCCAGCTGAGGCAGTTCGGGATTATGAACAGAAGATTTCTTCTGCCACCGAGCCGCGTCTTTCCGTAGAAGTTGAGTCTGTAAGGTGGCACGGAAAAGAGGTCGTTGTCATAAAGGTGCCTGAACACCCGCTGAAACCATTAGGCGTCAAGGGGCGTTGCTATATCCGTCGTGGAAGCACCAATCATCAGATGACGCCATCCGAGATAGCAGAGTGTCATCTAAAATCTACAGGTGGGAGCATGGATTCCGTTCCTGTGCCAGACGCGACATCGGCAGACCTTGACATGGACATCGTGCGACACTACATGGCTCTTGCCAATGAGGCGCATCGCCGTGACTTTAATTTGTCGGATGATCCTTGGTTGGTGTTGAAGAAGCTTGGTTTTGTCCATGACATAGATTCGATACCGAGGGCGATTCTTCTTGCCTTTGGGAAAGACCCGCAGAAGTTCTTTTCGCACGCCGTAGTGCATGCTGGTCTTTTCCGTGGAGGTGCGAATGTCATCGATGGGAGAGTCATAGGCGGTTCAATAATCAGTCAGATTGACGAGTCTGTCGCGTTTGTCCGCAAGAACACCAGAGTGAGATTTGTCATATCGGGTAAAGCGGCGAGGGATGAGTATTGGGACTATCCAGCTGAAGCAATCCGAGAGACGATAGCAAATGCTGTTTGCCATCGTGACTATGGCATTGCCGATGAAATTCAATTGAAAATATTTGAAGATCGACTGCGTGTGTGGAGCCCGGGCGCACTTCCATTCGACATGACTATGTCAATGCTGGACGATCCATATCACGAGTCGCATCCGAGGAACAAGCTGATTGCACAAATCCTGTATGACATTAAATACATAGAGAAGTATGGAAGTGGAATTGGTCGCATTAAAAAAGCATGCTTGGAGAACGGAAACGATATTCCGACTTGGAGCGAAAAGGCAAATGGTTTCTTGACGGTCTACATAAGTCGTCCTGACATTGAAGGGTACCTGTCTGGCGGGATAAGTGGCGAAATAAGTGGCGAAATAACCAGGCAGTTAAACGATGAAAAGCTGTCAAGAATAGTAGAAAATGGAGGGGGAAGGGTCGCGAAGATATCTGGGGAGGGAATAGATGGCGAGATAAAGTATATTGCCCAAGGCGAATTAACTCGTTCAGAGAATGCCGTGAGGAGAATTATTTCTGAGCGACCAGGTTGCAAACGCCCCGAATTGATTGCGGTGTCGGAGCTTTCTTCTCGTTCCCTTGATCGCGTTTTGGCAACCCTCGTTAGTTTGGGCATTATCGCATATAGGGGGGCAAAGAAAACAGGGGGATACTATCTTGTTGACGGGAAATGATTTGCATTGTCAATGATGCCGACGGACTGCAGTTTAAGGTGGTTATTCCCAGAGACAGAAATCGTAATGGGCAATAAGTGTAATGGGCTTCTTAAGTTATGCTGTATATGATTGATGAATGAGGTTGAAAAGCATGCATGAAATCTCTACACGATCTGCATGTTCTACACGGCTATAAAAAGGTTAAGGAGTGATGGTTAAGGGGAAAGGATGAAATTTAAGATATTCATATCGAGTGTGCAGAAGGAGTTTGCGGAACAACGCAAGCTGCTTAAGCGGTACATATCGAAGAATCCGGCCTATAGACGGCTATTTGATACGTTCGTTTTTGAGGAGGATGTTGTTGCCGCCGACCGGCGGACTGACGAGGTGTATCTTGACGAATTGCAGAGGTGCAATGTTTACATTGGATTGATTGGTAGCGAGTATGGTTTTGAGGATTCTGAGGGTGTGTCGCCAACAGAGCGCGAATATGACGAGGCGACGCGGCTTGGACTTACACGGTTAGTGTTTGTCCTGGAAAAGGATGGGTGCGGGCGACATCCCAAGGAAACGGCATTTCTGAAGAAGATTTCAGCGTCGGTCATTCGTGCAAAGTGTAATGATCCGGGTGCCTTGCTTTTGGAGATTTATGCGAGTCTTGATGGCATGCTTGTCGAGCAGGGAACATATACATTTCTGCCATTCGAGGCAACTCCATGTGAGGGGGCCTCGCTGAAAGATATTTCTCGTACAAAAATCCGCGAGTTCATTGTCGCGGCAAAGATGAAGCGGGGGCTTCCGCTTGCGCAGAACACGCCAGTTGACGAATTCTTAAGGCACTTTCATCTGTTGTCTCCAGACGGTATCCCCCTTAATGCCGCAATTCTTTTGTTTGGACGGGATCCTCAGTCGCGATTCCTGACATCGCAGGTAAAGTGTGTGGAGTGGCCGACACCAGAGCGCAGAAAGCCAATCAAAGACCATCGTATTATCACCGGCACACTCTTTGAAATGACTGACATGGCGGTTGCGTTTATCCTTGACAAACTTGAACATTGGATTGGTGTGCGCAATGAAGGCGCTGTGGCTCCGTCTGGCTATGATATCCCGCGTTCGGTGGTCTTGGAAGCCATTGTGAATGGCATAGCACATCGTGACTATACGAGCAATGCGTCTGTTCAAGTTGAACTCTTTCCTGATAAATTGCTTGTGATGAGCCCTGGAAATCCGCATCCGTCCGTAGATGTCGAAAATCTTGATAAGCCCCATTCGTCAAATCCAGTCAATCCCCTGATTGCAGATGCGCTGTATCAGACAGGCCATATCGAACGGCTTGGTACAGGTCTTGAAGACTTGTTCCAGACGTGTAAAAGCATGGGCTTGCCCAAGCCAAAGATCGAACAGTTCGGAGGGTCATTCCACATAACAATCTTTCGTAGAAACAAACTGAGTGTCCCTGTAAATGTCCCTGTAAATGTCCCTGTAAATGTCCCTGTAAAGGCAAGTCTTGCTGAGCAGATATATGCACTTGTAAAGGAACGTCCTGGAATGAACAGGGTCTCGATAGCGGAAATGATAGGGGTTGATGTTCGAACGGTGGGGCGACAAGTCTCTGCTTTGCGCGGGAGAATCGAGTTTCTTGGCGCTCCAAAGACCGGTGGATATTATGTGGTGGAGAGGTTAAGGTGAAGCGAGTGTAAAATGGGAAGTGTAAAATGTAAAGTTGGGGATGGGGAAGGCGTTAGTCGATAGTCGCTAGTGAGTAGTAGATGAAGATTAGAGGTGAAGGGGAAGAGTTGGAGGTTTGAGTTAGGAGTTGGAGAGCAGTAAAGGGATTTAACCACTGAATACACGGAATACACGGAAAAAGTCGGTAGGAAGGTAGTCGGTAGTCGATAGTGGGTAGTGAGAGAAGAGGGCAGTTGAGAGGATTGTGGACTGCTCGCCAAAGTCCCGGAATGAAGACATGGCTGCAATTATGCGAAGAATGCATATTTGCGAAGAGGCTGGTGGAGGATGGGACAAAGCTGTTATGGGATGCGAGGAAAAACACTTGCCCGCCCCTAAGATGATGACTTATGAGGATAGTGTGCGAGTTACCCTTTCTGCAAAGTCAGACTTTTCTAAAATGACTTCGGCAGAAAAATTATGGGCTTGTTATTTGCATGCCTGTGTGCTATATGTGGAGAATCAGTTTCTGACGAATACATCGCTCAGAAACAGGTTTGGTTTGGGTGAGGAATCCTCTGCGAGTGTTTCGCGGTTGATTAAGGATGCCATTACTGAGAAATTCATCAAGGTGTTTGATCCTGAAACGGCGAAACGGTATATGAAGTATGTTCCGTTCTGGGCATGAGTTTAATTTGCTGGTAATTTGCAGAAGTGGTGGATCTTGAATCTATGTGTGCGAGAAATACGATTATTTATTGATATTCTTGCTGTTATCTAATTTGCAGACATGTGTTATGAAGTGGGAGATGTGAAGGTTAAGGAGATGGGAGTGTAAAATGGAAAGTGTAAAATGTAAAGTTGGAGTTGGAGAGTGGTAAATGACGCAACGGGATTTAACCACGGAATACACAGAATACACGGAAAGTAGTGGTTAGTCGGTAGTCGATAGTAGGTGAAGGTTAGAGGTGAAGGGGAAGAGTTGGAGGTTTGAGTTGGAGAGTGGTAAATGACGCAAAGGGGTTTAACCACTGAATACACGGAATACACGGAAAAACGAGAATGAAGATGAGTGGTTTGATATACGAGGATGAGACATATGCGATAAAAGGCGCTGTGTTTGAAGTGTATAAAACAATGGGTGCCGGTTTTCTGGAGGCGGTATATCAAGAAAGCCTTGAAGAAGAATTGAGGGCAAGAGGAATACCATTTACACCTCAGGCAGAAATTAAGATTGAATACAAAGGTAAGGTTCTTCATCAGTTTTACAAAGCAGATATCATTTGCTACGACAAGATTATAGTGGAGCTAAAAGCTGTAAGCAGTCTGCTTCCAGAACATTCTGCGCAGCTGTTCAATTATCTAAAAGCCACAAACATAAAGCTTGGTTTGCTCGTCAATTTCGGGCACTATCCGGGAGTGGAAGTAAAACGTATCGCACTGTAAATTTTTCCGTGTGTTCCGTGTATTCCGTGGTCTAGCGACTAAACTACGCCCAAAATGTGAGAGTGTTGTGGTATACTTAATAGTGAAAAACAAAAAGGAGGATGAAAATGGATAAATCACTGAACGACTACGTGAAGACTGCGGACTGGAAGTCCGAGAAGCACGTGCCGGCGATCGCCGCGCCCGAGAAGGTGGCGGCGGGCGAGGCATTCGAGGTGGAGGTCTCCGTCGGCAAGGAGATACCGCATCCCAACACGGTCGAGCACCACATTGCCTGGATCGCGCTCCACTTCGTTCCGGAGGGCTCGCCCGTCTCGGTGGAGATCGGTCGCGTAGGCCTTTCCTCGCACGGGCCTGTCGCGTCGACGGCTTCGACTGCGAAGTTCTCGCTCTCGCTCCAGAAGGGCGGCGAGCTCCACGCGACGGCGTACTGCAACCTCCATGGGCTCTGGTCGAGTTCGGCGAAGATCGCGGTTGGCTGAGTCCGCGCCCTGCGAGGGCGCGGCGGTTCAAGGACACGGGAGAGAGTAGATGAACAGGAACATTGTCTGCATCGGCGCGGGATACATTGGCGGCCCCACGATGGCTGTGATCGCCAAGATGAACCCCGACCGCAAGGTGATGGTCGTGGACATAAACGCAGAGCGAATCGCCGCGTGGAATTCCGAGGACTATTCGCTGCCGATCTACGAGCCGGGGCTCGTTGACGTCGTGAAGGAGGTCCGCGGCAGGAACCTCTTCTTCAGCACGGACATCGAAGGCGCAGTCAAGGAATGCGACATCATCTTCGTCGGCGTCAACACCCCGACGAAGATGTTCGGCAGGGGCGCCGGACGCGCCAGCGACCTCCAGTACTGGGAGGCGACGGCGCGCGAGATAAAGCGCTTTGCCGAATGCGACAAGATCGTCGTCGAGAAGTCCACGCTCCCTGTCCGCACCGCTGCGGCGATGGAGGCGATTCTTAATGGGGGAAGAGGCGAAGGTGAAGAGGGAACGAAGGGAAGCGGCATACAGTTCACGGTCCTCAGTAATCCGGAATTCCTGGCGGAAGGGACGGCTATCAAGGACCTGCTTGAGCCGGACAGGGTCCTGATCGGCGGACCGCAGACCGATGCCGGGGCGAAGGCGATCCAGGCGGTCGTCGACATCTACGCCACCTGGGTCCCTCGGGAGAGGATTCTCACGACAAACGTGTGGTCTGCGGAGCTGACCAAGCTCGCCGCGAACGCCTTCCTCGCCCAGCGGGTTTCGTCTATCAACGCCATCGCCGGGCTCTGTGAGGCGACGGGGGCGGATGTCGACGAGGTCGCGCGCGTCATTGGCGCGGACGGGCGCATCGGCCCCAAGTTCCTCAAGGCCGGCCCGGGATTCGGCGGCAGCTGCTTCAAGAAGGACGTCCTGAACCTTGTGTACCTCTGCGAGTCATTCGGACTCCACACGGCGGCTGAGTACTGGATGGGCGTGATACGTATGAACCAGCACCAGCAGGAACGTATCGTCTCGCGCTTGTTTGCCGCGATGTTCAACACTCTCGCGAACAAGAAGATCGCGCTCTTCGGCTTTGCCTTCAAGGCCGACACGGGCGACACGCGCGAGACGCCGGCGGGGACTGTAGCGCGCCTTCTTGCTGAGGAGCACGTACGGGTGACGATCACAGATCCAAAGGCTCTCGTCAATGCGCGCAGGGACCTTGCCGACCTGTCCGACGTCACTTACGAGGAGGACGAGTACAAGGCGGCGGAGGGCGCCGACGCCATCATCCTCATGACCGACTGGCGCCACTACCCGACCCTTGACTGGAACCGCATCTACGATTCAATGCGCAAGCCAGCCCTGGTCTTCGACACGCGCAATTGCCTCGCCGCGGCCGAGCTGCGCAAGATTGGCTTCAGGGTTTTGAACGTTGGGAAATAGAGTAAGGGGAAGAGTTGGGGTTGTGAGTTGGAGAGCTGTAAAGTGGTTTAACCACTGAATACACGGAATACACGGAAGAAGTCGGTAGGTGGTAGTCGTTAGTAGGTAGTGAGTAGTAGGTGAAGGGGAAGTGAGTGTAAAATGTAAAGTGTAAAATGTAAAGTTGGGAACGGGGAAGTAGGTGAAGGGGAAGGTGGAGAGTTGGAGAGTGGGAGGGAGGTTTACTTGCGCGTTGCGCAGACGACTGTGGACGACATTGAAATGTAAAATTGATGGGATATAATCATGCAGAAAGTGTGACAACAATAGTGAAAGTTCGTGCCGGAAATGTGATGAAGATGGTAAAAGTTCGTGCTGAAAATGTGAAGTGCCTTATTGATTTCGTACAGAAACTGTGCTAAAATACGCAGTGAACTTGAGAGAAGCACAACGATGGAAAGAAGCATACTTAAGGATATCGAGAAATGGGATGTTGAGGGGCGGCGAAAGCCTCTCATCCTCATGGGCGCGAGACAGGTCGGCAAGACTTGGCTTATGGACGAATTTGCCCGAAAACATTATCCGAATGATACGGTGTGCGTCAACTTCATGAAAAATCATGTATTGCGCGAGAGTTTTGAGTCGATTAACCTTGACCCTCAAACAGTCATAGAGACAATATCTATCAACACTGGTAAGAAGATTGTCCCGGGCAAGACATTATTGGTTTTAGATGAAATCCAGGAGTCGCCGAGGGCATTGACGGCTTTGAAGTTCTTTAATGAGGATATGCCCGAGCTTGCAGTAATGTCCGCAGGTTCATTGTTGGGTTTGGCGATAGATCGTAGAAACAAAAAGAACAGAAAAGGAGCTGATGTATCTAAAGCTTCGTTTCCTGTTGGCAAAGTGACTTTTATAGATGTCCCACCGATGACTTTCGAGGAGTTTCTTGTTGCCATAGGTGAAGATATAAAATGCGAGGTTCTCAAAAACAGGAAATGGGAGACGGTCAATCTCTTCAATAAGACGTTTTGCGGGTATCTCCGCAAGTATTATTTCATAGGCGGAATGCCGGAGGCGGTACTTGCATATAGAGAGGAAAAAGATTTCAGGTTGGTGCGGAAGGTGCAGAAATCTATATTGAAGGCATACGATGAGGATTTTGTCAAACACGCAGATGGCACTCTGCTGAGTAAGATAAGGCTTCTTTGGAGGTCGATTCCGGCTCAATTGGCCAAGGAGAACAAGAAGTTCCTCTATACTGCCTTGCGAGAGGGAGCCAGAGCACGAGAGTATGAAGTTGCGTTGCAGTGGTTGGACGATGCCGGCATGACTAGAATTGTGCGAAATGTATCTACTCCTTTGATGCCGCTTGCGGCATACGAGAATTTTGGGGCGTTCAAATTGTATGCTCATGATGTGGGCCTTATTGGGGCAATGTCTGAAATCCCGCAGCAAGTTTTGCTTGAAGGTAGTAGTATTTTCACTCACTTCAAAGGTGCGTTGACAGAACAATTTGTTTTGCAGGAATTGATGGCATACGGAATCGGCACACATTATTGGTCGCCGGACAACAGCAGGGCGGAGCTTGAGTTTATTGTGCAGGTCGGCTCAAAGATTTGTCCAATCGAGGCAAAGGCCGAGAAAAATCTCAGGGCTAAATCGTTGATGGCATATATTGAGAAATTCAAGCCGGAGAAGGCGATTCGACTGTCAACCTCTGAGCGAATGTCACATGGTGTACTAGAGGAATATCCGCTTTATTCCATTCACGAAATGCTTATGGATCTTGTGACTTGACGTCCCAAGTGGATTTACTGAATTTTGTGTGAGAGTAGATGTGAAGATGAAGGGGGAAGATATATGAAGAAAACTATTTTGATGAGTGCAACATGCGCGGTGCTTCTGTGCGCTGCGCAGTCCGCCTTGTGCGCCGGCGTCGAGACGCCTGTCGTGCGCGGCGCCGAGAAGGCCGTCGCCGTCGCCATCGACGTAGC
Organism: uncultured bacterium; assembly: GCA_902799955.1. GTDB lineage: Bacteria > Verrucomicrobiota > Kiritimatiellia > RFP12 > UBA1067 > UBA1067. Next base: position 52,507 of record CADCCQ010000001.1, on the reverse strand, counting down.
GGGCGCGGAGGAGGTGAAGCTCTCCGCAACGATAGGCCCCGACACCTACGACTACGACCAGGCGATCTGGTGCGAGCCGGTCTTCGTGATGAAGGACGGCACGCGCGTGGACGCGACGACGCTCCAGATGCGAGCGCACAAGCCGGGCTGGGGCAAGATCGAGTTCAACCGCGTCAACTGGGGCGGCTCGAAGGTCGCCAAGGTCGGCGACGAGTCGTTCCATCGGTTCATCGCCGCTCACGCTCCTTCATTCCTGATCCTGCCCGTGCCGAAGGGCGCGCTGCGCTTCGAGGCGAAGGGCGGTCTCACGGCCCCCAAAGGCAAGGGAAGCTGCACGTTCAAGATTGAGGCGGGCGAGTTCACCCGTAGCGAGAAAATCGCAGCGCTGGTGTCCGCGACGCGCGCGGCGCTTCCGGCGCTGGAGCGCCTCATCGCGCACCGCCGGGCGGCGAACCCGGAGCTTGCGCCGAAGCTGGACGCCGTTGCGGCTAGGTTCGAGAAGGCGAAGCGGGCGCTCGGATGGATGGGCGGAGAGAGAGGGACGGCAAGTATACAGCAAATTGGCGGCGCCGTTGAGGCTTCCGAACAGGCGTTGAAGGCGCTTGACGGAATCAAGCGCGAGTTGATGATCGACCTCAACCCCGCCGTCTCGTTCGACAGGATACTCTTCATCCGCCGCCGCAACGGACGCAACTACCTGCCATGCAACTGGCAGAGCAATTCCGTCCTGCCGAAGAACGGACACGACAACGAGCTGTGCTTCCTTGACATACGCGGGGCCAGGGCCGGCGGGACGGAGGTCGTCTACAAGCCGGAGGGCGGGCGCCCGCTGATGGACGTGGAACTCCACTGGAACGCCGACCGCCTGCTCTTTTCCAGCGTCGCGGCATCCAACGCCTGGCACGTGATGGAGCTGGACATCGCGACGCGCAAGGTTCGCCAGGTGACGCGCGACGACGCGCCGGACGTCAATCACTACGATCCCTGCTATGTCCCGGACGGGCATATCATCTTCTCCTGCACCGCGCTCAAATACGCCGTCCCGTGCGTGTGGGGCTCGACGCCAGTCGCGAACCTCTTCCGGTGCAGGGAGGATGGTTCCGAGATGGAGCTTCTTGGCAACGACCAGGAGCACGCCTGGTGTCCAGAAGTGATGCCCGACGGACGCGTGATGTACCTCCGCTGGGAATACACCGACCTCCCACACTCCAATTCGCGCATACTCTTCACGTGCAATCCAGACGGGACGAACCAGCGCGCCCTGTACGGCAGCAACTCGTTCTGGCCGAACAGCATGTTCTTCGCGCGTCCGATTCCGGGTAGGCCCACTCAGTTCGTCGCCGTGCTGACGGGGCACCACGGGCTCAAGCGCCAGGGACAGCTCGGGCTCTTCGACGTCGCGAAGGGCACCGAGGAGGGCGAGGGCGCCGTGCAGCTCATGCCGGGCTACGGCAAGCCCGTGGACCCCATCGTGCGCGACCAGCTCTACAACGGCACCTGGCCGATGAACCTCCACCCGTTCCCGCTTGACGACACGACGTTCCTCGTCGCCCGCAGGAACAACGGCGAGAGGAATTTTTCCATCTACATCATCGACCGCTTTGACAACGAGCTTTGCCTTCTGCGCGAGGCGGGGCACGACCTCTGCGAGCCCGTGCCGTTCATGAAGACGCCCGTCCCGCACACCCGGCCCGACCGCACGGTGCGTGGGTCCAAGGAGGCGCAGGTCTACATCGCCAACATCTACGAGGGACCGGGCCTGAAGGGCATCCCCGCCGGTACGGTGAAGAACCTACGCCTCTACACATACACCTTCGGATTCAAGAACGAGGGCGGACTCTACGGCTCGATCGGACTCGACGGTCCGTGGGACATGCGCCGCACCTTGGGGACAGTCCCCGTCAATCCCGACGGCAGCGCATACTTCAAGGTCCCCGCGAACACGCCCATCGCCGTCCAGCCGCTTGACGCGGAGGGCAAGTCCATGCAGGTGATGCGCAGCTGGTTTACGGCACGCAGCGGCGAGTACCTCTCCTGCGCCGGATGCCATGAAAAGCAGAGCTTCGTCGCGCGCGCGCCCCGCGTCGCCGCGAACATCCCGCTCGAGGAGATACGCCCGTGGCGCGGCCCCGAGCGCAACTTCGAGTTCGCCCGCGAAGTCCAGCCCGTGCTTGACGCCTTCTGCGTCCGCTGCCACAACCAGCCCGATCCGCCGCAGTCGGAGATGTTCGGCGACAAGCGCTGGAAGCCAGACCTGCGCGGCACCAGCATGCTCACCAACTGGAACACGAGGATGCATGGAAGAGTGTATCCGCAGTTCGGCGGCAAGTTCTCCGTGCCGTACTTCAACCTTGTCAGGTTCGTGCGCCATCCCGGCATCGAGAGCGACATCCACCTCTTCGAGCCGATGGAGTGGCATGCGGACACGACGGAGCTGATGATGATGCTCGACAAGGGGCACCACGGCGTGAGGCTCTCGGAGGAGGCGCGTGACCGCCTTGTCACGTGGATCGACTTCAACACGCCGTACCACGGACGCTGGCAGACCATTGTGGGCAACGAGGCCATCGGCCGCGAGTGCCTCCGCGAGGAGCGCCGCGCCAAGTACGTGGGCGTCAGGCAGAACCACGAGACGATAGACACCCCCGCGCCTGTGTTGAAGGATACGGAGAGCGTCAGGGAGAAACCGAAGGGTGGCGAGCCGCTGAAGATAGCCGGCTGGCCGTTCGACCCGGCGACGAGGCCGGCAGCGTCCGCCGCGCAGATCGCGCTTGGCGACGGCGTGGAGATGCCGCTCGTCGCCGTCCCGGGCGGCTCGTTCGTGATGGGCAGGAGCGAGGCGAAGGGCCCGCGCGACGAGCACCCCGCCGCGAAGGTCGACGTGAAGCCGTTCCTCATGGGCGCGAGGGAGGTCACCAACCGCGAGTTCCGCCAGTTCGACCCGAAGCACGACAGCCGCTGTGAATCGAGGCACGGCTACCAGTTCGGCGTCACTGGCTACGACGTGAACGGCGACGACCTGCCGGCGGTGCGCGTCCCGTGGAACAAGGCCGTCGCGTTCTGCGAATGGCTTTCGAAGAAGACCGGGCGCACGGTGCGCCTTCCGACCGAGGCAGAGTGGGAGTGGGCCGCGCGGGCCGGGTCGGACAAGCCGTTCTGGTGGGGCGGCACGGGCGACGACTTCGCGAAGTACGCGAACCTCGCGGACATCTCGCTCTCCGACTACTCCGGCAACCCGTATGTCCAGGACCGCGAGAAGGCGCACTACGGCAACACCGAGAACCTCTTCGACAACTGGGTGCCGCAGGCGCACGGCGTGAACGACGGCGCGTTCCTGGAGGAGAAGAGCGGCAAGTGGAAGCCGAACCCCTGGGGGCTCTACGACATGCACGGAAACGTCTGGGAGTGGACGCAGTCTAAATACACGCCCTATCCATACGTAGCCGACGACGGACGCAACGCGCCGGGCGGCGACGAGCGGCGCGTGGTGCGCGGCGGCTCGTGGTATTCGCGCCCGAAGCTCGCCACGGCATCATTCCGCCGCGCCTACCATTCGTATGCGCCAGTCTATGACGTGGGCTTCCGTATCGTGGTGGAGTGAATTCTGTCGAAGGTACAATCACAATGAAACACAGAAACATTATGCGTCTTGCGGCGGTCTGCGGCTGCATGTTGTCTGTTGCCGCGTCAGACGCGGCACCGGGCCGCGTCCGCGACTGGGAGAACATCGACGTCAATTCGTTCAACCGCATGCCCGCCGCGACGTACGCGATGCCGCTGGCGGACGCGAAGGCCGCGCTCACCGATGCGCTGGAGTTCGAGACTCCGTGGAAGATGTCGCTGAACGGCACGTGGAAGTTCCACTGGTGCGGCGATCCGCTGCGCCGCCCGCTGGCATTTGAGAAGACGACGTTCGACGTGTCGAAGTGGGAGACGATCGACGTTCCCTGCTGCGTGGAAATGCGCGGCTACGGGATGCCGCACTACATCGCCCACGGCTATCCGCACAAGTTCGCGTGGCCGAAGATCCTCGACAAGGAGACGGGGCGCCCCGACTACAATCCCGTGATGTCCTACAAGCGCAAGTTCCGTCTGCCCGACAGTTGGAAGGGGCGCGAGACGATTCTCCGCTTCGAGGGCGCGGGTTCCGCGCTCTATGCGTGGATCAACGGCGAGAAGGCTGGATACGCCGAGGACTCCAAGCTGCCGAGCGAATTCAACATCACGCCGTTTTTGAAGGACGGCGAGAACGAGATCTCCGTGCAGGTGTTCCGCTGGTGCGACGGCAGCTACGTGGAGGACCAGGACATGCTGCGCTTCTCGGGGCTTTTCCGCGACGTGTCGCTCTGGTCGCGTCCGAAGGCCGGCATCGCTGACTTCGTTGTTACGCTGACGTTCGGCGAAGGGTACAAGAGCGCGACCGTAGACGTGGCGGTGGAAACATACGGCGACGCGAAGGAGGTAACCGCAACGCTCTACGACGATGGAGGTAGGATCGTCGGACAGATTCCGACACGCGACAGCCGACATGCGACAATTAAACTGGAAAAACCACGCCTCTGGAGCGCGGAGAAGCCGTATCTCTACACGCTCGTGCTGAAGTGCGGCGAGGATATCCGCGCGAAGCGCATTGGCCTGAAGGAGCAGAAGATCGTGGGCGAGGTGTTCTACGTGAACGGCAAGCCCGTTAAGTTCAAGGGCGTGAACCGGCACGAGACTAGCCCTGAAAACGGGCGCACGGTGTCGTGCGCCGAGATGCTGCGCGACGCGGAACTGATGAAGCGTTACAACATCGACACGGTGCGTACAAGCCACTACCCGAACCACCGCCTGTGGTACGACATCTGCGACAAGTACGGCATCTACCTCGTCGCCGAGGCGAACGTGGAGGCTCACGGTGCGGGCTTTGGCAAGGACGGCTTCGGCCCCATCCAGGCGTGGAAGCAGACGATCGTCGAGCGCAACGAACGTCAGGTGCGCTTCTACCGCAACAATCCGTCCGTCACGATCTGGTCGATGGGTAACGAGACGAAGCACGGCGACAACTTCCGCGCCGCGATCGCGGCGGTTCGGAAGATCGACCCGTCGCGTCCGATCCACTGGGAGGTCGGCGCAAAGGATGCCGACATGGACGCGGACATGTACCGGAGCGTGGAGCGGGTCAAGGAGCTCGGCGCGGCCCACGATGCCGCGCACGACAAGCCGTTCTTCCACACCGAGTACGCCCACGCGATGGGTAACGCGATTGGCAACTTCCAGGAGTACTGGGACGTCACCTACGCACATCCGTCGCTCATCGGCGGGTGCATCTGGGACTGGAAGGACCAGGCGATCTGGGCGGGTACGGGACGCATCGACCCGAAGACTGGACGTGAAGAGCGTTACTTCGCCTATGGCGGCGACTTCTACGACAACCCGCACAACGGCCCGATCTGCCAGAACGGCATCGTGGGCCCGCTCGCCGAGGTCACGCCGAAGCTGATCGAGGTAGGACACGTTCACCGCAACCTCGTGGTGACGCTACCTGATACCACGATGCCTTGGTTCACTTTTCTTCTGAGCGTAAGATCTGGGATCCGCAACGGCGAGCCAATTCCCGTTGTGCTACGTAATCGATTCTCATTCACTCAGTCGGGCGAGTTTGATGCATGTTGGGAACTAGTGGAGGATGGTCGGCCGATTGCAAACGGCGTGTGCAACTGGCCGTCGGTCCCGCCTCAGGATTGGAAGAACCTTGAGATTGCGATTCCTAAGACGGATGTGAAGGAAAGCGCCGAGTATTTCCTCAACGTGGCATTCCGCCTGAAGTCAGATACACTCTGGGCGAAGAAGGGCTGGGTGGTCGCAAGGGACCAGATAGCGCTTGGCGGTGGAAACACAACAAGCGTACAACAACAAGATGGTAGGGCGGTTTCGATGAAACCACCGCTGGTCGTGAATGAAGGCGAGAAATCAATTACCGTGGCGTGTAGGGCGGTCGCCCCGCAACCGCCGCAAACGGTAGGGTCACGCGTCCCGCGTGACCGCATATCCGATTTCGTCGCCAAAGAAGATACCGCCACGGTCACCGTCTCATGCGGTGGAACGGTGGCCGTGTTTAGCCGGAAGAGCGGGCTTCTCACGCAGCTCACGGTAAATGGCGTGGCCGTTTTAAAGGAGGTTTCGCCGGGCGTTCCGGCGGGGCCGCATCTCACATGCGTGCGCGCGTTCGTCGACAACGACAAGTGGCTGAAGGAAAGTTTCCTCGCCTCCGGGCTTGTCCGGCTCGGGTACCATCCGGAGCCAATTGTCGTGACTGGCGACGAGGTGAAGACCGTCATCGACGTGACGGGCACGAAGGGCTGCGGCTTCAAGCACGAATGCAAATATCGCTTCGCGTCCGACGGCTCCATTACTATGGAAAACACGGTGAGGCCATACGGCGTGATGCCCAAGGCGCTGCCGAGGCTGGGCCTCACGATGCGGCTTGATCCCGCGCTCGAGCGCGTCAAGTACTACGGACGCGGACCGTGGGAGAACTACATCGACCGCTGCACGGGCTCTTTCGTGGGGCTTTACGAATCCACTGTGACGGAGCAGTATGTCGATTACGTGCGGCCGCAGGACAACGGCTACAAGAGCGGCGTGAGGTGGGCGGAGTTCGCCGACGGCGCGGGGAAGGGCGTGCGCTTCGAGGCGTCCGAGCCGCTGTTCATGCAGGCGCTGCACTATGGCTGGGAGGACATCTTCCTCGCGCGGCACGATGGATGGCAGAAGCACACCCAGCAGATCCGCCGCAACTCGCCGCCTGTCGCGCAGCGCGACGTCATCCTCAACCTCGACGTGCGCCAGACTGGCCTCGGCGGCGCGAGCGTCGGCCCCGCGCCGATGGAGAAGTACCGCTTCGACCCGAGCGCGCCTGTCTCCTGGAAGCTTCGCATCGCGCCGCTGTAGAAGACGGCAGGGCGGTGTCGGCAAGAAGGTTTGGGTTCCGTCATGAAGGACTACGTCGCGGCGTTCCAGAAGCTCGCTAGGTCTAGGTTCCGCTCGCGGTTCCACCTTTCCGCTACGGACCGGGCGTATGTCGCGGAGAAGGGGATCGATACGATCCGCCGCCATGCTGAGGATTTCATACGCACGCGCCTCGCGCCTGCGCATCCGCCGCACGACGGCAGGCAGACACCTATGCGCGGTCACCCGTTTTTCAAGGCGCAGCACGCCTGCGCCTGCTGCTGCAGGGGATGCCTGGCGAAATGGTGGAAGGTTCCCGAGGGCACGGAGATTCCGCCTGGACGCCAGGCTGGGATCGTCGATTTCCTGATGGCGTGGATAGCGAGGGAGATGAAGGCTGAATGAATGGTTGTTGGCTGTTTCAATTTGCGTTGTGATGTGATATAATCATTGTGTAGTTCAAAACAAACGAAAGGGCATACATCAAAATGAATACAGTGCAGTTCGCGCCGACGCGCCGCGGATTCCTCATGGGATTCGGCGCATTCGGGCTTTCGCTTGGCGCTGCGGGGGCAATCGACCTCGCGCCGCAGGATTCGTTCAAGGGCAAGATCGTCGGACGCAAGCTCAAGATGGCGTCCGTCGGCTGCGGCGGCATGGGGCGCGGGGCGACGGAGAGCCTCATCAGCGCCGGGTGCGACCTCGTGGCGGTGTGCGACATCGACCCGTCCATGTTCGACCACTGGGAGAGGAAGTACCCCGGCATCCCGAAGTTCACGGACTACCGCGACATGCTGAAGACGATGGGCGACAAGTTCGAGGTCGTGCAGGTCGGCACCCCCGACCACACTCATGCCTACATCTCGATCGACTGCATGAACGCCGGGAAGCACGTCTACGTGCAGAAGCCGCTCGCGCGCACCGTCGAGGAGTGCGAGCTCATGCTGAAGACGTCGCTGCGCACGCGCCGCGTGGTGCAGATGGGCAACCAGGGCCATCCCGGGGTGTGGCGTTACAAGGCGCTGCTCGATGAGGGGGTCTGGGGCGAGATCAAGGCGATCTACAGCTGGAGCGACCGACCGGTATGGCCGCAGGGCATGAAGGAGTACGCGAAGAAGGAGCCCGTCCCCGGCAAGTTCGCGAAGAACGCCTGGGACTGCTGGTGCGGGCCGAGCGCCGACCACGGGTATTCGCCCGCGTACCACCGCTTCAAGTGGCGCGGCTGGTGGGACTACGGCTGCGGCGCGATCGGCGACATGGCCGTGCACAACGCCGACCCGGCGTTCTGGGCGTTCCAGCTCGGGCTGCCAGTCAAGGTCAAGGCCGACACATTCGGCGGCGGCGCGGTTGACGTCGCGTATCCCAAGAAGTCGCGCATCGAGATGACCTTTGCGCCGAACAAGTTCATCCCGGACGGCGTCAAGCTCGTCTGGACGGACGGCGGCGTGAAGCCGACCGCCGACGAAGTGCCTGCGCTCAAGGCGCTCAAGAAGGTCGACGGCAACGGGCTCATCATCGTCGGCACGAAGGCGACGACGATCGGCGGCTCGCACGCGCGCAGGCCCGCCTGCATCGCAGGCGACAAGGAGGCGTTCGCCGCCGCGCTTGCGAAGGGCGACAAGAAGGCGAAGTACAGCCACTACCGCGAGTTCGTCGAGGCGTGCCTCGCCGGCGACCTGGAGATGTGCGGCTCGAAGCTCTCCTACGCGGCGCCGCTCACGGAGGCGCTGCTTATCGGATGCGTCGCGCTCAGGTTCCCGGGCGAGGAGCTTGCGTTCGACGCGAAGAAGATGTGCTTCACGAACAAGCCGGAGGCGAATGCGTTCCTCAAGGCGCCGAAGCGCGGCGACTGGGACTTCTCGCGCCTCTGCAAGGAGTAGGGAGTCCGTCGCCTGGACCGGAATCCACGCCTCCCCGGCACACGGGGAGGCGTCGGTTTTTAAAAAAATATTCCGCGGCGCATGTTCATTTCCCATTGACTATGACCGCGTGCTTTGGTAAAATGGCAGGTAAAGGGGAAACGACCCGAAACAGAAAACGACGGATCTGGAAGTCGAAAACAAAAAAACAGTCAACACAAGGAGCCGACATGAAGACAAGGAAACTCGAGGGACTCATCGCCGCCGCGCACACGGCGTTCAACGCCGACGGCAGCGTCAACTACGACGTCATACCGAAGCAGGCCGCGATGCTGATCAAGCAGAAGGTCACGGGAGTGTACGTGAGCGGCACGACCGGCGAGGGCGTGCACTGCTCCACCGAGGAGCGCAAGCGCGTGATGGACGCGTGGGTGAAGGCCGCCAAGGGCAAGCTCTTCCTCATCGCCCACGTCGGATCGCTCTCGCTCCCCGACACGCAGGAGCTCGCGAAGTACGCGCAGGAGGTCGGCATGGATGCGACGAGCATCGTGCCGCCGTGCTTCTTCCGCCCCGGCTCCATCCAGGGCCTCATCGACTACATCAACGAGGCGCTCAAGTACGCGCAGAAGCTGCCGTTCTACTACTACCACACCTCGATGAGCGGCGTCAACTTCGACATGGAGGCGTTCCTGAAGGCCGCGGACGGCAAGATCAAGAACCTCGCCGGCATCAAGTTCAACTACCCCGACCTCTACATGTACCAGCGCTGCATCCGCGCGTGCGGCGGCAAGTACGACATCACGTGGGGCATCGACGAGTGGTTCGCGGGCGCGGTCGCGCTCGGCGCGAAGTCCGCGATCGGCTCCACGTACAACTACTCCGCCGGGCTCTACTACAAGGTCTGGGACGCCGTCAAGAAGGGCGACTTCAAGACGAGCGAGAAGTACATGAAGAAGGTGTGCGACATCGTCGACATCCTCGTGGAGTTCGGCGGCGTCGCGGCCGGCAAGGCGATGTGCGCCGTCCACGGCGTCGACCTCGGCACGGTGCGCGTGCCGCTCAAGGCCCTCACCGACGCGCAGAAGGCGGACATCGTCAAGCGCCTCAGGAAGATCGGCTACAAATAACAGCATGAGCCGAGTAGAACATGTAGAACGTGTAGAAATCTACATGATCTACACGTTCTACACGGCCATTAAAAAAGTTGGGATTACCTCAAATGATGAATCCAAACCCTTATTGGAGCAAGTGGGCCAAGACCTACAAGAGCGAGCTCCTGCGCAACGTGATGCCGTTCTGGATGAAGCACGGCTGGGACCGCAAGAACGGCGGCGTCTATACGTGCGTCGACCGCGACGGCTCGCTGATGGACTCGACGAAGAGCGTCTGGTTCCAGGGCCGCTTCGGATGGATGACGGCTTACGCCTACAACCACGTGGAGAAGAACCCCGAATGGCTGGAGGCGTCGAAGAGCTGCTGCGAGTTCCTCGAGAAGCACTGCTTCGACAAGGACGGGCGAGCCTACTTCGCCGTGACGGCTGAAGGCGTTGGCGTCCAGAAGCGCCGCTACGTGTTCTCCGAGTGCTTCGCCGCGATTGCCTACGCGGAGTATTCGCTCGCGAGCGGCGACAAGGCGTGGGCGAAGAAGGCGGTCGCGCTCTTCAAGCGCATCCGCAAGTTCGTCGCCAACCCGAAGAAGTGGATGCCGCCCAAGTTCGAGCCCGTCGTGCAGTGCCAGGGGCACTCCCTCACGATGATCCTCATCAACGTGGCGATGGTGCTGAAGCAGGTCTCCGACGATCCCGTCCTCGACCAGCAGATTACCGAGTCGATCGACCTCCTCACGAAGTACTTCATCCATCCGGAGTTCAAGGCGCTCCTCGAGACGGTCGGACCCAACGGAGAGTTCATCGACACGCTCGCGGGCCGCGTGATCAACCCCGGCCACTGCATCGAGACGAGCTGGTTCCTGATGGACGTGGCAACAAGCGTACAACAACAAGAGGGCAGGGCGGCCAGCCCTCTGGCCGCCGCCATCGATCCCGACAAACTCCTCAAGACCGCGCTCAAGATCCTTGACTGGTCGTGGGACTGGGGCTGGGACAAGAAATACGGCGGCATCATCTCCTTCAAGGACTGCCGCAACTTCCCGCCGCAGTGCTACGAGCAGGACATGAAGTTCTGGTGGCCGCAGTGCGAGACGATCATCGCGACTGCCTACGCGTACAAGCTCACCGGCGACGCCAAGTACATGAAGTGGCACAAGCTCGCCTCCGAGTGGGCGTGGAAGCACCTGAAGGACCGCAAGTTCCCCGAATGGTACGGCTACCTCCACCGCGACGGCACGGTCGCGCAGCCCGCGAAGGGCAACATCTTCAAGGGCCCGTTCCACATCCCGCGCATGCTCGTCAAGGCTTGGGAGCTGGTTAGAATGTAGAATGTAAAATGTAAAGTGTAAAATGTAAGGTGAAAAGTGAAAATGGGAGTGTGAAATGAAGAAGATTGCATTGATTGCCGCCTTGGCGGCGGCGGTGACTTGCCTCGCGGGCGAAAAGACCACGCTGTGGAAGAACGGGAACGGCGGAATCGCCGTGTACCGCATCCCGGCGCTATGCACCGCGCCGAACGGCGACCTCGTTGCCGTGTGCGACGCGCGCAAGGACAACATCGGCGACCTCAACGCGTTCCAGTCGATCAACATCGTCTGCCGCAGGTCGTCGGACGGCGGCAAGACGTGGACGCCGAGCGAGCCGACGTGGAAGTGGCCGTGGACCGACTCCGACAAGTGGAGCGGCAGCGACCCTTCGTTCATCGTCGACGACGAGGCGAAGAAGATCTTCCTGCTCTACAACGTCTGGCACTGGAAGAACCCCGATGGTTCCGACCGCTGGGGTAACGTCTACCGCTTCCACGTGCAGGAGTCGTCCGACAACGGCAAGACGTGGTCGAAGCCGCGCGACATCACGGAGGACATCGCATTCCCGGAGTGGCCGTTCGGCAAGGCGCACAACGCCGGCGGGTTCATCTTCATCTCCTCCGGCTCCGGCATCCAGACGAAGGACGGCACGCTTCTCCACACGCTTGTCCACGTGGGCGACGGCAACGCGCTCTTCGGCTCGCCCGACCACGGCAAGACGTGGAAGGCGTTCGGCAAGCCCGTCAAGAAGGGCGACGAGTGCAAGGTCGTCGAGCTCAAGGACGGCTCGTGGATGATCAACTCGCGCTGGCACGGCGGCGGACGCCAGATCCACGTCTCGAAGGACCGCGGCATGACATGGGAGTCGCGCTACGACAAGACGCTCGAGGACCCGCAGTGCAACGCGCAGATAATGCGCTGCGGCGAGAAGCTGCTCTTCTCCAACTGCAAGAGCCCGAACCGCCGCGCGCTCCTGTATCTGCGCGCGAGCAAGGACGAGGGCGCGACGTGGAACGGCGGACTTTGCGTCGAGCCGCAGGGCGCGGCGTATTCCGACATGGCGATCCTCCCTAGCGGCGACATCGGCGTGATCTACGAAGGCGCTGGCTACGACACAATCGTCTTCACGGTGGTACCCAAGGCGTCGATTCCCGAATGACGTTCGGCTGAGACGGCCTGAAACGGCGCAAAGATGCCTCCGCTGTTTTTTTCGGCGGGGGCGTCTTTGTATATGGCGCGAAAGAATGATTTTTGATATACTATAAGCCATGAATACAATACTCGGCATGTTGGTGTTCGCGCTCGGCGGCCTCGCCGGCGCGACGTTCTCGCTTCCGTTCCGCAAGGTCAAGGGCGTAGCCTACGAAAGCTACTGGCTCGTGTATGCCGTCGCGGGACTAATCCTGTTCCCTCTCGCCCTGGGCCTGGCGACCGTCCCCGGCCTCATGGGCGTGATAGGCGACACTCCCGCTAAGACGCTCCTCGCGTGCGCCGGATTCGGCGCGATGTGGGGCATCGGCGGGCTCACCTGGGGGCTCATGATCCGCTACCTCGGCGTCGGGCTGGGGCTTGCGATCGGATGCGGGCTCTGCTCCGCGACTGGCACGCTTCTGCCGCCGATCTTCAAGGGCGAGGCCGCCACTCTTGTGCTGGGCGCGGATGGCGCGGTCTCCCTCGCCAAGGTAATCACGCTGGTCGGCGTCGCGCTCTCGCTCGCGGGCATCGTCTTCGTCGGCCTCGCCGGCAAGTCGAAGGAGGGCGAGCTGGACGAGGAGGCGAAGAAGGCCGCGGTCGCCGAGTTCAACTTCAAGAAGGGCATCATCGTCGCGCTCGTGAGCGGCGTGTTCTCCGGCTGCATGAACTTCGGGCTTTCGTCGGGCGACGTCATGTCGAAGCTCGCTGAGGCGTCCGGTGCCGGCAAGTGGTGGACAGGCGTGCCGGTGCTCATCGTCGTCCTCTGGGGCGGCTTCGCTGTCAACGCCGCGTACTGCCTCGTCATGAACAAAAAGAACGGGACGTTCGGCGACTACGGCAAGCTCTTCAGGGGTGCGGGGCTCACGGCGCTCTTGCTCTCCGCCTTCGCCGGCGTGATCTGGGCGCTCCAGTTCGCGTTCCTGAAGATGGGCGAGCCGCTTTGCGGAGACCTTGCGTACGTCGGCTTCGCCGTCGTTATGGGCGCGAGCGTGATGTTCTCCTCGCTTCTCGGGGTGATGCTCGGCGAGTGGAAGGGCGTCGGAGCGAATACGAAGAAGTTCCTCGCAACCGGCCTTGTGCTGCTCGCGGTCTCCATCGTAATGCCCGTTGTCTCGAAGGCGTTTGAGAAGGAAACGCCCAAGACTATCGCGCCTGTCGTTCAGAAGGAAGCCGCCGTCAGCCTTTTCAACGGGAAGGACCTCGACGGCTGGACGGCGTTCCTCGACAAGGCGAAGGTCGGCGACTACACGGCGATAGAGGAGACATGGGCTGTCGTCGACGGCGCGATCCGCACGACCGGCACTCCTTTCGGCTACCTGCGCACGAAGCGCGACGACTTCGGCGACTTCACGCTTCGCCTCGAGTACCGCTGGTGGCGCAAGACGCCGAAGCCGAACTCCGGCGTGTTCATCAGGTTCGCCAAGGAGTCCGGCAGGTTCATCCCCCGCTGCTATGAGAACCAGCTCTGCCCTGACGGCGTATGCTCGATATTCGCGCTTGGCGGCTCCGTGCTGGAGGGCGTCGCGCCGCGCAATCCGTACGATCCGGCCAATCCGCTTTCCGGCATCGCGAGCGCAAAGCCCAAGGCGCCTTCCGCCGAGAAGCCGTTCGGCGAGTGGAACGAACTCGTCCTGACCGTCAAGGGTGACGAGGTCGTCAGCGTCCTGAACGGCGTCGAGATGAACCGCGTGAAGGGCGTCAAGACGCCGAAGGGCGCGATCGCGCTCCAGGCCGAAGGCGGCGCCGCGGAATTCCGCAACATCACGATAAAGGAATAGCCAACCATGAAGGTTCGCATTCTTGCGGCCGCCGCGGTCGCGGCGGGGGCGGCGGCGTTCGGACAGAGCGTGCGCGCCGCGGACTTCTCCTGGCCCGAGACGACCCAGACGATGCGTCCGTGGGTCTACAACTGGTGGATGGGCAACGCCATCGACGAGGCGGGAATGAAGTACCAGTGCGAGCAGATGCGGGAGAAGGGGTTCGGCGGATTCCACGTTGTCCCGATCTACGGCGCGAAGAAGGGCTACGAGAAGAAGTGGCGGCGGCTCCTCTCCCCGGAGTGGGTCGATGCATGGAACATGGCGGTGGCCCTCGCGAAGGAGAACGGGCTCGGCGTCGACCTTTCGATGGGCTCGGGCTGGTGCTTCGGCGGACCCTGGATCGACGCGGCGCACGCAAGCACGAGGAAGTTCAAGGTCAAGCGCGCATGCGTCGGCGGCGCGGGCTACATGCTGGACCCATTCGACCCCGAGGCGATGAAGATCCACGTCGCGGCGTTCGACGGGCTCTTCGGCAAGGGCGGCAAGGCGGCGCGTCCGCGCGCGTTCTACCACGACAGCTACGAGTACTACGGCGCCAGGCCGAAGAGGAAAGGCGACATCGACGAGATGCAGCTTTCATGCTTCAGGGTGTGGACCGACTGGTGCCGCGAGAACGGATACCTCACGCGCAACGAGGCGCACGGCGCGCCGTCAAACTGGCTTGACTTCTACGCGCTCGCCGACATCCCGGAGACGGAGATGTTCGGCAAGGGCTCGCGTGACATCCTGATCTCGAAGTTCGCGTCTTCCGCCGCGCACGCGAAGGGGACGACGCTCGTCTCGGCGGAGTCCTGCACGTGGATCGACGAGCACTTCTGCGAACGCCCGGCGGACATCAAGGCGTATCTCGACGGGCTTTTCCTCTCCGGCGTCAACCATGTCTTCTACCACGGGCTCTGCTACTCGCCCCTCGATGCCGTCTGGCCGGGATGGTGCTTCTACGCGACGCTCGAGATGAACCCGCGGAACCCGATATGGCGCGAGGTGGCGGCCCTCAACGCATACGTCACGCGCTGCCAGTCCGTCTTCCAGACCTGGACGCCGGACACCGACCTCGCCATCGTGTGGAACCCCGCCCCATACCGGGCGAAGTGCAGGGACGGAATGGGCTCCATGTCCGTCTCCGACGGCAACAAGTGGTTCTATCCGGAGCGTGTCGGGCGTCTTTCCAAGAGGCTCTTCGAGGCCGGGTATTCCTTCGACTTCATCTCGAAGCGCATGCTCGCCGCCGGCCTCGGCAAAAGGTACACGGCCGTCGTCGACCCGGAGGCTGTGGATGTTTTCGACGCGGCGATGAAGAGTCGCGGCGAGTCGATCAAGGGCGTCAAGAGAATGCCGTTCGACTCGTCCACGGGGCTTGTCGCCACGCGCTGGCGCAAGGACGGCGAGACGGCGTACTTCGTCGTGAACACCGGCGCGGTGGCGCGGGCCGTGTCGTCCAGGAATGGCTTCTTCACCGAGGCGGACCCTCTCACAGGCAAGGTTGAACACAAAAAAGCGGTGTCCGTGCTCGAGCCAAAGCAGTCGTTGTTTCTGTTTGGCGACGGATTCGAGGTCGGTGAACGTTGTTCCAAATCCTCTTTTGGAAGCGTCGTGAAGGTGCCCGAGACGTGGTGCCTTTCGCCTGTCTGCGGCGGACCTGCGCTGCCGAAGGCCCGCTCGCTAGACGCGCTCGTCGGATGGGAGACACTTGACGAGTTCTTCTCCGGGACGATGATGTACAGCACGACCTTTGACGTCGGGCCCACTGGCGTCGCAAACACCGTCCTGTCGCTTGGCGAGGTTCGCGAGATTGCCCGCGTGAGGCTCAACGGACGCGACCTCGGCGTCAGGTTCATGCCCCCCTACGAGTTCCCGATTCCTGCGGGGCTGCTGCGCCCGAAGGGCAACGCCATCGAGGTGGAGGTCACGAACCTCGGCGCCAACCGCCTGAGGTGGAACGACGTCAACAAGGTGGACTGGAAGTATTTCTGCGACATCAACATCGTCGGGTCGAACTACAAGCCGTTCGACGCGTCGAAATGGAAACCGCTGAAGTCCGGGCTCCTCGGTCCCGTGGAAGTGAGGTAAAGGATGGAAGACATCATAAAGGTAATCGGCCTTTTGGTCATCGCGTTCGTGCTTGCGGGGACGTGTCCGTCGAAGAGCGACCACTGCCACGAAATCTTCAACGAAGTACGGGCAAACGTCGACAATGCCTTTCAGAAGCTGGCCGTGAGCCTGGTCGAAGGCTCGATAGACAACGACGACCTCTGCAAGCTGCTCGACCTTGAGTACAAGAACTACTGGGTTTGCAGTGTGATGATGAGGAAAGACGGCTCAAAGGAGAACTTGTTTTCGGTAGGCGTGTTCCATAAGGTCTGGGTCCTTAAATGAAAATTTTATAAAATTTCCTGTTGAAATTAAGGCAACTCGTGTGTTATACTATACAGACAGTTGACAAGTTGCAGTTGGGTGAATTGTATACTGGAGAGATATGGCCAAAGACAAGAAAGCGTCGAAAAAAGGCGAAAGGCCCAAGAAGACAGAGGAAACAACAAAGAAGCAGAGCGCGGCGAAGACCCCGGTGAAGAAGGGGTCTTCGCCTAAAGTTGTTGACAAGGCGCCCGCGAAAAAGCCGGTAAAGGCGGAGAAGAAGACCGACAAGAAGGCTGAGAAGAAGCCCGTCAAGGTCGAGGCCGTCCCCGCGCCGGAGGATGATTTCAAGGCCATGCTGCCGCCAGTCCCGGACCTTGCGCTCGACGACGACGAGGAGGAGTCTCCCGAGGACGCCGAGCTCGAGGCCGCGCAGCTCGACACGGACCAGCTTGTCGCCGAGGTCGAGAAGGGCGAACGCGAGGGCGGGGACGATGACGAGGACGACGACGAGGCCCCCAGTCTCCAGCCTGCCGCGCTGCCCAGCTTCGCCGCCGACGAGGACATACTGTCCGAGGCCGAGTCCATCATGCCATCGATGGAGGGGATGTCGATCCTCCGCGAGACGGAGCTCAACGACGTCCTGAACGACGTGAAGCGCCGCAGCGAGGCCAACGGCGGATACATAACGTTCGAGGAGCTCAACCAGATCCTCCCGCAGTCAATCGTCGACGCGATTCAGTCCGAGCGCTACCTCAAGATACTCGAGGCCCTGGGCGTGCAGGTGCTGAGCGAGGACGACGTCAAGAAGTTCGTCGAGGCCAAGAACCTGAAGGCCGTCGACCCGAAGCTGCGCGCGGCCGAGATGATCGAGGACCCCATCAGGATGTACCTCCACCAGATGGGCCAGGTGCAGCTGCTCTCGCGCGACGAGGAGATAGACCTCTGCCAGACGATCGAGAACTCCGAGTCGACGACGAAGGACATGTTCAACAGGTTCCTGTTCGCGCCGATGATGTACTCCAACCTCCTCGACAAGCTCGAGAACCAGACCGAGAGGTTCGACCGGATCGTCACCGACACCTTCGACGAGAAGCGCGACGCCTACATGGAGCTGATCCCGGGCTTTCGCAAGCAGATAAGGGATGCGGAGAACCGCCTGAAGGAGGCGAGCGGCAAGCACCTCGCCCTGCTGGCGCGCAAGAACGTCTCCCCCGCCGCGATGCGCGGCGCGGAGAAGCAGCTCGCCAACGCGCGCGCCGGGCTCGTCAAGACGTTCGACAACCTCAGCTTCAAGCAGAAGGTCCTCGAGATGCTCTGCATCGACGCCGACGAGCGCATATACCTCCCGTACAAGAGGCTCTCCAAGCGCCGCGAGGAGCTGCTCGCGATACCGAAGGCCAAGGGCGGCAAGCGCCGCGAGACCGAGCTCGCCGAGGTGAACGCCAAGCTTGCCCGCCTCGAGACGTTCTTCGGGATGCCGAAGGACGAGTTCCTCTCGACGTTCGAGTCGCTCGTCAGGATACTGAAGGCCGGGCAGATCGCGCGCACGAGGATGGTGGAGGCGAACCTGAGGCTCGTCATATCCATCGTCAAGAAGTACATGAACCGCGGGCTCTCGTTCCTGGACCTCATCCAGGAGGGGAACACCGGCCTCATGAAGGCCGTCGAGAAGTTCGAGTACAAGCGCGGGTACAAGTTCTCCACGTACGCGACCTGGTGGATCCGCCAGGCCGCGACGAGGGCGATCGCCGACCAGGCCAGGACGATCCGAATCCCGGTCCACATGATCGAGACGATCAACAAGCTGATGCGCGTCCAGAAGAAGCTCGTCCAGAAGCTCGGCAGGGAGCCGACCGAGGCCGAGCTGTCGTCCGAGATGAACATGCCGCCGGACCAGGTGCGGACGGTCAGGCGCATGGCGCAGCAGCCGATTTCGCTCCAGTCCAAGGTCGGGGACAACGACGACGCCCACTACGGCGACTTCATCCCCGACATGACGAGCGAAAATCCGTTCGAGGTGACCGAGGGCCATCTCCTCAAGGAGAGGCTGCGCGACATCCTCGAGACGCTCACGGACCGCGAACGACAGGTCGTCGACTTCCGCTTCGGCCTGACGGACGGCTACTCCAGGACGCTTGAGGAGGTGGGCCGCCTCTTCAACGTCACCCGGGAGCGTATCAGGCAGATAGAGGCCAAGGCCCTGCGCAAGCTGCGCCATCCAAGCCGGATGAAGTCGCTCGGCGACTTCCGCACCAGGTGACGGCGGCGCGGCGCATGGCGTGAAGGGGCGGAACGAGAGAAACAAGAGAAAGGAGAAAGAACAAGATGCTGGATATGTTGAAGTTGATGTTCCAGGGGGACAACCGTCTTCCCACGTTGACGCTGATGACCGCGGCGTTCCTGCTCGGCGTGATCGTCGAGATGATCGCCGCGAAGGTGTTCGGCTCGAAGCCGAAGGCGCGCGTCGTGGCCAAGGGCGACCGCAAGGCACCGCGCGGCGACGTGCTCAAGCCCGAGCGCCGCCATCCCGCGCCGGACGACGGATCGATCGAGATCTACGTCGGCAACCTGAGCTACGAGCTGACCGAGGACCAGCTCCGCGCCGAGTTCGCGGCGTTCGGGACGGTCAACTCCGTCAGGGTCATAACAAACAGGTACAACAACAAGTCGAAGGGCTTCGGCTTTGTCCACATGCCGGTGAGGGCGGAGGCGGACGCCGCCATCAAGGCCCTCAACGGCAAGGAGATCCAGGGGCGCCGCATAACCTGCAACGAGGCGCGCAACGCCAGCTGACCGAGTCGGGAACGTTCGGCGTTTCCTTTGAAGGGAGGTTTCGCTATGAATGCATTGGTTGTTCTAGCAGAGGGATTCGAGGACATCGAGGCCGTGACGGTCATAGACGTCCTTCGCCGCGGGAGGGTGGACGTCGTCACGGCGTCGCTCTCCGGCACTCCTATAGTCAAGAGTGCGCACGGAATGGAGATGCTCGCCGACCTGCCGTTCGAGAAGGCGGCTGAGGACAGCTACTCCGCGATCATCCTGCCGGGCGGAGGCGGCGGCACGGAGAACATGAAGCGCTCCCCCGCGCTCATCGAGCGCCTCCGCCGGCAGAAGGGCGAAGGTGGCCTCATCTGCGCGATATGCGCCGCGCCGACCGTCCTTGTGCAAGCTGGCGTCCTGGACCCCGAGCAGCACATCACGTGCTACCCGTCCTGCGTGCGCGAGCTCGACCGCCCGTGCGCCGAGGCGCCCGTGGTCGCGGACGGCGACGTCATCACCGGCCAGGCCCCAGGCTCAGCGCTCCTCTTCGCCCTTGTGGTCCTCAAGTCGCTCGTCGGCGACTACATGACGCGGCGTGTCGCAGAGGGCATGGTCACCGATGTCATGTAGCCCCCTCGGGTTTCTGCGGAAGGCGGGCGCAGGGGTTCTGTTGGCGGCGGCGGTTCTTGCCGCCGCGCCTTGTGCCTGCGCGACCGAGGTCAGCTTCCTCTTCGCGTACGACCCCGGCCACCCCGAGGACCCAAGCACGCGGTGCATAATCGATCTCGCCCGGGAGAACCCCGACCTCGTGCCGGTTAGGTGGGGCGGGCTCCGGCTCCCCGGCGGAGGGGGCCGCGCGACTTTTATGCTTTCCCTCGCGGCGCAGTCCGCGCCCGACGTCTACAAGGCATGGTTCCACATCCTGCGCCACGACGTCGAGCAGGGCTTCGTCTATCCCCTCGACGAATGGGTCGATCCCGCTTCCGTCGCCTCCTCCTCGAACCTCTGGGACCGCGTAAGGTTCCACGACGGACACGTCTGGGCGCTTCCGACGCCTGGCGTCGCCTACTATGGAATCGTCTACAGGAGGGATCTCGTCTCGCTTGCGGGACTCGACCCTGACTCTCCGCCGAAGACTTGGAGCGAGTTCCGCGACTGGTGCGTGAAGTTGACCAAGCCCGGCTGCCGCGCCTTCGCGATCGAGAACCGCCCGTGGGGATTCCTTCCGTGGGTGCAGTCCGCGGGCGGAGACGTCGTGCGGGAGCGGAAGGCGTCCGGAGACGGCAGGGACGGCGTCTGGGAGGCGTGCTTCGACTCCCCCGAGGCCGTCATGGCCGCGGAGTACCTGAAGTCGCTGAGGGCGCTCGACGTCATAAGGGCGCTGCCGACGCTGACGCTGGAGGACGACATCGGTCGGCTTTTTTCTTCCGGCGAGATCGTCGCCGTGTTCGGCGGCGAGGACCTCGTGCGCCGTCTCACGGAGGTACAGGGCGTCTCGCCCGAGACGATCGGCGTCATGCCGTTCCCCGCGGCGGACTGCGCGGGCGGCGTTCGCGTCGTGCAGGCGCATCGGCACTTCTACGCGATGAGCGAGACGGCGGGCCGTCGCCCGAAGGAGGAGCGCGACCTTGTGTTCACGTGCCTTCAGGCGCTGGCGTCTAGGGACGTCGCGGACGCCGAGGTGCGCCGCAACGTTGCCGAGGGAAGGGCGCAGTGGTGCCGCCCCTCTGATCTCCGCCGCCTGGGCTTCGAGGACGAGCTGGCCAAGTTCCCCAAGTCGCTCCTCGACATGTACGAGGGGCTCGAGAACGGCACGGTGAAGGCCGTCACCGAACCGTGGGTCGGGTTCTGGCAGGGCGCGAGCGACCTGGTGCAGAGGCGTTTCCTGGGGCTTCTCCTTTCCGACGCCGTCGCGGACCTCGACTGCGCGGCGGCCCTCAAGTCCATTAACGACGACGCCAACAGGGGCCTCATGTTCGAGAGCGACCGCTCGCGCCTCGACCGCGCGCGTCCGTATGCAAGGGTGATTCTGGGGATCGTCCTCGCCTGCGCGCTTGTCGCGGCGTTCCTCGCGTGGCGCTCGCACGGCGGGGCGCCGGCGGCGGACGCCTCGCGCGACTCGTCCCGCGCGGTGCGCCGCTTCGCGCCGTGGCTGTTCCTCCTCCCCGCAGTCGCTTCGATCCTCGTCTGGAGCTACTACCCGCTCGTGCGCGGTGCGGTCATGGCGTTTCAGGACTACCGCATCGTCGGCGACGCGAAGTGGGCGGGGCTCGACAACTTCATACGAGTAGCGACCGACCCCGGGTTCTGGGCGTCGTGGGGGCGGACGCTCAAGTACGTGGCGATCTCGCTTTTGCTGGGGTTCCTCGCGCCGGTCTTCCTGGCCCTCATGCTCTGCGAGATTCCGCGCGGCAAGGTGCTCTTCCGGTTTCTCTATTTCCTTCCCCACCTGACTAGCGCCCTCGTCGTGACGCTCCTCTGGAAGCTGATGTTCGACCCGACGGAGAACGGGATCCTCAACCAGCTGCTGATGTCCGTCGGGTGCCGTCCGCGCACCTGGCTCCTCGACCCGTCGATGGCGATGACGTGCTGCATACTCCCCGGCGTCTGGGCGGGGGCGGGGATAAGCTCGCTCATCTACATCGCGGCCCTCGAGTCGCTGCCGAGGGACTACTACGAGGCGGCGGCGATCGACGGCGCGGGTATCCTGGCCCGCTTCCGCCACATAACCCTGCCTCAGCTAGCGCCGCTGATGGTCATCAACTTCGTTGGCGCGTTCATAGCGGCGTTCCAGGGCATGGGGTCGATATTCCTGCTGACGTTCGGCGGGCCGGGCGACGCCACGCAGGTCGTGTCGCTGCAGATATGGAAGGAGGCGTACAACAACCTCCGATTCTCGACCGCGACGACCATGGCGTGGTTCCTCGGGGTGGCGCTCATCGCCTTCACGTATCTGCAGATCCGGCTGCTGCGCCGAGTCGAGTTCCGTCGCGCCGCCGCGAACTGAACATTGCCAACTTGACAATTTAGGGAGGTTTTTGATATACTACATTAAACATCTTGAACGCCCATGAAGGGCAGAAGGAGAAAAACAGAAATGGCCAAGACGCCGAAATTCGCGAACGCCAAGGTGTTCGCCTGGGTAGACAAGTGGAACAAGATCTGCACGCCCGACAAGATCGTGGTCGTGAAGGGAACGAAGAAGGAGCACCTCGACATCTGCGAGATGATGGTCAGGAACGGCCAGTTCATCAAGCTGAATCCGAAGAAGCGCCCCGACTGCTACCTCGCGCGGTCGCACGAGAGCGACGTGGCGCGCGTCGAGGGCCGCACGTTCATCTGCTCCAAGAGGGAGATCGACGCGGGCCCGACCAACCACTGGATGGATCCCGTCGAGATGAAGGCGAAGATGACCAAGGCGTACAAGGGCTGCATGAAGGGCCGCACGATGTACGTCATCCCGTTCGCGATGGGCCCGATCGGCAACCCGATCACCCAGTACGGCATCGAGATCACCGACTCGCCCTACGTCGTCGTCAACATGAACATCATGACGCGCACCGGCGACGCGGTTCTCAAGCACCTCGGCAAGGACGGCGGCTTCGTCCCGTGCATCCACTCCGTCGGCGCCCCGCTCAAGAAGGGCCAGAAGGACGTCGCGTGGCCGTGCGCCAAGAACATCGAGGACAAGTACATCACGCAGTTCCCCGAGGACGGCGAGATCTGGTCGTTCGGCTCCGGCTACGGCGGGAACGCGCTCCTCGGCAAGAAGTGCTTCGCGCTGCGCATCGCGTCCAAGCTCGCGAAGGACCAGGGCTGGATGGCCGAGCACATGCTCATCCTCACGCTCACGAGCCCCGAGAGGAAGCAGTACCACCTCACCGCGGCGTTCCCGTCCGCCTGCGGCAAGACCAACCTCGCCATGATGCTCCCGAAGCTCAAGGGCTGGAAGCTCCAGACGATCGGCGACGACATCGCGTGGCTCAAGCCTGGCGACGACGGCCGCCTCTACGCGATCAACCCCGAGAACGGATTCTTCGGCGTCGCCCCGGGCACGTCGATGGACTCCAACCCCAATGCGCTCAAGAGCTGCAAGAAGGGCACGATCTTCACCAACGTCGTCCTCACCCCCGACGGCGACATCTGGTGGGAGGACATGGGCGTCAAGGCGCCTGCCGAGGGCATTGACTGGAAGGGCAATCCCTGCTACGTCTGCGCCGACGACCCCTACCGCATGGGCCCGAAGCCCGGCATGACCAAGGCCGAGATCAAGGCCGCGGGCTACGTCGCTGCGCACAAGAACAGCCGCTTCACCGCCCCGGCGGAGAACTGCCCCGTCCTCGACAAGTCCGGCTTCAACGGACTCTACAAGGGCAAGCCCACCGGAGTGCCGGTCGACGCGATCCTCTTCGGAGGCCGCCGCCCCTCGACCATCCCGCTGGTGAACGAGGCGAAGAGCTGGACGCACGGCGTGTTCATGGGCTCCGCCGCCGGCTCCGAGGTAACGGCCGCCGTCATCTCCGACCAGATCGGGCAGGTCCGCCGCGACCCGATGGCGATGCTCCCGTTCTTCGGCTACAACGTGTGCGACTACTTCCAGCACTGGCTTGAGATGGAGCGCACCTCCGCCGACGCGTCGAAGCTCCCGAAGATCTACTTCGTCAACTGGTTCCGCAAGGGCAAGGACGGCCGCTTCATGTGGCCGGGCTTCGGCGACAACAGCCGCGTCCTCAAGTGGATATGCCAGCGCATCGAGGGCCAGGTCAAGGCCAACGTGACGCCCATCGGCAACCTGCCGCTCTTCAGGGACATCGACCTCTCCAACAACGAGGGCAAGTTCAAGGTCGTCGAGGAGGACCTCTCCGAGATCCTGAAGGTCGACAAGGAAGGCTGGAAGCAGGAGATCGCCACCGTCGGCGCGTCATACGACGAGTACGATGCCAAGGCGTCAAAGGACTCCACCGTGCGCTCCACGACCGCCCAGCGCGTGCCCAAGGCGCTCCGCCAGGTTCTGGCCGACGTCGCCGCGGCGCTTTCCAAGTAATCGCCTCCGCGCGATTCGAATCGCCGCCGCCGCCCACACGGGCGACGGCGGCTTTCTATTTTTCATTCTTCATTTTTTGCACACTTTGTGGTATAATCTTCCGTTAAGAAATACAATATAGGCAACAACATGGCAGAAGAGTCAAAGAAGACGTTAATCGAGCCCGAGGAGGTGCGCCAGCGCATAGAGGCGCTGAAGGAATCCTCCAGGCAGATGGCGGAGTACATAAAGATAGACGAACGCCGCGAAAGGCTTGCGGGGCTCGAGGCGCAGCAGGCGTCGCCGGACTTCTGGAACAGCCAATCGAAGGCGCGCGAAGTCATATCGGCGACGAACGCCGAGCGCGCCTACACGGTCCCGTTCGACGCGCTCCTGAAGGCGATCGACGACGCCGCGGTGATGTTCGAGCTTGCGGAGATGGAGGAAGGAGAGGCCAGGGAGTCCGCACTGCGCGACGTCCTCTCCGAGTGCGACAGGGCCGACGGCTTCTTCGGGAAGCTGAGGATGCAGTCGCTACTCGGCGGGCGGTTCGACCAGTGCAACGTGTTCGTCAAGCTCCACGCCGGGCAGGGCGGCACCGAGGCGTGCGACTGGGTCGCGATGCTATACCGCATGTACCAGCGCTACGCCGAGAGCCAGGGCTGGAAGGTCGAGGAGTACGACGTGCAGCCGGGCGAGGAGGCCGGATACAAGGATGTCTACTTCCGCGTCGAGGGCCCGTACGCCTTCGGAATGCTCAAGGCCGAGCGCGGCATCCACCGCCTCGTCAGGATATCCCCGTTCGACGCCAACAAGCGCCGCCAGACCTCCTTCGCGTCAATGGAGACGGTTGCCGAGATCGCGGACGACATCGACGTCGAGATCAAGGACGAGGACCTCAGGATCGACACGTACCGCTCCGGCGGCGCCGGCGGGCAGCACGTCAACAAGACCGACTCCGCCGTCCGCCTCACGCACCTGCCCACCGGCATCGTCGTCGCCTGCCAGAAGGAGCGCTCGCAGCACATGAACAAGGAGAAGGCGATGAACATGCTCCGCGCCCAGCTCTACGAGTACTACGAGGACCAGAAGAAGGCCGAGATGGACCGCTTCTACGGAGCGAAGTCCGAGAACGGCTGGGGCTCGCAGATCCGCTCGTACGTGTTCTGCCCCTACACGATGGTCAAGGACCTCCGCACCGAGTGCGAGACAAGCGACGTCGACGGCGTGATGGACGGCAACCTCCAGCCGTTCATCGAGGCATGGCTGCAGATGAAGGCCAGCGGGAAGTAGGGTGCGTCTGTTGTCCACAAGCCACAATTTTCACAGTTGTTCACAAACCGGAAATGACAAACAAAACGAAAGGATAGTAAGGATCATGAAACTCGACAGAAGGACATTCGTGAAGTCAGCGTTCGCGGCGGGCGTGTTCCCGTGCTTCGCCGGATGCGCGTCGGGGGCGCTTGCGAAGAAGTGGGCGCCCAGGGCGTTCGGCAAGGGCGACAAGGTGCGCCTCGCGTGCGTCGGCATCGGGCAGCAGGCGTGGAACGACATCAAGGCGTTCGAGAAGACGGGCCTCTGCGAGGTCACGGCGCTCTGCGACACCGACCTCGAGGGCAAGCAGTGCGCCGCCGCGCTCAAGAAATACCCGAAGGCGCCGCGCTTCACCGACTTCCGCAAGATGCTCGACGCGATGGAGGGCAAGATCGACGCGGTCGCCGTGATGACGCCCGACTTCTCCCACTTCCCTGCGCTCATGGACGCCATGCGCCGCGGCCTTCCTGTGTTCACCGAGAAGCCTCTCGCCCACACCTTCGAGGAGTGCGAGCTCCTCATGCAGGCCGCCGCGAAGTACGGCGTCCCGACCCAGATGGGCAACCAGGGCCATTCCGGCGAGAACTACTACCAGTTCAAGCACTACGTCGAGACGGGCGTCATCGACGTCTCGAAGCTCACGCGCCTCGCGGCGCACATGAACAACTCCCGCCGCTGGCACAAGTGGAACGGCAAGGTCTCCGCATTCCCGACAGGCGAGACGATGCCCAAGGGGATTGACTGGGACACCTGGCTCGGCACGGCGACGTACCACGAGTACTCGAAGGACTACGTCCAGGGCGAATGGCGCAGCTGGTACGACTTCGGCAACGGCGCGCTCGGCGACTGGGGCGCGCACACGATGGACACCATGCACCGCTTCTTCGAGCTCGGCCTCCCGACCGACATCAAGATCAAGGACGTGAAGGGCTGGAACCCGTTCGTCTTCCCGATGCAGGACACCCTCGTCTTCACCTTCCCGGCCAAGGGACGCCGTCCGAAGATCGACCTGGAATGGTATGAGGGCGTAAAGAACCTCCCGAAGCTCCCGAAGGGGCACAAGTCCCAGGGCTGGAACCCCGACATCCCGACCGCCAAGGGCTCGACTGCCAAGGACGCCAGCAAGCTCGTCCCGGGCAAGTTCTTCTGCCTCTCGGACGGCACGGCGTGGCAGGGCGGTTCGCACAGCTCGCCCATCTCGCGCTGCGGCGACGGCGGCAAGGTTCCGTCGTACCCGAAGCCGGGCTCCAACCACTACGCGAACTTCCTTCTCGCCGTCATGGGCCGCGAAGAGACTCGCTCGCCGTTCTCGGTGACCGCACCGCTCTCCGAGGTCTTCTGCCTCGGCTGCATAGCGCAGAGGCTCAACCGCGGCTTCAAGTTCGACCCCGTCGCTAAGCGCGTCGTCGGCGACGCCGAGGCCGACGCGCTCCTCAAGGGCTCGAAGGGCACCCCGCGCAAGGGCTGGGAGGAGTTCTACAGAGTGTAAAATGAAAAGTGTAAAGTGTAAAATGTAGAGTGTAAAACACAAAAGACAAACAAGGAGTGAAGATGAAGAGATCATTGATGGCTGCGGCGATGATGGCCGCGCTCGGCGCTTCCGCCGCCGTTCCGTTCAAGATCGGCATCGCCGGGTTCACGTTCCACAGGCAGAAGCTCGACGAGGCGCTCGATACGATGCAGAAGATAGACTGCCACTATCTCTGCCACAAGGACTTCTTCGTCAAGTACGACGCGACTGACGCGCAGATCGCGGAGTACAAGGCGAAGACAGCGGCGAAGGGCGTCAGCACCCTCGCGACCGGCCCGCTATACGCGGACAACGAGAAGGCGCTTCGAGAGCAGTTCGAGTTCGCGAAGAAGATGGGGATCAGGGTCCTCGTAGGCGTGCCGTTCGAGAAGGACGAGAAGGGCAAGAGGGTGGAGTCCGACAAGGTCCTCGACATCGTGGAGAGGCTCGTGAAGGAGTACGACATGGTGTACGCCATCCACAACCACGGGCCAGACATGCCGGAGCTCTTCCCGACCGCGGAGGCGGCGATGAAGCGCATCGCGAAGCGCGACAAGCGCATCGGCGTCTGCCTCGACGTCGGCCACGAGCTGCGCTTCGGGTGCGACCCGGTCGCGTTCGTCCGCAAGCACGGCGACCGCATCTACGACGTGCATCTCAAGAACGTCGGCTACTCCGGCAGCAAGCCCAAGGTGCCGAAGAACCTCTCCGCCAAGGAGGGGCCGCGAGGCGTCATCGACATCGAGGGGCTCTTCACCGCGCTTGCCGAATGCGGGTACTCCGGCGTCTGCCACATCGAGTACGAGAAGGACTACAAGGACAACGCGATGGGCCTCGCCGAGTCGTTCGGCTACTACCGCGGCGTCGCGGGATGCGTCAAGGTGAAGGCGAAGATGAAGCCCGCTCCCGAAGGCGCGAACACCCTCACCGCCGCCGAGAAGGCCGACGGCTGGAAGCTCGCGTGGGACGGCAGGACGCTCGACGGCTGGGTCGGCGTGAAGACCGGCTGCAAGGCGCCGCCGGAGAAGGGCTGGTTCATCAAGGACGGCACGCTCACCATGCGCCCGACGAGCGGCATCGCCAACGGCAAGTGGTTCCCGCTCCCGGCGGAGGACCAGAGGCTCGGCGGCGGCGGCGACATCGTCACGGTGAAGAAGTACCGCGACTTCGCGTTCAAGTTCGACTTCCGCCTCACGGAGTGCGCCAACTCCGGCGTCAAGTACTTCTACGACGAGAAGCTCAACAAGGGCACTTGCGAGGAGTACCAGATCCTCGAGAACGGCCACCCCGACGCCGCAAAGGGCAAGGAGGGCAACCGCAAGGCCGCCGCGCTCTACGACATCTACCCCGCGAACGCCGAGCATCTCCTGAAGGGCCCCGGCGAGTGGAACACCGGCATGGTCGTCTCGAAGGGCAGCCGCGTCGAGCACTGGCTCAACGGCGTGAAGGTCCTCGAGTACGAGCGCGGGACCGCCGCGTTCAAGGCCGCCGTCAAGAAGTCGAAGTACGCCAAGTGGGGCGTCGCGGCGAACGGGAAGCCGCAGGACTGGGGCGAGATCCCCGAGGGGCGCCTCCTCCTCCAGGACCACGGCGACTCGACCGTCTCGTTCTGCAACCTCAAGGTGAAGGAGCTCTAGGATGGACAGGCGCGGATTCATAAAGGCGATGCTCGCGGCGGGTGCGGCCCCCGTGTTCATGCCCGGCTGCTGCAGCTGCTCGTCGGCGCGCACCTACGTCGCGAACGGCAAGGTCCGCCTCGCCGCGATCGGCTGCGGCGCGCAGGCGTGGTTCGACCTAAAAAAGCTTTCGGGCAACAAGGACATCTGCGAAGTCGTCGCGCTATGCGACACCGACATCGGCGCGAAGCACACCCTGGAGGCGCTCAAGCGCTTCCCGAACCTGCCGCGCTTCCAGGACTTCAGGAAGATGTTCGACAAGATGGCCGACAAGATCGACGCCGTCCTCATCGGCATCCCCGACCATTCGCACTTCTGCGCGGCGATGCACGCGATGCGCCTCGGCAAGGCCGTCTACGTAGAGAAGCCGCTCGCCCACTCGTTCCTCGAGTGCGAGCTGCTGATGGCCGCCGAGAAGCACTACCGCGTCGTCACGCAGATGGGCAACCAGGGCCACAGCGGCGACAACTACTACCAGTACCGCGACTACGTGAACAACGGCGTCATCAAGGACGTGAAGAAGGTCGTCTCGCACATGAACATGCAGAGGCGCTGGCACAAGTGGGGCGGGAAGACCTCCTCCTACCCCA
The DNA here is from genome assembly GCA_902799955.1 of uncultured bacterium. Classification (GTDB taxonomy): domain Bacteria; phylum Verrucomicrobiota; class Kiritimatiellia; order RFP12; family UBA1067; genus UBA1067. The sequence continues at coordinate 23,057 of CADCCQ010000001.1, read as the reverse complement.
AGGCCGAGACGCTGCCCAAGACGCTCGACTGGGAGGTCTGGTGCAACGCCGCGCCGTACCACGACTTCTCCAAGGACCTCGCGTACGGCGAATGGCGCTGCTGGTACGACTACGGCAACGGCTGCATGGGCGACTGGGGCGCGCACATCCTCGACTGCGTCCACCGCTTCACGCTCGGCGGTGCGCTTCCCTCTGAGGTCGCGATCTCCAACGTGACGGGGTGGAACCCATACGTGTTCCCGATCCAGGACACTCTCACGATGAAGTTCGGCGACGTCACGCTCGAGTGGTACGAGGGCCTCGACAACAAGCCCAAGCTCCCGAAGGGGTTCCGCTACGCCGACAACAAGGGTCTCTTCCCCGCGTCGACGGCGAACGACGGCCTCATCGACCCGCCGCTCAAGCCCGGCAAGGAGATATACCTCGCCGACGGCACCGTCTGGCAGGGCCTCTCGCACTCCTCGACGCTCGTCAAGTGCGGGGCGCAGGACGCCCCGCGCCCTGAGTTCGAGAAGGCGAAGAGCGACCACTGGAGGAACTTCCTCCTGGCCGTCAAGGGCGAGGAGACCGAGAGGAGCCCGTTCAGCGTGACCGCGCCGCTCTCCGAGGTGTTCTGCCTCGGCGTCATCGCGCAGCGCCTCAACCGCGGCTTCAAGTTCGACCCCGTGAAGAAGCGCGCGGTCGGCGACGCGGAGGTCGACCTCCTGCTCAAGGGGCCTGCGCCGCGCAAGGGCTGGGAGGAGTACTACAGAGGCTGATGGATCCCTCCGTCGCCATAGTGGGCATGAGCTGCAGGTTCGCCGGGTGCAGTTCGCACCGGGCGTTCTGGGACGTCGTGATGTCCCGCAGAAGCATGCTCACCGTGCCCGGCTCCGAGGCGGAGCTGCCATTCGGACAGAAGAACGTCTTCGACAGGCCGTATCCCACCCGCCTTGGGCAGCTCGGGGCTCTCTATTCCTGCGTGCCCTCGATGCAGCACTTCCCCCGGCAGGTGAACGCCGGGGAGAACCAGGACCTGTACTTCGCGACGCAGCTGGCGTTCGACGCCCTCGCCGACGCCTCGATGAGGGCGCACTCGCCGGAAAGCGTCAGGGGTACGGTCCGCCTCGGCTACGCGCCGCCGTTCAACGCCTCCACCGTCAACTGGCTCCAGCACACGGTGTTCCTGGACCAGACGATGGAGATCATCCGCCGCTTCATGCCAAACGCGCCGGAGGAGTCGCTTGACGCCGTGAAGACGAAGCTGAAGGAGTCGCTCCCGGAGCCAAACGCCGCGTCGTTCCTCCTCGGCTCTGGCTACAGGTTCGTCTCGTGGATCGCGCGGGAGTGCTCCTTCACCGGCGCGGCGACGATACTTGACGCGGGCATCCTCAGCGGGGGCGCGGCGCTGATGAGCGCGGTAGACGACCTTCGGCTCGGCCACGCGGACGTCGCGCTCGCCGGCGCGATCACGCCGCCGCTTGGCCGCAGCTACCTGGAGGGGCTTTCGGGCGAGGTCCTCTTCTCGACAAAGCAGGAGCTTCATCCGTTCGAGCAGGAGCCGTGCGGGACGATCCCCGGGGAAGGCGGCGCATTCTTCGTCCTCAAGCGCCGCGAGGACGCCCTCAAGGCCCACGACAGGATCTACGCGTTGATCAAGTCCGTCGTCATCGGGCACAACCCCGAGGACAACCCGTCGACGATACTCTCCGCCGCGCTCGACGCGGCGGACGCGCCCGCCGCGTCCGTCGGGCTCGTCGAGGCGGACGGCAGCGGTCTGCGCGAGATGGAGGCGCGGGAGGTTGCCGCGGTCCAGCGCCTCTGGGGCGAACACAAGCCTGGCGGCGCGCTCGTCGGCATCGGCTCGGTGAAGGGCAACATCGGCCACACGCTCAGGGCGTCGATGGCCGCAGGCGTCGCGAAGGCCGCGCTTGCGCTGAGATACCGCGTCCTCCCGCCGCAGATCGAGCCCGAGCATCCGTCGGACGTCATAGCGAACCTCGCGTCGAGCGCCTACCTCCTCACTGAGCCGAGGCCGTGGATTACCGGCGACAGCTCCGCCCGCCGCCGTGCCGCCGTGATGGCGTCCAACTTCATACCGTGCAACCCCGTCGGCGTCACGAGCCGCGACGGGCGATGCGCCGCGATTGTCCTCGAAGAGGAGCCGGAGGACAGGCAATGACGCAGCCTTCGTCAACAGTGGCAACGGAGCTCGTGGTGCTTTCCGCGGCGGACGTCGCGTCGCTCGTCGCGGAGGCCGCGAGGCTCGTCACGTTCATCGACAGGATACCGGACGTCTCGCTCCTCGACGTCGCCTATACATGCAGCCTCACGAAGGGGCCGTCGGTCCTCGCGATCGTCGCGACGGGCGTCCAGGACCTCCGTTCGCGGCTGGCATCCGCGATGGCGAGGCTCAGGTCCGGCGAGATCGCGAGGCTCAAGGACAAGAGCGGCACGTACTATTTCCGCGACCATCTGCTCGGCGACGGCGGCGGGCGCCTCGCGTTCGTCTACCCGGGCGCGATGTCGTTCTACCCGCACATGATGCGCGACCTCGTAGTCCTGCACCCTGAATGCCGCCGCCCGTTCGACGAGCTGGAGGAGGCGCTTGCCGACGAGCGCTCGTTCACTCCGTCCAACTTCATCTTCCCGCCCGCGCCGTACTACAGGCACGACGCGGACATCTTCAGCTCAGGCGCGTACTCGCAGGCGTTCATCGCGGCGTATGCGGGCTGCGCGGCGATGTCCCGCCTCGTCGACGCCGCGCACATCCGCCCGGACGGCCTCGTCGGCTGCGGCGGCGGAGACCTCGCCGCCGTCGTGAAGTCCGGCGCGACGGGCGTGGAGTCGCGTCGCGCGGAGCGCATAAAGGCCATCCGGGACATCTACCGTGTCGTCAGCAAGGCCGTTGACCACGAGGGGCTTCCGAAGACCGTCATGGTCACCGCGCTGCCGCGTCGCGAGAGCGACCTGGAGGGGGTGTTCGACTCGTTTCCGAAGGGCGCGGTGTACCTCGCGGCGGATTTCTCGCCAAAGATGAAGACGTACGCCATCGAGCCGGAGTTCGAGGAGGCCGCGGCGAAGGCCCTCTCCGAGGCGGGCGTGAGGACCCTCAGGCTCGACCTGGACCGTCCGTTCAACACACCTCGCTGCGCCTCGATCGTCCCCGCGATCAAGAAGTTCGCGTCGTCGTGGATGAAGTCGAAGCCTGTCTACGAGGTCTACTCGTGCGGCATTGCGGGCAAGGTGCCGGAGAAGCCGCGCCACGCGCGCTCGGAGACCGCGGAGCGCTGGGCGGAGACTGTGCGCTTCGCCGACACAGTGAGGAAGATGCACGACGACGGCTATCGCGTGTTCCTGGAGGTCGGCCCGAGGGGGCTGATGACGTCCGCCGTGGAGGAGTCCCTGGAGGGGCGTCCGTTCGCCGCGATAGCGATGAACTCCATCCACCGCAGGAGCGTCCTGCAGGTACAGCACGCTTTCGCGCAGCTCGCCGCGCTTGGCGCGGAGATGGACGTCTCCGGCTTCTTCTCCGCGAGGGGCGCGAAGAAGCTGGACTTCGACGCGACGCTCTCGATGGAGTTCAGGTCGGTTTCCGAGAAGCGGCTCTCGCGAGTGTTCCCGCGCCTGACGCTCCTCGGCGCGCCGGCCGCCACGACGTACGCCGTGGAGACGGCCGGGGGACGCGGCGCGAGGGCGGCGGCGCGCGCCGCCGCGAAGGCCGCCCGCGAGGGGTTCCGCCTCCAGTTCGAGTCCGGCATGGCCGACCCGCTCATCTCCGACGCGCCGCCCACGCAGTCCGTGCCCGGCGTCTCCTACGAGTTCACGAAGAAGTTCCGGATATCGGACGCGCCGTTCATCGGCGACTTCGCCTACGGCGCGAGCCAGCTCTCCTACTCCGACCCGAATCTGCGCGGGCTCGTCATGCTGCCGATCCCTGTCGCGGCGGAGATCATGGCCGAGACGGCGCAGCGCGTCGTCCCGAACACGCATCTCGTCAGGATAGAGGACTTCGTCTGCCGCCGGCAGGTCCCGTTCGTCAAGGGCGAACTGAACCTCACGACCTACGCGGAGCGCGTCTCGCCCGACGACCCGTCGACAGCCGCCGTCAAGGTCCAGATACGCGCCGACTCCCCGGACGCCAAGTTCACCTGGCCGGTAATGGAGGCGACATTCGTCATGGCCCCCGAGCCGCTTGCGCCAGTCGCCGCCTCCGTCGAGCCGCTCGCTCACCCGCGCACCGTCCACTGGTCGGGACGCGACATCTATCCCTCCAAGCTCGGCTACGGCCGCCGCCTCCGGGGGATCGTCTTCGCCGACAGCTGGTCGGAAAGCGGCCTAAACTACGAGATGGACGTCCCTCCGCTCGCCGAGAACGTGACGTTCACCAGGATGCCCATGTGGGCCATAAACCCGCTCTACATGCAGGTGGCGGTCAGCGGCTTCAGCCTCTGGCGGTGCAACGACAAGTTCTCCGGCGCGTTCTCGTTCCCGTTCCGGTTCCGCCGGATGGAGCTGCGAGGGCCCGTCCCGAAGGAGGGCACGCGCCTCAACTGCTACCTCCGGCTCACCGGCGTCACGCCGCGCTCGCACCTCTGCGACATAACGGTGACGGACGGCAACGGCAACGCGATAATGGAGATCGACGGCTGGGAGGAGATGACCGAGCGCGTGCCCCGCGAGTTCTGCGACATGGTGCTCCAGCCCGCGACGAGCTTCATGTCCGAGAGCCTGTCGCCGGAGTTCTTCGGAAACCCCGGCACGGACGTCGCGTCCGCCGTCATAACCGACGTGCCCTACAGGATGTTCGAGCGCAACGAGGAGCTGTGGCTGAAGATCCTCGGCAACGTCGTCCTGAACGCCTCCGAGCGCCGCGAGCTTTCCGAGATGAAGGGCTCCGCCGCCAGGCGCACTGAATGGCTCTTCGGGCGGATCGCGGTCAAGGAGGCCGTGCGGCGCTACCTGAAGGACTACCACCAGGCGAGGTGGAGCTACGCCGACGTGTACATCTGGCCGAACGAAAACGGCAAGCCGCAGGCGATCGGCGCGTGGGGCGACAACCTCACCTCGCGCCTCGACGTCGCGATTGCGCACACATCGCAGTTCGTCGTCGCGCTCGCCGCCTCAAACGCCCGCGTCGGCGTCGACGTGGAGTCCGTCTCGCGTAACCTCTCCGAGGAGTTCGCCGCCGGCGTGTTCATCCCCGACGAGCTAGAGCTTGCCGCGAAGTGCTCCGCGTCGGCGCAGGCGCTGATACGCTTCTGGTGCGCGAAAGAGGCCGTCTCGAAGGCCCTCGGCACCGGCATACGCTATTCGCCGCGCGAGCTGGTCGTGACGGACTACCAGGCGGACTCCGGCGCGATGAAGGTGCGCCTGGAGGGCGCGTGGGTGGGAGTGTTCAAGAACTTCAAGGGCAGGGACATCGCCGTTTCGTCCCGCGTGGTGCGCGACCATGCGCTCGCGTTCTGCTTCATCCCGGCGACGCTTTTCAATGAGGAATGACGAAATCGACGGGGAGGACTTCCCCGAATACGCCTGCCCGTACGCGAGGCGGCTCGCCGCGAAGTCGCGCCGCTTCGCGCTACAGGTCTACGATCCGCCGCCGGGCCGCCGCGGAGGCGCGGTGGACGGCGAAGGGGACTACGGGCCCGATCCTTTCGGAGAGCTTACGACTGCGTCGAAGGTCCCCGGCCTGAAGCAGCGCTTTCCTGACAGGGTGTTGGTTATGGCGTCGGACAGGTGTTTCATGACATGCCGGCACTGCACTAGGCGCGGGCTCTTCGGCAGGACCAGCGTCGTCAGGACCGCCGATGAGCTGGCGAGATGCGTTGAATACGTCAAGGCGCATCCAAGGGTGCGCGATGTGCTTATTTCCGGTGGCGACCCCCTCACTCTTCCCGACGACGATGTCATGCGCTTCGTCGACGCATTCGCCGCGCTTGCGCAGGTCGAGGTCGTCAGGGTCTGCACCAGGGCGCCGTGCGTGAATCCGGATCGCGTCACCGCCGCGCTCGCCAAGCGGCTCGGCAAGTCGCGCAAGGTCTGGGTGAACACGCAGTTCAACTGCGCGGACGAAGTGACGAACGAGGCGCGCCGCGCCGCCGCGCGCCTCGTCGAGGCGGGCATCCCCGTCTCGTGCCAGACCGTGCTGCTGAAGGGCGTCAACGACTCCGCCGCGGAGATGTTGCGGCTCCTGCGCGCGCTTTCAGCCGCGAGGATCAGGCCGTACTACGTGTTCATGTGCGACCCCGTCGCAGGCATCGGACGCTTCCGCGTTGGCATCGACAAGGCGCGGAGAATCGAGGCAAAGTGCGCCGAGGCCATCGGAGGCCTCGCGCTCCCGCGATTTGTGCAGGACCTTCCGGGGGCGAAGCGCAAGCTGCCGATCTGAACGGAAAGGGCTAAGGCGATTGTGACGAGAGGGAATCATTTATGAAGATAATCCACACAGGCGACTGGCATCTGGGGCACAGGCTCTACAACTACGACAACACAGAGGAGGAGGACCATTTCTTCCGCCAGCTGGCGGAGGCGGTCTCGAGGGAGCAGCCCGACGCCCTTGTCGTGAGCGGCGACATCTTCGACACCGGTGCGCCGGGCAACGACGTGGCGAAGCGTTTTACGGACGCCCTGCTGGCCGTGACATCGCGCTGTCCCGACATGACGACCGTCGTCATCGCCGGGAACCACGACAGCTATTCCAGGCTTGTCGTCGACGAGTCGCTCTGGCGCCGCGCGCGGGTGCATGTGTTCGGCGTCCCCGCCGAGGACGACTCCGGTTTCGCCGACTTCGCGAAGAACTTTATGGTCATTCCCGGCAAGGGCGTGATCGCCGCCGTGCCTTTCTGCCATCCGCGGAACTTCCCGTCCGTCGGCGGCGCGGCAGGGGAGAACCGCGGGAAAGACTACTTCGAGGCTCTCGCAAAGTACGTGGCAGACCATTCGGAACGCCTCCCCGCCGTCCTCGTGGCCCATCTCGCCGTGAAGGGCGACATAGATTTGCGCGGACACGACAGGACTCTGATTGTCGGCGGTGAGGAGTGCGTAGGGCTTTCGGAACTAGGATTGTCATACGACTACATTGCGCTAGGCCACATACATTGTCCGCAATGGATAAAGGGAGAACGGAAGGTCGCGCGCTATTGCGGGACGCCGCGCGCGATCCGCTTCGACGAGACGTACAACCACGGCGTGGACGTCGTGACAGTCGAAGTGGGGAAGGAGCCGGCGGTCCGAACGGAGGTGTTCGAGCCACTGCGTATGCTGAAGACAATTGGCGGCGACAAAGGTGTGCTTTTTGAAGAGGCGCTCCGACTGGTCGGAGCGTCTGACCTGCCGGCCGACACGTACATCAGGCTCAATGTCCGCATGGGCGCTAGCGAGATGTGCGTGCCGGATTGGACGGAACGCGCGCGGAAGGAATGTGCGGCGAAGGGATTCCGGTTCTGCGTGATCAACCCGATTCGGGAGGAGGCTCCGGGAAAACAGGAAGACAGGAAGATGCTGACCATGGCCGAACTGAGGGAGCTGTCGAATGACGAGGTCCTGCATATCTTGTCGGCGCGCCACGTACTGTCAGACCGCCAGCGTGAACTCGTCAAGTCTCTCATGAAATGAGGTGCGGACATGAAGATCAAAAAGCTCACGATAAAGAACATCGCGTCCATTGAATCGGCGGAACTCGACTTTGAGAACGGCCTGCTCGGCGACGCGTCGTTGTTTCTCATCTGCGGCGAGACGGGTTCCGGCAAGACCACAATTCTTGATTGCATCACGCTCGCGCTCTACGGCAGGACGCCGCGCTACGACGGCAGCGGCGTAAAGAACCCTCAGGAGATCGGCGGATACGCCTACAACGATGCACGCCAGCTTGTCCGTCATGGGGCGACGTCTGCGCGCGCCACGCTGTCGCTTGTCGGGAACGACGGCAAGCCGTACGTGGCTGAATGGTCCGTCGACGCGCTGTCTAAGGGCAAGAACAAGGGAATGCTCAAGGACGAGGAATGGACCTGGAGGGACTGCTCGCCCGGAGGCGTGACCTGGACGAAGGTCAAGGATTGCACGGCGGTCGCCTTGCTTGCTGTCGGCCTCGAGTTCGAGCAGTTCTGCCGCACGACTATGCTGGCGCAGGGGCAGTTCACGAAATTCCTAATGGGGACGCCCGACGAAAAGGCCGAGATTCTCGAAAAACTCACCGACACGTCGAAGTACTCTGAACTCGGAAAGGCGATCGCCGCGAAGTGGTCGCAGCTTGACGACGGCGTGAAGGCGCTTGAAGCCGAGATCAGCCAGATGACCGGACTTGGCGAGGTGCGGGAGCAGGTAGAGGGGCGTATAGCGGAACTTGCGTGCCAGATTGCGGAGCTTGGCAAGAAGCGGGAGGCAGCCGATGCAAAACGGCAATGGTTGCTGCACAGGGGTGAACTTGAGGAGAACACGCAGCGTGTGCAGAAAGAACTTGCCGTGGCCTTCGCCGCGCTCAAGGCCAAGGAACGCAAGACGTGCGAGGACGTGGCCCGCGCGACGGAACGTCTCGAGTCGCTCCAGGCGTTCCTCGCCGGTGTGGCGGAGAAAGCCACGATGTACGAATCGTCCGATCTGATCTTGCAGACTCTTGCTGACGTGCGCAAGGCCAGGAGCGAGAAGGCCTCGACGGAGCGTGTGCTCGGGGTGTGCAGGCAGGAACTTCCGGGCTTGCAAAAGGGCGTTGAGGAAGCAGAGTCGGCGCTGGAAAAGGCGGTATGTGAACGTGCCGCCGCTGAAGAACGGGTCGCCGGCGAGGAGAAGAAACTTGAAACCCTCGACCGAGAGGGCGTCCAGAAAGCCCGCAGCGAAGCGGAGAAACGCAGGGGCGATCTCAAGAGCTTGCGTGAACGCATCAATGGCATAGCGAAGATTGAGGCGAGCGTGGCTCAACGCGAACAGTTGGTCGCCGAGCGGAAGGGGGAGCTTGCGGCAGTCGAGGGTAAGCTCCCCGCGCTCAAGTCCGAGATGGAAAGCGCGCGAGAGGCTGTTACCCGGGCGAGGATGGATCGTGATGTCCAGAAAAAACTGGTCAACGACGGCATCGAGAAGCTGGTGTCCGACCTTAAAGTGGGCGACGTATGCCCGATCTGCGGCCATACGATTGAGAGCCTTCACGCCAAAGGACACTTCGCGGCACTCTTCGAGAAACTCGACGCACAATGCACCGAGGCCGAGTCTGCGTGTACGGTGAAGGAACGACAGTACAATGCTGCCTCCGCGTCAGTCACTGGGCTTAAGAAGTCCATTGAAGATGATGTGGGCTATATTAGCGGCGAGCGGGAAAAGATCGCCTGCGAACAGGCCTCCGTTTCGGAAGCCGCGCTGCAATGCGGGCTTCAGGACGCCTCCGACGCGAGCGTGGCCGCCGCGCTTGATGCGTGTGGGGCGAATATTGTCGCACTTGATAAACGCTTGATGGAGATTACCAGGCAGGAGGAGACGATCAAGAGACTCCGTGTGGAACTGAAGAAACTTGTCCAGGCGAAGGATGCCGCCGCGGATCGCAAAACGAAGGCCGAGAACTCCGTTGCCGATTACGAAAACAAGATAAAGGTCTGCCAGGTTTCTATTGATGCAGCGGAGAAGCGGGCAAAGGAGAAGTTGGCTGACGTTTCCGGGATGGTGTCCGAGCCGGGTTGGCTTGAGGCGTGGGAGAAAGACGCCGCATCCGTAGAAAAGGCGTTCAAGGCGTCTGCCGACGAGTATGCCGCCCGCAAGGCCGAGCTGCCCAAGGCGGAGAATGAGCGCGATGCCCTTGTGAAGACCAGGGACCAGATCGCCGAATGCGCTGCGCGCGCAGTGGGTATGGTGCCCGCGCTCGGCACAGTGGTGGCGAGCGAGAAGATCGCAACTTCCACGTCGGAAGTGGATGGGCTGCTCGGACGCTGGGAGGAATCGCAGGGCAACATGAAAAAGCATCTGGACGCGCGGCCGGAAGGTCTGGCGGACGCCGATACGGAGCAGACGCTCGCGGAGAGCGTGGCCGCGTTGAAGGCGGAGGTGGAGAATGCCAGCAGCGAAAAAGGGCGTTGCCAGCAACAGCTCGACGACGATGATGAAAGTGCAACTAAGCGGGCGGCCAAGTGCGAGGAGGCGGAGCGGCTCAAAACGGAACGGGAAGAGTGGCGTCCGATCCATGCGCATTTCGGGGACAACGACGGAAAGAAGATTCGCCGCGAAATCCAGTCATACGTCCTTGCCAACGTTCTTGTGAAGGCGAACCACTATCTGAAGCAGCTTTCGAACCGCTACGAGCTTTCCTGTGAAGAACTAGTGCTGTCGGTGATTGATTCCTTCGACGGGGGGGCGGTGCGTCCTGTGAACACTCTTTCGGGCGGCGAGCAGTTTCTCGTCTCGCTGGCGCTTGCTCTTGGCCTTGCCGGGATGAACGATACTGGACTTGGCGTGGACATGCTCCTGATCGACGAGGGCTTCGGCACGTTGAGCGGGGAGCACCTGAATTCCGCAATCGAGACGCTTGAACGACTCAACGCCCTCACCGGCTCGCGTAAGGTCGGCGTGATCAGCCATGTCGAACGCCTCCGCGAACGCATCCGAACGCATATCGAGGTGACGCGCAACGGATCCGAACCTAGTGTCGTACGAGTCGTCACGAAGTGATGGCGTTCTTGTGAAAAGTGCAATAAATCGTAAAAAACACAATTTCCTCTTTTCTTATTCCCGTTCGTATGGTATAATATGCGCCATTCACTAAAAACAACAATTCATTTGTGGAGGAAGGGGTGCTTGTTTGTGATTGAGCGCCATTTTCTTCATAACTGCAGAAAAACGACAAAAGACCAATGCTGGCCAGGCTGAAAGTTTCTAATCTCGCCGTAGTCGAGAGCGCGGAGGCGGAATTCGCCCCCGGGCTCAATGTCGTCACGGGCGAAACCGGCGCCGGCAAAAGCGTGTTGATGGGCGCGATTGGCCTTGCAGTCGGTACTCGCGCCGACAGCTCCGTAGTGCGCGACGGCGCGAAGGACGCGAAGGTCGAGGCAGAGTTCCTGCTTGAAGGAGATGTCCGCAGGGAAGTCGAGGCGATCCTCTCCGAGGCCGGGATCGCGGACGACGAGGCCGCCGCGGTATCTGGCCCCCGTACATTCATCATTCGACGCACGATTGGCGCGAACGGCTCCGGTCGCGTCTGGATCGACGACGTGCCGTCCACCGTCGCGACTCTTCGCAAGGTTGGCAGGCAGATCGTCGACATTCACGGGGCGAGCGCCAATCTACGGTTGATGGACGAGGGGTTTCAGCGAAGCGCGCTTGACGCGTTCGGCGGCGTCGACGCGTCCACCTATTCCAAACGCTGGCGCGCGCTCGCCGACATCCGCTCCGAGATAGCGTCGCTGGAGTCCGACACTGGCGGAGAGGACGAGGCGGACGCGCTGCGCTATCAGGTGGACGAGCTTTCGTCGGCGGAGCTGTGCGAAGACGACGAGACCGTAGCGGAGCGCCACGCCGCACTTGCGCATGCCGCGGAGATCGCCGAGTGCGCGGAGGAGGTGACGGAAGCCCTCGGCGGCGACGGCGGCGTCTCCGAGACGCTTTCCAGGATTCAGCCGAGGTTCGCCGCGATGGCGCGGCGCATATCCGTCGCCGAGGACTGGGTGCGCGAGGCGGAGGAGCTGACTGTCCGTGCGCAGGAGCTTTCGCGCGCCGTTGCCGACGAGATCTCGCGTATGGACGCCGGGCGCGACGAGATGGATCGCCTCGACGAGCGCCTTGGCGTCCTCAACAGATTAAAGAGGAAGTACCTGAAGCACGACAGGCCGGGCGCCGTCGCCGAGCTTATCGCGCTGCTCGAGCGCAAGCGCGCGAGGCTCGAGGCGCTGGAGGGCCGCGAGGCGAAGATCGCCGCGCTTCGTCAGGCGGAGGCCGAGGCGCTCGCGGCAGTCGAGGCAGAGGGCGCGAAGCTCTCCGCCGGACGCAGGGCTGCGGCGCGCAAGCTCTCGAAGGCCGTCGAGTCCGAGCTGAAGGACCTCGGGTTTCTGCAGGCGAAGTTCACCGTCGCGCTAGAGAGGCGCGAGCCGGACGCGAGCGGATGCGACGGCGTGTCGTACGTCTTTGAGCCGAACCCGGGCGAGGGCGCGAGGCCTCTTGCCGACACCGCGAGCTCCGGCGAGGCGGCGAGGGTGATGCTGGCGGTGAAGGGCGTCCTGGCGCGCAGGGTGGCGACGGACGTCATGGTGTTCGACGAAATCGACGCGAACGTCGGCGGCGAGGTCGGGCGCGCGGTGGGCGAGAAGATGAGGGCCGTCGCCGAGGGGCGGCAGGTCATCGCGATAACGCACCTCCCGCAGAGCGCGGCGTACGCGGCGCGCCACCTCGTCGTGGCGAAGGCCGTCTCTGACGGGCGCACGCGCACGAGCGTCGCCGCGGTCGACGGCGAGGCGCGCATAACGGAGCTGGCGCGAATGCTCGGGGGAGGCGCCGCGGCGTCAGCCGCGCGCAGACACGCCGAGGAGCTGATTTCCAATGCAGCCGCCGGGTTGGCGGCGCATGGGTGTGGAGGAGAAACAGGGAAAAGGAGAGGTTATGGCAAAAGCCAAAGGTAGCGAGTCGTATTCAGTCGACTGGTCCGACAAGGGCGAATATGAAGTCCGTTTTATGGACGGGATATTCGACGTGGAGAATCCGGCGCTAGCCGAGATGCTCCGCGGCATCACGAACGACGACGAACCGTCGCGCGTCATGCTTGTCGCGGACACCAACGTGGTCCACAGAACCGAGGGCCTGGGCACGCGCATCGGCAAGTACGTGCAGGAATACGGGATCCGGCTCGTGGGCGGCGCCGTCGTCATAGGCGGCGGCGAGAAGATAAAGGCCGACGGTATGCAGAGCGTGATGCGCGTCGCGACGTCCGCGCTCGACGCGAAGATCGGCGCCAACGACGTCATAATAGCGATCGGCGGCGGCACGATCTTCGACGTGGCCGGTTACGCCGCCAGCCAGGTGCGCGGCGGCGTGAAGCTCGTCAGGGTGCCGACGACGCCGGCGTCGATAGTCGACGCGGCCTTCGCCGACACCGCCGCTCTCGACTCGCAGAACGTGAAGGACGCGATGAAGGTCCCGTGCCGCCCCGCAGCGGTCGCCATCGACGTCTCCTTCGTCGAGACGGTCCTCGACGGCGTGTGGCGCGGCGGCGTCGGCGAGATGATCCGCCACGCGGTCACGCGTGACTCGTCGCTCCTGAAGAAGCTCAGCGCGTCGATGGAAGCGCTAAGGGAGCGCGACATGGACGCCATGCGCGAGATGCTCTCGCTGTGCGTGCAGTCCAGGGTGAAGAAGGGCTCGTCGACGACCGCGCTCTGGAGCGCGCTGCGCCTGGAGTCGATGAGCGGCTACAAGCTGCCGCACGGCTACGCGGTCCCGATGGGGCTGTGCATCGACTCCGCCTACGCCCTCGAAAAGGGCGAGCTGAAGGACAAGGACAACGAGGCCATCGTCTCGCTGCTCACCATGAGCGGCGCGCTCGACGGGCTCGCGCACAGCCGCCATCTGCTCCACCAGGTCGACTCCGTGCTGTTCGGGCTCGACGCCTGGAGGCTCTCCACCGGCTCGCGCGCGATAGCGATTCCGTCAGGCATGGGCAAGACCGTCGAGGAGAAGGACCCCGACAGGGAGCTGATGAGAAAAGTTGTCCTTGACATGACAGAGACTTCCAATGAAGAGTGATTTCTGGTAAAATATATATCATCATGAAAAAACTAATAGCACTTGCCGCCGCCGTCGGGCCGATCTCGCTGATGGCAATAGGCGTAGCCGAGGTAAAGGTAATGTCCCTCGACGGGTTCGGGGGCGACGTGTCCGCCGCGCTCTCGCGCTGCCAGACGAAGGCGGGCGCGGAGTACGACCCTGTCACGCTCAAGCGCGACGTCGTCTCCCTAAAGGAGTCTGGCGAGTACCAGGACGTGCTCGCGACGGCCGACCCGATCGACGGCGGCGTCTCGGTGACGTTCAAGGTGTTCCGCAAGATGCGCTACCAGGCGCCTCTCGTCGTGAAGGGCAACGACGCCTTCAGCGCGTCGAAGATCGCCGACGAGTCCGGCCTCAAGGACGGCTCTCTGTACGGCGAGAGCGACCTCGCCGACGCCGCTGCGAAGGTCCGCGCGTACTACCTGAAGAAGCACTACCCCAACGCGAAGGTGACTCCGATGCCGAAGGTCATGCCCGGCGGCGTCAACTGCACCGTCACGTTCCTCGTCGACGAGGGCGAGAAGATCAAGATCGGCAAGTTCACGTTCGACGGCGCCGAGGGCGTCGACGAGGAGGAGCTTCGCCGTGCGATCGGCGTCTACCCGTGGTGGAACCCGGTCGGCTGGTTCGCCGACGACATCGCCTCTCCGGAGCAGTTCGCCGAGGCCGTCAAGAAGGCCACCGAGAAGTACCGCGAGCTCGGCTACCTCGACGCGGTGGTCTCCGGCCCCGAGTACGTCAACGGCGAAGACGGCAAGCCCGACTCCCTTCAGTTCCAGGTCAAGGAGGGCCCGCAGTACAAGGTCGGCTCCACGAAGATCACGGGCGTGAAGAGCTACGCCGTCGACAAGGTCGCCGAGAAGAGCACGCTCCCCAAGGAGGGCGACATCGCCGGCTCCAAGGTCCTCGACGACGCCGCGCACAGCATCGCCGTGACGATGGGCTCCGGCGACATCGGCCTCGCAGACACCGACGTGCAGGTGAAGTGGGAGCCGCGCGAGGCGGACCCGTCGGTCCTCGACATCGAGTTCGTCGTCAAGGAGGGCGTCCCGGTCGTCATCAACCAGGTCGTCATCACCGGCAACGACTACACGAAGGACAAGGTGATCCGCCGCGAGATCGAGCTCGGCCCGGGCGACAAGATGCTCGCTGACCGCGCCGAGAGGAGCCAGAAGAAGCTCGAGAGCCTCGACTACTTCTCGCGCGTCCGCTACCGCCTCGCCAAGACGAACAAGGGCAAGGACGCCAACGGCGCCGAGTACCGCGACCTCGTCTACCAGGTCGAGGAGAAGAACACCGGCAGCTTCATGGTTGGCGTCGGCGCCAGCTCCGTCGACTCCGTCTACCTCTCCGCCGAGGTCCAGCAGTCGAACTTCGACATCTTCGCGCCGTCCAAGCTCTTCCGCGGCGGCGGGCAGAAGGGCCGTCTCTACGTCGCGGCCGGTCCGAGGATCCAGACCTACGAGGCGTCGATCACCGAGCCGCACCTCTTCGACCGCTTCCTGCAGCTCTCCGTCGACGTCTACCGCCGCCAGAGGTGGTACGACGAGTACGACATCATCCGCACCGGCGGCGGCGTGACGCTTGACTACCCCGTCAAGTTCTGGCCGACCTGGGATGCGTTCGGCCGCTTCGGCGTCCGCCTCTCCGCCGAGTTCATCGAGTTCGACGACCCCGACCGCGGCTACTGGCGCTACAATGGCCGCACCGTCTCCCTTGCCCAGAAGGGCGGCGAGGAGGACAAGTACGGCGACGCGTTCGAGGGGGTCGCGCGCATCTTCTGGAGCCGCGACACCCGCGACAGCAACCGCTTCCCGTCCACCGGACGCTTCAGCAACGTCTTCCTCGACGTCGGCACTGGCGACAACCAGTACTGGCGCCTCGGCTTGAGGCACCGCGCCTACTACACCACGTGGAAGCGCTACAACCACGTCTTCATGGCCAGCGTCCGCGCCGAGACCATCGACGGGTTCTCCGACGACGTGCCGATCTACAACAGGATGTTCCTCGGCGGCCCGAAGTCCGTCAGGGGCATCGAGTACCGCAACATCTCACCGATGGCCCGCAAGATCCGCGGACGCGATCCTGACGGCGACCTCTCCCACTCCTACATGCCGTGGGGCGGCCAGACGCTCATCTGCGCAAACTTCGAGTACACCATCCCGATCGTCAAGATGCTCCGCCTCGCGGCGTTCAGCGACATGGGCGCCGTCGGGGCCGACGAGTTCGACCTCGACCTGAGCGACACGTTCGCCTGGACGGTCGGCCTCGGCCTCAGGATCGACATCCCGATGTTCCCGATCAGGCTCGACTTCGCGACGCCCATCAAGAAGCCCAGCCACGCCGACGAGGAGGTCTTCAGCTTCACGATCGGCTACGACTTCTGACGAGGTCTTGATCAGGCTTTGATTGAAAACACAAAACAGGAAAAGGAAAAAGAAAATGAAGAAGATTATGCTTGCCGCCGCTCTCGCGGCCGCCGTCACCGCGTTCGGAGACTTGAAGATCGGCACAGTCGACATGTTCATACTCGTGCGCAACCACGCCAGCTACGAGTCCAACAAGGAGCTCCTCAAGAGCACCGAGGCCGACTACCGCCGCCAGCTCGACGGTATACGCGACGAAATAGACCGCATACAGGAAGAGGGCAAGAAGATAGCCGACGAGCTGAAGAACCCCCTCGTCTCGCAGTCCGCCAAGGAGAAGGCGGAGCGCGAGCTGGCCGGGGTCCAGAAGCGCTTCATCCAGGCCCAGCAGAGGCTGCGCGATGAAACGATGCGCAACCAGCAGCAGCTCTCCGACCTCGAGTCGAAGCTCCTGAAGGGCCAGGCAAGCGACCTCAAGAAGAAGATCACCACGTTCGCCAGCAAGAACGGATACGACCTCATCCTCGACTCCGCCGCGGCGATCTTCCACTCCAAGGACCTGGACGTCACCGACGCGGTGCTCAAGGAGATGGGCGTTGACCCGAAGGCCGCCAGGGAGAAGATGAAGAATGAAGGCAAGTGAGCTTGCCTCGGTCCTCGGCGGTTCGCTTGAGGGCGAGGACGTCGAGCTTGTCGCGTGCGGCGGCCTCGAGGAGGCGCGCCCGGGGGATCTGAGCTTCTGCAAGGACCCGAAGCACGTCCGGCTCGTCGAGTCCACGAAGGCGTCCGCGGTCCTTCTGCCGCGCGACTGGAGCCACGGCGCGCCTTGCTCCATAATCCGCGTCGACGACCCCAACCACGCATGCATGGCCGCCGCGAAGATGTTCGCGCCGCCTGAGCCAGTGCGCGCCCCGGGCGTCCACCCGTCCGCCATCGTCGACCCGTCCGCAAAACTGGGCGAAGGCGTCCATGTCGGCCCGTTCACCGTCATCGAGAAGGGCGCAGTCATAGCCGACGGCGCGGTGATCGAGGCGCAGGTCTTCATCGGCGAGGGGTGCCGCGTCGGACGGCACACCCACATCTATCCCCAGGTGACGCTCCGCGAAGGGACGATCGTCGGCGCGGACTGCATTATCCACTGCGGCGTGAGGCTCGGTGGCGACGGCTACGGCTTCAACAACGGACGCCGCGAGGACGGTTCGGTCTTCATAGAGAAGATCCCGCAGCTCGGCATTGTCGAGATCGGCGATGGCGTCGAGATCGGATCCAACACTACCGTCGACCGCGCACGCATCGGGCGCACCTACATCGGGCCGATGACGAAGATCGACAGCCTCGTGCAGATCGGACACAACGTCAAGGTCAAGGGCTACTCGGGGCTTATCGCTCAGTCCGGCATCGCCGGCTCCACCGAGATCGGCTACGGCTGCCTCATCTGGGCGCAGGCCGGGATCTCCGGTCACATCAAGATCGCCGACGGCGTTCAGGTCGGGCCTCAGGCCGGCGTCCCGCAGACGCTCGACGGCTCCGTAAAGTACGTCATCGGCGCCCCCGCGGAGTCGATGAAGGAGTTCGGCGCAAGGATGCTTCTCCCGAAGATGGTAGCCAAGCTCAAGGCCGAGGTCAAGGAGTTGAAGGCGCAGATGGCCGCCGTGGAAGGGGCGAAGTGAGATGGCGAACGTAATAGCTATAGACGGACCCAGCGGCGCCGGAAAGTCGAGCGTCTCGCGCATAGAGGATCGTCACCTGGCAGTGCCTCGTCCATGGCGTCGACACTACCAGCCCCGCCGCCATCGCGGCGTTCTCCGAGACCGTGGATATCGAGTGCCGCCCGGAGAACGGGCGCATCGCCTACTACGTCGGAGGCGAGGAGCCCGGCAACCGCATAAGGACTCCCGACATCAACGCGCACACCTCCGAGGTCGCGCGCGAGAAGCCCGTCCGAGACCGCATCACCGCGCTTCTGCGCGGAATGATGCGCTTCGGGAACCTAGTCGTCGAGGGCAGGGACATCACGACTGCCGTGTTCCCGGACTCCCCCGCGAGGTTCTACCTCACCGCGTCCGCCGAGGCCAGGGCACGCCGCCGCCAGAAGGAGGAGACCGAGAAGGGCATCGCGAACCAGACGACGGACGCCGTGAAGGCGTCCCTCCTCGCCCGCGACGCCATTGACTCAACCCGGGCCGTCGCGCCTCTTAGAAAGGCGGACGGCGCCGTGGAGATCGATTCGAGCAACATGACTTTGGCGGAGGTCGTCGAGGCTGTTCTCTCATCCCTACCTCGCGAGTGGCTTTGAAGTTTTCCGTCAAACTCTGTCTCGCGGTCCTCGCGATGTACCTAGTCGCCGCGATATACGGCGAGGTCCAGTACCGCGTCGCGGCTGCCAGGGACGTCACGGCCGGGTACAACCAGGTGCGCCTCGACGCGCGATACCTCCCGCCGCTCTCGAAGGATCCCGCCGACCAGTCGTCCCGCTTCATTCTGGGGACCGACAACCTGGGGCGGTCCGTCGCCGCCCGTCTTGTGCAGGGTACGCGTATCGCGTTCCACGTCGGCGTGATGACTTCGCTGATCGCCATCCCGCTCGGCGTCCTCCTTGGACTTCTCGGCGGCTACTTCGGAGGCAAAACGGACTCAATAGTCGTATGGTTGTCGGCTACCGTAGCGTCGATGCCGGGGCTTCTCTTCATCCTCGCGATATCCCTTGTCGTCGGTAAGGGCCTTCTCGGTATATACCTTGGCATCGGCCTCACCACGTGGGTCGGCGTGTGCCGAACCGTCCGCGCAGAGGTGATGAAGCAGTCGTCCAGGGCGTACGTTCTCGCCGCGAAGACCCTCGGCTATTCCCATGCCAGGATAATGTTCCGGCATGTCCTGCCAAATGTCGCGCACATCATTCTCATACAGTTCTCCATCCGCTTCCCGTCCGCCGTCTCGACCGAGGTCTTCATCTCGTTCCTCGGCATCGGAGTGCAGGGCGAACCGAGCTGGGGCGTAATGATAAACAACGCGAGAATGCGCCTCTGGCAGGGCGTCTGGTGGGAGATGACATTCACCACGCTCGCCATACTTGTGCTTGTGCTGGTGTTCAACCACCTAGCGGACTACCTTCGCGACAGGCTCGATCCGGCTTTGAGGAGCGAAAGGTGATTCGCTTTGCAAATACCAGATGTTTGTAGTTGTGTCAATTATGACATTTGTGAACAATTGGCATTTGTGAACATTGAAGATAATGACAACAACAGGAGATAGGCAATGGAGGCGTTGAAGGCGACGGGTTTGAAGAAGAGCTATGGCGGACGCGAGGTTCTGAAGGGGTTGGACCTTTCCGTCGGAGAGGGGAGCTTCGAGGCGCTGATGGGGCCAAGCGGAAGCGGAAAGTCCACGTTCCTCCACATCGCCTCCGGTCTCGTCCCCGCCGACTCCGGCGAGATGTCCGTAGGCGGACGCGACGTGGTGCGAATGAGCGATGCCGCCGCCGCTAAGTTCCGCCGCCGCCACGTCGGTGTCGTGTTCCAGGCGTTCAACCTCCTTGACGACAAGACTGTCCGCGACAACATACTCCTCCCCGCCAGGCTTGACGGCGCCAAGGTCCCTGCGGAGCGACTGGAGAAGCTTGCCTGCGCGCTCGGCCTTGATGGACGCCTTGGCTCCAGGTGCATCGAGCTCTCCGGCGGCGAACGACAGCGCGTCGCCGTCGCGCGCGCGCTTTTGATGGAGCCGGAGGTCGTCCTAGCCGACGAGCCTACCGGCAACCTCGACGCCGAGGCGTCCAAGTCGCTCTGCACACTGCTTAGGCAGCTAAACGAAACGGAGAGAAGCGCCATTTTGCTGGTGACGCACGATCCCGTCGTCGCGGCGACGGCGACGAAGGTGCATTTCCTCTCTGGCGGCGTTATCGCCGCGTCCTGCGAGACTCATGGCGACGCCGCGCTTGTCTCGAGGCTCTATCTGGAGAACTGCAGGTGAAGGCCCGCCATTGGTGCGCCGTCCTCGGCGTCGCGGCGGCCGTCGGCGCCGTTGTCTTCATGAAGTCGCTCGTTGCGACGAACGACGCGCAGGCCCCGAGGCTCGCCGAATCGCTTCTGAAGGCCGTCCCCGTGGAGCGTGGGGCGATGGTCGCCCGTATGGCCCTTGACTACCGCCCTGGCGGACACGTCATGCAAGGCCCGCCGATGTCCGCCGTCGTCGCCACGCGGCGTGGCGTAGACGGCATCGCCGTCACCCGTGCGCTTTTCGCGCAGCGCCGCCTCCCGGCGCCGCCCGTTGGCTCGGACCTGACGCTCGTCGGCGAGAAGGGCGCATACACTCTGAAGATTTCCGAGGTAATCGACTGGAGCCGCCCCGTCTCGCGCGCCGCGCCTTATCCAAACGCATTCGTCTCGCCGGAGACCGCCGCGAAGATAGGCGAGGAGTGGACGTCTTTCGCCGCGCCGTCCGTTGACGACCTGGCTCCCGGGTTCGTCACTGACGAGGGACGCAACATCGACAAGTCGAAGATGCTCCTTCTTTGGGCCGCCGCGCTCACCGCGTTCGGGCTGCTCGTGAACACGCTGCTCCTCTCCGTCGAGGCGAGGCGCCGCGAGATCGCGCTCCTCCGCGTCGTCGGCATGACGCGAAGCGGCGTTGTCGCCCGCGTCTTCGCGGAGGCGCTACTTCTTTCAGCGGCGGGGCTCGTGCTTGGCTCGCTTGTCGCCGCCGCGTCTATACACTCGTACGCCGCTTTCGAACGCACGGTGTTTCCGGCAGGGGCTGCTGTGTCGTGCCCGGCAATTGCGATATGCGCGGCGGCAATGCCGATTCTCGCGCTTGCCGCCACGTTGATTGCAATGAAGAGTGCACTCTCGGTGCGCCCGCTGGAGGCCGCGAGCCTAATGCCTCCGAGAAGCCGCCACATTGGAATGATCGTCTCTTTCGCGTTTGGCTTTGGTGCCTTTGTCGCCGTCGAGGTCTGGGGCTCGTCGCTGATGTGCGCCTTCGTCCCTTCGCCGGAATGGCCGGACGCCATCGTATCGATTCTTCCGAAGGGTGCTTCCTCGTTCGACATTGACAAGCTGCGCGGAATTGAAGGCGTCCGACACATTGCGGAACTCCAGCCACTTCAGGTCAATTTCGATCCGCTTGAGGAGCTCCAGATGCCTGGTGGACGCCGAGCAGGAGGGAAAGACAGAATGGCGTCCGACGCGAAGTCCCCCGATGTGCGCACCGAACGTGAAGGCGCGCGTCCGGCGGAAAGACGTGCCGGCGGGCGGCCCGCCGGCGGGGGACGCCCCGCCATGGGCATGGGCCGTAGAGGCCGCGGCGGCCCGCGCAAGGCGTACCGAAACGCTCTCCTCCTTGCCAGCGACTACCTTCCCGGCTTCCGTTTCGTCGAAGGCAGCCGCGAGGATGCACAGAAGGCGATTGCCTCATCCGACGCCTGCATAATCACCGAGATGATGGCGCGCGCACGTTCGCTCCATCTAGGCGATTTCGTCCAGCTCGACTGCGGCGTCGGA
This sequence comes from uncultured bacterium, assembly GCA_902799955.1. Lineage (GTDB taxonomy): Bacteria > Verrucomicrobiota > Kiritimatiellia > RFP12 > UBA1067 > UBA1067. Next base: position 1,486 of record CADCCQ010000001.1, on the reverse strand, counting down.
CTGAAGATGCGCCTCAAGATAGTCGGCGTCGTCGACTTGAACTGGCACATGGTCACGAGCCGCGGACTCCTCCGCGGAATGGGTGGAATGCCCGTGCACACCGACGGACCGGTCTTCGTCGGCTTTGACACTTTAGCCGCCGCCGATCCAAGGCCGCAGCAGCATGTCCCCATGACCCATCTCTGGCTCGACTACGACCCCGGTTTCCTGGCGAAGCACGGCGTGTTCGAGGCCGGACGCAAGGTGGAATCCGCTATTGCTGCCGCCCTTGGCGGTGGATGCCGCGCCGGCGACGCCGGCGAGGTCTTCGGCAATGCCGTGCGCCTTCATTCGCGGGACGAGGTCTCTGACGGGACGCTTGCGCACGGCAACAGCATAATCGGCGCGATGGCGAAGGTGCCGTTCATTTTCGTCGCGGTGATGGCCATCGGCCTTGTCGCGATGCTTGTCGCAAGCGCGGACGCCCGCCGCCGCGAGTTCGCCGTGCTAAGGGCCGTTGGCGCCACGCGTTCGTATCTTGCCATGCGTCTTGCTGGCGAAGCGATCAGGACTTCCATCGCGGGAATTGCCTTGGGGCTTGTCGGCGGCGCGCCCGCCGGGTGGCTCTTCACTTTCGCTACTCGAAAGGCGATGGCCAACTGGGGCCTGCCGGCGAGCTTTGCGGTGCCATGGACGGAAATCGCGATAGGCGCTGCTTCCGCGCTTGCGTTCGCCCTTGCAGTCGCCGTCCCCGCCTCACTCGCCATCATCGCCCGCAGACGGCACCTCGCCTAACTGCTCCCCATTCCATTCGCCAGCGCCATCTTGTATTCATTTCATTCGTCATCACCAGCGCCATCTTGTCAGTAGTACCAGGGTCTCTCCCTGTCCTGTCAAAGGGTCTCTCCCCAAGTGACACCAGGGTCTCTCCCCAATGCCAGACCCAAATGTTCACAAATCATAATGGTGGAGATTTGTATTGGTGGCAATTGTGAACAATTGAGATTTGTGAACAATGCTCCAAACACCAAAGTCCAAACACAAGGGTCTCTCCCCGTAACGGAACACCCATGACAAAGTGGTGTCTCCCTATCGATGAAGAGGGGTCTCTCCCCGTGTGCCGCGATTATGCGGTTGGCAGGGGCGGAGAAAAATATTTTCCAGATGTTACAATTGCGTTACAATCTTTTTCGTGAAATGTGGTAGACTACATCGCGTAGACCGGGGCTGCGCGGAAGTGCCGCGCGGCCACTATGCCGGTCGGATGCAACGAACAAAGAGGGAGGTACAAGAAATGGCAAGGACGGCAAGGGTGAAGAGCACGGCGGACGGGACCGCATACTATCATCTCACTTCACGAGCGTGCAACAGGCAGTTCCTGTTTCGCAAGGCGAAGGTCAAGACGCGTCTGGCGGAGCTCATCAGGATCGCCGCCGAGTTCAGCGGCGTGGTCCTGGAGGCGTTCACGGTGATGGACAACCACATCCACGTGCTGTGCAAGATCGTG